>CAYUFX010000100.1:0-18930 GCA_964444135.1 uncultured Pirellulales bacterium | reverse complement strand
GTGGTGCTATGACCAACTCGATTGATGAGCTTAAGAATGCCGGCTGCATATTTGTAATAGGCTCGAACACCTCTGAGGCCCATCCCGTCATCGCTCTCAATATAAAAGAGGCGGTTGTCAAGAACGACACCAAGCTTATAGTGGCCGACCCGCGTCAAATCGACCTTGTCCGATACGCCGAGTTGCACCTTCCTCAAAAACCCGGCACGGATGTTGCCCTCATAAACGCTATGATGAACGTAATAATAAGTGAAAAACTGCACGATAGCGATTTCATAAATGACCGGACAGAGGGTTTTAGTGAATTTGCTAATGCGGTGAAAGATTTCACGCCGGAAATGGCTGAGGAGATTACGACCGTCCCCGCCGAAAAAATCCGCCAGGCCGCGAGGATATATGCCGGTGCTTCAACAGCCAGTATCGTTTATAGTATGGGCATCACTCAGCACACTACCGGTACCGACAACGTCCTATCACTTGCCAATCTCTCAATGCTCACCGGCAACGTCGGCAAAGAATCGACCGGCGTAAATCCGCTACGTGGCCAAAACAACGTCCAGGGCGCCTGTGACCTCGGTGCTTTGCCCAACGTCTATCCCGGCTATCAGTCGGTTGAGGACTCTAAAATTCAGGCCAAGTTTGAAAAAGCCTGGTCAAAAAAGCTTTCTCCTAAAAAGGGGCTCACTGTTGTCGAGTTCTTCCACGCCGTAGAGACAGGCGACATAAAGGCAATCTACATAATGGGCGAGAATCCCGCACTTTCCGACCCAAACCTCAACAGAACACGAAAGGCCCTCGAGACGGTCGATTTTCTTCTCGTGCAGGATATCTTCCTCTCCGAGACAGCCCAATATGCCGACGTGGTTCTGCCCTCGGTCTGCTTTGCCGAAAAGGACGGCACATTCACAAATACCGAACGCCGAGTTCAGCGTGTCCGCGCCGCCGTCACCCCGCCCGGCCAATCCCGTAGCGATTGGGAAACAATCTGCGATGTTTCGACAAGACTCGGCTATCCAATGAGTTACGACTCCGCCGGGCAGATTATGGATGAAATTGCCTCAGTCACGCCCATCTATGGTGGTATCTCCTTTGACCGGATTGATTTGGTCGGCTTGCAATGGCCCTGTCCGGACAAGGAACACCCCGGCACAAAGTATCTACACAAGGGTCGCTTTACCAGAGGAAAGGGCAAATTCCACACCGTCTCCTTCAAAGCCCCGGCCGAGTCTCCCAACGCCAAATTCCCCTTTGTGCTATCAACCGGCAGGCAATTATATCAGTTCCACACCGGCACGATGACCAGAAAATCAGCCGCTATAAACCAGGTTTCACCAACCGGCTACGTGGAAATACACATCAAAGATGCCGGCAAACTTGGAATTGCCGACGGTGACAGTGTCGAGGTAGTCACCCGCCGCGGCAAGGTATCAACGCTGGCAAAGGTCACTAAAAATATCGAAAAGGGCTGGCTGTTCATGCCCTTTCATTTCTGCGAAGGTCCCGCCAATATGCTGACGATCGACGCCCTGGACCCCTTGGCCAAGATACCGGAATACAAGGTATGTGCGGCGACAATACGAAAAGCACCGTCGTTAAGTCAGCAGAAAACACGCAACTGAAAAAATCGGGGCAATCATCCACCAAATACCATCAGTCAGCAAGAATGTTCGCGCTGCGCGACTACCATTTATCTGAGAAAGTGCTGATTCCAGCACTTAGCAATTTGTGAATATCGTCAATAGTGCAGATAATGCGTTTATAGAGTCGTTCAACGGCAAATTTAGAGCCGAGTGTTTAAATCAAAATTGTTTCTTGTCACTGGCCGATGCCCGCGATAGAATTGGGTCGTGGCGAATGGATTATAATCACTACCGGCCAAACAGTCCCGACTTGTCGTGAGGCTGCATGGCTCCGGCAGCGTTTGCGGCGGTTTGTTGTTCTGGGCCAGGCTATGCTCCGCCTGCCCCAGGACGGGGAGAAAGAATGTGAAAACCTCTCATAAGACTTGGTACCAAAAACGGGAGCAAGACCTTATGAGCAAACGATAAAATAATAATCTCACCGGTGAGAATTCATATTTGACATCGGCGAACAACGAGTACATAAAGTCGATGCAAGTGAGTATTATGGCGGCTACGTTAGAAGCTAAATATGAAGAACATAAAGACGATGTCATTAACTTACTTATTATTATTTTTATCGCATCCGTATTCGGTGTTTACTTAATTGCCACAACAGTCCTTATTGCCAAGGACGGCGTCTATTACATTGAGCGGGCACAAAAGCTTTCAAGCGACCCCGTTGGTGTTATAAAGGGGCATCCTCCCGGCTATCCATTTCTCATTTTTGCAGCTCATAAATTCGTGACTCTGTTTACCGATAACTCATCAGTATTAACCTGGATATATACGGCCCAAAGCGTAACGTTGTTATGCAGATTAATTGCATTAATTCCTTTATATTTTATAGGAAAGTTTTTGGTTGGAAGCCAAAGAAGTTTCTGGGCGACTCTTATCCTCATAATACTGCCTTATCCTGCGGAGTTTGGAAGTGATGCATTGAGAGATTGGCCGCATGTTCTATTTTTGGCCGCGGGTTTTCTACTTCTGCTTTGGGGAGCAAAGCAAGGCAAATGGTGGATGTTTGGAATAGTCGGCCTGGCTGGAGGACTCGGATATATAATCCGACCTGAATGCGCACAGTTGGTTATATATGGAGCTCTTTGGCTATCGATTAGATTGTTCCTGCCAACGCATAATATGAACAGGCCCAGAGTGGTCTGTGCTTTTCTCATTCTCCTGATTGGTTTTGCTATGCCTGCAGGACCGTACATGAAAGCAAGAGGAAGAATCCTTCCGACAAAACTTGAGCACCTCATTAGTTTTTCTTACGATTCTCAATCACAGAGGGCTGTAAAAGAAGACATTGACAGTCACAATGACGTATATGCAACTGCGAGCTTGCCAAGCAATGTAGCAAAAGCGATTTACAGGCTTATCGTAAAAATCAGTGATAATTTAATGTACTTTTTTGCGTTGGCACTGGTAATAGGCATTTATTCCCGTTTCCACAAACAATCCAAGGCAACAGACATCGAGAGATTTTTTGTGCCAGTTTTTATAGCACTTAATGTTATTATGATGATACTGCTATATTACGGCTATGGATACATAAGCAGGAGGCATTGTCTGCCGCTGGTTGTGTGCTCAATTTTTTATGTGCCCATCGGTTTGCAAATATCTGCCGATTGGCTAAGCAGCAGGTTTTCCAAAGGGTCATTAGTGAATAATCCTAATCCCCAGCTATGGTTTTTTATTCTGGTGGGAGTTGGTGCGGGTATTTGTATGCCTAAATTGTTCAGACCTATAAGTATTGAAAAGCAAGGTTACAGAGATGCCGTGAGGTGGCTAAAGGAGAACACAACTCAAGAAGACTTAATTGTCGTGCCAGACAGTCGAATAGGTTTTTATGCGGAACGAAACACGTTAGTCAGTAAGAGTAAGAATGCTTTTGAAGGGGTTGACTATATTGTGAGTCTTGGGGAGGATGAAAATGAACAGCTAAAAGTGGGCAGGGTTGTGCAGGAAAAGCTATCGTTATGGCTGGATAAGCGGAGGAAAAAAAACAGGCTAATTATTTACGAAGTGTTGTGATTGAGATATACGGTGTTTATTGCCAAGAGAGTCAAACACCGGTGCCGGTTTATTTGGGATTATTTCTTTCGACAGCAAGTTTGAGTTCGTTAACAGTTTTTTCGACAGTTTCGTCCAAGGAAGGAAACTCTGCAACGCGTTTCCTTATCAATCCATACATTCCATTTCGTTGACGGTCGCTCCGGGCCAGTGTAGTTTGAGTTGTTTCTGCCAAGAACCTGCTATTTTTGGTGAATAGTAAACGGCGGTATTTTCAAAAACCTCCGGCAAACAGGAGAAATCTGCTGTTATACATATGCAATCCCTTGACATAGCCTCAAGGGCTATCAATGAAAGAGCTTCCACTCGGCTGGTCATTACAAAAAGTCGGCGGTTTTTGTAACACCAGTTCGTTTCCTCATGGTTTAGACTACCAGCCCTTCTTCAGCAATACGACAGGAATTGTTTTTGCCAAAATATACAGGTTCAACAGGAAAGATCTTCGTTGAATATACAAATAATCGTATTTTACTTTATGGTTGGGGTGTAAGTCATAAGCATTTCTTATCTGCGCAAGACCGGTCAGGCCGGGTTTTACCGCCAGCCGTATTTCCCTCAGTGCCTTGTGCCGTTTCACAAAGTGGAGCCGTTCGGGTCTCGGTCCAACAAGACTCATATCGCCTCGTATAACATTTAACAATTGGGGAAGCTCATCAATACGGGTGCGTCTTAGAAAACGGCCGATTCTCGTAACTCTTGGGTCATTTTCTCCGGCTAAAACAGGACCTGTTTGCTTTTCAGCATCATTAATCATTGTCTTGAATTTATACATAGTGAAGGTTTTGCCGTCTTTACTAATCCTGCTCTGTTTGTACAAAACAGGCCCAGATGAAGTAAGTCTTATAAGTAGCATGACCAATAGCATCAATGGGCTTAGAAGGATAAGCGTAAAGGCGCTGCCTAATACATCCAAAGCCCTTATCAAGAATTCCTCACTGTCGGATTTTCTTCCAAGGAATGTCGCAAGGAATTGTATCGAGTTTTCGTCCATTACATTTCCTGAAAGCAATTCTGCATAAATGGACGGGCTAAATAGCACGTTGACTTTTAATCTTAGCAAGAGATAAATCAGGAGGTTCATCTGCTTGTCTTCGCGGATTCGTTCACATATCACAACCTCGTCTGCATCCTTATACCACACAAGGTCCTCGATTTTATCTATATATATTTTCTCAACATGCTTGTTGTTCTCAATAGCTTCTGTATCGCTTTCTTGTCCAATAATGATTATTTTTTTCCTGATTCTCCCTGCTAAATTTAGAATCAGGTCGTTGGATAGAAAGATAATAATTAAGCCAACTGGAAAGGAAATGAGGAAGATACTTGTAGGAAATGTGGACCACTGGGCTCTGAAAACATATACGAGGGCTATGCCGAAAAGTGTCCCCAATGCCATGCTATGGGTAATTCGTTTAAATAAATCCCAGTGTGACTGGAATCTGTTCCTGAAAAATCTTGTGAAACCAAATGCCAGCATGTACATGAACGTCAGAAAAAGGAAATTGCCTTTATAAGAATTGAAGTTGTAATCAGGGATGTCTGTTCCATATCTTATAAGAAAGGATAGGAGGAACGCAATATTAATTAAAACTGCATCTACCAGAAATAATAAGATTTTCACTATCATAGAAAAACTTGATCTGGTCTTATTGTGTCAAATCAAATTTAAAAGCAGTTTCTATTAATTCCCAATAACTTAATATATTGCCAACCTTTTACCTTTACATCAACAGTCAGCCACATATTTTTTTACTTCTATTTGCAAGCCAATGAAATGTTATTCTATACCTTCAGGCCTCATAAAGAGTTGAGATATTTTTGTTATTGGTTTGAAGATAAAAAATAAAGGAGATAGACGTAAACCGTTAATTCGAAAAGCTCTGATGATTTCCATGTTACCACGAATAATGCCATTCAGGACGTTTGCTTTGCCTCCTGTACGCATCTTTGCAATCACCTTTGGTAGATAATCGACTTTAATTTTGTATTTTTCAATGAAACGCAGCATCAAATCAAAATCGGCTGCAATCTGGAATTTGTCATTGTATAGTCCAAATTTTTCAAAAATTTCTCTCCGACAGAAAAAAGTCGGATGTGGTATGGTCCAGCCTTTAGCAAATGCACCTTTCTTATACTCTCCAGGATTCCAGAAACGCTTGATATATCCAGTATCATCACGGTCTACGTATATCAGGTCTCCGTACGCAGCATCCAAATCATTACTCTGCATAAATTCTACTATTTGGCTAACAATAGTCTGGTCGGCATACATATCATCGCTATTCAAAGTAGCTATAATATCGCCGGTTGACAACTTGATTCCTTTATTCATAGCCTCATAAATAGCCGTGTCCGGCTCTGATATCACTTTGGCTATGTCGTTTTTGTATCTGTTTATAATACCAAGAGTACCATCTGTAGAGCCCCCATCGACAACGATGTGTTCGATATCCTCATAATCCTGGATTAGAACACTTTTTATAGTATCTTCAATAGTCTCCACACTATTCAAACAAACTGTTACTATAGAAAGCTTCATTTTATCTCAGAAATTATCTGTTTAGACATTTTCGATTTCGTCTATTGATTCTATTACATCTTCTACTTGAATTGCTTTCATACAGGCATTGTTAAGATCACAGACCTGTTTATGACAGGGGCGACAAGCAAAATCGCCTTTGATGACCGTTGCGATCTTCCCGCTGCCCCGAGGGCAAGCTATGGAGGGGGGCTGTGGACCAAACAATATAATGACATTTTTTCCAAGAGCGGCTGCTATATGACCAATGCCACTGTCCAGCCCTATGAAAGCCTCGCCACAGGCCAGATAAGCTGCTATGTCGCTTAACCGTACCGATAATACAGGAATAGTTATGCGGCAATTATTCTTGATAGATTCGACCATAGATTTGTTATTTGGTGGGGATAGCAGTACCGGCGAATAGCCTTTGTTATCTAAGTATTCCACAATCCGGGCGAATCGCTCGGGTGGCCAAAGTCTTTTAGGCTGGCTTGCTCCGGGATGTAAAAAAACAATATTATCTAAATCTCGGCTGTCGAAGTATTTTTTTGCAGCTTGTATCTTTGCCTCCGGAACGCGAAGGCTGGGAACATCCTTACCGTTTTCAGCTCCTAAGTATCTTACTACATTTAAATTCCTCTCAATCAGATGCCATTTTCCAGGAGCAGGTACGATATCAGTTAACCAGTATGCCCCGCCGGTAAAATCATAACCGACTCTTCTTCTGGCCCCAATTAATCGCAACAAAAATATGTTTCTTATGTCGCCGCGAAAATCCAGAGCTATATCAATCTTTAATTTTCTTAATTGTCTGATTTGAGAAAACAATCGCCTTAAGTTTGAAAGTGAGTAATCGTATGTTGACCATGGAATGCGAGTGATAAAAAATTTATCAAATAGTTCTTGATCTTTTAACAGATCCTTTCCCCACCGGTTGCCACAGAAAATCAGTTTTGAATCAAGAAACTTCTGGCGGATTGCCCTGTAGGCAGGGATCCCCATTATCACATCGCCTATTAGATGCGATTCAAGAATCAGGATTTTCTTGTATTGCTTGCCATCATGATTAATTGGAGATGAACGTTTAAACAGATATAGGAAAGAAAGAAGTCTGTCAAGAAGACTCAAGAGAATAAGCCGTCGGCTATTAAAATATATCTTGGCTGCTTTATGTTTGTCAACAGTCTTGCGCATCTAAGCCATCCTTGAGTCGTTCCAATGAGTTTCGTGCAGCTTGACCTTTTGGGATGAAGTCGTATTTAATTTTTAAGTACTTGAAAATAAAGATATTAATGCGACGAATTTGGCTAAACGCCAATTAGGTATCACGAGCTTTTGGAGCTATGATTACATCTTTTGTTGAACTTATGCCATTGTAATCAAATCTTTCGTATCCATTATCGAACAACCATTCAAAAACTGCCACCTCTTGATCCCAAAAGGGATGGTTACCTCTCCCCCATCCGACTTCCAAAAGAATATAGGGTTTTTTGTCTAATCTCTCAAGTGTCTCTTTCATACCCTTCAAAACTGAGAACTCTGCTCCTTCAACATCTATTTTAATCAAATGTATCTTATCTAATCCGTTTCTCGCGTACTCGTCGAAAGTTATTTCATTAATTCGTAATGGCTTCATCCCTCTTGTCGGTTTTTCCTTGACAACAGTGTTCCAACCAAGGTTGGTCTTATCCAGTATATCGTTGCATTGCCTTTCTTGTCTGATAAGGCGTAATTCTCCACTGTAACATTCCCGAACCCTGAGAAGTTCCTCCTGCAAAAGTCATAATATTTAGGAACTGGCTCAAAAAGATATGCTTTACAATTTGGGAATCTCTCCAATATGATTTGAGTAAATGACCCGACGTTAGCACCGACGTCGATTATAACATCGCCATCTTGAATAAGATGGCTAATAACGGTTGAAATATCTGTCCTGATTATCCTTACAAGTCTTCTGCGCCAAATTCTTAACCGCAACTCTTCCGGCAATATCGACGCCGTTATATATCGAATGCTTACAAGAATTCTTCTTAGCAACTTTTTACAAATAAGCCAACCTACAACCATGCTTATCCTATCCGCCCCGCAATACGGAGCTTCTTATTTACTTAACTGACATTTCCCATTTCAACTGCAATTAACAATGTTGACAGACTACAAGTGCTGATTCTCCACTCTGGTCGTTCTTGATGCTCGTTTTTGCACAAGTTAGCTTCACGCCGAACATCGCCATTAACAGACTAACCCACCATTCAGGACCTCTAAAAATGGGCACTACTATGCAGGTCGCAATAATAAAAATTAGGGCGAATAAAGCAACCAAAATATATGGATTTGATTTGTACCAGGCCTTTAGGTGTATTACTGTTGTGAAGAAACCGAAGACAAAGAAAAACAAAATGCAAAATATACCAAAATCCTGATATGCATAAGCAGTCAAATACCTCGCAGGATTCCACACCCATGCCGCTTTGTCAGGAGTGAAAAGAGCGTCGGCCAGTCCAATGTACTCCAGCGGAAATCTCACTACATAAAAAAGATTACGACCCAGCGTATGGTCAAAATTAGACTCGAACAGGATAGACAAATTTGCCAGTCCTAACGAAGAATATTGTGCAAGCACATCTTTGAAACTTCTTGCTTGACGAATCAAGCTGATAACATGCAAAAAGGTAGCGGTAGACACCAGTATAGCAAAGAGGAAAAACAACCTTTTCTTTGAATGCCCTATGATTTTCCCGCATCTTCTGATATTGAAGACAAAGTAGTATATTGTTATTATAAAAACGCTGCCAATTAAAACTCTATCAAGTGTGAACAAAGAACGAATAAGTATTGTGATAAGAATCACAGATATATATCTTTTGGCACCGGAACTTATTAGTATGCCCTTCGTGTCATCAAATCTGTTTCTAATGCTTTCCCTGGCTAAAACCATATACAGGGCCGATAACGGTAAATAGGAAAACATCTTGATTATCCCTGGCAGACCGCCAGTTTCCCTTGTTCGCAAAAAGTACTTACGAATCGCATTGGAATCGTCTTGAACCTTAATATAAGTGACCAATTCTCGCAAATAATCTGTCAGAGATATAGACGCACTAATCTGCCAAAGAACGACGCCGATACCGACTATACAATAAAAATATATCAGATTAGAAAAAAGCCTCCGCTTTGCCACATAAAACTTCTTCCTAGTTCCGTAAAAGTGATAGTTATACATTGCTGCATGGGCACCTAAAAGAAAAGCAGCTGCAGTTATGAAATGGAATATTACTCCGTAAATACTAATATGGTCTCGCAGCTTAATAACGTTTTCTGAATCGCTCGGTATAATTGAAAAAATGTACATAAATACATAGAGAAACAGAAATATAAAAGCCGGGCTCGTCAGCAAAAAGAACCACTTATTTTGTATTACAGGTTTCAACACTCCAACGTTTCAGATATCTAATTGACGCTATAGTTATTCTAGTTTAGCAAATCGCAGCAAATAATAATACTCTCTGTGCAACATGTACAAAAATGTGGTGAGCAAAGGACCGTATCTGAGCTTCAGGTCGGTCGATAGAATGTCCCGGTGTTTTTTCAGCATATACCACGTATTGTACATAGCCCAGAATTCGACTAACAGACGATTTGTCCTCTGTCCCCCTTTTTTACTCATTGACCCTCTTATATGGTAGCAGGATGTATCGGGCGTAAAAAGGATTTTCGCGCCGATTTTACGGGCTGACAGAAAAAAATCTGTTTCTTCACGGAATCCGTTTCCCGAATACCAAGGGTCAAAAGACACCTCGTTGAATAGCTTCCTTTTTACCAGTGCGATGGCGTGCGTAAAAGGAACTGCCAATGCTTTGCCTGACTTAAACTTTTCTTCGGGTATTCGAAAAGGCTTAAAATCTTGCGGCCAACCAGGCCGTTCATTATTGCTATTTATGTATCTTTCGATCCGACAATTTGAATCAATCCTGATGGGAATCAAATTGCCTGAAATAATGTCACACGAAAAGCTGTTGAGTTGTTCGTGAAGGATATTAGTATAGTTCGGTGCCAAATAGACATCATCTTCACCTAAGAGAATATATTCTGTATCTGCTTCTGAAATACCGATCATGCGGGCTTTCTGCGCGCCAGTTTTATCCTTAATCTTAATTTCTTTAACAAAATCACTGTCTTTTTGGAAGGAAGCGATCACGTCAGAGGTTTCATCTACTGAGCCATTATTAACTATCAATATTTTCTTAATCCTCTTATTCTCTATATAGCTTGGAAGGGTTAATTGCAATTCTTTTGCACGGTTGTATGTAGGAATTATTACTGTAATGTCATTCCTTTTCATATTTTTTCCCACGTTCCTTAATGCCGCTCGCGCCTCGCGGAAAAGCTTTAAGTAGGTCGACTAATATCTGGCCGGCATTTAGCGCGCTTCGTTGCACTTTAGGCACAGTCTTTCTTAACTGGTCCCGAATTTCATCTTTCCTTTTGAGTGTGTCTTCAACAATCTGGGCCACGCTATTTTCTGTTATGTTGTTTGATGTTAGCAAAAAATCCGTGTGGCCAAAAATTTGTTTATTGATTCCTTCGGCCTTGTGGCTGTATGCTAGGCTTACAGTCGGAACACAGGAAGAAAGAGCTGCTATGCTTGCATGAGTCCTGGCGGCGATCATACAATTCATGCGGGAAATAATCCACTTGGTTTCTGCCGCAGTAAGATCCTCCGGTAGTAAAAGTATGCCGGAGCAGTCCGCTCCCAAGTTTTCCAAAACTTCACGCATAAACTTGTAGTCATTAGTATGAGGTCTAGTATCATGAGGAATGAGAACTATCGGCATATCAAAACTTCGTCTCATATTTCGGACAATCTCAACGCTTCTAAGCATCCAGGCTTTAACATTGCCATGAGTAACCCACTTCGCCATAAGAGGGCTGATATTCAGGCCAATGGCATCATTAGGCAGCGAAAGCCCCATTTTATCTTCGGATACACTTTCAGCCTCCATCACAAATGCAGGGTCTGCCATAGGTATCGCATTTTCGGATATTCCGTGCTTTAGAAGATATTGACGGGTCACTTCTTCTCGAACAAAAATTGCAGTTACATCCGACCTTAGATGCAAAAGAATGCGCTTCGCAAATTTTGGAATACTATCAAATGGTCCTATGGAAGCTCCCCAGATAATCAGTGGTCTTTCCAACCTTTTGACATACGAATCTAACGCTATAAATGGGTGGGGGACACCATAATCAAGCGTGTAATTGTCGCCACCGATCGACAAAACCGCTTCACTTGCCAAAATAGCATTCTTAATAGAACCGAACAGAGTCTGTTGCTCTAACTTAGGTATCGTAAATCGAAAAGTGTTTTTTGCAATCCATTTCGGACTCCATTGTCTTGGCACCTGAATTGGTTGGTGAATGATGCTTGTATCTCGCTCATTTGGCAAAAAAACAGGTTTTGTAACGTCGAAATTGGCGTTTATAATCCGTGGATTATCAAATGCGTTTCTTAATATTCGTGCTGTTCCACGAACGATTGCTTCACAGCCGCGATTTAAATATGAGCCGTTGCCAACAAATAAAAAATCAGGCCTGTTCATATTCATCCACACACCTTCTTTATAAGTCTTCTAATAATGGCGTTGGGAATGCGAAAGTATTCTGATTTTCTCTTTGCAGTGTTAATCTCCTGCTGTAAATCCGACATCATCCTGTTAAATATTTGAATATCCTTATCAGCTTCAGTCCAGGCCTTGCCGCTTTCTTGTGAGATATCAAAACATGCTTTTACAAGCCTCTCTTTGCAAATCTCAAAAGATCGCCTGATAAGTTCCAACCTTGTATTTGGAACGGGTTCACCTTTTGCGGATGCAATTTCCAACCTGGTTTTGAGGTCTTTCCGCTTCGCATCAAGAACACCTTGCTGGCTCTTGATAATATCCTCAATACCCAGACCGGATATCTCAAGACATTTCTCTGCACCTGCGGCCAGGATTTCAGATAGATTTTCATTCCGCAGCAGTACGATACTGTGTCCTCTCCAATCAGCGGAATACTCAGGCAGCCAGGCATCCATAAATGTCACGTCGGCACATTCAGCGAAAATATCATCACAAAAATTACAGGCATTCGGTGTGAAGTAGCGGTCAAACCAAATTCGATTCATACCATCAGTCCAGAAAACTACACCTTCACGTCTCGGATTCATTCCGTTTTCAGAGACAAATTTCATTCCAAAATTTGACGCCGGACGGTTTGGGTCTTTGATACGAAACGTAACTTGCTTGAGGCAATGAGGGTCCCCGCCACCCAATCCGCAGACATATTCAGCGAAGAATTTGCTCTTTGTCTGGCCACAGACTAAGCCCAATACGAACTTTATCCTGCCTTGAAGTTTTGGAATCGATTGCATTGCCAAACGAATGGCCTTACAAACACACGGCAGGCCAATAATCGCATACCGACCTTCGTTTTGAAGAATATGGCGGATAACCTCGCTTGTTTCGACAGGATAATAACAGGAACGGGAACATTCACGAACTTCCTTAGGGGTGTTACATATCTTAAACTTAAATAATTTTTCGGGGTCATCGTTTGGAGATACGCAAGCCACATGGTCAATAAGGTTATCAGCAAGTAATTTTTCCGATGTCCACGTTGCCAAACCGCCAGATGCCCCATTTTCACGGTGACTTTTAACATTAGAATATCCAACAAAGGCATCTAAATAGTAGCCGGTTTCCGGTGTATGTTTAATTCCAGGCGTCTCTGCAAAAAGCTTTTGACCCAATGTGTCCTCGTTATCTTTGTTGTTATAGAATGGGCACACCTTTAAGCATAGATTACATTTTTCCCCACAGCTATTACCGATTTCAAGAGCATTATACTCACCAAATCTGTTAAATTCGATTTTTAGGTTTTCGCTTGGGCATATACTGGCACAAATCCCACAACCAATACAGAGATTCTTACCGACAACCTCAGTGCATACATTTTTATGGCCTGTAATATTATTCATGATTTCGGACATGCACAATCATGGCAACCCAGTATAATCCCATGGATATGCCATGCGCAATTAGAAGCGATATCGCTGCGCCCATCCCCCCTAACTTCGGAATCAAAAAAAGGCAGAGCGAAATACTCAGGATACCACCAATAATAACACTTGTAAAATAAACTTTTTCCATTCGGGCGGAGACAATATACTGTGAGGCAACAAACCCCAATGAGTATATCATCGTATAAATGCCCATTATCCTTAAAGCACCAGCAGCGGAAGCATATTCCGGCTTATAGATCAGTCTGAAAATCATTTCTGGGAAAATAATTGTTGCAAGACAGACCGGAAAAACAACAAGAAACATTATTGTAGAATATTTTATAAGAAATTTTATTCGATTTGTTTTTTTGATATCAGGCTTTGTTATTCTTGCCGTTGCGGGGTTTCCAATGCGTGCTACCTGGTTCAGAAACAGCATTGCTATTGTTATAATCTGCCAGGCAGCAGCGTAACCACCCAATGATTCTTTGCCTTCATAAAGCTTCAATATGATCTGATTTATAATTCCGAAAGAAAGGCATCCTAACGTAGAAAACCAGATAATCAGGTTTCCTCTTGCCAACGCAAGAGTGGCACCAAATATTGACCTGCTTATCCTGCCAAAATCAATTCTATTAAAAGCCCATTTGCACTGAAGTATCATATAGAAGGTTACTGTAGCAATAGTAAAAATCCCCAGCCAGAAAACGCTGAGACTTTTCGGGGACAGTATTATCATAAGCCATACCGCTACAAAATACACACACCGTTGAATAAAATTATAAACGGCGTGGCGACCCATCTTGCCCCAACTGTCATAAACGGCCTTCAGTTCGAGTCCGAGCATCGACTGACCAAAGACAAGCAGAACAACACCCCATGTCAGATCGCTTACCGCCGGTGAGAAAAACTTCCAGATAAGCAATGCCAGAGTAACTACCAAAAACATAAAGCCTCGCAGCAGAAGGCTTGATGCGACAATCTGTCCATGACGCTTCGGAAAATGTATAAGGTCTCTAACAAGTGTTCTGTTGAGTCCAAAGCGGATTATTGCTCCGCCATATGAAGCGATTGCTAAGCCATACGCAAAAAGTCCAAAGTCGGCCTTGCCCAGTGTGTTTGCGATCTTAACTTTTGTAATGAATCCCAAACCAGCAACAAGGAAATTAACACAGACCAAAACAGAGAGGTTCTGGACGTGTTTCTTTTGAGAAATGACAACCTTCCAAAATCTGCCAGACAAATCCGGTTTCAATAGCGGCCGTCGACTGATTTGTTGCAAATCGTAAATTTTATTACACTCCGTCCCCGTGGGTTGCAATAAGAACCTTTAAAAAAAGAGTTTCGTTATCAGGCAGCTAAAAACTGTTCAATAGGATACGCTGAACAGCTACAAATCCGCCTGTTTATCATTTGCTTTAATCTTTCTGTACGCCTAACCTCTCTCCAAGCTTGTCAATTAAGGCCTATTACACCAGGCAGATTTAGTTCTTTTGTCATTTCATAGTCATATCAAATAAGTCCAATTCTTCACGTGTGGTGTGCTCCGGTTTGAGAAGCCTCACAGGAACCGGCAGCTTATCATCTTCCCTGATTCCTCGATATATTACCGATCTTTTGTTCTCATACACCTTCTCAGATAAATGGTAGTCTCGCAGCGCGGACATTCTTGTTGACTGATGGTATTTGGTGGATGATTGCCCCGATTTTTTCAGTTGTGTGTTTTTGCTTGTTAGCTTGCCCTCCTTGAAAAAATAAACACTTTATGCATCCTTATGATTTAAAAAGTACTTGGGCTTATTCTGGAAGAATTCCCCGCATTTATTATTTAGCTTGCTTATGACGAGAGTCATCCCTTGGAAAGCGACTCCTTTCGGTATAGGCCGCTTTGTTAGGCCAATAATCCTGTTCATATTTCACTCCTGCTTTCAAAGAATTCTTACGTGTAAGAAAAAATAAGTCAAGTGAAATGTGATTAATGTGGGCTTTTTAAACAGTTTATAGGCTAAATTCTGGTTTTTCAGCAAAATATCGGTCCACAGTTCAAACCCAGCCGTATCGTTGCCTTCATTTGAGGATTTGCATTTTGGAGTGACTTTCGAACTTGCGACACAGTGAAGGTCGGCTTATCTTGTCTTTTTATTGTAATCTTCTTGGCCGCCCTAAATTTCGGCGGACTATCGATGACTTCGTTGTCCAAGACCCGGCTATGCAGGGTCTTAACTGCGGCTTTCGACAACTCACCACCGGAATACCTGGGCTCAGGGACTTTGCCGGCATGCAGATAGGCGGCTTGTTCTACATACCGTTGTAACGCTTGTTGCTTGTCTGCACCGAAATAATAGAGCTTGCCACTAATTTTCTTGCAATACGGGACTATACAAGGTAGATTACTACAAAATTATTCGGAGAGGTGGCCGAGTGGCTTAAGGCAACGGTTTGCTAAACCGTCGTACGGGTAAACGCCCGTACCGCGGGTTCGAATCCCGCCCTCTCCGTTAATTCAAATGGGCGTTGGAGTGTCATCTCGCAATACCGGCGAGTTGTCTATCCATTCTATGTCGTTGAACCGTTTTTAGTTTCTCTTCTTTTTTCACCTTGTCCATTAGGGACGAGCCGCTATCTCTGGCTGCGATTATCAGCTTCGCTTGTCTGTTCGTAGATTTGAGCGATATCGTAGAGCAGTGCTTCGAGTTTCGAGAAATATTCATCTTCAGAAAACTTCTCTTTTGCATCACGCAGTTTTATGACTTCAAGCTCAAGGCGATCTCGTTGCGCTCGCAGGCCAGGGGATATTTTATTCTCAGCTTCGCTGTGGACTATGTGAAACTGATGGGCGCGGTAGCCATCAAGAGATGCGCTGTCCTCGGCCGTTTGTACAGGTCGGATGCCTCGAAACCAATCAGCGCGAGTGCCCAGCCCATCTCCGTTGTCATCGAGCAGGGCATGCTCCGTGACGAGGCGACCGGCGGCAGAGTAGAATTCATCAACGCGACCGGAGGCGGTCAGAAATGCCTCAAGCAGGGAAGTCTGACCATCCTTGTCAAGGTCCGCTTGTGGCTCGGCGATCGCACCGGCCAGATATTGGCCAAAACGCGTATAGTTCTGTTCGTAGCCGCTCTTGGTCGCGGTGATCACAACACGCCCCTGCGCAGACAGCTTGCTTAAGAAAGGGGCGCTCGACGAGGCGGTGTTAATCACTACAATAGGTCTGAGCAATGGCATAAGCCATTCGGCCAGATCATCTGCCGAGATATCGGGGCCTCGGAGGTTAAATTTCGCCGTCCTGCCGTCGAAAGTTCCGTGCCCGATTAGAACCAGCCACAAAGCAGTTGTGGTTTGTTTCTGTTCGTTGCTCAGTATTTTCTGCAATCTCTTTTGGTCCGACAATCCCTCAGCCTTATCTAAACCGATTGCGATAAATTTCGCATCACCTTTTGAGCAAGCTTCCTCCCACAGACGGGCCCATCTGGCGAATTGCGCCCCATACTCCTCAGTCCCGGCAGCACCGATGATAACTATTACAGTGGGCTTTTGATAGTCTTGACCCCCGTTCTTGCTTTCTTGCGAAAACACGGGGGCGACATTTGCTGAGAAGGCAGCCACATCGACAATCAATATACCGACGAGCAGTATTGTTACAAGTTTCATGGCATCCCCTTCCAGCGGCGTAGAGTCCATTCACCGGCAAAGCACATCAGAATAAACAGGAAAATGGCCGGTAATATCCCCCGCAAATCCCACAATGGCTTAATCCAGGTATCCGTAATGGGGGCATCCCGACTGGGCAGGCTGCGAACAAAGTCCTCTAATGCGCCAAGTTCAATAACCTGACCTCCAGTCTGACGAGCAATTCTTTCAAGCAGCGGCCGGTTGGTTCTGATCGACCGAAACTCATGGGCTTCGAGATCGACAGCCCATCCGGTCTTTGCGTCGCCGACCTCGGTACCGTTGGCGTCATTCACAACGGCCTGGGCAAGGTAGCTGCCGTTATAGCGGGGAATGTACGTGGCCTCAAACAGCCCGCTTTCAGTGAGCACAGGTTCGGCAGTCAGTCGCAGCTTCTGTTCTTGGGGGTCACGCACTTCTATGGCAATTGAAACATTATCCATCGGCTCGAAATTTTTCTTGCGGACCCGAACTTGAAATACAACCGGTTGGTTTACCTGGTCTGGTTTATGTGTGGCCTGCAATGAAATCCGATTCGGTACGTCTGCGACAAGCCACCGCAGTGTCTGTCTCCAGAATCTATTCATGTCATCACGCATTTTGGTTTGTTTCAGACCCCAGCGCCAAATATCGCCGATAGTCAGTGCCGCTGCCCGCCCGTTACCATATCTATGCACAATCAAAGCAGGGAGCTGTTGAGCCGGGTCGTCGCCGACGGTAGCGAGCACTCGCGCACCCGGCTTGATATCTCGCACACAATTGAGCACACGAAATGCGGGCATCTCCAGGAGCCGCTGTAGTTCATTCTGCTCATTGTCGCATAATCTGGCCCACGGCTGCAGCCAGCCTTCGCGAGTCAGATTCAAGTAGGCTCGCCAGGGCGAAGCCCTGGACTGTATCAAACCCGCCTTTGGCGGGACCGTTTCCTGCTGGGCCAGCCGGTCCAGATAAACCGGCAGAATATGCCCGATGGGCGTGCGATGGAAGTTGCCCTGTTGGAACGATTCTTTCCCGCCGAGCATTAAGAACCCACCGCCGCGCTCGGCAACGAACTCCTGAAGCAGTTCCATTTGGTCATGCGAGAAGAATTCTGCTTCGACGTCGTCGAGGATGACCGCGTGATAGCCGAACAACTCTTCTTGTGTTTTGGGAAATCCATCGCGAAGCTCCGCAGCATCACGCGTGTTAAGGCGCACGAAAACCGGCTGGTCGTACTGCTCGGTCTGCTCCTCATCTTTGTTATCAAATCCGCGATACAGTGGATTGCTCACCTCACCGGCGCGTCCCCGCCAATCGTATTTCGGCTCCCGTCTTGCGACACGAAGCAGCCCCACTAATTGCACCTCCTCATCTTCACTAATTGCCCGTCGCAGGAATTTATATTCCCAGTTCGGCCTGCCGGTTACATACAGAATCCGGTACGGTCCCTTGCCGCGGTCCACAACAAGTGTACGTTTATTGTTGGCCAGTGTCGCTTCCGATGATGATTCATCATGTTGCTCCAACAATCTATCCTGAGAGCCCGACGATGTTGGGTCTGATCCAGTCCAGGGCTTCGCCCCGGCTTCTGTGACGTTAAGATGATAGAACAAAACGCCGGTCTTGTCCGGACGCAGACGAAAACGAAATACTTGTTTCTCGTCATTCTTGGAGATTTTGAGTGTTTGGCGTTCCACTACTTTGCCTGAGTTTTCGAGCAAATCCACCGCGATGGCCTTGCCAGCGTATCCGGAGGCCTCAACGTCGGCCTGGATCATCACGGGAGCATCTTCGAAAGATGTCTGGCTGACAGAGACATTTGTTAGGGAGATATCTTTTAGTGGTCGCCGACCACCTATTACGACCGGGTAAACCGGCGGCACACCCGACCCCGCACCAATTGTCCCGCGGTGATGTACTCCCGATCTGTCGGCTCCGGTGGTAGGCGGCGCCGCTTCGGCTGCAATTGGTGCGGGGTAGAATTGCTCAGCCATATCCGTAGCATTGCCGTCGGTCATCAAGAGCAC
>CAYUFX010000099.1:0-19197 GCA_964444135.1 uncultured Pirellulales bacterium | reverse complement strand
TGGTCTGTAAAACGATAAATGCGCGGTGGTTATAAGATACAAAAGGAATATTGTTATGAGAGACAGGAAAAACCTGAACAAAAAACAAAACGGAAAACTTTCACGACGTGAGTTTATGGGTGCTGCGGCGGCAGCGGCAGCATCTACCTTTGTTCCCAGGCACGTGCTTGGAGGCCGTCGCTATATATCGCCGAGCGAGAAGCTGAACGTGGCCTGTATCGGTGTCGGCGGTATGGGCGGCAGTGATGTCAGACAAATGAGCAACGAAAACATAATCGCATTATGCGACGTCGATTGGAAACACGCAGCCGATACTTTCAAACGTCTTCCTAATGCGAAAAAATACCGTGATTTCCGCAAAATGCTGGATAATGAAGACAAAAATATCGAAGCGGTCACGGTATCGACACCGGATAACACACACGCTGTTGCGGCTATGATGGCTATCAAGATGGGCAAGCACGTCTATTGCCAGAAGCCCCTTGCGCACGATGTTTACGAAGTCCGTCAGCTCACGGAAGCGGCCCGAAAGTATAAAGTAATGACGCAGATGGGTATTCAAATTCACGCTGAAGATTCCGTCAAGCTTGTGGTGGAGATTATTAAGTCGGGCTTGATTGGTAAGGTGCGAAAGGTGGATATCTTCAGTAACAAGAACTGGGGCGGGGGCACCCGGCCTAAAGAGTCCGAGCCTGTACCGGAAACACTCGATTGGGACCTGTGGCTTGGCCCGGCCCCCTGGCGGCCCTACCATTCGACTTATCTGCCCGGGGATTGGCGGCGCTGGTGGGATTTCGGCACAGGGACGTTAGGAGATATGGGCTGCCATATAATAGACCCTGCCTTTTGGGCGCTCGACCTGAAATATCCTATAAGCGTGGAGGCACATCCATCCAAGTTTAATGATGAAACTTATCCGGAGGCGACAGCCGTTCGATGGGAGTTCCCCGAACGCGGCGAACAGCCGCCGGTCACGGTTACCTGGTATGACGGCGTCAACAGACCCTTTTTACCGAGGGAGCTTGAACCGGGAAGAAAGCTGCCCGGCCAGGGCGGGCTTTACTACGGTGAAAAAGGGACCATAATGGCCCCACACATGGGTGGGCCAAGACTAATTCCCGAATCGAAAATGAGAGGTTTTGAGAAGCCAGAGCCGTTTTTGGGCAGAGGTATTGACCACTACCAGGAATGGATAAGGGCCTGTAAGGGCGGCCCAAAGCCTTCAGCTAATTTCGATTATTCCGGACCGCTGAGTGAAACTATCCTCTTGGGTAATGTGGCGGCCCGTGCCGGCCAAAAATTATTCTGGGACGGGCCGAACCTCAAAGTTACTAATATGCCTGAGGCCCAAAAATACCTAATACGCGAATATCGTGAAGGTTGGAGATTATAGTTATACTATTTTCTCTGGAAATAACGTCTTAATTATAGGAGAAAAAGAAATGAACAGAAAGACAAAACTTATTGTTGGTGTACTGGCTGTTATTTTGTGTTTTAGCTGGGCACCCAAGGCAAACGCAAACGCCGATGACCTGAAAGGCTGGAAATTAGGCATGCAGGCGTACAGCTTCAATCGCTTCACTTTTTTCGAGGCGGTTGACAAGACCAAGGCGCTTAATATGCGCTATATCGAGGTCTATCCCGGCCAGCAAATGAGCAAGGAAAAACCGGATGTCCGGACCGACCACAACATGTCCTCCGAGAACAAAAAGGAGATGCTGCAAAAGCTCCAGGAAGCGGGAGTAAAACTGACAAACTACGGCGTGGTGGGACTTCCAAACAACGAGGCGGAATGCCGAAAGGTCTTCGATTTCGCACGTGAAATGGGAATCGAAACTATCGTCTCGGAGCCGCCGGAAGATGCCTTCAACCTGATTGACAGGCTCTGCAAAGAGTACAAGATTGGAGTGGCGATTCATAACCATCCCAAACCTTCGCACTACTGGAGCCCCGATACGGTGATGCGGGTCTGCGAGGGCAGGAGCAATTGGATTGGGGCGTGTGCGGACACCGGGCACTGGTGTCGGTCGGGAGTTGACCCTCTTGAGGCGGTGAAGAAGCTCGGCAGGGCCGGCAGAATCAGGAGCTTCCACTTCAAGGACCTCAATGAGTTCGGCAACCCTAAAGCGCACGATGTGATATGGGGCACAGGGGCCGGCAAAGTCAAGGCGATATTAACCGAGCTTGACCGTCAGAATTTCAAGGGCGTTTTCTCGATTGAGTACGAGTACAACTGGCTAAACTCCATGCCCGAGATAGCAGGCTGTGTGGCATTCTTTAGAAAGACAGCAGCCGAGCTGAGCGACACCGAGTATGAAGACGTCTTCAAAAAGAACCTCTCGAATGCCGTCATGCAGCCCAGCTCCTGGGCCTTTGACGCAGACGGCGTCCTTTCACCCGTATCCGGTGTGAGCGGCCACGACCTCGACATCTGGACAAAAGAACGCTATGGCAACTTCACACTCGAACTTGACTTCAAAGTACCCGAAGGGGGCAACAGCGGCGTCTTTATCCGCACCGGCAGTATAGAGAAATGGATAAACACCGCTATCGAAGTCCAGATTCACGCCACTACCGATGGAACAAAGCACGGCCAGTGCGGCGCTATTTACGACTGCCTCTCACCTTCAAAGACGGCTGTCAAAAAACCCGGTGAGTGGAACCATTACGTCATCACCTGTCTGGACAATAAGATTTATGTAAATCTCAACGGCCAAGACATCATCGATATGGACCTGGATCGCTGGACCGAAGCCGGTAAAAATCCCGATCCTCCGGGAACCAGGAATAAGTTCCGAACCGCCTACAAGGATATGCCCCGCGAAGGACACCTCGGCTTCCAATACCACGGCAATCCCATCTGGTTCAAAAATCTTAAAATCAAATCATTTGACTGAGGCTAATCATAATGAAACACGTACAAATGAAAAACAAGAACAACAAAACCATCGTCTCCAGCGGGATGACTCTGCTTATAACGATAGCGGCTTTGATATTGGCTTTCAATTTGTTTGGGACGTTTATGACCGGTTATGAGCAGACTGCACTGGCAGGCGATTCAAATTCATCCCAAGAGTGGGTCCGGCCATTCAACGGCAAAGACCTGACCGGCTGGGACGGTGACATGCGCCTGTGGTCGGTTCAGGATGGCGTCATTCGAGGCCAGACCACTATTGCAAAACCAACACGCGGCAATACGTTCCTTATCTGGCGCGGCGGTAAGCTGCGGGATTTCGAGCTGCGGCTGAAGTTCCGCATACGGAACGGCAACTCCGGTGTGCAGTATCGCAGTAAGGACGTGGGCAACTGGGTCGTCGGCGGCTACCAGGCCGAGGTCGAGAACGCACCGGGCAAGGTTGGATTCCTCTACCACGAAAGAGGCCGAGGATGGCTGGTCAACGTCGGCGACATAATGGTCATCGATGAGAAGGGCAAAAAAAATGTTATCGGCAGAGTCAGTGACAAAGACGAGCTAATCAAGGCCGGCTATTATAAGGAAAAGGACTGGAACGAGTATAGAATCATCGCCCAGGGCAACCATCTGATACATTACCTCAACGGCTACCAGACAATGGAGCTGGTGGACAACGACCGGGTGACCAACCCCGGCGACCCCAAGGATCTCAATGGTGCTGCAAGAGAAGGTATCCTGGCGCTTCAAATCCACGCCGGGCCGCCAATGCTCGTGGAGTTCAAGGACATTCGCATTAGAAATCTAAAGCCGAAATATGGCGATGCCGTCGTGCTGTTCAACGGCAAAGACCTCGATGGCTGGGCTGTCAAGGGCAGCGAGCAAAAGAGCAAATGGGCCGCCGGCACCGCTAAAATGTCATCTGAAAACCCGAAGCTGTTAGTGAATAAAGGCGGCGATGGTGAAATGATAAACCTGACCGCGAAACACGGCGACAGCATCGATATCTACTCCAAAGAAAAATTCGGCGACTGCCGTATCGAGCTTCAGGTGATGGTGCCGAAAGGTTCCAATTCCGGCATTTATGTTATGGGTGAGTACGAGATTCAGGTGCTGGATAGCTGGGGAAGAGCAAAAATGGGCCCCGGTGATATGGGTGCAATTTACGGCGCCGGTGCGCCTCGCGTAAATGCCTGTAAGAGACCCGGCGAATGGCAGAAGTACGTAATAGACTTCCAGGCCCCCAGGTTCGACGCCAACGGCAAGAAAATCAGTAATGCCAAGTTCGTCAAGATCGAGCTCAACGGCCAGGTGCTGCACGAAAATCTCGAAATGCCTGGTTCGACCGGAGGTCCCCTTCTCGGCAGGGAAGCACCTTTCGGTCCGCTGATGTTCCAGGGCAACCACGGGCCTGTGGCGTATCGCAATATAATTGTGAAACCTTTGATAGAATAATTGTATATCACTGCTGAAAACTGAATTTTCCGAGCTGATTTTTTCCTGTCACGTTTCCGGAAACACTCGAAACAATAAGTGTCAAGCTATCCTGACACAGTTTTGAATGTTGTACTTAAAAAACGCCAATTGTGTGCTTGACAGCGATATATGGCTACGCTATATTACGCGACAATAAAATTTGGTGTTTCGTTTAATTGTTAAATTTATGGAGTTGACAGAAATACGATGAGTAACCAAAAAACAAGCAAAGAAATGAACAGACGTAGCTTCCTGCGTTCTACCGCGGCGGCAGGAGCAGGATTGGCATTTTCGGGACCCCGCTTCGCGGGAACCTCGCCGATGGTTTTAGGACAGGCAGGCGGCAAAAAACCGGACGATATTAACGTAGGCCTGCTAGGCTGCGGGGCCCAGGGACAGGTTTTGATGAATGCCTGTCTGAAGATACCCGGCGTTCGCTTCAAGGCGGTTTGCGATATCTGGACAAACTGGAATCAAAAACGTGTCTCTCGCATACTCAAGGCATACAAGCACGCGAATAATAACTATGTGGACTACAAGGAAATGCTCGATAAGGAGAAAGACCTCGATGCCGTCATTATTGCCACACCTGACTTCTGGCACTCCGAGCACACTGTTGCCTGCCTGGAGGCCGGGCTGAACGTCTATTGCGAAAAGGAGATGTCCAACACCCTCGAAGGCGCAAGGAAAATGCTTGATGCCGCAAAGAAAAGCGGCAAACTACTGCAGATAGGCCATCAGCGCCGCAGTAATCCCCTGTACAGACACTGCTACGAGAAGCTGGTTGATGGGGCGAAGCTGTTGGGTAAAATAACCTGTATCAACGGCCAGTGGAACCGCAGCAAGGCGGCGTGTGAAGATTTAGGTTTCCCGAAGAACGCCGTCATTGAACAGGCTACGCTCAAAAAGTATGGTTTTGACTCGATGAAGCAGTTCCGAAACTGGCGTTGGTATAAGGGACTTGGAGGCGGCCCAATTGTTGACCTCGGCTCGCACCAGATTGACATCTATAGCTGGTTCCTCGGCACAAATCCCAAGTCCGTGATGGCCAGTGGTGGTATCGACTACTGGAAAGGGCACGACTGGTATGACAACGTTATGGTCGTTTATGAGTATCAGCTCGGCGAGAGAACCGTCAGAGCGTTTTATCAGACAATAACTACCAACAGCAGCCAGGGGTATTTTGAGACCTTTATGGGCGATGAAGGGACGCTGGTAATCTCGGAAGCCGCCGGACGCACCATTATATATCGAGAAGCGTGGGTCCCGCCGGAAAATTGGGAAAGATGGGTCAAGATGGGCTTCATAAAGGTACCCCTCGAGAAAGAAGAAGAGGAAAAACCCGCCGGCGACGCTGTGCTGGACGTACGGGAATCGCCAAAGCCGCCCAGTTATGACATACCGGTAACAATGGAAGGCAAGCCCTACCACCAGCCGCACCTTGAGAACTTCTTCGATGCAGTTCGCGGCAAGGCCAAACTTAATTGCCCTGCCGAAATCGGATACGAGACGGCGGTTACGGTATTGAAGGTTAATGAGGCAGTGGCAGCCGGCAGGAAGTTAGAGTTCAAGCCGGCAGAATTTGAAGTATAAACCATTGTTTAAGCTGAACTGTTATTGTAGAATGTCTTCGATGAATGTTAAATGAGTTCTGCAAAATTGCAGGTTAGGCATATATTATTTAAGAAAATCGTTTTTTTCCCAAAATATGCTTAACCTGTAATTTTACAGAAGCCTTTGAATATTAAGATGCTGAGAGGAAAGGATTGACTGTACGTTGAGAAAAGGATTGATATTGAGAGGTTTTTTGTGTTTGCTGGTATTGTGCCTGTCTGCACCTATCGCTTGCCTGGCAAACGAAGCAATAGTGGCTGAAACCGACCAGAAGCTTCTGGGCGACGAAAGTGACGGCAGCCGGGCACCTTCAATTCATCTTATTCCTCTGTTTGCCGAAAATGAAGACGGAGAAAAAGGGGGAAAGATTACTCCCGATGACGACCCTCTTCTGCCGTTTTCGACTCGCTGGACCTGCGGGGAATGTCACAGCTACGGGATAATCGGCAAGGGCTGGCATTTCAACGCTGCCGACCCGAATGTTACACCCGGTCGTCCGGGTCAGCCCTGGATACTGGCTGATGCTCGTACCGGTATCCAGATTCCTCTTTCATATCGTCCCTGGCCGGGGACTTTCAAGCCTGAGCAGGTCGGCTTTACAGCTCGTGAATTCACCAGGTATTTTGGCCGACATACGCCCGGCGGCGCCGCCGGTGAGCTTGAAACTCAAGACCCGGACGAGATTATGCGCAGCTATATCTCCGGCAAGCTGGAAATCAACTGTCTGAGCTGCCATAATGCCGAGTTCGCTCACAATCAGGGCGAATATTTCCCGCAGTTGGTCCGTGAGAATTTCCGCTGGGCCGCGGCTGCTACTTGTGAATTTGCTTCCGTCAGCGGTTCGGCCAGGGATATGATCGAGAACTACCCAACCTATGACCCTTTTATGCCCGAGCCGCCCGAAGATGCAAAGAAGGTTCCACCGACCATTACTTATCGTAAAACCGCTTTCGACCAGGATAACAATGTCTCCTTTAACATCGTAAGAGAAGTTCCCAATTACCGGTGCTACTTCTGCCATTCCAACCTGTACATAGACAAGGAAGATACGGAGAAATGGACCTCGGATGAAGATATTCACCTAACGGCCGGTTTGAAGTGTGTCGATTGTCACCGCAACGGCGTTGACCATAATATTACCCGAGGTTATGAAGGCGAGGCATCCGTATCAACAAATCCTTTAGTGACTACCTCATCATGTGAGAGCTGCCACCTTGGAGTAAAAGATTCATCACTACCAGTGGCCGGTCGATTAGGTGCACCCGTGCCGAAGCATCCGGGTATTCCTCCGGTGCACTTTGAGAAGCTCACCTGCACCGCCTGCCATTCGGGTCCCTGGCCGAGCGAAAAGACTATCCTGACTAAAACCTCACGTGCCCATCGTTTGGGCACCTTAAATGCGAATAAATCCAAAGAGGCTCTCCCGCATATCGTGGCCCCTGTTTTTGCCAAACAGGCCGGTATTGGCGCCGAGTACATTGGTAAGCTCCTGCTCATGGAAGCCGGCAAGATAGCACCTCATAAAATGATATGGCCCGCCTACTGGGCGACAGTTGAAAACCAGAACGTCGCCCCCATTGCCTTTGCCACCGTGACAGAAGTCATCGTTCCGGTCTTCGCCGATGTGAATCGTCCGACATCCGGCGACTGGCCTGAGCTGACCGCTGAGCATATCGTTAAAGGCCTCAAGGCATTAGCCAAATCAGTCAAGGGTACACCGGTATATATCAGTGCCGGCAAGCTCTATAAACTGGATGATTCGGGCACACTAAGCGAAGAAGAACACCCGTCGGCCAGGCCGTATTTATGGCCCATCGCTCATGATGTCAGGCCGGCTGCTCAATCATTAGGCATTCGCTACTGTACGGATTGCCATGCTACGGATGGGCCCTTCTTCTTTGGTGATATTACCGTTGATTCTCCTATTGTCGCAGCCCGGGAAACTAAAAAAATGATTGAGTTCCAGGACATCAACCCGTTCTATGCCTGGGCGTTTGCTTTTTCATTTGTATTCCGTCCGTGGATGAAGATTATTGCTCTTTGCTCCAGCGCGATTCTGGCCGGGGTTTTATTGTTATATACGCTAAAGATGTTGGCCTGCATTGCGAAAGTGTTGACAGAGCGGGATTAGTTCTTTCTTCTTGAGAATGTATAGATAATATGTTTCGAACGATTTCGATAGTTGCGTTTGCGGTTACGGTTGGGTGTCTGGCTTTGAATTGTATAATATCTCCCTGCAAAGAGTGCTGGCGGCATCCGTTAAGAAAAATGGCACATCTTTTTACGCTGCTTTTGTTGGAAAAGAAACTAAGCCTCATGGAAATTCTGAGGAAACTTGTATATCTGCTGGCGCTGCTTTGTTTTGTAATATTGGCGGTTACCGGTTTTTACCCTACGATTATTTTGGGCGAGCACATTTCGGGCTACTTGATAATTGTTCATGCTACTTTTGCACCGATATTAGCCATCTGTTTGGCGGTTTTAGCTGTGATGTGGGCACGGAACTGTCGTTTCAATCTGAGCGACTGGCCATGGTTTGGCCGTATTGTTCAGCGTGTTACTTTGGTCAAAAGCACCGGTGAAGAAACCCAGCGTAAAAGCTCCGGCCTCGGACAAAAAATTACATTTTGGCTGATAATCATTTTGGCTCTGCCGTTAATCCTGTCAATTATTTTGAGCATGTACACACTTTTCGGAACGTATTGGCAGGAATTACTTCTGGGCATACATCGTTACACTGCTTTGGTATTTGCGTTGGTTGGGATTGTGCATACTTACCTGGTAATCCGAACTAAAATGCAGGAATAACGACCAGGAGACTTATAAAATATCTCAAAACTGTCACCCTGAGCGAAGCGAAGGGTCTGGCCGGCAGAAATAAGAGATTCTTCGCTTTGCTCAGAATGACAAATTCTGTTTTGAGATAGTTTCTTAGTCCTGTGTGTTTTTTTGGTAGCGCGTATTGTGATTTAGCGCAAGACCGAAACCCACGCAGGCTGGAAAGGAGAGAAAGCCGATGGAGAAGGTAAATGTGGCGGTGGTAGGGCTTGGATTTGGGGCTGAGTTCATTCCTATCTATCAAAGACACCCTAACGCCGAGTGTTACGCTATTTGCCAGAGAAGCGAAGACCACCTCAATGAAATAGGCGACCAATTTGGAATAGAAAGGCGGTTCACCAAGTTTGAGGACCTGTTAAGTATTGATGAGCTGGACGCTATCCATGTAGTTTCACCGATAGCCGACCATGCCTGGATGACAATTGCCTCTTTGAACGCAGGCAAACATACCGCCTGCACGGTCCCGATGGCAACTACCACAAAGGACTGTCTTGCGATAGCTCAAGCCCGGGAAAAGTCCGGCAAGGTATATATGATGATGGAGACGGCCGTATATACCAGGGAGTTTCTCTATGCAAAGGAGCTTGTCGATTCGGGGAAATTGGGCGAGATTCAGTTTCTGCGTGGTTCGCATCAGCAGAATATGGGATTGCCGGGCTGGCCGGAGTACTGGTATGGTTTCCCGCCTATGCACTATGCAACCCACGCTGTGAGCCCCCTGCTGTGCCTTGCGCAAAGAAAAGCCGAATCGGTAGTCTGTCACGGCTCAGGTCGAATTCAAGAAAATTATATCAAACGCTTTAATTCGCCTTTTGCAATTGAAACCGCTATTATAAAACTCGGCGATTCAGACCTTGCCTGCGAGGTAACACGGTCGCTGTTTGATACGATTCGACAATATAGGGAAAGTTTCGATGTATATGGCACAAAGCTCTCATTTGAATGGGAGCAGATTGCCGGCGAAGACCCGGTGATTTATACAGGCTATGAAGATGCCGAAAGGGTAAAAGTGCCGGATTATGGCCACTTGCTGCCAAGAGAGATAGCTCCCTTCACAGGGCATGGGGTCTATGATGAAGAGCACGAGCACACTTCCTTTATTCAAGGTAGCGGACACGGCGGCTCTCATCCTCATCTGACGCATGAGTTTATTCGCGCGATTGTCGAAAATAGAGAATCAGCAGTGGATGCAAATACCGCAGCAAATTGGACAATGACAGGAATCTGTGCCCATGAATCAGCAATGAACGATGGCAAAAGAATACAAATCCCAAAAACAGACTGACAGGTATAGAATTTGTAAATGGTGAGTAGTGAGTAGTAAGTAGTGAGTGGTGAGTAGAATAAGTGAATTAAAGTAACAGGCAAGTGTCATTCTGAGCGAAGAAAGCCTTTAGCCCTGAGCGAAGTCGAAGGGGAAGAATCTGGCCAACTAAAAAGAGATTCTTCACTTCGCTGCGCTGCGCTAAGAATGACATCAAAGCCGTCGCTTTAGGCACTTTTATAATAACCAATTAACAACTCAAGGCAAATTTTTCAGTTGTTTTACATTTTGAGTGGGAATATTATACTGTTGTGTAGAAACCCGGCAGGGTGCCGGGTGGAACTTAATTAAGGTTTTAATTAGGAGAACAGATTATGAGTAATGGAATACTGCCGAGTTATTTGAGTATGGCCAAGCCGAATCCGGCTGAGAACCGAACGCCCTGGTACAAGAGCACGGCACCGGCGTACGCGGGGATATTCCTTTGGGTAGTCTTCTATATGGAGATTGCTAATGGAACGCTCTCTCAGGCAGGGTTGGGACTGAGCCTGCTGGGGCTGGTTATTGCAGCTCTTATCTGTCACTTTCTGTTTTATCTCGTACCCGGCCTTTACGGTATGAAGACGGGCTATCCACTCTATGTTGTGGGTTCCTCGACCTACGGCACAGCAGGGGGCTTTTTGATGCCGGGGCTTTTGATGGGTATCTTGCAGTTCGGCTGGCTGGCTGTAAACACCGCCGTCTCCACTAACTTCATCCTTCAGGCGTTCGGGCAGCCATCCGCAATGGACGCCACAGGCCAGTTCCATGGCAGTGCGGCCTTTACAATCATAGCGATTATATGGGCCGTCCTGGCTGTTTTTGTCGCCATCAAAGGCATTCAGTACGTTGGAAAAGTATCCACTTTCCTGCCAATTGTTCCACTTATTATGATTCTCATTGTCTTCTTCACGTACGTCGGCAGCGCAGGTGAATACACGCCCCCTGAGGGTGCCCGGCCGATCGTCGGCTTTCTGACAATCATAGCTATTGTTGTCGGATTTTTCGCAACAGCAGGTGCAGCAGGTGTGGACTTTGGAATGGGAAACCGCAATGCAACAGATATCCATCTTGGCGGTCTTACCGGCATAGCTCTGGCAATTGTAATCGCCGGAGGTCTGCCACTTATTGCAGTGGCCGGCGCGCATGGCGCCAATCCGGATATGGAGAGTTTCACCTTCGACGCTGTTATCAGAACGCACTTTCTATCTAAGATTATGTTTATCCTCTTTGCTGTGGCCAGCTTCGCTCCGGCGTGCTTTTGCTCGTTCATCGCCGGAAACAGTATCGGGACAATGTTCCCCAAGCTCAATAAAGTGGTTATGGTCTCCATCGGAGCTGCTGTGTCCGTTATCCTGGCCGTGACCGGCAAGGCGCTCAACCTGGTGGGAGTTTTCAATATAATCGGGGCTTCGTTCGGTCCAATATGCGGCTCTATGGCTGCCGATTACCTGCTGAGCGGCTGCAAGTGGTCGGGTCCACGCAAGGGAGTCAACTTAGCCGGCTATATCTCCTGGGCTGTGGGATTCATCGTGGCGATACTGCCGATGGTAGGCGGCAAGACATTCAGCTTTATTACACCGGCTCCGGTTATCGCCTTTGTGATCGGCTTTGTGCTCTATATTATTCTGGTCAAGGCGGGTCTCCAGCCGCCGGTTGTTGAGATGGCTGCCGCCCCGGTTGAAAGCGCACCACCAGAGGCACAGCTTCAAGAGACAGCAGGCGAAGAAAAAAAGGATTGAGTCCGGAAACTTTTTGAATTGGGTAAACTATTTTAATGAATCCATCAGTACAGCAGGGATTCAGGGGCAATGGATCCCTACTGTATTTTTTTACTATGTTACTAAAACTGACCGATTCTGAGCCACACTATAACCTTTAACGTAAGCACTGTCTTAACAAGAGCATAACAGAGCTTGTCATTCCTGTGAAAACAGGAATCCAGAAACGCGGCAACAGTGTGGATTCCCGCCTTTGGGTCTGCTGCCAAAGTTCAAAAGGAACGTTTTGAGATTGCCGCGAGATTCTTCGAATCGCTCGCAATGAACTGAAAACGCACTTTGCGTCATTGCGAGGAATGCAATGACGAAGCAATCTCGACTTTCTCAACAAACCCTTTCGCGGAAATGACATGAAGAATCGGTCAGTTTTAGTATTTTAAGAAAATTTTTAATTGAAGCCAAATATAGTATTAACAGCTTCTTAGGCGTGTGCTAACTGCGGACAATGTCCTCCATATTGTGCAAAGAAAAGAAAAAATATACTTTTGTGCGGCTTGACAACGTCATACATATAGGATATGATGCCTGCTCCGGTTTTGATGGTTATACGACAGTAAGCTGACTATTAATAGTGACATCAGATACGTAGAATTGTGAATTTTTTAAGGTTAAAGGAAATGATGAAGAAAGATTTTGGTTCAATTGCGAAGGTTTGTGTGCCGGTATTGTTAGCGATGTTTTTGTGCTTTATACCGTCCTGTAAAAAATCCTCTCCGGAATCCGGTGGCGAGAGTTCCGGCAAGTGGTCTGCCAGGGCTGATACAACTGTTACAGAGAGTGTCCGGCCTGCCGAATTAGTAGCGATAGATATTGAGCTGCCCAAGCCGATGTTCGTAGGTACTCCGCAGGATACACGGGTAGCGAATCTTGAGAAGCCTTTGGGCAGGGAGCGTCCGCCGTTTTTGGCCCCGGCTGGAACGACAAATGTCGCGCTCGATAAACCGGTTGCCAGCAGCGACGAAGAACCCATCATTGGCGAAATAGAAATGATTACCGACGGCGACAAAGAAGCCGCCGATGGCAGCTATGTCGAGTTAGGCCCGTTTGTGCAGCACGTTACAATCGACCTCGAAGCCATGCACGAAATTTACGCCATTGTAATATGGCATTACCATAAGCAAGCCCGGGTTTATTTTGACGTGGTAGTGCAGGTTGCTGATGACCCTGATTTTATCACGAATGTCAGGACGCTGTTCAATAATGACATTGACAACTCTGCAGGTATTGGTGTCGGCGAAGATATGCACTATACAGAAACCAACGAGGGCAAGCTCTTCGACGCTAAGGGTGTTAAGGCCCGTTATGTCCGCCTCTACAGCAACGGCAATACAAGCAACGATTTGAACCACTATATTGAGGTGGCGGTTTACGGCAAGCCGGTAGGATAAAATGGCCAAAAAATGTTGCGTGCTCATTTTGGCCGCGACAATTGTTGCGCTCGCGCTGCGCCTGCCGCGGCTCCGGCAGCGGCCTATGCACGGCGACGAGGCCGTTCATGCCATCAAGTTCGGCGAACTGCTGGAAGAAGGTGTTTATACATACAACCCCGATGAATACCACGGCCCGACGCTTAACTATTTGACTTTAATCCCTGCCCGGCTCTCCTCCGCCGAGACACTGACCCAGGTCAGCGAGTTCACATTGCGCATTGTGCCCGTCTTTTGCGGTGTGCTGTTAGTGCTGCTGGTTTTGCCGGCCAGCGACGGCCTGGGGTGGGGCGCTGCGGTTTATGCCGCTTTATTGACTGCTATCTCGCCTGCTATGCTTTTTTACAGCCGTTATTACATCCAGGAAATGCTCCTGGTATGTTTCACTTTTGGCGCAATTGTTTTCGGCTACCGCTATACGCGGAACAAAAATATCGCCTGGGCCCTGTTGACAGGAATGTCACTGGGGCTTATGCACGCCACCAAGGAAACATGCATTATCGCTTTTGGCTCAATGCTTTTGGCCCTGTTGCTTATGCTCTTAATGCGGCGCCCGAAAGGCACTCTCGTAAATGTCTCAAATGCAATAAAACCCTCACATCTTATTGCAGGTCTTGTGGCCGGTGCAATTATTTCTGCTTTGTTCTATTCATCATTTCTTACCAATCCCGGGGGAATTCTGGATTCGGTCCGGACCTATACAACCTATTTCGACCGTGCGGGCGGAAACAGTCTTCATATCCACCCGTGGTATTACTACCTCAAAATGCTCATCTATTCCAGATATGGTGACGGGCCAATATGGACTGAAGCACTCATAGTCCTCTTAGCGGTGGTCGGCTTTATAGCTGCGATGACAAAAAAAGGCCTGTCTTTTGCCAATGTTCATCTGCTTAGATTCATCGCCTTTTACACGCTTATTCTGACTGTGGTGTATTCTGTAATCCCATATAAAACTCCCTGGTGTATGTTAGGTTTTTTGCACGGTATGATTCTGTTGGCCGGCGTCGGGGCGGTGGTGTTAGTCAAGCTGATGCCGAACGTTCTGCCTCGCTTGATAATTCTTATGTTTTTATTCGAGAGTTCGGTTTTCCTGACCTGGCAGTCCTACCTGAGCAATTATGAGTTTTATGCAGATAGTCTGAACCCTTATGTCTATGCTCATCCGACTATAGAGGTGTTTACGATAGCTGAGAAAATAGAAGAGTACGCAAGTGCTCACGAAGATGGTTACGATATTCCTATCGATGTCATTTGCCCGGAAGGTGACTATTGGCCTCTGCCCTGGTATCTGCGTGCTTTCAAAAGAGTACGTTGGTTAAATGAAGTTGATAATGATGCACCTTCTGCGCCGCTGATTATCGCCTCGCCCGATTTTGAAGCTGCGTTGACCAATAAGCTGTATGCGCTAACCCCTCTGGAAAAGCGTCAAATGTATATGTTTTTGTTCGATGAGCCATATTATGTGTGGCTGCGGCCGAAAGTTAAATTGCTTGGCTTCGTAAGAAAGGATTTGTGGGACAGCTTCCAGAAACACCAGGCAGAGTCGATTCAATCACAGAAAGCAGGTGAAAAATGAATCAGCCGCAACCGGAAACCTGTTTTGTCCGGAGCGATTGCCAATCAATTCCCGGGATGAAGCGTTTTTGCCATGAGGCGATGGCGACGACTTTCGAGGTCATCGTCGTGCAAGAGGATGCACGCTATGCCCGGCAGGCCGCCGCTGCCGCATTCGATGAGGTTGACCGGCTCGAAGGCGAGCTTAGCCGGTTCATCGAGAACAGTGACATCACACGGATTAATAATCTTCCTGCCAATGAGCCTTTGCGGCTCGGTTTGGACGCATTCGAATGTCTGCAGCTTAGCTGCCGGATTTACGCCGAAACCAATGGGGCTTTTGATATTACTATCGGCTCTTTGTTTAGCTGCTGGCGTAACGAAGATGGAACGCTGCGCACACCCTCGCAAGAGGAGCTGAATCTTGCTCGCCGGCATACCGGCACACACCTGCTACAATTGGATGAATCCGAGCATACGGTCCAACTGGCCAGTCCGGTTCAGGTTGACCTCGGCGGCATCGGCAAGGGCTACACCGTTGACCGGATGGCTGAGCTGCTGCGTGAGTGGAGTATTGAAACCGCCCTGATTTCCGGCGGCTACAGCTCGGTGCTGGCCCTCGATGCACCTGCCGATACAAAGGGCTGGCCTCTAACGTTAAGCAATCCGGATAATCGCAAAGAGATTTTAGCTCGTCCCAGTTTGCGGGGCCGGGCCATAAGCGGCTCAGGTCTGCAGAAGGGCCGGCATATCATCGACCCACGGACGGCTCAACCTGTTAAAGGCAAATATGCCGCCTGGGCATCAGCTTCTGATGCAGCAATCGCGGACGCACTCTCAACCGCCTTTATGGTTATGAGCTTAGATGAAATCAGGCAATATTGTTCGCGTCACCTGGACGTGTCAGCCATGATTATGCTGGAAAGTGAGGGTAAAGACGCGCAGAAAGACAAGATTTTGCACTTCGGCCCAAAATTAGAAAGTGACACTTACAGGTCATCCTGAGGCGAAGCCTAAGGATCTGGCCAACGAAAAACAGATTCTTCGCTTCGCTCAGAATGACAGCTTTGCTGTCACTTTAGGCACTTTTGTTCACTTTTTAGCCATAATCCGTCTGATTTTCAGCAATTCAGACAGAACTTGCCAGGAGCTGCGGGTCGGCGATAGACGGCTGTCAGGGTCGCAGGTCCAGTCGATGGGAAATTCTTTTATCCGATAACCTTCTTTTTGGGCCCGCATTATGATTTCTATGTCGAACGTAAAACCATCGGTAATGCACTCGCTGTACAAGTGCCGTGCGACATCGCCCCGGTATATCTTAAAGCCGCACTGTGTATCGGTGAACTCGGCGGGGATTTTCATATCGTGAATCACGAACCAGTGGAACAGCTTGGAACAGATACGGCGGTATAAGCTCTGGCTCTTTTCTATCCGGCATCCCCGCATTTTTCTTGAACCGTGCGCTATATCGCATACTCCGCTTTTTATTAACTCCAGCCCGCGCAGATTGTCCTCGTACGGCACACAACAGCCGCTGTCGGCAAACATCACGTATTCGCCGCTCGTTTGCTCAATGCCTTTGCGGACGGCGTAACCTTTGCCGCGATGGTGACTATAACGCTCGACCTTAAGCTCTATTCCCGGCAATGGGTTGGTGACGGCGTCTTTTGCAATTTCGGCGGTGTTGTCTTTACTGCCATCATCGACTACTATTATCTGGCCTGTAAAATGATTGTCTTTTAAGAAAACTACCGCCGCTTCGATGTCCCGGGCGATCTTCTTGCTTTCCTCGTATGCCGGTATAACGATTGATAAGTCCATCAATGAATTATATCCCACAATGTTGCATTTTTCCAGTGCCTTCGTCTCAATGTTCTTGCTATGCCTTCAAAATATCTCCGTCACTTCCGGTTTCGAAGAATATTCCATATTAATTATGAGTTCTGCAGAGCTTACGAAAGGACTCGAAAAAACACAAGGTTTTTTCTGCCTTCTGATTCGGTTTCTCCGGTCTCCAAAGGCCTACATGGGCGATTAGCTTAACAAAAGCGAATTGCCAATGGGCATCCACACAAAATTGACTTACCTGCGCCTGCAAAAAACGTCTTTCTTCAAAATGTCTATGACCTTAAAATTCACGTATATGTCAGAAGCTGATTAAAAAAATAATATCTGGAGCTAATTATGATAATCTTGCTGACAGACTTCGGCCAAAGTGAATATGTTGGTGTAATGAAAGGTGTGATTTATAGCATTAACAAAGGTGCAAAAATAGTTGACTTGTGCCACGATATCTCGCCTCAAAAGACAATCGAAGCTTCGTGGGTCCTTAAAAACAATTACAAATACTTTCCGGAAGGTGCAATATTCTGCTGCGTAGTTGACCCCGGAGTAGGCACGGAAAGAAAGGCACTGGCAGTGAAAACAACCGGCTATTATTTTGTCGCCCCGGACAACGGCCTACTTTGGGAAACGTTGAAAGAACAAAAAATAATCGATATAAGAGAGATTCCAATCCCACCGGATGCGAGCAGCACATTTCACGGTCGGGACGTTTTCGCAAAGGCAGCCGCAAATATTGCTCTGGGGCATTTTGATACGTCAGGCCCAAAAACAGAAGAAATGCAAAGGCTTGAAATTTATCGAAAAGCAAGAGAAGGAACGGTCGTGAGAATCGATAGATTCGGAAATATTATCACTAATCTGCCAAAAGAAGATAAAACTTCATACTCTCTGAAAATAGAAGATAGAAGTTATCAGATGCTCTTCCATCCCAATTATCACGCGGCACAAGACAACGAATTATTTCTGCTCGAAGGCTCGTGTAATACGTTAGAGATAAGCTTAAAGAATGGAAGTGCTAACGATAGATTGCAGTTGCAAACAGGGAGCAAAATAGAAATATCGTAAAGATGCAAATATTTTTAATGTATATTATTATTCATCCCGGTTGAACGACACTGTATTACAGACTGTGGGAATAAATAATGGCTTCCTGCATCAATTGAAGGGCTTTATGAATATTGTCTAACTCCTCGAAGCCGTAAGACAGCCGAAGCTGTCTTTTGCCAATCTCGGTTAAGCTTCCACGCTTGTGTACGCAGTATTGGCCGGGAATGTAAAGGACGCGAGGATTTTTATTTTCCGCCTGGCCGTCAATATCAGCCAGGCCGGTAGTCCGGGTCAGAAACTTAAAAAAGCCAGAATCATCATTGGTTTCAATGTCATCAAATGTCAAATAGTAATAAAAGCCCGCCTGTCCGCCACGACATTCAGTTATAAAATCTCCCAAAAACTCATCAATCCACTTTTTAGTCTGTATCGCTTTTTCGTGATAGCCTTGTTTTACCTTTTTAATCTGGTCGGCAACGTGATGGTCGAGGATATCGCTGGCAATCTCCTGGCAAATCAGCGGGGCGCTGAATCCAACGTCACTGGTTCTTTGAATCATGGCTTTGGTAAAAGCACAGCCGCGTCCAATCATATACCCAATCCGCAAGGCCGGGGCCAGAATCTTGGAAAGAGTATATATCTCATAAACCAGGCCCAATTCGTCATACAGCAGAGCAGACTGGCGTTCCGGTACATCAGGAGCGTGGATAAGGTTTTCGTAGGCCTTATCCAGAAACAAGGGCACCTTGCGTCCTAAATCGTTCGATAAGCGGCTGGTGATATCGATTAGCCGTCGCTGGCAGGATGAGGGAAGAATCGTGCAGGTCGGATTGCCGACGGTAACAATGTATAAAAAACCGATGTCTTTTTTATTATCGCCAAGCTGGTCTAATTTCTTCTCTAACAGCTCGATGTTAATACCTTCCCGACCTTCAGGGACAGCCGCAATTTCAAAGCCCATTCGTTCAAGGAAGTTGCTGTAGATGTAATATACAGGGTCGGACATAACAACCAGGCCCCTGGGCAGGGTTCCCGCCTTGCGGGGTCCCAAGATATGCGCTATCGCCTCTAACAGGCTCGTTGCACCACTGGGGCCGATGATGATTTCATTACGACTTAGAATCTGCTCGGTAAGGCCACCAACCTTGTATTTGGCTAAAAACTCCCTTATCGATGTGATGAGGTTTTGCGAACCTTTCGGCCCGCCGTAATTTAACGCTGCGCGATGTCTTTGTGGATTGGCTATTACTTCGTGCAATGATTGCTCGATTAGGTCTCGCGGGATGGTTTTTTCATTGACGTAGCCTACTCCAAGGTTGATATCCACCCCGTCCCGGAAATCCGGGGTGCGACCAGATATTCTGGCAGGGCTATGCAGCCCGTTTTCGCAGGTCCCAG
>CAYUFX010000098.1:0-19198 GCA_964444135.1 uncultured Pirellulales bacterium | reverse complement strand
AGAAAAAACGATTGTTTAGCACCCCAAAAAACAAACCCAATTCAAACCCAATCAAAGCCTGTCCTGAATTAGCCGAAGCCCTGAGCGCAGCCGAAGGGGCAGTCGAATGGGCCAATTTCTTCAAAAGCCAAAATCACTTGCCGGAAAATCCGGCCACACCCCCAGGTTTAAGCGCCTTGATGTATAGTTTCAGATGTGGTATATATATTCTGAGGTTTTTAGTTCTGCCTCATAACAAATTAGAGAATCTCTATGAACAAGCACACAGGCTTTACCCCGTTAGAAATTAAGATTCCTGATAGAAAAAGTGGAAGATTTCTAACGGGGTTTACCCTAATAGAGCTGCTGGTTGTGATTGTTATTGTAGCGTTACTGATGGCGATATTGATGCCGGCGTTGCAGCGTGTCAAGGAGCAAGCCAGGGCGGCGGCGTGCAAGGCCAATCTGCATGAATGGGCCCTCGTGTTCGCCATGTACACCGATGACAATGACGGGTTATTCATGGCTGGGTATAGTGGCGGTATTAACGGCACATGGGTCGGTGCTTTGCGGCCTTACTATCAGGAACCCAAAATCCGTATCTGTCCAACGGCTACAAAGCCTATGTCGGAAGGAGCCCGAGGTGCGTTCGCTGCCTGGGGCGTCTTTGGAGCTGGATTAGCATCTGACCATCCAGATTGGTCCGGGCCGAAGGAGCAGGGCGACTACGGCAGCTATGGCATGAATGAGCTGGCGTACAACGCACCCCCTGGTGCATCAAGATCAGAAGATTGCTGGCGAACCATCAACGTCAAAGGTGCCGCCGAGATTCCCTTGTTATTCGACTGCGTATGGTACGATGTTTATCCGCTTTATACAGACCTTCCTCCTGAGTACTCGGGTGATGTAGTAAAAACCGGAGGCGCAGGTGAGATGAAGCGGGTTTGCGTCAATCGTCACGATGGGCATATTAACGGTCTTTTTATGGATTGGTCTGTCAGAAAGATCGGGCTCAAAGAACTGTGGACGCTCAACTGGTATCGCGGATTCAATATGGCAAACGCCTGGACCAAAGCAGGTGGCGCCCAGCCCTCAGACTGGCCCCAATGGATGAGAAATTTCAAGGACTATTAGTGAAGGGACCCCGCCTTGCGGGAACCCAAAAGAATACCGACTGCCAGTCGGCTTCTAGCGCGGTAAATCGGATAAGAAATCACGTTTTTAACCGGCCAAGAAGGCACAAAATTTAAACAGTCATTTGACTGGGTCCTGCTATTCTTGGGCGGGATAGTTGGCCCGTTGTCCTTGGGACTCCTTACGGAGAGCCAAAGCTGTCTTCGCAACGTCCGGACCCATCTCTACGATCTTGCTGGCACCGCTCAAATCATTGGCCATAAGCACTATGCGTTCGCTTTGGGAACCCTGTAGATTCAAGAACAGCTCCGTACCTGTCCTTGGTCTGCACCCGCGTACAAAAACGCCTTTTGCATCAGTTAATCGAATTGTTGCTGCGGCCCCTGGTGAGCCCAGCAACGCTGGGTTCTGATCAAAACCCGCCGTTGGCGGGGTGGTGTCGAGAGCATCGATTAAGAGGTCTTCTACATTTTCACACACTACTGCGTGACGCTGGTCAGACGCGGTTGTCTGCAGTTGAACATTAATGAACTTTAATCCTCTGATATGACGGCAGTAGAATCCGTATGCCGGGAGCACGCCAAACATCGTGCTTTCCGGATAACTTTCAGCTTTCTCCGGGACTTCTTTCGACGCATCTTTTTTAGTTCCGCCCCCCTCGAAACCCAGCTTGATGTTGCTCAAAGATACATTTTCAACTGCATGTCCCGGCAGACCGGTGATTGAGCAGCCGATGTTAGACGTCTCGGTTGCCACTATGTTGTTTATAACGACGTTTCGAAGAGTCCCCACGCCGGGCTTCGGCTCATCTTTATCATACTGCCTTGCTCTGTTGCCCAGACGAATGAAAATAGGGACACTTACTCCCTTCATCACAATGTTGGAAATCGCCACCTGGTCTAAAACTCCTCCGTCGACAATTTCCAGAGCTAAGCCAGCGAGTCCTCTTTGCCTGCCATAGGTAACTTTGGAATAACGAGGAGAGCAAATTGTGCAATTCGTGATTGTTATGTTTTGAAAGCCCCCGCCGGATTCGGTGCCCATTTTAATTGCATTGCAATGGCTGCTTATCACACAGTTCGCGATTGTCACGTTCCGGCATGGTTTGAGCGAGAGGCTTTTCATGACTATTGCGTCATCGTCTGAATCCACCATACATCCCCAGATGCAAACATCTCGGCAGCTGTCGATATTGAGACCATCGTTGTTGTATGCGGCGTGGTTGAATACTGTGATGTTTTGGATTCTCAGCCTGTCACAGTTGCGGTAATGCTGCATCCAGCTTCCGGCATTGAGCATCTTGAGGCCTTCGACTAGAACATCACGGCAATTCTCCAGATATATGCCCTTAGGACGGCTCCTGTCTTTGAAGCGAAATGCAGAACCCTGGCCGTCGATTGTGCCTCGCCCCCGTATGGTAACGTGCTCAAGGCTCGTCCCTGCAATGAGACTCCAATAGCTGAAGTTCGGCTCGACTGAGCTCGCCGAAGTCCGGCCCCGTGGGCTTTTGCTTCCTGAGGTGTGGGAGTGAGCATAATCGTTCGGGTCCCGGCTTCCCAGCAGCGTACTACCTGAATCGAGCAAGAGGGTCACATAGTTTCCCATATAGATAGTGCCGGAAAGCCAGTTTCCCGGCGGCAAGTAAACAGTTCCCCCGCCATCCGCGGCGCATTTGTCGATAGCCGCCTGAATCGATTTAGTACATAGTATCTTGCCATCTGCCTTAGCACCATAGTCGCGCACGTCATATACGGCTTCGGTACCGGGAGTTTCTGCCGAGACGTGGTTCTGACATGGCTGGAAGGTTGCTGCTAAAAGGCAAAAGAACATTGATGTAGTCCCGTATCTTTTCATGATTATCGTTTTCTCTTTCATAATATGGTTTTTCGTATAACCATGATTCAACTCATAAATCAAAGTCTGATTATTGATGCTAATGCAGGATTCCCATAATTGCAACTTCAAATCTGACCGGGAGCAGAAGCTTATCCATATCGGAGTGAAAGTGGGTGTGCGACACCCATGAAGCTCAGTTCCACAAATTTCACAGATTTTTAACGAAAGATTACACAGATTTATCTGTGGCAATTAGCTCCAATCTGCGTTAATCTGTGTTAGCGACAACCTCTGTTTAGTTTACACACTGTTGCCGGGTTGTTGTTTATTATGAGGTGAAATGGGACAAGGAGAACTCAAATGTATCTGCGAAACTTGAATTCAGATATCCGCCACGGGCGGACTTCTGAGAGGCGTCTCGAAAGTGTGAGCGCGGCAAAGTGGATATTGGCAATGTGTGTGATTGTTAGCATTGGCTTGAAGGCAAATGCTAACAATGTTAGCTTAGCAGGTCCTCTGAAAGTCAACCGAGACAATCCTCGTTACTTCACCGATGATAGCAGCCGGGCTGTCTATCTGACCGGTTCACATACCTGGTCTAATCTGGTGGACATTGGCCCAAAGGACCCACCGCCGCGCTTCGACTTTATGGCTTACCTGGATTGGATGCAGCAACTGAATCACAACTTTATCCGACTGTGGACGTGGGAGCCGGTAACGTGGAATACAAAGGCTAACAGGGAGAACAAGCTCCATACGGTCGCTCCTCAGCCCTGGGCGCGAACCGGGCCTGGTCTGGCCCTCGACGGCAAGCCGAAGTTCAATCTCAAGACCTTCAATCCCGTCTACTTCGACCGATTACGACACCGTATTTCATCGGCCCGTGACCGCGGAATCTACGTTTCGGTAATGCTCTTTGAAGGCTGGGCAATGCAGTTCTCTACTGGAGCATGGGAAGGTCATCCATTCAACCAGAAGAATAATATAAACGGTGTTGATGGAGACCAAAACAAAGACGGAAAAGGATTGGAATTTCACACCTTGGCAGACCCAGCGGTCACTGCCCTGCAGGAGGCCTATGTCCGGAAAGTAATCGACACGGTCAATGATTTCGACAATGTGCTGTATGAAATTTCCAATGAGAACCACCCCCCATCCACCGAATGGCAGTATCACATAATCCGATACATCAAAAGCTATGAGAAGAATAAACCTAAACAGCATCCAGTAGGGATGACGTTCCAATACCGCGGCGGGAAGAACGAGACCCTGTTCAATAGCCCTGCTGATTGGATTTCTCCAAATAGAGATGGCGGCTACCGGGATGACCCTCCGATTGCCGATGGCCGAAAAGTCATCCTTAACGATACTGACCATCTCTGGGGAATTGGAGGAAATCAAGCGTGGGTGTGGAAGAGCTTTCTCAGGGGGCACAATCCCATCTTTATGGACCCCTATGATGGTGTAGTTCTCGGAAAACAGTTTGACCCGAAATGGGCCCCGATTCGTCGAAGCATGGGATATACACGAATGTATGCCGAAAGAATGAATCTTGCTGCGATGCGGCCGAGCAATGACTTGGCCTCAACAAAGTATTGTTTAGCGAAGCCCGGAGTGGAGTATCTGGTCTATAAGCCTGCGGCCGATGAATCCCGCCCGTCGAAGACGGGACGGGATGAAGCTTCTATCACTGTTGAGCTAAAGGCCGGCACATACAAATACGAATGGTTTGACCCTGAACAAGGTAAAGTTGTATCGACAGGTATTATAAGAGCAAACGGTTTAGAACAAACGCTTAAAGCCCCTTCTGAAAAGGGACCCCGCCTTGCGGGACCCAATGGTGACGCCGTGATTTACATCGTTCACTCAGAAAGTAACAAATCTGGAGGATGACAATTATGTCTAAATACTCAATCTGGAGTATATTGACTATTTTACTCGCACTTTCGCTGGAGGCTGAGGTCGCCAGAGGAATGACTTTTCCAGAAAAAGATTGGGAAGAAGCGACGCCTGAATCACAAGGCATAGACTCGGCCAAGCTTAATGCTGCTGTATCATATCTCAAGAACAATTCCGGGCGAGATGGCGTCAAGGAGCTGCTCATTATACGCAACGGATATATGGTCTTCAAAGGCACAAACATCGACAAAGTCCACGGTGTCTGGTCGCTCACAAAGTCTTTTACCAGCACGGTGCTCGGCCTGCTTATCGATGATGGCAGGGCGACTCTGGATACGCCGGCAAAGGAGTACATCCCCAGCCTGGCTGCAACCTATCCGACTGTCACGCTTCGGCATTTCACAACCATGACATCTGGATACTACGCCGTCGGTGATGAGCCTCGTGGCAGCTATAAACACGGCCCAAGCCTGACTCCTTTCAAGCCGGCAGACAAGCCGCTATTTACGCCGCCCGGCTCAAAGTATGCCTACTGGGATTCAGCAATGAATCAGTTCGCCAATGTTCTGACCCGCATCGCCAGCGAGCCGATAGAGGCCCTGTTCAAGCGTAAAATCGCTGACCCAATTGGGATGAATCCCGGCAAGTGGGACTGGGGTGATTTCGGAAAGGTAAATGGCATCGTAGTCAATGGAGGCTCTGGAAATAGTAACAAGCACGTTCAAATTTCGGCTCGAGAGTTAGCCCGTCTTGGCCACTTATTTCTAAATCAAGGCAAATGGAAAGGTAAGCAATTGATAAGCAGTGACTGGGTCGATCAGGCGACCCGGGCCCAGGTACCGGCAACCTTACCTTTGGAAAATCTTAGTGGTGCCGACGGCCGGGGCGTCTATGGCTATAACTGGTGGGTCAACGGTATTAAGCACGATGGCAAACGAAGGTGGCCTGGCGCTCCACATGGTACCTATTCAGCCAGCGGATATAATAACAACGATATGTTCGTCATTCCTAAATGGAATATGGTTATCGTTCGCCTGGGTCTGGACCAAACCGAGTTCAACATCACTGATAAGATATACGGCACTTTCTTACAAAAACTCGGCCAGGCAATCATAGACGTTACCTCTGAAGTTAGGATGTAAAAGTAGCAGGCCGGACTTAGACGAGCTCAGTCGAGTCGCAGCTTAGTTGGAGAAAGCGACAAAGTGTTTGATTAGAAGGGACTTATTCGTTAGATTATAGGGCAAATAATTTAAAAAGGTGAGAGCGAGGTTCACAAAATGACAGAGATACAGCCAATTCTATTATCGGCAATCACCTGCAACAGAGTCATTTTTGACAAAGTCTCTGGTATGCCGAGTATTATAGATATTGTTCAAACTATCAATGCTACAAGATATCCGGCAAGACATCCGCAAATTGTCTTTTTTTGTGAGATGACGAATGGGCATGGCACAACGAAAGCGAAAATAAGACTCATTGATGCTCAGGAAGAGGAGAAATTTATATTTGAGAAAGGAGGAACAGTACAGTTTAAGGATGTTAAGCAAATCGTTACTTTAGCGATGGATTTGCACGGCATTGTCTTCCCCCACCCTGGAGAGTATCGTTTTCAGCTATTTGCCGGAGGTTATTTACTTGGGGAAAGACGAATTACTTGTCGGAAGATTAAACTGTCACCAAAGACCAGGCCTAATGACAGCGAAAAAGACTGAGAGTATAATAACAAACAGCAATTTTTCCACATTATAACCAACATGAAAAGCTATGGATGTCATTCTCTACATCGTTTCAGGCCCGCTTTTTCTGATATCCATAGCTGCACATTTATATGTAAAACTTCGCCTGCGTCCAAAAGACTACGCAAACAGATCCATTATGCCTCCTCCCCAATAAATCTAAGCACAACGAAATACGATAAATACCATCAAATGCAACAATTAAAAAGTGTAATTGAGAAGTGTAGTACTCTATGACATTTGATTTTGTGAGTTGTCATTCCCGCGAAAGCGGGAATCCAGTTTGTTAATTGGCTGAATTCCGCATCAAACGGGAACAACCTATATCCACAAATTAAAATGTCGTAAGGTAGTAGTCCAACTTTCGAGAAACATCGGTGGCTGGCTGAAATCTCCATGCTATTCCAGCAAAAGCTTTTCGGCATTCCTCAGGATTCCATCATCGCCGCTCCACGGTGCATGATTTCTATAATTTATTGGTGTCGTTACACAGACTTTCTGAATCTGCGGAAAATGTCCATCGTGCCAATACCAATCATGCCGAGCAGCAAAGCCCCCGGTGCAGGTATAACAGTCACAGTAACACCAGGAGAATACATCACACCGGAAGCGGTCACTTCCAGCACATCGCCAAAGCCATAAAGGCCTGGTAAAGATGGAAATGGAGATAGCGTAACCGGGTCTAAAATGCTGAAAACAAGCGCATCCAAACCCCAGGGACCTGGCGTATTACTCGCAGTCATCTCGAAATAAAATGACAAAGTTGTTGCAGCAGATGGTAAAAAATCCTTATAGGTGTAAGTGATTGTGGGGGTAACTCCAGGGTCTTCATCAATCCGCAAGACGTAACTACCACCGATGAGGTTTCCTGAAACAACACCGACGCTAACAGGATTCAACCAATCTTCGAATCCTTCGAGAGTCCCGGTCTCGAAATCAATGATTTCAATCGCTGGCTCAAGAGTTACATTGTCAATCAATGCCCAGGAATCACCAATAACACCGGAGTTGTCATATAAGTCTATTTCCAATTCGATTGCGCTGCCGGCGAGAGAGGATACGTCAATCGAAACGCGGGATGGAAGAGCCCACGTCGTTCCTGAAAAAGCAATTAAGGCTAATAGTGCCACAAACAAATTGCTCACAATACTTTTCATCATTCCAAATTGCTCAATCAATAAAACACGTCAATTGTCACTAACTCTAAATACAGCAAATACTGAAAATAATTAATGCTGCATCTCTGCCTTTGCAACACCGCGCCAAAACTGGCGCCCGAAGTGACGCATTTGGGCAAAATACTCTCCTCCTTAAGGGTTAGATATAAATATGTTCTCAACTACACAATTATACAAAAACCCGGTCCCATGTCAAGTGTAATCACCGGATTTTCAAATTTATTTTTCTGGCTTTCGCTCGATTTCGCCGCTCACGGCATAAAAAACGTACTAAATTATCTCAAAGACCTTGGTCAGCAAAGGTTTTTTTCTTATACAACTAAACTACATATTTTGTGATAGTTACCGACCGGCCAATATGCTGATTGTTCTACTCGTCCATTGGAAGAGTTCAGCAGTTGTCTTGTGCCGGATGTTGGCCAGACAACCAAAGCAATTTATCCAAATAATTGTACCTGACATAGAACAAGGCTCAGAAAAATAGCCGTGCTTTCTTAGAAACGATATGCTTACACTCCTGAAATCTTCTACCGTGTCCTTCTTGTCCCAGTAATATATGCCCATATCTTTTATTTCCTCTTTTTTTTGCCGAAATCATTTTAGATACGGTACTTCACAAAACTAAGCCCATTGCATCAACCATTTTGGCCTGTATTGACGTCCACATCGACTTCTAAAGGCGGCGGCATGTTGTCTCTTGCTCGCAGCCTTTGCAGTCTTTCCAACTGATTCAGAGCTTTATATAACTGCCGTTCTATCGCACCTTCATACCTTAATAGCCTGTCTAATTCATCTTTTAATGGGATATTACCCAGCTTCTTTATAACCTGGAGGCTAAGCCGATTCTTTTATTTCTGTTTCTATAAATCAGCAATCTCCTTCTTGTGTTCGTCGATATTCTCGTCACAAAGCTCGATATCGGCTTCCCAAATTTGCTCATCACTCCAGCCTGCACTATTATTCAAGAACTCTCTGAAATTCTTCGGGTCGAATCCTTCATAGTCCTCATGGCCGATCAAAAGATATTTGAACTTATCTTCCAGCCATTCCCAATTTTCTCCCCAGTCATAAATCTCTTCAAAAGGCTTACCGTCCTTATGCATCTTGGTGAAATCCCTTTTGTCTTGCTTCCAGGCACCTTCCCCTACGGTAATAACGGCCTCTTTAGCAAGCAGGCCATGTTTGAGGGCATTGTATTTTACGATTGCCTTACCTTCCGGAGTTTTCACACCGTCCTTTTGTGCGTTCTTTTTATTGGCTTTCAATTGCTTTTCTGATACGGTCATTATAAATCTCCTTGAATATGAGTTTGGACTAACGCCTTGATTGCTGCTTTGATGTGTTCCGGGAGGTCAGGCCAGACCGCCACAATTTCAGTCAGATCGGCTGGTAGATCTGGAGGCCGACCTTCAACTGTTTTTGGGAAGTTTTTGTACGCTGGTTTGTAAGCGCCTTTTTGAGTGCGTTGCAACTTCCTGTCATTACAAGACTTACTATTTTCGGGCAGCGGACTTCGAATCCGAAGGTTGCAGGTTCGAGTCCTGCCGGGTGCGTTTTTCACTACACTGTCGTCAGTAGATAACAGATGATGTTCATCGTTATATAGATCCCTTCCGGCTTGCTGGCATCGAACACCTGGTATGTTTCACGCTTACCTCAGGATTTTATGGATTAATAACACAGGGTGAAGGAGCAGAGGCAGTCCAGTTGTCAGGGTCATTGCCGTAATCGGCGCCGGTCTTGCGCGTAAGCGATTTGCTGCCGCCATCTGGTCCGGTCGGCCAAAGGTCAACGCCGCCCGGACAATCCTCAGGATGAAAACCATCGCTGTAACCAACCCTGTCAACACGAATATAATAACGTGTCCCAAACTCGTCCACGTCACCAGGCATCGAAAGCTCCAACCTCTCGCCGGCGTTGTTCAAGCTGCCACTATAAGGACCAAGAATCTCCTCAACCTGGACAGCCGGATACCGCCAGGCAAACGCCTCCGGCTCCTTGACCAATAACAAATATCCGCCGGCAGGTATCGTAACAGGTTGCTCTTCCGGGAACGTAAAGTCAATACCATCGGTGAACTTCCACGGCTGAGCTTTGTCATAATCATATAAGGTTACCGGCTCGGCGCTGATGTTGTGCAGCTCGATGTATTCATACTGGTCGTTAGTATATGAACCGCCAACCGGCCAGGACGGATTGTACATAATCTCGTTGATGACTATAGGGCCGACCTTCGGATAAGCATTTGCCGAACCCGGAGTATTCTGACACATCGGAACAAAGTTGTAATTACCTGTGCTGGGCTTATAGAAACGGCCAAACGATACATCGGTTTCTGAGGCGCCGAAATCCTCGACCTGCCGATAGCCGGTTAAAAGGCTACCTTCCGCTGAGCTGAGATATATCTGTTCGCCGTTCTCGCTCAAGGCAAAAGTCTGATAACAGCCCTGGTCACTCGGATTATCGAAATGCTGGTCTTCATAAAAAAGAATATATCCATACGGAGCAATCCTTGTCCCGGCGGCAATCTGGTATTTCATCAGATTAGAACTGCTGTCACTGAGGAACCAGCCGCCAATGTCTATAGTAGTGTCTGTAGTATTATGCAGCTCAATCCAGTCCGCAGCATCGGCGTGTGAATGAGCTGACACCTCGTTAATAACCACTGCGCCTGGGTCGGGAATAATATTGTCGTCATTTTCACCCGGCGAACCCCCAAGATAAGCACTTGCACGCCAGGAGTCCTTCTCGTTCCAACTATACGAGTCGGTGCTAAGCGGGTCTATTATTGTCAGAGAGAAACCGTCGCCATCTGTAATAGAGCGCCAGCCGTCTTTGTAGTCAAAGTCCAGAATCGTTTGGCCGATAGCATCTTCCAGCCTGATTCGCTCTCCTGCATTGTTCAGCCTGCCGGAGTATTCCCCGGCTATATTCATATCTGAGCCGTATCGGGCCTCGAAGGCATTGCGGTCCTGAACGACTACAACATATTCGCCGGGTGCAAGCTCCAGATTCGGGAAGGTAAAATCAATTCCGTTTGTGAATTTAGCCAGATTCATATTAATTGTTTCAGTCCCGATGTTTTTCAGTTCAACGTATTCGGTGTTCGGATTCTGCGGATAATACATAATCTCGGTGATACGCATGTTATTTGCTACCGGGCCCACGGCGAAGGTCGCCTCGTTAAGGGCACTCCAGGTGCCGCCCCTCAATACACGGGCCTTGACGTGGACACTATGGGGCAGTGTGATTGGTCCGGTATATTGGAGCATACCAGGCGAAGTACCGCCGTCGCCGGGAGAACTGCTTCTGCCTGCAACCAGCTCGGCGGAGATGAGAAAGTCAGAGCTGGTTGTGGATGTATTCAGGCCGTGGATGGCTAAAATATTGTTACCCGGCTTCACCGCGCTGAGGTAAGCAGAGACGTCGATGTTCTCGAAGTTGACGGCTTCAGAGTCAGAACGACTGCCGTTGGCGCTGGAGTTCCAGGTCGGTGTACCGGTGAAATTGCGTCTGGCAGCCTCAACGCCGTTGATGTAGGCGATAAAGCCGTCGTCGTAACGAACTTTGAGCGTCATAAAGTCAAAGTCGTCCGGACTGTCATTAAAGACAAACAGGATGCGGATATAACAGGTGTCATTTTTTCCATACATCTGGTCTTCGAGGTCAAGTTTAATGAGATTTTGATAACCGGAGCTTCTTTCGTAGCCGACACCGCCGGGATTTCCGGTGTTAAGTCTCCATGCCGAGTCGTTGAAAACACCGCCCCCTTTCCAATTGCTACTGATGTTACTGGTCGGAACCAACACCCGTTTAGCCGCATTCTCACGAACAAGGGTCGTACTGGTACTGTCGTCCGGTAAGGTCTGCGGCAAGCGTGGGTCGCTACCGTCGAGAGTATAATAGATTGTGCCGGTTGCGGCAGTCATAGAAAATCTGTTAGTTGGCAAAATCAGGCCGCCGTGCTTATAAGAGCCATTGATGCGAAAGACCGGCGCATCAGTGTTGGGATAAAGCCCAGCGTTTTTTAACCAACCCAGGACGGTTGTTGAGCGGCCTGGAAAGAAGCTTTTGAGCATATTGTTGTTTTGGAAGTCCAGCCAGTTCTTTTGGGTGTACGGAGTGGATTTTCGGTTATCACCCCAACGTGCGGACTCACCAACGATTGCGCGTTCAATTTCGGTCATTCGACTCTGGTACATATTTGCAGTATTCGGGTAAGACAGCACTCCATCATTAAAGAAGTAACGGTGTATATGGTCCGCAAAACGCAGTCGATACTCAGCGTTACCCTTGAGCTTGTTGTGAATATCACTTGGGCTTTTGCCGACCTGGTTGTCTCCCTCAATTGTGTGCTCGGCATCCCAGGAATGGAATCGCCACCGGCCGTCCGGATGATTACGATGTGTAGCGTACCAGTTCTTCTGGGGCCAATCGTGGTTTCCGCAGAACCAGTTGGCCAGCAGATAGGTAATGAAGTCATCGATGTCCAGCTTCTGACATAGTGCCTCGTATTTGACGACATTGGCCGGATCGGATTGCACAGCGCTCGCGGCACTGACCATAGTGTTGTAATTCGTACTGGCCCTGCCCCCGGTACCGTTGTTGATAACACCGCCGGAGCTGTGCTTGATGGCGTCGTACTCTTCCTTGTCTCCACCGAACGTCTCTGCCGCCCAGGAATGGTCCGGCCTTTCATGGACGTAGTACATTCCCCAGTACAGCTTGTTAATATAGACGTGGGCAAAGAATCCATGTGGTGAATGGCCGCCCATTGCATTATGGAGGTCAGCAACATACTGGTCCTGAATATATTTAGCGGTATCCCGCTGGTCGCTGCCGGGGTGCAGCCACGAGTGGTTCAGCACAGAGTCGAGCACGATGGTGTCAAAGCTCTCAGTGGGAGAATCGCGAAAAAGCTGGTAATTAAGCTTTGTCGGCCCACCAGTAGGAGTTCCATCGTCTGTATAGGCTTTGAATCTGGGGCGCATTGAAAGCTTGTCTGTTTTCCACCTGTCAAGACTGGTGCCTCCGCCACTGACACCACCCTGCATTGCTATTGCGCAGTTAATCTGAAATTCGCCCCCACTGCTCGGGTCAATAAACTCCATTGAAGCTGCTCGCTCAGTACCATCCTGGGACTCGTTGATATAAATTCCTTTGCTGCCGAACCAGTCATTCTTATCCATTACCAGTGAGAGTGTTGGTACGGATTTGAGGTCGTCCTTTATTGTGTTGCGATAGCGTGAATCGTTGACAACTTGCGAGTCCATCTCATAATCGCCGTTGCCGGCGTGCCCCCAGTTAGTAGGGAAACCGGCTGGACGGGCAGGTTGTCGAATGACATCGTCGAGAAAGATATACGTCTGGGCGTCCATATTTGTGGATTTCCAGCCGGGCTTGACGGCTATCGCCCGCAAAGTCGCGGTCGTGGTGATTGGAATAGGACCGGTATAAACCATACCGCCCGGAGACCGCCCGACATTAGTAACATTATACGGCTCAGTGCCATCGAGCGTATAGTATATCATGGCATCTTTGGTTTCAGTGGCAATCGTGACGGAGAAAGGCGTATCGTAAAAACCTCGCTTATAGCTGAATTTCGTGTCGTCAACCTCGCCTAAATACGCACCATTATTTTGCCCTCCCGGACTGGGGAAACCGAAGAAGCGTTGGTCATCGTTAGCGTCGGGGTAGCGACCGTATGAGATATCGGTACTCTGAGCGGGAAAGGCGACACTATCAATCAGTGTACTGCCATCGGTGTCGAACAGGGCAAGCTCCTCGCCGTCCGCATCGAGTTTAAAATTCGCATGCAACCCGGCGTCTGTCGTATCATTGTCGGCCCATATCAACAGATAGCCCCCTGCGGGGACGGTAGTTACAGCCGAATTGCCATAGGGAATTCGCCACTTAATCGGAACGGACAAATCGTCCGTCAGGTACATCCCACCTGCATTAATAGCATCGGTGCTGTAGTTGTAGAGCTCGACCCAGTCATCATATTGGCCCTGTGGGTCCCTGATACAACTGCTATTGGACGCCATCAACTCGTTGATAACTAAGGACAATGGACCTTCAGCCTCCACTGAACCATGCAAGGCTACAGTTAATATCAGGCCAAGCAATGAGATTTTCATAAATCGGGGCATTTTCTCTAATCCCTTCTCCCTTCCTCAATTCCATTTTAACCACTAAATGCGGTTTTAGCCTACGCAGTTTACAGGCTTTACATATATTAACATATTGAGAGCAGATGAGTCAATACCTTTTGGTCGAAGGCAGCCGTTCAACAATTGTCGGGAAAGTAATACCCGAGCAAAAGTTGTTGCAGAGTTTATAACGAGCGGCTATTGTTAAGAGCTAATTAGTCCGATAGCGATGTCGAGCGTTCGTAATGTAAACTTCAAAATTAAAGGAGTCGTGAAGTGAAAGTATTCCGCTCGCCGAATAATCCTATAATTAAACCAGAGGATATTAAGCCCTCCAGGGACGACTTTGAAGTTATCGGTGTTTTTAACGCCGGCGTTACTCGTTTTAAAGACAAGGTCGTGCTGCTTCTTCGTGTGGCTGAAAGACCTATCAATAAACATCCCGATATTGTACTAACCGCTTTTTATGAGGTGAGTAAAGGTAAGCTTGTCGTAAAAGAATTTTCGAAAGGCGACCCGGAAAATGATTTTTCAGACCCGAGGTTAATCATAACACCGAGCCGGACATATTTGACATCTATTTCACATCTGAGGCTGGCACGAAGCAAAGATGGTATCGGCTTTGAGATTGAAAATACCCCTGCGATTCAGCCGGCAAATGACTATGAAACCTTCGGCCTTGAAGACCCAAGAATCGGCCTTATTGATGACACATATTATATCAATTATGTTGGGGTTTGCCCTTTGGGAGTAACAACCTGTCTGGCATCCACGAAAGATTTCACCACTTTTGAGCGTCACGGCGTCATCTTCTGTCCCGACAACAAGGACGTAGTGCTTTTCCCTGAAAGCCTCGATGGTAAGTATTATGCTCTGCACAGGCCCGTTTCTCCTTTATTTGGAAAACAGGAAGTCTGGATTGCTGAATCGCCGGACCTGTGCTGCTGGGGAAACCATCGCTATCTAATGGGGCCTCGCCCGGACTACTGGGACGAGATTAAGATAGGCGCCGGTACTGTACCTTTCAAGATTGACCAGGGCTGGCTTGAGATTTATCACGGGGTGGACAGAAATAATCGATATTGTCTTGGGGCGGTATTGCTGGACAGCCAGGAGCCGTGGAAGGTTATCGCAAGGACGGAAAAACCAATTTTTGAACCGCAAGCCGACTACGAATGTAACGGCTTCTTTGGAAACGTGGTATTTAGCTGCGGCCTGCTCTGCGAAGATGACAAGCTAAAGATTTATTATGGTGCCGCTGACACCGTTATTTGCTATGCAGAGCTGTCTTTGAAAGAAACCATCAAGGCCCTGAACCTGTTTGGTTAACTGGTGAATGATCAATTGGTAAATGGTTGTCAGGATAAATGTACAGCAAAAATTTGTCTTTTCCTGATTCCCTGATATCCTGCAACCTGATTCCCCGATATCCTGGTAACCTAATGGCCCCACTCACCACTTTTGTTCTGATTTATCGGAATCACCATATTTAATAAGAGCTTATCCGAATAACCGGGTCGTTATGAGGCCGAGCGAAAAGTTCGAGGCCAAGGCGGCAGGCCAAAAATGCTCGCCAGAAGTGGTTTTCTCCACGTTGAGAACATTTTTTCACCGACAACGCAGGCATCGGGCTTTGCAGCCGGCCGCAATAGGGCGGGTTATTTGGATAGGCTCTAAGCTCAACTTGGCTGATTACAGCCTGCATTCACATACCCAAATGCAGTTTTTTTCAAGCATTCAATATTTTAAGCTGCCTTTCTGCCGATAAATAAAAGGACTGTCCAAAACCATAAAAGCCGGATAATAGGGGATAAGCCGATGACAACGAACAAGAATTTATTAGCTATTGGAGCGGTCGTTGTATGCTGTTTAACGGTGGTCTGGTTTTCCACATCAATTCAGGGCGACCCAAAAACTTACGAGCTCCGGCCCCACATTGCCGTACCCGAGTACAGAACTGATGCGGTCCGTGCTATAGATGCTTATGAGCGTTTGATGGAACGATATATGGACCTCACCGAAAGAAATTCGATAAGAATTAGTGCGGACCTCAAAGAGGTTATAAAAAAATTATATTCCATCGATAACAAACTAACAGAGCTTTCGGCTCGAATTGCAAGAATAGAAAGGACATTTGGCATCGAGCAAGCCGAACCACCGGCTAATATAGAGCCTCAAACTAAAGCTCCCGACACACAAGCCGACAAAGAGCCTTTAACGCCTCGCTGATAAAGTTTGTTATCCTGTAAAACAGATTGACGCCTGTGCCTGCGTCACCGACAGGTGCAGGCAAGAAAGGAGACATCAGATGCTTAAAGTAAAAGACGTTATGACAAAAGACGTAGTCAGCGTAAAAAAAGACACCCCAATATACGAGGCGATGGAGATTATGAGAAAAAAGGATATTACCGGCATGCCGGTCATCGAAGAGGATATGACTCTGGTCGGGGTAATTACTGAAAAAGATGTACTCAGGCTGTTTTACGCCAATGAAGAGGAGAAAAATGAAACAGTCGGTTTCTTTATGACACGGCCTGCGGTTTCCTACAGGGAGAACGAAAATTTACAGAGTGTGTGTGATTTTATGATGATTAACTATTTCAGAAGAGTGCCGGTAATATCGAAGCAAGGAAAGCTCGTCGGGATTATAAGCAGACCGGATATAATAGACTATATTCTCGAGCAAAGACGGCAGAACGCTGAGGAGAGTCCAAATAAAAGCTTATTAATAAGCCCGGCTACATAATCATCCGCAACAATAAGTACGAAAATGTCATTCCGAGGAACGCAGTTTAAATTGATACGGAATCCAAATGTTTAGCCCCGACACCTGTGGTCGGGGCCCATCTATTCCAATTAACCATTCACTAATTAACCAATTAACTATCGAAGCCCCACCTGCCCTGAGCATATTGAGTTTACCCTGAGTGTAATCGAAGGGAAGGGACGACGCAATCTGCAATATGAAAATGGTCATTGCAAGGCCTGCAAAGCAGGATATGTCAATCTTCGCTCTATACTTGGTGAAGAATGAAATCAACATCGAGAACCGTAATTTCTCCATCAGAATCTAAGTCACCGCCACTTATTGTTTCGGCACACTCATGGCAATTAACAATCGTCTTAAGGTACTTCTTTTCCAATAAAGGCGGTATCAAATCATAGAACTTCTTCTCACTCGGATATTTATCTCTATAGTACTCATACAGACCTTTCGTACCTTTTAAAGAATTGCATACCCCGCATGCCCATATTTGGTTATGTATCCCCTGTACCACATCGCAGGTCTTGCACTCCAGCCGAATCCCCAAAGACTTTGGGACAATATGTTCTCTGTGCAGGTCATTTTCGCTTCCGCAATATACACATCTCTTCTCCGCCTCGACGAACTGCCAATCCTCTCTTGTTATCTCCGACCAGGTTTTTGCACCGCATTTCAGTTCCCTGAACGTCTTTTTTATGAACCCGTAATGCTGCTTTTTAGCCTCTTTCCCATTAGCTACACCAAACGCCCTCCGCGCCATAATCTTCGCATATTGATAATAAATCAAATCCCGTATTGTTTCTACATCCCTATCCGGCATATCATCTTCTCTCCGTCGAGATGCTGTTTAGTTCCCTAACCCACAGCATCTTTTGTATTTCTTCCCACTCCCGCAAGGACATATCTCGTTTCGCCCAATTTTGCCTTTTTCCGAAACTATTCTATCTACCTCCTTTCTTTGCATCTCCTTCGCTGCTTCTTCCATCCTCGCTCGTTCATCAACAGGGATATCTTTTTCACCCAAATGCTCGAATTCCACTTTAGATAACGAGTGATCCGCATCGAAAGTCAATATCAGCGATAGCCAGAACTTTTCTCCAGCAATGAGCATTCTCTTTAATGCGTGTTCTTGCATCCATTTTCTTGTTGGTATCAAAATGCCTTTGGAACAGCAAAAGACAGTTAATGCTCTACCGGAAAGCAATGTTATAGGCATGATTCTCTTGTTTTTATCTTGCTTTACTAATGCTTCTTCGATCATTGAATTGAAAGCATCTCGTAATTCGCCGTTTAAATCTAAAATATAACTCGTTGCCTTACATCTCCCCGGATTTTTAGACGCATCTATTAGTTCAACAATCTTTGCAAAGTATCCATTCAATTTATTTTGTTTGGGTTTTTTCGCCTTCTCTGGATCTACCCGCAACATGTGATAATACTGATCAATTTCTTGCTTGTAACCGTACCAACTAGCATGATCCGCCCTGAATTCTGCGACAATCCCCTTAATATATTGAATATAGAAATTATGTTTAAAATACAAACCAAGATGATCAAGCTCATCCAATAGCTCTACTTCTTTTTCAAATGCAGCTTTTTTCCTCTGCTCAAGAAAATGTGCGAATATCACAGGAACGTCGAACAAGTCAGCATAGACTCTAAGATCGTTGACCGATATGCACCACACACCCTGTGGCACCACCACACCGATTTTTTTCAATTTGTCTGCCCGTGCAGCCAACTCTGTAAGATTGTCAATGGTTATGCAGCATGGCGTAATTTCTCTAAAAACGTCTTTTCTAATCGTACCAATATGCTCATGTTTTATATTATAGATATTGACTTCGCCTTTTGAGTCAAGCAATTGAACAAACCGAGTTGCTTGCTCGGCTGGTTTCCGGATAAGGTCTTTTATTGAGTTAATGTACGCATTAAAATCACTCGTTGGCGGTGTATATGTAAATGCACCCGCCTTAACTTCTGTTACGATAAGATGATCGTCATATACCAAGATTCCATCCAATTCACACCAGTCTGTTTTGCCGCTGGTCTCAATTGGAGCTCGATAATACACATTTTTGTATATAGTGGCCCCTTGTATTATTCTCGCAAACAGTCTAAAGGGGATGTCTTCGGAGACCGCTTTTTGGCGTTCGTTCCATGTTTTCCCATATTCTGGCTTCAACCTTGCGATGAGCCGCTGGGTCATTCTATAGATATGATCCATCAAATTTACTAAATCAAAACAATAAAATTTGTCCGCTACCCGAAGAAACGGGCGTACCATTACTGGCATCAATCTGAGTGGCCAACCTGAATAATCTCCTTCTGCAAAAAAGGTCTTATCTTCACCCGCTTCCCAAGATAGTTCGCGAAGAAGTGCAGTTGGAAGATTGGTGAACTTCTGCATATCAAAGAGATCTAATCCAAAAAACCTACCTAGTATTGACTGGCTCCAGTCCCCCTGGCATGACCCCAAAAAACTGTACCATTGAGAATTAGAGGGTATCCGATAAA
>CAYUFX010000097.1:0-19289 GCA_964444135.1 uncultured Pirellulales bacterium | reverse complement strand
GGATGACCTTGAAACCTTCCTTTTTGAGAACTTTACAGGCCTGTGTGCCGGAATAGTCAAACTCACAAGCCTGGCCAATGACAATCGGCCCAGAACCAATGATTAATATCTTGTGGATGTCCTTTCGCTTCGGCATAAGCTACCTGACCTTTAACTAACTTTCGATAAGCCACCGGTCAATTGCCGCAGCAGCCTCACGGCCGCTATTGATAGCATGGACCACGAGTGAAGCTCCATCTATTGTGTCGCCGGTAGCGAATACCCACGGCTCGCTGGTTTGATAGCCGTTCACCACTACATTGCCTTGCTCATCAAGCTGTAACGCCATCTCCTTTATAAGTCCATCATGCACAACATGCTCGAAGCCAAGAGCCAGGATCACCAGGTCAGCGGCAAGAACAAAATCAGTACCCGGCAATTCCTTCATCTGCCACCCCTCGGTTTTTTTTATCCATTCAACCCTGCAACACTCCAACCGGCTGACCCGAATCTCGACTCCTGAAAACTTCTTAGTCATAACGCTCCACATACGCTCGCAGCCCTCCTCGTGCGAGGAAGACGTTCTCATTATTCGCGGCCATACAGGCCAGGGAGTATCGGGCGGTCGAGTATCCGGTGGTTTCGGCAGTATTTCCAGCTGATAGATTTGTTTTGCTCCTTGGCGGCGCGCAGTCCCGACGCAGTCACTGCCCGTGTCACCCCCGCCTATAACGACCACAACCTTGTTTCTGGCGGTAACTAAGTTGGACTCATCAACCGGTTCGCTGGAACAAAGCTTATTTTGCGACATCAGGTACTCCATAGCAAAGACGATGTTTTCGTACCCTCTGCCTGGCACATTAAGGTCTCTCGGCTGACCTGCTCCCATGGTTAAACATACACAGTCAAACATCTTTTGTAGATAACGAGCCGAAATGTCCTTCCCAACTTCTACACCAGTTTGAAACTCAATACCCTCGGCGCTAAGCTGTTTTAACCGGCGCTCAATAATGTGTTTTTCCAGCTTGAAATCAGGGATTCCATACCGCAGTAGCCCTCCGATTTTTTCATCTTTTTCGAAAACGACAATGCTATGCCCAAGCCTTGCTAATTGCTGAGCAACCGCTAGCCCTGCGGGGCCTGAGCCTACTATAGCAACACGCTTACCCGTTTTGTGCTCGGCAGGTAGCGGCTTTATCCAGCCTTCTTCGAATCCCCGCTCGACAATCTGGCATTCAATATGTTTGATCAGTACCGGTTCATCGTTAATGCTTAGAGTACAAGCAGCTTCGCATGGTGCAGGGCAAACTCGGCCGGTAATTTCAGGGAAATTGTTTGTTGAATGAAGCATCTGACAGGCTTGCCGCCAACGTCCTTTATATATCAGGTCGTTAATGTCAGGGATAGAGTTGTTAAGTGGACAGCCTGCTCCATGACAAAATGGTATCCCGCAGTCGATACAGCGAGCTGCCTGCTGGTGGATTTCATCGGGCGTAAGAGGCAGGTCCAATTCGGAGAAATCTCGGATTCGCTCCTCAACCGGTCGATGTCCGACTTCCTGCCGTTTATATTTCAAAAAACCTTTTATCTGACCCATGAAAACACCTCCTCAGTTGCAGGAGTCGTTTCTGCATCTCTATGCTCCGCTGCTTTCATTTTCTCCAAAGCTTTACGATAGTCTATAGGGACAACCTTCACAAACTTACCAATCATGTCCGGCCAGGCATCTAAAATATCCTGAGCACGTTTGCTTTGAGTCAATCTTAGGTGGTCTTGAATAAGCCGATGTAATAGTTCTCTGTCTTGCTCCCGCCAGATACTCTCAAGCTCCACCATGTCAAGATTGCAAAGCGTATCGAACAATTGCATCTCGTCCAGAACGTAAGCCAGACCGCCGCTCATACCTGCAGCGAAGTTGCAACCGGTCTTGCCAAGCACGACAACTATTCCGCCGGTCATATACTCGCAGCCATGGTCGCCAACGCCTTCAACCACCGCCGTTGCGCCACTGTTACGAACACAGAATCGTTCCCCGGCAACCCCGTTAATAAACAACTCACCAGCAGTTGCGCCATAAAGCACGGTATTGCCTGCTATGATATTCTCATGAGATAAGAACGGTGATTTATCCGGGGTCTTAACAACTATCCGACCCCCAGAGAGACCTTTACCCAGATAATCGTTGCTTTCGCCAATTAATTTTAAGGTTACTCCGGGTGCCAAAAACGCCCCGAAACTCTGACCGGCTGAACCATGAAAGACGATTTCAAGTGTATTATCAGGTAAACCTCCGGGACCATTTTTCTTCACTATGTGATTACTTAAAATCGCACCAATTGTTCGATGCGTGTTACGAATCGGAAGCTCAATTACAATTTTTTCTTTCTTTTCAATGGCGGGTCTTGTTTTTTCCAAAATCTGAAAATCAAGGTGGTCATTAATCTGATTCTGCTGATTGTTGGTCATTCGGATTGCTGTGCCATTGAAAGAACGAGGCTGATACAATATGTTAGAGAAGTTCAGGTCTTTTGCTTTCCAGTGCTCAATTGCTTGGCGCATCTTCAGCCGGTCGACCCTGCCAACCATTTCCTCGAATTTCTTAAAGCCCAGCCCAGCCATAATCTGGCGCACCTCCTCAGCCACAAAATACATAAACCGCTCAAGATACTCAGGCTTGCCTGCAAATCGTCTCCTGAGCTCAGGGTCCTGCGTGCCGATTCCAAATGGACAGGCTCCCTCGTGACACTTGCGCAGTAGCGTACAGCCTAACGCCACAAGAGCCGCCGTGCCAAAGCCAAACCGCTCGGCTCCCAACAATGCCGCCACTACAACATCTCTGCCGGTTTTGAGTTGGCCATCAACCTGAATCTTTATCCGGTCACGCAAACCATTCATCACGAGCACTTGCTGAGTCTCAGCCAAACCAAGCTCCCACGGACAGCCGGCATGCTCAATTGAAGAAAGTGGACTTGCGCCAGTCCCACCATCGTGCCCGCTGATAAGAACCTCATCTGCATTACCTTTGGCCACACCGGCAGCAATCGTACCAACACCAACTTCAGCAACCAGCTTAACCGATACTTTTACACCGGGATTACTGCATTTAAGGTCATATATAAGCTGTGCCAAGTCCTCAATCGAATATATGTCATGATGAGGAGGGGGCGAGATAAGTGTTACCCCTGGTGTCGAGTACCGCAGCTTGGCAATTTCATCAGTTACTTTGTGGCCGGGTAATTGGCCACCTTCACCCGGCTTGGCCCCTTGGGCTATCTTAATCTGCAGTTCCTTAGCGTGAGCAAGATAGTTAAGGGTAACACCAAACCTGCCACTTGCTACTTGCTTAATAGCGCAATTCTTTGAGTCACCGTTCAGCTCCAGTGTATAACGCGCCGCATCTTCACCACCTTCGCCAGTGTTGCTCATTGCACCGATGCGATTCATTGCGATGGCAATACATTCGTGTGCCTGCTTGCTGATGGAGCCGTGGCTCATTGCTCCCGTACAGAATCGCTTGACGATTTCGCTCGCTGGCTCTACTTCATCAACATCTATCGCCTGGCCGCCCGCCAAAGGCGGGTCTGATCCAGTCCAGGGCTTCGCCCTGGTAAACTCAAACAGACCACGCAGCGTACAAAGCTTTCGTGACTGTTCATTTACCGCCTTGGCGTAATCAGCGTATGCTTTTACATCATTGTACTTGACCGCATGCTGCAGTCGCGATACCGTTGTTGGGTTCCAAAGATGTTGTTCGCCTTTTTGTCTGAAATGATATTCGCCTCCAAAGTCTAACTCAAGCGCCCCGATAGGGCGGTGCTGGAATGCAGATTCATGACGAGAAATTGCCTCTCGTGCAATCTCTTCAAGGCCGATTCCTTCAATTCTTGAGCTTGTGTCAGCAAAGTATTCAACGACACAAGAGCGGGCCAGTCCAATGGCTTCAAATAGGTGAGCACTTGTATAGCTGCGAAGTGTTGAGATGCCCATCTTGCTCATTGTCTTCAAGATACCTTTTTTGATTGCAGCAATATAATTGTCCGCTACTTGAATTGGCTCCATCGTTTCTGGAAGCTCACCTTGCCGATGTAATTCATCAAGCAACTCAAATACAAGATACGGATTAATCGCATTAGCACCGTAGCCGCACAGAAGGCAAAAGTGCATGACCTCTCTCGGCTCACCACTTTCAACAATGAGACCAGCTTCGCAGCGCAAACCTCGGTTGAGCAGCCCTTGATGAACTGCTGCCGTAGCCAGCAAAGATGGAATTGGAGCTTTGGTCTGAGAAAAATCACGGTCGCTGATAATAATGAAAGAGGCCCCGTCTCTGACAGCATTTTCAGACTTCTCAACTAATAGATTCAGTCCACGACGAAGACTATCAGCAGCATCAGGGGTATTTGCCTCAAAGAGGGCTGGAATAGCAGCAACCTTGAAATCATCACGTTGAACCGTGCGAAGTCGTTCAATATCTTCATTCGCCAAGATAGGATGCGGTAGCTTAAGCTGCCTGCAATGTTGTGGGGTTTCTTCCAGGATGTTTCGCTTTTTGCCAATGAACATCATCAGACTCATGACTAATCCCTCCCGAAGAGGGTCAATTGCTGGATTCGTCACCTGTGCAAAAAGCTGTTTGAAATAATTAAATAACAGTTTTGGACGGTCAGACAACACTGCTAATGGTGTATCGTTGCCCATAGACCCAACGGGCTCTTGGCCATTGATGGCCATTGGCATCAAAATCATCTTGAGTTCTTCACGCGTATACCCGAATGCCTGCATCCGTTGTGCTAAAGTCTCAGTGTCGCTTTTGACAAGTTTTGGGGCGTCAAATAAGCCACGGAGTTCGATTCTGTTTTCCTCGAGCCATCTGCGGTATGGTTTTTGCCGTGCAATCTTGCTTTTTATCTCATTGTCGGTGATTATTCGTCCTTCGACCGTATCAACAAGAAACATATGGCCTGGCCGCAGGCGTCCTTTTCTTCGAATCTTTTCCGGTGGAAATTCCACAACTCCAGCCTCACTGGCCATGATGACCAAACCGTCATTTGTTACAAGATAGCGGCAGGGCCTTAGACCATTGCGGTCAAGTGTTCCACCAACAACCCGGCCGTCGGTAAAGACCATCGCGGCTGGGCCATCCCACGGTTCCATTATAGATGCGTGATATTCGTAAAATGCACGTTTATCCGTACTGATATGATACTTCTGACCAAAAGCCTCCGGAATCATCATCATCATCGAATGAGGCAGGCTCCTTCCAGAGCGAACCAGTAGCTCCAGCACACTATCAAAACACGCTGAGTCACTCATTTCTGGCGTCAAGACTGGCAGCAGGTCGTCCATATCGTCACCGAAGACGTCGCTGGCCATTATCGTCTCGCGTGCCTGCATCCAATTACGGTTGCCGCTAAGAGTATTGATTTCGCCGTTGTGAGCTATACAGCGGAATGGTTGGGCAAGACGCCAGTTTGGAAATGTATTAGTGCTGTAACGCTGGTGCACAATGGCAAGAGCCGATACAAGAAGTCTATTAGTAAGATCAGGATAGTAAGCAAACAACTGCCAGGCCATAAACATTCCCTTGTAGCAGATTGTTCTGCATGAAAGACTGGTTATATAAAAGTCCAGTGCAGTTTCGCCGAAATTCTCTCTGACGAGCCGTTCGGAGCGTTTGCGTGCTAAATAAAGACGTCGCTCAAGCAGCTCATCTTCGAGACCAGACCCATCAACAAAAATTTGCCTGATAGAGGGCTCAGCCGTCAGAGCTATTTGGCCAAGACAATCACTGGAAGTTGGCACATCTCGCCATCCAAGTACCGTCATTCCATAATAATCAAGGGCAGACTCCAGGACCTCATCGCACTGTTGGCGAAGTTTAGTATCTTTTGAACCAAAGACCATACCCGCACCGTAATGAGCTGGTTCAGGCAGGCTAAAGCCCAGCTTTTCGCATTCAGCACTGAAAAACTCGTGTGGAATCTGTATAAGAATCCCAGCGCCATCGCCGGTGGTCTCATCGGCTCCCGCTGCTCCGCGGTGCTGCAGGTTGATAAGTATCTGCTTGCCATACTCGATAATCGAGTGGTCGCGCTTGCCGCAGATATTTACAACTGCACCTATTCCGCAGGCATCGTGTTCTCGCCGGCTTTCATACAAGCCTTGATTTTTATGAGCATGTTGCATCTTTCTTTTCTTTAACTATCATAATATAAGTTGAACTCATAAGGATGCGGTCGAAGAGCTAAAGGACCCAATTCTTTTTCGCGTTTCCACTTTATCCACATTTCCACAAGGTCGTCGGTGAATACCTTGCCGGTCGTCAGGAACTTGTAGTCATTTTTCAGGGCGTCAATCGCTTCAGCTAACGTGCCGGGGGTTTTTGGATATTTATCCAGCTCATCAGGTGTCATCTCGTAAATATCCCTGTCCAACGGCTCACCAGGATCAATCTTGTTCTGGATACCATCTATAGCCGCCATTAGCATCGCCGTCCACGTCAGATAGCCGTTGCAGGTCGGGTCGGGGCAGCGGAACTCAAGACGTTTTGCCTTCGGGCTTTCCGAGTACATCGGGATTCGGACACCCGCGGAGCGGTTCCGCTTCGACATTACTAAGTTCACCGGAGCCTCGAAACCAGGCACAAGACGACGGTAGGAGTTTGTCGTCGGCGCCGCAAAAGCCAAAATCGCCGGTGCATGCTTGAGGATCCCGCCAATTGAATAAAGGCCGATATCACTGAGTCCGGCATACCCATTATCTGCAAACAGAGGCTTTCCGTTCCTCCAAAGCGAAAAGTGAGTGTGCATCCCGCTGCCGTTGTCCTCAAAGACCGGCTTGGGCATAAAAGTTACCGTCTTGCCGTTGCGTTTGGCTACATTCTTAATGATATACTTGTACCACATGAACTGGTCAGCCATCTTCAGAAGATCGGTAAACACCATATCGATCTCGGCCTGCCCTGCCGTTGCAACTTCGTGATGGTGCGCCTCGACCAGAATGCCTACTTTCCACATCTCTTGAACCATCTCACCACGCAGATCGTGATAAGTATCGGTGGGGCTTACCGGGAAATAACCGCCCTTAAAACTCGGCTTATAACCCAGGTTCGGCTCTTCAAAGCGGGCCGTATTCCAGGCTCCCTCGACAGAATCTATTTGATACATTCCCGTATGCTGATTCTGCTCGTAGCGGACCTCATCAAATATAAAGAATTCCGGCTCAGGCCCTATATAGCAAACGTCGGCTATACCGGTTTCCTTCAAATAAGCCGCTCCTTTGCGCGCAACGTGCCGAGGGTCACGAGTGTAGTCTTCTTTGGTAACCGGATCCACAATATTGGCGATAACACTGACTGTTGGTTCTTTGAAGAAAGGGTCAATCACTACGGTATCCGGGTCTGGCACAGCTAACATATCCGAGACATGGATTCCCTGCCAACCACGAATCGACGAACCATCAAAGCCAAGTCCATCCTCAAATGTGCTTTCATCCCAGGTCTCTATTGGGTAAGAACAGTGCTGCCATGTTCCTAAGAGGTCGGTGAATTTCAGGTCAACCATTTTCGCATTATTTTTCTTTGCGAATTCAATAAAATCTTTCGGAGTCATCAGTTCCTTCCTTTCAAAAATTGTTGCTTTTTGTTATCAATGAGCTTTTTTAATAACTAACCAATTGCCTTATTACCTTTTTCGCCGGTACGAATTCTGATACACTCAGGAAGGTCAAGCACGAATATCTTTCCGTCACCGATCTGTCCGGTTTTTGCCCCTTCGACGATTGCATTGATTGTTTTCTCAATGAAATCCTCATTTACCGCTATCTCAAGGCGAACTTTCTTTAACAGGTTTACTTCAAACTTAATACCCCGGTAGCTCTCCTCATAACCATGTTGTTCGCCGCAACCCAGCGCATTTGTAACGGAGACCTTGAATACCTGGGCCTTATATAATGCCTTTTTGACGTCTTTTAATTTGTGTGGCTGAATGTATGCTATTACAAGCTTCATGTCGCACTCCATGTTTATGTAGTTGTCTTATGTAGTGTTGAATATTTGGAAACCACCATAGGCTTCCATGCCATGTTCACCGATATCCAGCCCTCGCAATTCTTCTTCCCGACCTATTCTCAGGCCAACAATCAAATTAATCAATTTGAATACTATACCCATACTCACGACTATAAAAACAACCGTACTTACGCTGCCTACTATCTGGATACCCAGTTGCATTGGATTGCCGCCATAGACAAAACCATTATTCGCCAGTCCTAACGCCCGCCTGCCGAAGATACCAACACATAGCGTACCCCAAATCCCACAGATGCCGTGAACAGGAAACGCTCCTACAGGGTCATCAATCTGGAGCTTATCGAGCAGCTCGACACCTCTTACGACCAGATACCCGGCAACTGTTCCTATCACTAATGCTGCCCATGGCTCCACGTATGCACATGGTGCGGTTATAGCTACCAGCCCGGCCAGAGCGCCGTTCATTGCCATAGACAAATCCGGTTTGCCGAATCTTTTCCAAACTGTTGCCATAGCAGCGATTCCACCTAATGCGGCCGCTAAATTTGTATTGATAGCAATCCGACCTATAACCGAACCGTCAGCTACGCCAAGTGTTGAACCGGCATTGAACCCGAACCAGCCAAACCAAAGAATAAAAACACCTAAGGATGCCAGCGGGATGTTATGACCGGCAAAAACATTTGGTTTGCCATCCATTCCATATTTTCCTTCTCTCGGTTTCAGGATAGAGGTTCCCACAAGAGCCGCAAAACCACCCACTGTGTGGACTACGGTCGACCCGGCAAAATCGGAAAAACCCATTTTGCCGAGCCAACCACCGCCCCATATCCAGTGCCCGACGATTGGGTATATAAAGGCTGAGATAAGAAACGAGTAAATCAAATAAGCCGGGAACTTCATCCGCTCTGCCATTCCACCGGCAACTATTGTCGCCGCTGCCCCACAAAACACCGCCTGAAACAGCCAGAAGGCATAAAGAGGAATGCCATTAGCTGTCGACTCAAGCCCAAATAGACACCAGCCTTTCACGCCACAAAAACCGTTACCATCGCCAAACATCAAGCCATAACCGATAAGGAAAAAGCCAAGCGAAGCCATACAAAAGTCGAGGAAGTTCTTGGTCAGGATGTTGCACGTATTCTTTGCTCTGATGAATCCGGCTTCCACCATCCCGAATCCAGCCTGCATGAAGAACACCAGGAATGCTGCCAAAAGCACCCATACCGTATCCAGACCCTGCTCTAAATGCACGATACTTATTGTCTCCTCACCAGCCAGTGCGTTATTAGAGAACAGAGTCAGTGCTAAAAGTACCGACAAAACCAATCCACTTTTTTGTAAAACACTACTTTTTACAATAGCCATCTTCAGTACCTTTCCAAAGCATTTCCGCTTATGGCTTGGCATTACTCGGTTCTAAAGCGAGATGCACTTTGGCATACAGCCTATATTTTTTAAGCAATAAGCGTGCCAGATTGTGGCATTTGGACATAACTCCTTATCTAACAAGGAGATATGCGTTATATTCTGGTGCGGAGTGGCAGGGTATGTCGTGACATTTACGTCGCACTTAGCAAAAGAACCACATATTTGTAGCTAAGAAGTATTATATTGTAAAATGTAGGCAACAATAAAGGAAAAACAAGGTCTTTTTGTGCAGTGTTATAAGGTCTTGTCGTGAGGCGACTTATAAACAAATAATGAGGCGAAGTTTAATTTTACTTATATTACATATTTGTAATATTAATTTGAATTCATTACAATTATGTCCTATGATAATATTAAGCTGTTTTACAAGGAGTTTGAATTATGCCTTCAAAACCATTAAATCTGCAAAAGAAGACAGCACATGCAGCGCGTCACGTGCTGGAACTTGAGACTCTTTATAGAATAAGCCATATACTGGCAGCAGCTAAGAACCAGAAACAGGCCCTTGCTGAGGTTTTGGATATACTTGATCGTGAGCTGGGAATGAACAGAGGCACAGTAACACTTCTGGGGCCGGACGGCAGCGAGATAAGAATTGAAGTGGCACACAATCTTTCACAAGAACATAGCCGGAGGATACGGTATCGCATGGGCGAAGGTGTAACGGGAAAGGTTATGGAGACCGGAAAGGCAATGATTGTTCCAAAGGTATCACAGGAACCGTTATTCCTCAATCGTTTCGACCGCTGGAACGTAACAAAAGAAGAGATCAGTTTCATTTGTGTGCCTGTTTCGATTGGGCAGGATGTGATCGGAGCAATCTCAGTTGATAGAGTCTTTGATGAAACGGCTTCACTTGATGAGGACATGCGTGTTCTCAGTATCGTGTCAAGCATGGTCGCCAACGACGTGAGGGTAAGGCGGGAAGTTGCGGTACGAAGGCAGGAACTTGAGGATGAGAACCTGCGATTGCGTCATGAGCTTGAAGACCGGTTCAGGCCTGAAAATATCATAGGCAATTCCAGTGCTATGCGGGACGTATATCGTCAAATCCATCAAGTAGCCACCAGTGGCACAACTGTCCTTATTCGCGGGGAGTCGGGTACAGGTAAGGAATTGGTAGCCCATGCGATTCACTATTTAAGCCCCAGAGCAGACAAGCCATTCGTAAGAGTGAACTGTGCCGCCTTGAATGAGAACCTGATTGAAAGCGAACTGTTTGGTCACGAAAAAGGTGCCTTCACCGGGGCAATACAGAGCCGAAAGGGACGCATCGAAGAGGCCGAATGCGGCACGTTATTTCTTGATGAAATAGGGGATTTCTCTTCTGTTACGCAAGTCAAACTTCTTCGGGTCCTCCAGGAACGCCAATTCGAACGAGTAGGCAGCAACCGCACCATAAAAACCAACGCCAGGATTATAGTCGCTACTAATCGTGACCTGGAAAAAGCGGTGGAAGAAGGTTCCTTTCGTCAGGATTTTTACTATCGTATAAATGTATTTCCTGTTTTTCTCCCCCCGTTGCGAGACCGCAAGGACGATATTCTTTTGTTGGCCGACTATTTTGTGGAGCAATATTCAAAGAAGATGGACAAAGATGTGCGGAGAATCAGTACCCCGGCAATCAATATGATGGTGGCCTATCATTGGCCTGGAAACGTACGAGAGCTGGAAAACTGTATTGAAAGAGCGGTCTTACTGAGTACCGAAGGTGTTATACAAGGCCATCACCTCCCTCCGACACTGCAAACCTCCGATGCATCTGATACCATTGGTACAGGTTCGCTTAACGAAAGGGTCGATTTGTTTGAGCGTGACATAATTGTCGATGCACTAAAACGCTGCAATGGCAATCTTGCTGCAACAGCCCGTGACCTGAAAACTACATCTCGAATTATAGGATACAAAGTAAAGGAGCTGGGAATTGATTACAAACGATACTGCAGAAAGAGAGGTTGATTTATGACCGCATGGGCAAGTACCGGCATTGAAGGTTTGGATGAAATACTTTGCGGCTTGAAAAAAGGTGACAATGTTGTATGGCAGGTCGATCGTATAGAGGATTATCATCAATTTGTTGCTCCTTATGTTGCTCGCGCCGTACAAGACGGTCGAAACATTGTTTACCTGAGGTTTGCCAAACATAAACCTCTCGTGGAAAACCAGCCGGATGTCACTACCTATCAACTGGACGCGACCAGTGGTTTCGAGGCATTCACTGCAAAGGTCCATACTATAATATCCCAGGAAGGACGGGAGACTTATTACATATTTGACTGCCTTTCCGACCTGCTATCGGCATGGGCAACTGACTTGATGATCGGAAATTTCTTTATGGTTACTTGTCCCTATCTTTTTGAGCTGGACACCGTTACCTATTTCACTATATTGCGAAACCGTCATTCGTTTCAGACTGTTGCCCGCATTCGAGAAACAACTCAGTTGTTATTAGACCTGCATAATTTCGAAGGAAACTCTTACGTCCACCCGCTGAAGGTTTGGAATCGTTACTCCCCGACAATGTTTCTTCCGCACGTGCAGCAGGGAGAAAAATTCTCGCCGATTATGAGTAGTATGGATGCAACAAGACTTTTCTCACATATTTCGGATAAAGGCCTGAAAGGTTCAGCCAGAACTTTGGACTACTGGGATCGTCTCTTTATGAGAGCCGAGAGCTTACTGGCAGAACCCTCGGATTCTGAGGATGTTAAGGAAATCATTAGACAGCTTTGCAGAATAATGATTGGACGTGAAAAGAGAATTTCGCTTCTCGCACAGGATAACTTTTCGCTTGGTGATTTGATCAACATCAAGAATAAACTGGTTGGAAGTGGATTCATCGGCGGCAAAGCGGCAGGTATGCTCATAGCCCAGAATATTTTGTTAAAAGATAAGTCTCTTGACTGGAGCCGGTACTTGGAGCCTCATGACTCATTCTATGTAGGTTCGGATGTCTTTTACAGCTACATAGTAGAAAACGGCTGGTGGAAATTGTTTATGAAGCAAAAAACTAAAGATGGTTACTTCAAAGTCGCCCCTGAGATGAAAGAAAATCTGCTTCGCGGAAAGTTCCCTGATGAAATACGCGAACAATTCCAGGAATTGATAGAGTATTTCGGTCAATCTCCCATAATTGTACGTTCGAGCAGTCTGCTTGAAGATTCCTTTGGAAACGCTTTTGCCGGTAAATATGAAAGCATTTTTTTAGTGAATCAGGGCGACCCACAACAACGTTATGCCGAGTTTGAGAATACGGTTCGGAGGATTTATGCAAGCACTATGGACAAAAATGCGCTCACATATCGCTTACAAAGAGGCCTGGACCAGCAGGACGAACAAATGGCTTTACTCATCCAGAGAGTGTCAGGTTCATATCAAAACCATTACTTTTTCCCTGTACTTGCCGGCGTTGGTTTTTCCCACAACACTTTTGTCTGGAAGTCTGAGCTTGATCCCAAAGCAGGTATGTTGCGCTTGGTTTTCGGCCTTGGCACAAGAGCAGTAGAACGTGTTGAAGATGATTATCCCCAAATAATTGCTTTAGACCAACCATTATTACGGCCTTACTCTGAAATCGAAGATGTTATGAAGTTTTCTCAACATAACGTTGATCTACTCGACGCCACAGAAGATAAGTTAAGAACCCTTAAGGTAGCTAATCTACTCGAAGAGATTGACATGAAGTTAGACCTGGTAGCAAGTCGGGACCATCGAGCAGAACGGAGGATGAAAGAGCTCGGCATGAAAAGTAAAAACATTTGGATATTGACATTTGAAAAACTGCTATCAAAAACCGATTTTCCGCAAATTATGCAGAAAATGCTTGAGACTTTGGAAAGTCATTATCAATACCCTGTTGATATTGAATTCACCGCTAACTTTACGAAGAACGATGAATTGAAGATTAATCTGGTTCAATGTAGACCATTACAGACGAAAGGGCTGACTGCGAGAGTGACGATACCCAACAAAATTGATTCGGAAAAGATTTTATTTAAAACTTGTGGATATACGATGGGTGGTAGTATCTCAACACCGATAAGAAGAATCATCTACATTGATCCTGCAGCTTATGTGCATATGCCTCTCACACAGAAATATGACATAGCCAGATTGGTGGGTAAATTAAATAGTCAAATACCCGACAGAGAAACCACTCCAACAATTTTAATCGGGCCTGGTAGATGGGGAACAACAACGCCGAGTCTTGGGGTTCCTGTCAGTTTCGCTGAAATCAACAAGGTCGCCGTGTTGGCGGAGATTGCTTACGAGAGTGGAAATCTAATGCCGGAGCTTTCTTTTGGGACCCACTTTTTCCAGGACCTGGTTGAAAGTGACATCTTTTACTTAGCGATCTTTCCACAAAAAGGCAATGTATTTTTTAACAAAGCTTGTTTTTCACACATGCCTAACTTGTTAACTCATTTCTCACCAGAGAGCAACAAATACACTGATGTTGTTAAGGTGTATGAAACCGACCATGAGCAGCTGCAGATTATGTGCGATATAGTATCTCAAAAAGTCGTTTGTTTTTTCGCATAAACAAGATTTGTCGGTCTGCTTCCTAAACGGAGTATGCACCGACCTTATCATGAGTTGCTTCTCCTTGTCTCTTATAAAAAAATAAAAAAACACAAAAAAAGGTTTAACAAGAGACATGCTGTCTTTTATATAGGAGACACTATGTCTCTAAAGGCTAATTTTGAGAAAGGATTTGAAAATGAAGAATATCAATGAAACAGTTGTCCTTTTGACAGGGGCATCATCAGGTATAGGTAAAGCGACAGCAAAGCAGTTACTAAAAGAGGGCTACAACCTACGGCTTGTCCAGAAACAGCTTGGACATTCTCACATAGGAACCACGCAAGCTTACGCGGATGTAGTCGAGCCCGACATGCAACGGGCCCTGGAGAGGCTATACAACCCGGTAGCAAGACGGGTGCGAAACATTTAAGGAACGCTGACAAATACATAAATCAGGAAGTAACGCACGAAGAAAATCTATGGTGTTCAAATGGGCCTGTCCTGGATTCTGAAGAAGCTCCTGGCCGGAAGGGTTTTCGATGCAGAGAAGGGAAGGATAACCCTATTCAGCAGGATGGACTGGATCCTGATTCCTGCCAAGGCCCTTGCGAAGAACATACAGATGATAGGAGAGAAGAACGGGGAAGACTTTTTGTACAAGCTCGGCTACGAGGGCACAAAGGAAGGGGCCAGAGAGCTGATCAAGTACATGGGATTGAAGCCTAAAGGCGGCTGGGTCACCCAGAAAGCGGTTCTCAGTTTGCTGGAGCTTCTCGAATGCTGAAGGGATTGTGTGGGTTGTTGCGGCTCCGCTTTGTGGACAGACAGCTTGCTAGGTACCGTGCAAAAGAAGTCATACGGATTGCTGAAGAAATGGCAAAGATAATCCGAAAGCAAAAACCTGATTTCGTGGGATTCAAGCTGTGGAACGGCGATGGGTTCGATGGCCCTGTAATGATGGCGGATTTTTTTGAAAAGACAGTTTCCGGAGTTGAAGATATTCGCCGGAGGCCCACATGTGGACTTTTTTCGTGGACTTATATTTGAAAGGACGAAAGCGTTTGAAGGTTTGGTCTATGCTGAGGGAGAGGAAACAATTGTTCAGATTGCTGATTATGTTTCCGGTAAGGGCAAACTCGATTTCCCGAATCTTATTACGCCGGATGGCATCGAAAGGGAAATCAGGTGGATCGAGGACTTGGACACTCTACCAATGCCGGTTTACGACAAACACATCTATCCGGCAATGAAAGGCAACGAGAAGATAAATATCGTTGTTCTCGATGAGAGCAGGGGATGTCCCTACGGCTGTGCCTTCTGTGTTCAGTCGGTAAAGAGTGTACACAAAAGGATAGTAAAAACAGTTGCCCGCGTCGTTGGGGAAATGAAGCACATTCGTAATCAGTATAGAGTCAGGTCATTCAGGTACGCCGAATCAAGCACTCCTGCAACACTGATGCGACATATTGCTGACAAAATCATAAAAGAAGACCTTCAAGTCAGCTACTGCTCGTACGGCCACGTCAGGGAATTCTGTCCTGACGATGCCGCAGTACTGAAGCAGTCCGGACTGTTCGGGCTTCTTTTCGGGATAAAATCAGGAAACCAGAAGGTTCTAGATCTGATGAACAAGCCCACCACAGTGGAGCAGATTAGAACAGCCGTCAAGGCAGCAAAGGATGCGAGTATATTCGTTGTCGGAAGCGTGATACTGCCCGCTCCCGGCGATAACGACCGGACCATGAAAGAGACCTTTGAACTGCTGGCAGATATTAGACCTGACTCTGTTTTCATCCAGTTTCCAGGAATTTACCCCAGAACACCGTGGGCACGGAATCCGGAAAGATACGGTTTCGGTCTTGATGCGGAGAATTACTGCCGTCAGGTCATGGATTACAAGATCAAGACGCTTTTCCCACCATCGTTCTGGTCGCCCCTGCCATATAAGCTCAATGGCATGAGCTTCAGGCAGTTTGCCAGAGTCACGGAACAATTTGCTTTGAAGCTGGAAAGTAACGGCCTGGTCACCCAGCTTACCGATGACATTGCCCTGGTTGGATCCGTGCTTGGAATTGACTTGGTGGAGTTTAAGAGGGTGTGTGAAAAGCTTAGAATCATTTTGTTGTTACCCCGAGCCCATTCGACTTCGCTCAGGGTAAATTGCGTCGAGGGGTCTATTAAAACAGATTCCTCGACTCCGCTGCGCTCCGCTCGGAATGACAAAACGGGCTTTTCACACACGCTCTAAGAGATTTACCGCCAGGGCGATGTGGACAGGAGACTGGGAGAAGATGGCTGAGATAGTTACGACATTCAATGAAAAATCGTCATGCGAGACTCAAAAGAAGTAATGGTCAGGATGAGTTGGAGGCTATCTTTCGGCTCAGGTACGATAGATATCTGCGAAAGGGATATATATCTCCTAATCCCAATAGAATTATGGTCGACGAATGGGACGAATTATCGACGACAACCCACTTCGTTGCCATGGAAAACGGCCAAGTAATCGGAGCCGTAAGAGTTGTTATAGACTCGACAAAAGGCCTGCCCATGGAGCGGGTCTTTCCAGAAGTAATCAACCAATTGAGGAAGCGAGGCAGAAAGCTTGCTGAGGCTTCCACTCTGGGGGTGGCCGAGGTTCAGTCTGGTTCCAGTCGCAAACTATGGGTGAAACTATGCAAGGCTCTGTGGGAGGAAGCGGAGGCCCGACATATTGATGACCTTTGCGTTGCGGTGACACAAAATCACGTTGGCTTCTACAAAAGGCTTCTTTTCAAAAGGATAGGAAAATGCAGGCACTACAAATCCCTGAACGGTATCCTCGCATACCCGCTACGAGTACGTGTAGCAGAAGTCAGGGTCAGACACAAGTCGCACGGCAGCAACCACGATCAATCTTTGCGGAGATCTCTCCTGGAGTAGCCCGGACCAAGTTAGTACAGTTATTCCCTGGGTGTGTATTCTTCGTAAGCGTATAGCGTTCCCGGCCAGTCCTTGGCCCGGCTCTCGACGTTGAGCCGGTCTATGTAGCGACGAACATCGACGAAAGTTGCCGGTTTGTCAGGGAACATCTTGAAAAATCGAGGGCCTTGAGGAAGAGGTATTCCACTCCCCAGGTGCTGAGCAAGTGATGGCCTGGCAGATAGGTCGTGCATACCGTTGACACTACGTCTCGGATATAGGCTTCTGACTGTGTGCGGTTCAGATTTGCAGGAGGCTCAAGGGGATTGAAGCGTAGCGATTTTTCTTCGCCCAGGGTGAAAAGAAGAATATCCCTGCCTTCGGATCGGCTCAGAAAGTGCTTGTATGTCCCTCTCCAGTCGAGGGCGATGAACGGCTTTCCGGCTCTGAGCAGGTTCCGTACGATCAGATAGCCAACGTTTGTCTTTCCCGCACCGGAACGTCCAAGGATGGCTAAATGCTGCGGCAGGTCGGCCTCCCGCAATTGGAAGGGGGACACCAAGGTCCCGCCAGCTTATCAGGGCCTCGCTCTTTCGCTGGCGCTTCAACGCAAACAGTCTACGTTCAAGGTCACCCCGCCGCTCTGTGTTGTTCATGGCGGCCTTCAGTGCCGACAGGGATACCTCGCACTCCTGTATCTCCGGGTCAAGCTCTTTCAGGGCGTATTGAGCCAGTTGTTCCCTATCCTTCCTTGCCCCTTCGAGTTCATCGAGTGCTTTTTGCAAGAAGCTCAGCCGGTCTGTGAACAGGGATTGGAGCAGACGAAGAGGACGGGGGTGACTTTCATCGTTGGAGGGGAACGGTTCTGGCAAGGACCGGCCTGGAAAATCGGTGTCGCTTATGAGGCCGTGGAAATCTTCCACAAAAGGGCTTCTGCAATAAATGGTGAATCGACATGGATAGTGCTATTTGTTCCTATGATTGACGATTTTCAAAACGGTACGGGCAGCCGGAGAAATTGGGGATGCAGGGGGGGTAATTTTTCTGGCTGGGGCCCCGGAGCGTTTTGCCTTCTCTCATTGACACGATTTTCAGCTCCTTGATAGCAAGGATATGCTTTTAATTCTTTTTGCTAAGATTGAATTGTGAATATGGTGAGAGTGAATGAATAGAAAAGACAATATCATGTCTTACGGTATATTCTTGCTTTTATTTTTGATTTTAATAATTTATCATAATAATATTACTTTTCTTGCAACAATAACGGCGATGGTGTTTGGTTCCTCGATAACTTATTTAACGATGATAGAAATTGAGGAGAGGAGAGAAAAGAAGGAATCCAGGCACATCTTGGGGGATATTAATCAAGTGGATTTAATTCTGAGCAGAGCTGAAAAACCATATAAAAAGGAAAAAATCAAAATCGAAAAAATTCAGGAGAAACTACTGCCGATCTATTTTAGATTACCAGACTTATTCTATCCACGCGCGCACGAATTCAAAAAGGATGTTGCAATTTACTTCGTTGCTTTTTTTTGACTCGCTTGAAAACATTGTAAAGGGTAGTTCAGATAAGGTAGGAATCGAATTATCGATTTCGGCGAGCATAAATCTGGCAGATAAACTGCGAAATGAAATTAAAAAGAAAATTTGATTCACGGATTATCGAACAGCAACATCTGCCGAGTCCCAGATGATGCGTTCTTCCTTCTCCTTCCGCCTCTTTTCTCTTTCACAAAGTTTTCGGGATTAACATAAAACAACCAGCCACCGGGTGCCTCCGTCCTGCCCTTACTTTTGCCTGCATCGTTAAGCTTCGACCACATCTGCTCCACTCCTTCAGTGTCCAGGCCGTCAACAAGAGCCTTCGCCATCGACGTCGTCATGTCCTCGCCCTGTGTCATGGCGAATAAGCCTTCCTCGGAGAACTTGCCCTCGATGGCAAGGCTCGCCTCCAGCTTTGAGCCCATCAGGTGCATGGCCCTCTCCTGCATCGTTGGGCGGTAATACAGATAATTTACCGTGACCGGCCGCTTCTGTCCTATCCCCCAAGAGCGCCGCGATGCCTGCCTGAGCGTGAAGATCGAATAGCCGGTCTGATAGAACGTGAGTTCCGGGAAATCATAAAGGTCAAGCCCCGTTTGAACCAGTTTCGGATTTGCTATCACCACATCAGTTCCGGAGTCCACCTTTTTCCTGATACATTCCTCTCTCTTTTCAGGGGCGACTGAAGCCCTGAGAATCTCGGTGTCGATTCCCTCGTCCAGCAACAGCTCCTGCAGCCTGGTGGTTACGTCCTTGGTGCCGGTCGAGCTGGAAAGGTGTCGTAGGTCGGTGGGGACTTACGATAAGCGTAACGTATGAAAAAAGTCTAGGCCTTATACAAGCGTGACATCTTGAATTTTATTTTGCATTGCTTGACAAA
>CAYUFX010000096.1:0-19363 GCA_964444135.1 uncultured Pirellulales bacterium | reverse complement strand
ATCTGTCGAGAATCCTCTACAAATCAGCCCTTTTTATGCAAAACAAACCCAATTTACTAAATGTCCAAATTTATATAAATATATATGATACAAAGGATTATAAAAATTTTCTCCCTCTGGCTGGGCAAAAAAACAAACCCAATTCAAACCCAATCAAACCCAATCTCCGAAAAGCCAAAATGAACGTAAACTTAACTTTAACAAAGGATTACAGAAAAAAAGATGATTTTTCAGTCCGAATAAACAAACCCAATTTCCGAAATGGCCAAAATGAACGCAAACTCACTTATAACAAGGGATTACAAAAAAAACGATTGTTTAGCAGCCCAAAAAACAAACCCAATTCAAACCCAATCTTGTCCGCCGTAGGCGGATTCCGAAAGGCCAAAATGAACTTAAAATCGCTTTCCAAAAAACCGGCCACACCCAAAAATATCCTAAAAGCAATTCGTCCTTGAATTCAGGTCTTGAAACATTAAAATTGTCCCGTATGGATAACAACAAACTGACTCGTCGCCAATTTCTACAGTACACAGCCGGCAGCATGGTTGCAATCACAGGTTTACCCGGCTACGCAACCGAAGCAAATTCAAAATCCGAAGAGCTGCCACCAATTCGAGCTATCACCAAAGGGCCAAAATTCCACTGGTTCAGCTACTACGACAAATTACAGTTTGACCCTTCCGGCCGTTACGCACTCGGAATGGAGGTTGACTTCGAGCACCGCAGCCCCAAGCCCAACGACGTTATCAGTATTGGTATGGTGGATTTGGAAGATAATGACCGCTGGCTAAAGCTCGGCCAATCACGCTCATGGTGCTGGCAGCAGGGCTGTATGCTGCAGTGGCTCCCAGGCTCGAAGAATGAAATCATCTGGAACGACCGGCAGAACGACCGGTTCGTCTGTCACATACTCAACGTCTTCACCGGCAAAAAACGAACGCTTCCCTACCCAATCTATACTATCAGTCCGGACGGCCGAACCGCCGTTGCACCGGACTTCCGACGCATTCAGGATATGCGCCCCGGCTACGGCTACGCAGGCCTGCCGGACCCACATACCGATGAGCCGGCGCCGAAACATTCAGGTATTTTCCGGCTCAATCTTGAAACCGGCGATCGGGATTTGATTATCTCCATTGCGGACATCGCTAAATTCGGCCAAATCCCCGGCGACCCCAAAGACCCCAAGCATTACTTCAACCATTTATTGTTTAATACCGATGGCTCTCGATTTATTTTCCTGCATCGCTGGCGGGCAAAAGGCCTGCGTAGCTTTGGCACACGTATGCTCACCGCAAAAACCGACGGCTCGGACATCCACATTGTGGACAGCTACGGTCGAACCTCACATTTTATCTGGCGCGACCCGCGCCACATTCTCGCCTGGGCCTGGCATCCATCGCACAAAAACGCCTTTTACCTCTATGAAGACGGCACGGACAAGGCCCGCCCTGATTTAGCCGTTAGCCCTGAGCGGAGTCGAAGGGGCAGCCCAAGGGTCGAAGTAGTCGGCAAAGACATTATGACCAAAAACGGCCACTGCACATACCTGCCTGGCAACAAGTGGATTCTCAACGACATCTATCCCGACAAAGAGCGCAAACAAACCGTCTATCTCTACCACATCGAGACCGGCAGAAAAGTTCCGCTCGGCCATTTCTATCTGCCGCCGGAATATACAGGCGAATGGCGCTGCGATACGCATCCGCGTTTCAGTCCCGACGGCCGTAGTGTCGTCATTGATTCACCACATGCCGGCAGCGGCCGACAAATGCACCTTATCGATATCAGCACAATCGTTAGTAGGGGCAGTTAGTGGTATGTGTTTAGCCAGACAACTGAATCAGTAGTTTCCTGACGTGGCACGGGCTTCCAGCCCGTTAAAACACGGCCAGGATGGCCGTGCCACCAAAAAATCAACAGCGGCTAAACACATACAGTTCGTGAACCGCCCTTATTCGAGCGGCTCGATATAAATGTTGCGGAACTCAACCGGCGCCCCTTCGCTTTGCAGGCAGATTTTACCGGACGTTATCGAACTCTTGGTCGCAATATTCTGTAAGACGCCATTGACCAAAACCACAACCCAGTCGTCCTTACAGATGATATCGTATGCGTTCCATTGGCCGAGCGGCTTTTCGCTGCTGGCTTTGAGCTTTCTGACGTTGCGTCCCCTGACACGCTCATCTGCCTTGGCGTGCTCTGCGGTCTCGATATTTTCCGTATACCTCCGCCCTTCGCCAATCAGCCAAAAGTCGCCTGCATTACCGGAAGCCAGCTGGCATTCGAGGCTCTTCGGCCAGACCTTATCCGGACCGCTCATATGCACCAGCGCACCGCTGTTCCCGCCTTTTCCGGGCCATCGCCACTCGACGTGGAAAAGGTAATCGACGTAGTCCTTCTCGGTCCGCATATAACCGGCCGGCTTGCCCTCGCGACTTCAAACATAATACTCCTGCAGACATAGATTGTCAAGTCGTGGTTATATCTGCTTATTTGAGTATATTATTGACAGGTAAACTCTGTGGTGTTATATATTGCGATGCGGTAATTTGGCATTATTAGAAATATTCCGGAGATTAAAGATGAATCCTCTAATTTCATGTATCGAAACATTGAAAATACCTTGGGAACCTATCAAGCCATTGATCATCATCTCATCACCTACCTCCGCACGCGTACCTGCTTATGAGCCAGCAAGGCACAGCAATTCTACACAAGGAGCCCATCTACCCCGCGGAAGACTTCCAATTCGAATGTGTTCGTTGTTAAAAATAAAGGGGTGCCTCCGATGTCTGATATCGACCAAAGCTTAAGAGGACTTAAGGAAATTCCTTAGCATGTAGCAATCCTGTTCGGCTCAGGATTTGCTATTGGGTGTTTTTTTGTGTCGGGTGTGGTCCTACGCTTCCAATAGACAATCTATTCAACAGGCTCAGTTGGTGGAACTTCCTCCGGCGAGTGGCTAATCCTTGAATCTTCGCATCCACGCAGGCCAGTTGATGCCATCGATGTTGCTGGCGCGTGTCCAGGGACCGTGTGTGTCAAAACCGGGGTACCATTCGAGGGTCCACAGTTCCTTGATACCCACCTTACGTATCGACCAGTCCATGAAGAGGCTGTTGATGAAGCCTCCGTGACGCGGGATGCAGAAGGACCGGATGCTGTTGCTGCCAATCGTTGGGGCCGTGGCGGCCTGTGTCTCGCTCTGCGGGGGGTCGTCGGTAGGCATAGAGTCCCCGGCCCACAGGGCGCAGTCCAGCATGATCGGGGCTTTGGCGCTACCCTTCATATAGATGCTCGTCCACCGCGCCTTAACACGCAGAGGCTGACCCAGGCGCTCGCCACCATCGTAGGCTGGGGTGTAGGCGTTGAGGCCATAGCTGCCCGCGCGATAGGGATGGTGGGGGCAGTACCAGGCCAGGAACGTGCCGCTGGCCCCTGTGGAACTGGTCTTGCGCATAGCCATCGGACAGAACTCTTCGAAGTCGAAGTTGTCGAGATAATAGGCAAACTGCTGGGTCCTGCAGCGGTCCCAGGAATCCCGGTCACGGAGCCGGCCCTCGTTGCTCTGAGCGAGGCTATCGAACAGGAGACCCCACTGGTGCAGGTTCGCCTGACAGACTGTGGCCTTCGCCTGCGAGCGGACCCGCTGAAGTGTTGGCAGCAAGATCGCCATCAGCAAAGCAATGATTGCAATCACCAACAGGAGTTCAATCAAAGTGAATGCTCGTTGTCTGCTCATCGATTTTATCTCATTAACGGAGCACTAATCAAGCAATCTCATACTATCTGCGATGTGTTTCGATGTCAAGGGTCTTCTCTATACACATTCTGTAGATTTACCTCTGAGGCTGCATTCGTTTGCTTATTAAAATCCCAAATAACGCTTCAGCGGTTCAGTCCAATAGAGCATTTGTGACGGCTACGCGTCACAAAAACTCGTAATTGATTAAGTAGACGGTGAGAAGAAATTAATTGAAAGCATGATTCTTTTGGGAGTAAAAAAAGGGCTGACAGTCCATCGAACTGCCAGTCCTTTATGAAAATTCTAAGTAATACTTTTGGTTCTGTAGTCTATGGAGTAGCAATTTCTACATGCAGCAACGGCGCATCCGATTGAGAACCATCATAAGATTCAGCACATCGAACACCAGTAAATTCCGGCTTGTCCGGATCTGCACCAATGATGATCTCTACTGCATTACCAGCTGCCCAGCCTTCCTGGTCGATTAGCTCCTGGATAATAGTAGCGATGTTTACAGTCTGAATCTTCTGGCCACCTGCATCCCATGGATCTGGCTCCCAAGGCACCTTGGCTTCTGTTTTTGGGCGATTTGATATCATATAAGGTTCAATAAATCCATCAGAATTCAAAGTAAGATGGCCCCAGATGAGAAAATAGGCATCATCAGTACCGTTCTTTATCTCATCACACACGAACTCAATATAGGCGTTGCTTATCACCTCCCCCGGTGCGATATCAATATCCCGGGTATTATACCCATGGTGGCTATCGTTGGAGGGCGCTGGTGGCCTTTCATGATGGTATTTCCAGTTACGTTATTTCCTATTGCAGGCAAAACCATCAGACAGCTTGTTTACAGAGAATCGTCGATCAATCCAACAATGGGTTGGATTATTTATGGAATTATCCCATTGATTATTGTAACAGCTGTGGCTCTCTGGTTTGCACGACAAGCAACAACAAAACATACAGGATATAATTTCACACGAATTGGATTATTATTAAGCACATGGATGTATTTCTTGTTGAATTACGCATTCTTTCATTTTCCTTGGCCATGGGCCGAATGGACAGGCCGAACACCAAACGGAATTATCTTTACGTTTTGTGCTGTTGGACTTACTTTAGCTGCTCTAATCGGAGGACGTCGAGAGACTATGCTGAATCAATAAGTTATACTCTTCAACAACAAGACCTTTATCATCGGAGCCAAAGAACCTTCCAAGTAGTCTGTTTCCACATTTTACACAACAAGAACCAAAGGATTAACAAGCCAGAAAAAGCAAAAGATTAGCGAGCAAAACTACCACCAAAGGCGGACAACGGATCAAATCTCCGTGTGTGAGCGGTTCACTCCCACTCCAAACCATATCTATAACATATTAGCTGCTAAGCGAGTTGGCAGGACAACGCTGGAAGCGGAGCTTGAGGAGTCGTTTACAGTGAATGACCAGACCTCGCCTTTCCACGTCCCTAATGTGGGCACTGGGCAGATTTCGTCAATACGCCAGAAGTAAGTTCTGCCTATTAGGAGTGTGCCGGGATTGTATGTGGTTGATGTCTGGTTTCCTCTGCCGGGCGGTGTATTTGGGTCGTTAGCCTGGTCGACATCGTCAAAGCTTGTGCCGAAGTAAACGTTATGCGAACTGGCGAACCAGCCTTCTGTCCAGGACAGGGAAGGATTTGTTACAATATCTTTTGCGCCATTCGCCGGCGTCGGGTTGGATGCAAGCCTTGGTGGGTTATATCCGGCAGGCCAGAGGGATATGTACAATTCCGGTCTTCTTTGCTGACGAATTACATCGGCAAGGTCGTTCTGCATTCCCGGTACAAAATCTGGCTTATATCGGGGCATATATCCGCCGGGACCTCTCTGAGTGTATTGCCTCACAAACCTTTTTGGCCTGTCATTGTCGAGGTCGATAACGGCAGAGACAATGTCGCCACGGCGGGAGTATCTGTTCTGTACAATGGGAATACCGGTCGGCTCCACAACGAAACTTCTGTGGACGAATTCAGTTTGTAAATGGGTAGATTGTATCTGAAACATTTGGGTATCCAGTGCGCGTGCAAAGTCGCGGTTGTTTCGGTAAATGCCGTCCGGCTCCCAGCTCATGGTTGGAAAGCAAAGAAGTTCTGCTCCTTTTATGAAGAAGGAGCGGTCGATTTCTGGCCACTGTTCATCGCAACAGATTCTTACGGCGATTCTGCCGAAATCCGTATCATAAACAGGAGTTTCGTTTCCTGGCAGTCGCGAAGATGGGCATATTTTAGTGTATGTGAAGACGAGTTGTCCGTTGCGGTCGTAAAGGAGACCTTCGTTGATATTTGGGTTGCGCAGAACGCCGCTCATCAGAATATACATTTGGTACTGCGCTGCCTTTTGGGCGAGAGAGTTAAGAAAGTCTTCATGGTCGTTAAGTGACTTGCACCATTCGACTTCATGCGGACAGACAATATCCGAGCCAAACGCACCGGCTTCATCGATTCGCGTCAGGACCTGGTCAGGTGTGAGGCGGTCGGGAATGGCGGTGGCTACGATGGTCCTCTTCTTATAACTGGGCTTATTGAGAGGTTTTACTGGGTCCCAGATAGCAGGGAAAACCGGCCTCGACGCCACACCTCGACCTCCATAGCTGAGTTGGTCGGAGGGGATGACGGCGGTGGCAACGGAGCTGCCCATCCGAGGCGTGCAGGCGATGAACATACCTTCGCGGTTTACGATATATGACTTGCCCAGCGACATGCCGTAAAATCCTTGGATATTAACCCAATTGGGTTTATAAACATCTCGTCTTCCGGTCGAGTATCTTGCGCAGGCAATAAAGACATTATAGTCACCCGCTCTGCCTATGGAGGGCATATCCTGCTGGTATTCATCTTCAAAAGGTTCCGGCATTTGCGACCAGCATATCATTGCTGCACCTTTAGCGGTGTACACGTGGTCAATGTCCACGAAGAATCTGTCGGAGCCGATGCGCATGGCAATTTTGCCAAAATCGGTCTGGAAAACCGGCAATTCGTCTCCAAGGTCCATAGTTTCGTCGGGCATTTTGTGGCTTTTTCGGTATTTGCCGATGATATTGCCGGAACGGTCGCAAAGAAATGACGTAACGTAAGTTTTTCCGCCGTCAGATTCGCGGATGTTACCAATGATGTACATCTTGTGTTCGAGTGCCTTCTCTGCGATGGCATTTGAAATCGGGCCTGGTATGGATTCACCGGGTGTGTTCACGCATTCCATTGGGAGCAGTACAAGATCAGCACCGTCTTCCGCGGCCTGGTCAAGCCTCGCGCAAACGGTTGTCAGATTCCTTTCGACATCACAGCAGTTGTACATCTCGGGAGGATTGTAGCGGAGACAGACAACGCTCACCTTTACACTTTTGGCGAATACTGCTTCTGTCTTCTTGGAAAGCTGATTTACATCCTCGCCTTTAACAATTAACTGTGCCTGCTTATCTTGTGTTGTTGGAGCAGTCTCACAACCAGCCAGTATCATCACACCGACAAACACAAATATGCAGACTCTGACCATCGTTTTCATAAAAGAAGCTTTCCTTAATTCTGCATTTCAGATATTATCCTTTTTTTACATGTTTAGTAAAAACTAACTTAACTGGGATTTCTCATTTCAACTCTGCTGCGATTACCTCGTATTCACCGATTTCAGGCAGCTTGAATTTTATAATATTTCCCTCCAATTCAAACGGCACATCGGCCTTGTTCCACAGTCGATGAAGCTTTGCTACGGTTTTACCCTTGGGCGTTTCAAGCCTTAAGGAAATATTCTCTATCGGCTCAATGCTTTGATATGCCCTGATGGTATCAGCGTTGTGGTTTACCAGATGCAGTATTCTTCGCTGCGGCTGGTCGAACACGGTTACGCCGATTGTGGCAGGGGCCTCTGTTTCCACAGGCATTTTGTTATTAGAGACCCACTGAACGGAGTTGGCGAATAATTTCTCTATCAGGGGCGACAGTTTCTCGCACTGGAGCGAATCAAGCCGTCCCGGCAGATAAACGACTTTGCCGCTGGCGTAATTATTCACAATTACTGCCGGTAGGCCATTGGGATCGATGTCTGCTCCATACATTTTTGCGACCACTTGTCCGCCCGATGGCTTAACCGCAATCTGCGGCTCGTCGTATATAATTTTCGCTCCTTCAAGTCCGCTTGTAACCGGATGCTTGTCCGTAAATCTAACTTCATTTTGACTATTTCCCGCTACAACATTCTGATAACTGGTGCCAAATACATCCGCGAGAGCAAAATCCGGCCGCAGCCGGGCTTGTTCGTCGAATAGCGAAGTCTGATACGTTGCAACCAATCCGCCGCCGGCAGCCACAAATTTGCGAATCGCCTCAATCTGCTCATCGGTAAGGCTTACCTCGTTCGCGAGGCACAGAACCTTGTAGTCCTTGAACTTTTCATGAAAATTGAGCCGATGCAATGTTACGACAGGTACGCCAGCCCGCAATAGGGCCGAGTAAAGTCCTACATAGGGGGCCAGGAACTGGTCCCGCGGCGATGAAGACAAAACCTTTTCCTTCACGATTTTTCGATGGATGCTGTCGTGACGGATTACCCGCGGGAAAGCCAGAAACTTCACCGGAGCAGTTGTCGCATAATCAAAATATTCCGCATTATCGGCTATAAAGCCAAACACTGTCTTCATCCCGCGGAAATTCCACGCGTTCGGATAAACGCCGTTGGCGAGCGCCGATACCATCTTGTGCCTGGCCTCGGCGTCCGTTCTGTGCTGAAGATAAACATTCTGCAGAATCGGCATCCCCATCAGCGCCGCATAATTGGCCAGTTCTCCATCCTTCCACAGAGTATGAACCCACGGCGCCCTGACATATATTTCACTCAGTGTTCCGTCGTAATATTGGGTAATATCGGGTTTCGGCCAGCTGTGATAAATGGATACCACATCAGGCTTGCAATTCTTCACCGTTTCCGTGAATGTCTTTGTCATATCAATCAGGCTGCTATAGAAAAATTCCGTCAGCTTTTTGGAATCCGGGTCTCGTGGGTCGCCTACAAGCTCAGGCATACTCACCATCTCCCAAAACACAGTGGTCTGATTCCAAGATTCAAATTTTGCTGGCATTTCCTCATTAAACATCTGTTTGTATTTTGCTTTGCAATACGGGCAGAAACAGATATGTGGCGTTAATCCATCCACATACAGCCCGGCAGGGTCATATTGCGTGAACATCTCCGTCAGCACGTCCACCAACAGTTTCTTATACACAGGATTGTTGATGCACGGGTATCGTGTTCTTGTTTCTCCGTATCCCCACACGTTCCAAATCTGTCCTTTGGCGTCACGCAGCACGCATTGTTCATACAGCGGATGATCGTCATACAAACCATTCGGATTTATATATGCAAGAATCTTGACCCCGCATTTTTCCCCTTCATCGAGAGCTTCGCGCAGATAATCTATATCCCCCAGCCCAGGTGCGTGCTGCGTAACCTTGCTCTGATAAAAGGCGTCCCCGTAACAACAAATGCCCAGGCGGAATACCTTGCCGTTGTTTTCCGCAATCTGTCTTACCATCGCCGCAATATCTCCGGCCTTGCGATTTCTCAACTCAGGTCGGTGGCTATCTCTCGTAAAAAACAAAGGGCACCTCAGCCAGTCTGGCTCACGTTTTTTGCCGAGCTGCTGGAGCAGTTCATCGGACACAGGTGCAAATTTCAATTCACCTTTTTCCACAGCGACAGCAACAAATCCCCCATTAGCCCCGAGGACTTTTTCATAACTCAAAGCGGGTAATGCTAAAGCTCCTGCTGCTATTTTCCCCATTCCACTCATAAAATCCCTACGGTTCAATTTCTTCATAATCGTGTCCCTTTAAATATCGCCGAACATTTCCTATATTAAATGCTTCCCGACTTGTCGGGAAGCAACCAAAATAGTATCAAAATCTTATTAACGTCCCAAAGGTTGGGGATTTTCGACCTTAATACTCCTCAGAACAAGCATCACGTTGTCCTGAATTCTCAGCCTATCACGCCAGTATTTTTCCCACTGGCCGGTTGAACAGAAGCGTTTGATAATAATTCTTGCCATCTTTGCGGCTCCTTCTTCACTCCAACCAAAGGCCATGCGTTTGAGACGACGCGCAATCTCTCTCATCATGCGTTCTATCATGCTGGAAACACGCGGCGTAACGATACCCGTTTTAAGCCAGCGACGAACATAACGACTTCCGTTACCAGCTTTTCCAGTTCCGATGTCTTTGACTGATAACGCTCCAGGCCGAGAAATTCCCTCAAAGGAATGACGCTTTTCCCGCAGTGGGTACACTTTAACCGACGCCAGCGGATCATGACCGTACCCACGGAAGTTCGAAACTGACGATCCAGTTGATCATGATGCTCATACTGCGGCTGTGGACAGCAGGAGTGCTCATTTTACCCTGAACCATGTTGATGCATATCCTCTCATCGGCCAGTTGAAGAATCAGACTGACAAAACCTGATAGCCCTTCTCTCTCGAACAGCTCTTTTGTCCGGAAAACCAGTTCATCCAACGAAAAGTTGTTTTCTGATAGCGCGCTTAATACTTCCAGTGTTATAATATCCTGCATGGCTTGAGTCTCCTGTGATAACCGTTTTCTGTGTCAAATAAACGTTATCACAACTCAGGCCTTTTTCAATTTACTCCCAACCTTTGGGACGATACCAAAATCTTACTCGGATTACAATAGTCCGAAGTATTCTTTTGCGAATTTTGTTGCCAATTCTGCCAAAATCCAAAATATTGGCCTTATCGCCCTGTGTTACTGGAAACATTTGTTGAGAACGACCGATTTACAGGGACCTGTTATAGAGCCGCCAACTGGCAGCAAGTGGGTATTACGCAAGGTCGTGGCAAGTTAGAAAAATCGCACCAGGGCAAATTACCCCAGAAATACGTCCTACTTTATCCTCTCGTCAAAGACTTCGAAGAGCAACTCTGTCGTTGATCCATTTACACCTTTAGCATACATCTTTCTGGGAGGGCCCATTCACACCGTGACTCCTACCTCCGTTGGGAGTCATACATCCCTATTGCCGTTGAAATCATAATGTCAAAATGACAAATAGTAACAAGCGATACGGGATTATCGAATATTCACTTTTTTGCCGACATACGTCATTGTAAAACAAGCACTTACAGAGCGCCAGTAAAACATTTTACACACATCCCTAAGTGTCAGAAAATTTTTTCTTTACTACAAGGTAGTTAATTTGGTACAAATAATATAATAATATGTAGATTTTGGGGAAATTTTGATTGATTCTTCAAGAGCAATGGAGGATTTTTCCCCGGATTTGCCGAAGGGCAGTGAAAAACTGAGGTGGCCGGATACAAAAAGCATTATCCGGAGCTATGGTTTTTGCCTTTTTATTAACAGTCGGTTGAGGAAGGAGGTAAAAGACAATTCTAAGAATCATTATCCTGGGCAGATATATGTTTAGTAATGTAGGGAAGGTAAAATCGGAGAGACTTTATCACTTTTTTATGTGTTGTTTGGTATAGTGGACTTTCGAGTTTTCAGAGAACTAAAATGGCTGCCAAAACGGGATTATGTGCGATCTGGGATTTAACATATGTTCGAGAAAAGTTCCGAAAATCACAAAATTTCAACAAATGCAGGTTATAAAAGCTTACAGCCCAAGTTTATCTGGATTTACATCTTTGTAAAGTGCGAAAGTTTACATATAACGGCTACAACTATTATATTTGAAAGGAAAGGACAGTAATATGTGCAGAAAAACAATTTATCTAATTTCTTTTATGTTGGTCCTAAGTTTGCTCATAACGACCATGGCTAACGCCGCGAATATCATTTGGGTCTCTGAGGCGGTGGACACAAATCGTGATGGTGTACAGGACGACGAAGATTTTATGAAGCTAGTTCAAGACCAGGGATACACAGTCGATTACCGATTAGGCAACTGGACCCTTCTGAATGACGACAAGATAGCCGAACTTGAAGCCGCCGATCTGATAATTGTCAGCACTTCTGCCAAACAAGGTAGCTATAAAGACCACCCTGGTGAACCAAGCCAGTGGAACGATATAGGGACACCGCTAATATGTTTAAATGGATATTTACCTACCAATGTAGCTTGGGGTTGGATGAGTGATGCTGACAATATCGCGACTGTTACACCCCCACCCTCGCTTGAAGTATTAATGCCTAACCATCAGATTTTTACCGACGTTTCAATTCCTGATAGCAACGTGATAAGGATTACTTTTAGTGGTAGCGGTACAGCGTTTAGTAATAATACAGATGTCGGTTATGGTACGCTAATTGCCAAAACAGCTGGCAACGACTATACATGGATAGCTGAATTTCAGGCGGGAATCCCGTTTTACGATGATGGCCCAACTCCCGGAGGTAAACGAATGATATTTCACGCCGGCTCACAAAATCCGGAAGGGGGGTTGAACCTCAATTGGGCTGGTCAACAGATTTTCCTAAATGCGGTCAGGTATCTTGTCAGTGGAAGCTTTGTACTTGCATTTAATCCTGTTCCTGAAGATGGACAAACAGATGTAGCAAGGGATGTGAGCCTTAGCTGGGAGCCGGGAATATATGCACAGACACACGATGTGTACTTCGGAACCGTCCTCGAGGACGTCAATAATGCCGATAGAAACAATCAGCTGGGTGTATTATTTGAGCAGGGCCAGGATGCTAATACTTATGATCCAAACGGACTGCTCGATTATGGGCAGACCTATTTCTGGCGAATCGACGAGGTCAATGCCCCAACGACCACGGGAATCTATAAGGGCGTTGTCTGGAGTTTTACAACTGAACCATGGAGATACCCGATACTAGGCGAGAAGATAACAGCCACAGCATCCAGCTCGCAGGATCCGGTTAATGGTGGGCCAATAAATACCATCAACGAATCAGGATTAGTTGATGATTTGCACTCTAACACTACCGGTTCTTGGGTCAGCGGCACAACACCACAGCCAACCTGGATACAATATGAATTTGACAGGGACTATAAGCTAGACCATATGCTGGTCTGGAACTACAATAGCATCGTATCTATTTTTACCGGCTACGGTATAAAGGATGCTAACATTGAATATTCAACTGACGGCGCCACATGGACTCCGCTCGGCAGCGGCCACCAGTTTGCCAAGGCAACAGCATCTGCCAATACAACCGTTGATTTAGAGGATGTTGTAGCAAGGTACGTCAAAATTACCCCCACCAGCAACTGGAGCGACGGATTATTTAGCCAGTATGGTCTGAGCGAGGTTCGCTTTTTGTATACTCCTGTCCTAGCAAGATACCCCAACCCCGACGACGGAGCGACAGATATCGCTCTTAATGCAGTCCTGAGCTGGCGAGCAGGCAGAGAAGCAGCTATGCATAAGGTGTACTTCAGCGATGACCCGAACGAGGTCCTAAATGGTACGGCCTATAACGTAAACCAGACCAGCTTTAGTCCGGCAGGCCTTGTATTAGGCAAGACCTACTACTGGATGGTTGAGGAGGTCAATGACGCCGAGACCCCTGATACCTGGCAGGGCGATACCTGGAGCTTTTCAACACATGCCTATTTTGTTGTGGATGATATCGAAGGCTACGATGATGAAGAAGAGAACAGGATATGGTGGACCTGGACAGATGGATATGGCAGTGATGACAATGGAGCTCTCATAGGTTATCAGGATCCCTATTTTGAAGGTGGCGAACATATTGTTGAAACCGATATCGTTCATGGCGGCAAGCAATCGGCGTCATTCCTCTACGACAACACCAGCGCAAGTTATTCAGAAGTTTCAGTTAATCCCGCCGACCTTGCTGACCTTGCTATCGGCAGCGACTGGACAGTAGGCGGCGCCACGACGTTGGTTCTATGGGTATATGGTAATGTGGCTAATACCGGCTCGAACCTGTTGTATGTATCTATTAACGGCGTTGGAGTTGACACAACCATAGACATAACCAAGCCTATCTGGGGACAGGCAAATATCGATCTTACTTCACTTGCTACCAACCTGAGTAATGTTACGAGTCTTGCCATCGGTATTGAGAAAGCCGGCGGAGCAGGCGGCAAAGGAACGGTTTTCTTTGATGATATCGCACTTTACGGGCAAGCACCCCCGATTCCTCAGCAAGAAATCTGGATCGAGGCTGAGGCGATGAATTCGATTGAAGCGCCAATGCTTGTTTTAAGCGATGATACCAGCACCTCAGGCGGATCATATATCATGCTGGATCCTGCTGTTACACCGGACACATCTACACCTCCGGCAGACGGCCTGGTTACCTACACATTCTATGTAACCGGCGGAATTTACAGGATTGCAGCTCGCGTAAGTGGAGGTGGCTCTGACGATTCGGTATGGGCAAGAGTTCCCACAGCGACAATTTCAAACGGTGTCGATATCCACCAATCCGGCTGGATTCAATGGGGTAACTGGATGTACAATAATCCTGTCTGGGGATGGCATTACCTCTATTCGGATAATGAAGGTACTACGCCAATAGAGTTCAATATGCCGTCTGGAAACCACACACTGGAAGTAAGATACAGAGAGCCGAATTCAAGAATAGATCTGTGGTTAATAACAAAGATTAGTGATTAGTATATGTAAAAAATGCTGAAAAAAGCTTCTAAACGTCAGTATATTTAGGTATTAAAAAACCTGAAATAATATACGAAAAGAACTCAGAAGCTTACCTGCAGGGTCTGTACATCTTAGAGTACAGACCCTTTTTTAATAACCCGAACTTTGTTTAAGCCATCAGACACATAAAATCACCCGGCTGGTATCTTATATTTTCCATTTTAAACGAAGGTTTCTTCGGTAGCCTTGTATAAATTTACCATTCTAAGATCTACCATGTTCAAAAAGCTGTTATTTTAACCACGGCATATCTGCTCTGGTATAACCCTGTGGTATCCAATCGCGACTCCATTTAAGGTCCCACAAGCTATAAAGCATTACTTTTCGAACTGCGCTGTCCAAAAAACAGATGTTTATGTTTCCTTCGTGCCGGTCGATGCAAAACCGCCATATTTGACAACCGGATGCATTTACTGGGATATCGGAATAAACTGTCAAGGGCTCAGGTGGAATGGGATCTGTATACCTCGGTACTGCATGCACAAAAGCACTATCAGCAAAGACCGGAATGTCTTGTACACCACTCACATTGAATCTGCCCCAGCTTCTTGAATCCCCCGAATAAGTATACGAAGCATAGCTGTTATGTCCATAGCTTCCCCAGTAGCCTTCTACCCTTCCTCCCCACTCCGTTTTCTGGCCTTTACGGCCCCACATGGTATCAACACTACCACGAGCTTCTGTAATATCGAGGTCTTGACAGGGCTTTATTGCTGATGGACAGGCGAGAATCTTATCTACGTCGCTGTAATATGGCCGCAACGATTCCATCCATTGTCCCGGGCCGATCGAAAACAATTTGCCCTCAGATTCTGCATTATATAACATTATTGAAGTTCCCCATTGTTTCAGATTTGAGTAACAGACGGTTGCCCTCGCCTGTTTTCTGACCCTTTGAAGTGCCGGCATTAATATCCCCATCAGCAGAGCTATGATAGCAATTACAACCAATAATTCTATTAATGTAAATCCACATTGTTTTATCATATCCATCCTATCGCTCTTGAACCATTACCTCGACAATAAAAAAACTGCATAATTTGTATTATACGTATACACCAAGAATTATCAATAACGAACTATTGAGACCTCTGAATAACTCGGTTTTGTTAGTGTAAATATGTTTCTGTAAATTCGGTGTGAAGCATGCGTGTGGTGGAGCGGAGGCGAGCGTAGCGAGCCGAAGCGACAGCACACGCAAAAATCGCTTGAAAAAGCAGGGTCATGCCGTTCTCCTATTATAAGACTTTTTGAATACTTTAATTAGGAGAAAAAAACATGACCCAGGTAAAGGAGAATAACTTATTGGCCAGTCTGATGCAAATGGTAAATGAAAATGGCGTTGAGGCAGTAACCGAGACCTTTCGTATCCTGCTTAACGAAGCAATGAAAATAGAACGGGAACAGGCTCTCGGTGCCAGCCTGTATGAGCGAAGTGAGGATCGCATAGGCTATGCCAACGGTTACAAGGCTAAGACCCTCGATACCCGCATGGGCAAGCTTATGGTCGATGTCCCGCAAGTACGTGGAAGTGTGCAGTTTTACCCATCAGCTCTGGAAAAAGGCTGTCGCAGCGAAAGAGCGTTGAAGTTGGCTATAGCTGAGATGTATGTCCAGGGGGTATCAACCCGCAGGGTTACCGATGTCTTGGAAAAGATGTGTGGGCTTTCAGTCTCCAGTACTCAGGTTAGTAGAGTTGCTCAAATTCTTGACCCGGAGTTGGAGAAGTGGCGAAATAGGCCACTTGGAGGATATCCCTATTTGGTCCTTGATGCACACTATGAAAAGGTCAGAACTGCAGGTTCTGTGGTATCTTGTGCCCTGTTAACGGCAATCGGGATTGATACTGATGGCAGGCGAAGCATCCTGGGTGTCAGTGTGTCTTTGAGTGAGGCCGAAACTCATTGGCGGGAATTTATCAAAACTCTTAAGCAGTTAACTTTCGCACTTTTTGAATTGTGTTAAATTGGGTAATTTTAAGCTTATGAGCCATTTCACGACAATATAATTATTTTTGTAATGTTCGAGCGATTTACCGAACATGCATAAATTACCAAATTATTTGTAAGTCCTTATTTCGTAAGGGATTCTTCTAATAAAAAGTGCGAAACTCAACAAGCACAGAGGGCTTCACGGCGTTAAATATGTTGTCAGCGATGACCATGATGGCTTGCAGGCCGCTTTGAATGCTGTGATGCCGGGCATATTATGGCAGCGGTGTCAGTGTCATTTGCAGCGCAATGCCGCCGGCTATGTGCCTAAGCTCAAGATGCGAAGGCAGGTTCACAATGATATTCATGACATCTTCAATGCTCCTGAGCGCCAACAGGCTGAGCAGCGATTGAATTTCTATGTGGCCAAGTATGAAAAAACTGCTCCGGAGCTTTCTGTTTGGATGGAGGAAAATCTGCCGGAAGGTTTGACAGTATTTGCGTTGCCTGACAGTCATCGCAAAAGGATGCGAACAACCAATATGCTGGAGCGTGTGCACGAGGAAATTAATCGCAGGATGAGGGTTGCAGGGTTATTTCCAAATGAGGCATCGTTGCTTCGTCTGGTCAGTGCTGTGCTGATGGAATTGAGCGAGGAATGGGAGACAAGTAAAAGGTACTTGAATATGGACGTGGAGAACAGCGATTCTGCATCAGAGCGAAATAAAATTTACAGAAAAATTGTTGCTTGATCTCGGTTTTCCGAAAAAGCATCATGCCTTATGGCATTATAGATGCAATTTTCTGTGAGAAATAGTAGTTTTTCAGAGATCTCTATTAGGTTATCTTAACCCTATTTTGACATGCACGCGAAAATTTTTTAGAATTCGTATAATTTGCCTGTATTTGATTTTACGGGACCGACTCTTGTTCGTCTTGGGGCGCTTTAGCCCGTCGGATCAGTACGGCCCAGTCTTCTTCTGGATCGGACGGAGGCGCGCCAATGGGTTGCAGTTCCTGGGCCTCAAACACCGTAGGAGAACCGACGAATTGACCCGTGCGAGGATTGAACCAGCGTTGTTCGAAGTGTCCCTGAACGCGCCACAACGTTAGCCGACCGGTCCGTAGCGCCACGGGGTAATAGATGGCATAGATCTCACGGTCTTTAATGAAACATTGAGCACCGCCGTGCTGGTCATCGGCTTCCACGACACTGAGATCGTCTGGCTCCATCTCCCAGAACGGTAAGTAATCCTGCATAAAGTCACGCGCATAGCGCATCCACCGCCACAAATCGGATAAGGTGCTAAAATCCTCGGTCTCGAGTAAGGATGCCCAGATGACCTCCAAGTTGCCACCCGATAGGTAGGTTGGCCAGATGACCTCTTTACGGATTCTCACTATATTGTCGGGATTGGCCTCCAGGAACTCATCCATGTTGATCGGCAGAGGACGCCCGGCAACCTCCGTCAGGCGACGCCATTTCTCCACACGCTCGCCCCATTTGGCCGTGTTCATATACGTTTGCAGGGAGGTGGTGCTGAAACGCGCATCCCCGAGGAAGGGAAGCCATCCGGGATCGGGATCGCGCCCTTCGTTGTGGACGGTGATGGGATGGTCATAGGGATCCAGGTCCTGGATGTATTGAGCAAATTCCTTGATTCGATCCGGGCGAAGGGCGAAGAAGAGATCATACTCCTCCGAGATATTCCACTGCAGGGCATTGTGATGGGCAAAACGTGCAATCATCTCCCGGTAAAAGAGCTTCCGTTCAATTCCGAGGGTGCCATCGTCGAGTTCCCGTTTGTTTGCCTCCTCTGACTCATTAAGGACCGCGTGAAGCATAATACCCTTTTGCTGGGCATACGTAAAGACAATGTTCCATTGATTTAACTTGCTGACATCGTAGTGGAGGTTGTCGTTATGGGGACTGCCGTTTGGATCGATCGGCCCCGCAAAGGGCCAGACGTCCTTCCCATCGCCGCCGATGTTCTGCAGCAGGAAATAGATGGAATTGACCTTCTGTTGACTGAGATAATTGAGGGCACCGAACAATCCCTTGCCTTTTTCGTCACCCAGGGTAAAACGACTCTCCTGCCAATCCTGAACGTGAGGCCCATACCGATGTGATGGCACTGTATCGTCAAAATCGGCAAAGGCCAGCAGATTTTCCGGGCTGTTACAGCCTCCCTTCAAAAAGTAAGGACCATCCGCAAACTTTAGATAATGACCGCCGACATACTGCAGGCGTCCCCATTTCCAGAATCCGGATTCAAGGGCATTCTGAGGTTTGACCTCAAAGGTCCCGGATTCCCCGTCAAAAGTGATCGACGTTCCAAAATCGGCCTCACCTCGCTCCAGGGGCCAATGTACAGCGACTTGGGTGCCTTGCTTGAAGTCCGCTTCATACTTCCAGGAGCCCGGTTCGTCTGGGGCAAATCGCACGGTCCACAGGTTCCCCGAGCCACTTCCGTTGGCATCGCCATTAAAGAAACCGGGTACATCGTAGACGCGTTTACTTGGGGAGGTAAATTTTACCTGCAAACGGAAATCAAGGAAGGGATTTGGATGATTGTCCGTCTCGGTTGCCTCCGGTCCCTCGAAGTGAATGGATATGGGTATCCATACATGTCGATAAGGCTGTATTTGTGCGGCCTGGGTCAGGATCGGGAATAAGGGCAGCATCAACGTGACACATCGCAGCGCTCTAAAAGAGAATCTCATGGGTCATAGTTTCCTATTAGTGATGATTTTCTTTCAGTATTTACTGGGATTTTCCATTTAAACACTTAACAAAAACCCATACGACATCAATAATCTTATTATCTTCACCTTGAACCGTCAAGAATTTTCTTTTCCGAGGCAGTTTTAATGCAAGCGTCAATTTTGAGAAAAATGTGTTTTTCGAAACACATTGTGGAAAAATACAAGATAATAATAAAATCAAAGGTTATTCAGTTGAGTTTCGCACTTTTTATTAGAAGAATCCCTTACGAAATAAGGACTTACAA
>CAYUFX010000095.1:0-19482 GCA_964444135.1 uncultured Pirellulales bacterium | reverse complement strand
ATTTGAGTCCTTATTTTACAAGGACTTACAAATGCAACTTACAAACATGCGCTAGCCGAGTTCTTGGGCCAAAGCCTTTCGCTCAGCTTTTCTTCGAGAGCTTCGGAAAAGACCCGCTGCTTTGTCCAAAATGTGGTGATAACATGATGTTGGAATTGATTTATCATCCCAAGTACGGTATCATTAAAGAGTTCTCATTGTTTGAGGAGTTGCCGGATGAACCAGAGCCCGTTGGAACCACAGCAAGCCGACGAACCATGGACATGACCGAGCGATTGGTTCAAGTATCGCTGCCGTTCTTGTGACCATACTGATTGGGTCGAAGATATCGTTGTTGATTCTTTCCCACCAGCCGAACCTGGGGGATTGGCTGCCATCGTCTGCCCTAAATGCGGCGGTCACTTCCGTTATGACCCATCTGAACCGGTGAAACGTTCGCTCCAACACCCCGATCACTCCTTCTAACCTGCTTTGCAACATACAAAACCGATTGACAACCATCTATGTGCATCATAAGCTAACAAATACAAATTCCTATACTATCAAGTTAATTCGATGTTGACAGGCTTTTGCGGCAGGGGGGACTCTGCGGTTATTAGTTCTTTGCCGAGGCGGAACGCTTCTTTGAGCGCTAAAGGATGTTTTTGTATTTCGCTGAGGTCATCAACTTTATTGACAAACAAATTTGCTGCATAATTTATGTCCAGCACATCAAAATAGGATTTCATCGTCAATTGGATGCTTTCAAACTGCTTTTTGCTTCTTGAGCCACCTACGGCTATTACCATTGCGCGGCGGTCGCGGTGGGGTGTAATAAGCGGTTTTTTTAGCACATACTTATACGCCCAAAGACACTGGCTGCGGTCGATAAGCATCTTTGCCTGGGCACAGACGGTCATAAAAAATATGGGGGTAGCGAAGACGAGCCGGTCGGCATCAAGCATCTTTTTTAAGAGCTGCTGAAAGTCATCTTGAATCTTGCAGGTACCCGTTGTGTAACAGGAATTACATTCGATGCACGGTGCGATATTGTAATCTGACAGATGGATATGTTCGGTGTGTGCACCTGCGGACTCGGCGCCTGCGAGAGCTTCGCGCAAGAGCAAGTCGCTGTTGCCCTTAATCCTCGGGCTAGTCGAAATCCCAAGTGTTTTAATAATCATATTAATATCCTTGTTTTTTTGTGTTCCATAATTGCAGCTTCTTAGATTATGTTGCTGATACTCGTTGTTAATAATACAATCTTACCGTTCGAATAGTTCTGCTTCAAACTGTTTTTGTGCAGAGAATTAGGCGTGAGGAATGGTGGAATCAAATTTTTGGAAAAATTCAAGAATTGAGACATTGTCTTCCGATGTATAGTATTGGATTAGCAAATGGGTGGCTCTGGAGAATGACCAATTAGGCCATATTAGTTTAAACTTACTTTGTCTATCATGTGGGTATTGAACACAAGTCAGATGGAAAAGCAGGCATGGTAAGCAAGGGCTAAAGATGTAAAAGGAAAGAGCCACATAAATAAAGGGAGAGCCTGGAAGCTCTCCCATCTTTTTTTTGTTTTGCTTAATTTACCATATCTATTTTTGATTGCTTTATTTCTGGAATACGATTTTGCCGGTGACGAAAGTTGTGTGGACTGAATGGTCGTGGTCGAGCAGAACCAGGTCGGCGTCTTTTCCTGGGGCGATAGTGCCTTTTTTGCCTTCGAGGCCTAACAAGCCGGCAGGATTTTGTGTAACAGTGTTGATTGCAACATCAAGAGGGCAATCCGTAAAGGCTATGAGCTTTTCGAGGAGCTGACTAAGGCCGAGAGCAGTGCCTATAAGGGTGCCGTCTTTGTATCGTGCAGTTCCATTTTTGGATTCGTATTCGATGCCGTTGTAAATAAATTTACCGTCTCCAAGACCGAGGGCCTGCATGCCGTCTGTTATTGGTATGATGCGATTTGGGCCGAGCGCTTCAAAAGCAAATTTCAAAACTGCCGGGTGTATGTGAACGCCATCGGCAATAAGCTGTGTGGTGACGTGTTTTGTCTGAAAGATGGCGACCAGCGGGCCGGGTGCGCGATGATGGATTGACGGCATTGCGTTGAACATATGTGTTACGTGTGAGATTCCGGCATCGAAACCCTCGAGAGTTTGTTGATAAGTTGCGCTGGAGTGGCCGAAAGAAGCAATGATTTTAGAGTCAACGAGGCGTTTAATTGTTGGGAGGTTGTTGGGCATCTCGGGAGCGATTGTCATCATTTTGAGTTGGCCGTTTGTTATGTCCAGGATTTGGTCGAGAACCTGCAAGGATGGCGGGCATATACATTCCGGCAGAATCATTCCTTTTTTTTCGAGCGAGATAAATGGGCCTTCGAGATGGATGCCGAGCAGGTTTGCCCCGCCAAGGTCCCGGCCAACGTGTTCGGCGGCAAAAGTAAGATGTTGATTTTTCTGTTTTGGCTTGAATACAGTTGTGGCAAGAAAGGCAGTGGTTCCGAAACGTGCACAGGTTTGTGATATGGCTTTGAGAGCGTCGAGCGTTGCGTCGAGTGTATCGGCACCGCCTGCGCCCTGAATGTGAATGTCAATAAAACCAGGGGCGATTATTCTGCCCTGTGCGTCAAGTGTATTGTTGCAACCAGCGGAGGAATTAATTTGGCCGATTTGAACGATGGTGCCATTTTCGATGAGAATGGATGTAGTTTGTTTGTCATCCACGGCGTCGAACATTCTGCAATTGGTTATAAGAAGTTTTTGTGACATATCGGTTGCAAAATAACAGATTCAAGGTTCAATTGCAAGGATGAGATTAGATGAGAGTTTTTTAATTGATAACTGATTTAGTCTGTACAGGACTCGGTAATATTAGTGATTATTGATTAGGTGTTTTTTAGGTAAATTTGTTGACTTTGTGGTTTTTATTTGTTAATTATGTGTAGATTGCTCACAATCGTTGTGGGCGTCGGGTATATGCAAATCTAAATTAACAGGAGAGCTATCATGAAAAAGATGTACAGAATGTTGGTGCTGGGTGTGCTTGCCGGCTTGCTGTTCGGTGGGATGCTCTGGGCCGAGGACGGTGACAGAAGTGGTGCGGTGCGGGGAACGTTTGTACGGCTGGTCGAACGAGCGGTTGGTGAACGAGAGTATATGGGTATCGTTATAAAACCGTTTGAGAGAGACGACCATGTGACCGTGCTCGTACCACGTCAGCGTGAGGAACTTTGGCAGGCGGCTCGGAGGCTGCGGGAAGGACAGGAAGTAGGTGTTTCCTTTGTGAGCGAGGCCGGGCAAAAGTTTATCAAGGGTATGGAGGCCGAGTGGCGTGAGGTAGTTGAAGAGGGGCCGGAGGGCAGGAGAAGAGTGAATGTTCGGAGGGAGGTCCTGCGGTGGGATGAGGACGTTCGAGAAGGGCGAGAGGCCAGAAGGCCGGCACATCTGGAGCAGATGGAAGGACAATTAAAAGAAGTCGTCGCAGGGCATCTGGAACGTATGGGCAGAGCGCTGAAAGAGGTCCTCGGAGAACATCTGGAGCGGATGGAAGCAGAGCTTCGTGAGCTTCGTGCGCACATAGAGCGGATGCAAGAAGAACTCCAGGAGCTTCGGTCCGAAAATGAGCGATTGAAGTGGCAATTGCGAGAGAGAGGCGGCCCAGAGAGAGAGCGTGAAAGAGAAGTCCGGATACGAAGAGAAGTCGAGGAACGAAGAGAAGGCAGGGAACGAGAAGAACGCGAGAGACAAAGAGAACGAGATGAAGGCAGGGCGACAGAGGAGCGTCCTAAGAGCGAGCGCGAAGTTGTGCTCCATCAATTAGAAGTGATGAGGATGGCACTGCCTGCACTTAAGGAAGCCGAGCGCTGGGATGCGGCGGAACTGCTCACGTTAGCCATTCGTGCCCGCGAAATGATGCTCGAAAGGCGCGATGACGAGGAGGCACACCGAATCCGAGAACAGGCTCCAAGTCGTGAGCAGCTTGTTGAAGTCCTGTCCATGGCGGCGAAGCTCTGGCGAGATTCCGGCAACGCTGAGAAGAGCGCTGTCGTTGGACAACTGGCAGAACAGCTTTCAGGTGCGGAGAGACCGCAGGTCAGGGAACGAGAAGAACGCGAGGTCCGAAGAGAGCGCGAGGTGAGAAGAGAAGCTGATAACCGAAGAGAAGGCATGGAAAGAGAAGAACGCGAGGTCCGAAGGCGTGTGGAGCAATGAGAAGCCGGCCTATCTTTGCCCGAAGGTATGATAGGATTTCGTGTGGGAGTGTTAGTCAAGGCTTTCCATTTCGAAGGCAATCGTCTAACCGTAGTAGAGCAATTGCGAAAGGCTGAATGAAAAGCCTTAAAATGAACCACAAGATAATTTTTGTGTGGTTGTTTCGAGTATAAGATTTTGGTTTTGGAGCAGATATAATGGCCGAGGCAGAAAAGAGCTGGGAAGAGCGTCTGGCCGGTGAGCCGAATGAGCTGACAGTTGATTTTGTGGAGTCGCTGTCGATAGACAAGCGTCTCTATAAATATGATATTGTCGGCTCAATCGCCCATGCGCGGATGTTAGCCGAACAAAAACTGATTACCAAAGACGAATTCAATTCAATTAAAGACGGGCTTATCGAAATCAGTGAGGAAATCTCAGCAGGACGGTTCAAATTCGAGAAGAAATATGAAGATATTCATATGGCAGTTGAAGCGGCACTGGTGGCGAAAATCGGTGAGCCGGGCAAGAAACTTCATACCGGCAGAAGTCGCAACGACCAGGTCGCCGCCGATATTCGGCTCTGGATGCGAGACCAGATAGAGATTCTGCAGGCTAAGATAACGCTGCTCCAAAAGGCGTTCGTTAAATTGGCGGATAAGTATTCGGAAGATATAATGCCGGGCTATACACATCTTCAGCGTGCCCAGCCGATAGTTATCGCCTCTTATCTGTTAAGTTTTGCCGAGCAGCTCGAGCGTGATTTTATTCGGCTGAAAAATTGCCATCGTCTGCTTAATATTTCGCCGTTGGGCAGTGGTGCATTGGCCGGCTCCACGCTGCCATTGGATAGAAAGAGCACAGCGAAGCAATTGGGTTTTTCGGATATCAGCTACAACAGTATTGACGCGGTCGGCGACAGGGACTTTTGTGCGGAGTTTATTTTCGATTGTGCGCTTATTGCGACTCATCTGTCCAGGTTGGCTGAGGACTGGATAATCTATTCATCCAATGAATTCGGGTTTGTGCGGATTGATGATGCCTATTGCACATCGTCGAGTATGATGCCGCAGAAGCGTAATCCGGACCTTCCGGAGCTGATTCGCGCAAAGACCGGTCGGGTCTATGGTTCGTTGATAGCTATGCTGACGATTTTGAAGGGTCAGCCGTCGGGCTATAATCGCGATATGCAGGAGGACAAGGTTCATATTTTCGCTGCGAACGATGCGGTTGGGGCCTGTTTGGATGTGGCGCGCGCGATTGTTTCACACACAAAGTTCAACACGAAAAAGATTTCGGCTGCGCTGGGGGAGGGATTTTTGGATGCCACCGCCTTGGCTGAGTACTTGGTCGGAAAGGGCGTTGCCTTCCGTGAGGCGCACGGTATTGTTGGTTCTTTGGTGGCTTACTGCGAGAAGCAGAATAAAAAGTTGGCTGAGCTTAGTCTGGATGAGCTGCAAAAGTATTCGGCCTCGATTGAGAATGATGTGTATGGAAATCTCGGTGCGGCAGTTGTTGCAAAGAAATATGTTACCGAGGGTTCAGCCGGTCCAAAGCAGGCGAAAGAACAGATTGCATACTGGAATAAGCAGTTGGGACAGCGATGAGTGCGAGTGAAGATGAAATGACCGCCTGGTTTGCGCGCCACAGCAAATTGTCCGCAGTAGATTTTCCTATCGGCATCGGTGACGATATGGCCCAGGTTCGCTTGGGTAACGAATCGGTCCTAATCACTACAGATATGCTACTGGACGGTGTGCATTTCGACTTAAGAGAGGCGACTTTAGAACAAGCCGGATATAAAGCTATGGCGGTAAGCCTTAGCGATTGCGCGGCGATGGCGACGGTGCCTGTTGCAGCAGTCGTATCGGTTGCGCTGCCGAAAGGATTCGGCGAAGAAGAATTAAAGCAGCTTCACTCAGGAATTGTTAGTGTAGGCGAGAGGTTTGGCTGTGCGCTTGTTGGTGGTGATATTACAAGCTGGGATGAGGAAAAACCGTTCGCGATAAGTGTGGCGATGCTCAGTAAGCAGGGGGGCAATGAGCCTGTAAAAAGGTCGGGCGCAAAGGTGGGTGATAGTATATGTGTAACAGGCTCGTTAGGTGGAGCGGGCTGGGGGAGACATCTGGAATTTGAGCCGAGAGTTAAAGAGGCAATAAAAATCGCCCAAATGGTAACGGTAAATTCTATGATTGATATAAGCGATGGACTAAGCAGCGATTTAAATCGACTTTGCAAAGCAAGCGAAGTGGGTGCTATTATAAACGAAGAGCAGATTCCAATATCCAAACAAGCCCGAAAAAACGAAGAGCCACTGAATTCCGCCCTAAACGATGGCGAAGATTTTGAACTGCTTTTTACCCTTTCTCAGGGAGATTGCCAGAGATTGTTGAATAAGTGGGACGAGCCGACAACGATTACGCAAATCGGCACCGTCACAGACACAGGAAAAATGCAGATAAAGATGGCCAATAGCCAAATTAGGGATTTGCAAGCCGGAGGCTACGATCATTTGAAGAATTGACCGGTGAGCTATGGAGGTAAGAATGATGAGACGTAGATTTTGGTTTATTTGGATGATTGGGTTGTCAGTACTATTTAGTTTTATTTCTTCCGTATCCGGTGTGGAGAAGCTGGACTGTGGTTTGGTAGCTGTTGAGCGGGAAGATGGTTCGGTATTTCTAAGCTGGCGTCTGCTCGATACAGACGCAGAAGGTATTGCCTTTGAAGTTACACGACGCTGTATTGAACGTGCATTAGAGCCTGCCACCGTTTTAATCTACGGTCGTCCATATCAACATCAACCGACAAACTTTGTAGATAAAACGGCAGAGAAAGATAAAACATATCTTTATGATCTACGTAAGTGTAGCGGGACATTTATGCGGGAACCTTTGTTAGGAAGAGTTGCCGTTCTGCTGACCGGGAGTGCTAAGCCTTACGTTAGCATTCCGCTGAAGGGTGATTACGATTTCCAGAAGGTTGGTATTGCTGACCTGGATGGGGATGGTGCTTATGAGTATGTTATCAAGCAGCCTAATTTTAATACCGACCCCTATCAGCAGCCGGGCTACTGGAAGCGCAGCACCACAACTTATAAACTCGAGGCGTATCGTTTAGACGGCACGATGATGTGGCGATACGATATGGGCTGGTCTATCGAGGCGGGGATATGGTATTCGCCTTGGATTGTCTATGACGTTGATGGAGACGGCAAAGCCGAGGTTTATTGCAAGGCCGGCGTTGGAGACCCTCGGGACGAAAAAGGGCTTGTCCAAACCGGCCCTGAATATCTGGTTGAGCTTGACGGACAAACCGGCAAAGTTGTGGACAAAACCGATTGGCTTAGCCGGGATGGGTTTTCTGATTATAATCGTTACTGTCGTAATTTTCTGACGGTGGCATATCTCGACGGCAGGACGCCATCGCTGATTGTGCAGCGAGGCACTTACAACCTTATCAAGACACAGGCGCTGGACAAGGATTTTAATCAGATATGGTACTGGGAGGCACCACAGGAAAAGGAAAAATATCGCGGACAGGGGTCTCACGGATTGGTAACCGCCGATGTTGACCGGGACGGTAAGGATGAGCTGGTTATCGGGGCTGCGGTGCTGGACGATAACGGCAAAGGTCTCTGGACCTTGGAGATGGGACATCCTGACGTCTGTTATGTTGCAGATATCGACCCTGACAATCCGGGCCTGGAGGTTTTTTACGGGTTCGAGACGCGCCAGAAAACCGATGGTATTTGCGTGGTGGATGCCAAGACCGGCCGCAAGCTCTGGGCCCATAAAAAGCCTACCCGCCATATTCACTCACAGGGAATGGCCGGAGACATCTTAGCGGAGTTTGCCGGTATGGAAGTATATGGCGGAGAGAGAGATTATAAAGAGCGCTGGCTTTACAGCGCAAAGGGACGGCTGATAAAGTTTCTGGAAACGGGAACGCTGAGTCCGCGTCCGGTCTGGTGGGATTCAGACCTGCAAAAAGAAGTGATAATGTCGGGAGCAATCCGTGATTGGGGTGGTGAAGCAATGCAGCCGATTGAAGGTCGAGTCATCGCGGTAGTTGATTGCCTCGGTGACCATCGGGAAGAGGTGATTACGAGCCTCAAAGGAGAGCTTCGCATTTACACGACTACTGTTCCTACTTCCGGTCGACTTCCTTGTCTTATGCAGGACCATCAATATCGTTTAGGCGTTGTCGCTCAGACGATGGGTTATTATTACCCGGCCCAGCTGGGTAAATGACCATTTGGAGTAATTGACTCCGCCCAAAGACGGCGGATCTGTGATATTGATTATTGACTATTGGTTATGGATTTTAAAATTATCTCGAGTTCGCCGGACGAGACTATAGAAATCGGTCGAAGGCTCGGCTCACAATTAAAAGGCGGTGAGGTTATAGCTGTTTGTGGGCAGTTGGGCAGCGGCAAAACACATCTGATTAAGGGGATTGCAGCCGGTGCCGGTGCTAAAGACCACAGAAATGTTAATAGTCCCTCGTTCGTTATAGTTAATGAGTATACAGGCCGACTGGATATTTACCATATAGATGCTTATCGGTTGAATTCTGTTTCCGAGTTTGAGATGTTGGGCTTTGATGATTTCTGTTATCCGCGGTCAGTGGTTCTTATTGAGTGGGCCGATAAAATCGAATCGGCTCTACAGGCTATAGACTACATTCTGATAGAGCTTGAACACACTGGCGAAACCAAAAGAAAAATACATATCAAAAATACACCCGTGTACATCACAACCATATAACCTTTCAGAAGTGGAAAAAAGTCTTCGAAGTGCCTAAAATTCAGTAAACATTATTCTTACAACTTTAGTTCACTTTAGGCACTTTAGATACATACTATATATTTTCAGGGCTGCAAATTTGGCAGTACAGGATTTATTTCTTATATTTTGCTTGGATACTTATTTAGCCTTTTTGGAAAGAGCAACCTGTAGTGTTTTCGGACGTTGGAGTTTGATGTTTTATTGGTCGTCTGGCATCCGAATGAGATTCTTTTAGAAGTATTTTTTCAGGTGTTTTTTGCGTTTTTTTAATATTGGGAGGATTTACAACAGACAGAGATTAAATGTGCGGTTAAGCAATGTATCGATTGGGTCGATACCATGATTGCGAGGAAAAGTATTATGCCGGATGTTGTGTGATTTATGAGGTAGTAAGTAGAACTTTATTGATGAAAAGGGGCAAAAAATGAAAGCTAAAAGCGGTTTTACATTAGTGGAAATTCTGATTGTTGTAGTCATTCTTGGTATTCTGGCAGCTATCGTAATTCCTCAGTTTACGGAAGCAAGTACGGAAGCCAAGTTGTCAAGTCTATGCACTGACCTTCAAACGCAGCGCTCGCAGATTGAGCTATATAAGATTCAGCACAACGATGTTCCGCCTTCTTTTGCCAACTATATGCTGCAAATGACAACATACACAGATATTGCTGGAAACACAAATGCAGCAAAGACTGCTGTGTTTTGCTATGGACCCTATATGCAAAAGGTGCCGGTAAACCAGTTCAATAACAAATTAGATGCCACTGGTATAAATGGTAAGCTCGATAACACTGGAACACCTGGTGATGACGGTGGTAGCTGGGAATATAATGAGACCATCGGCTCAATCTACCCTGACGATGCCTACGACCAAGATGGTGTTACCGGTCCCGACCACGCGAACCTCTAATGCTTACTCTAACAGTTGAATAGCAATGTTTATCCAAGGCTGACCAGGTTTAGCAAATAGCTGAGGCTGGTCAGCCTTTTTAATGAGGGCAAAATTACAGACAAAAAGAAAGGACAGGTGATGAGAAGTTATGAATAAAGCAAAAGCTTTTACACTTGTGGAGATTCTCGTAGTCGTAGTCTTACTTGGCATCCTTGCTGTAATTGTCATTCCGGCGTTTGCAAACAGCACTACATCGGCTAAAAACAGCGCTCTTGCTGTGGATTTGCAATTGCTTCGAAGAGTTATTCTGGTTTACAAGAGTCAGCACCTGGAAGTCGGGCCCGGTTATCCGGATGGCGATACGACTCAAGCACCCACCGAGCAGGCTTTTATTGACCAGACTACAACGGCAAGCAATATAAATGGTCAAACGGCAGCAATAGGAACTCCCGGTTTTAATCGCGGCCCTTACTTAATGAAGATACCCGTTAATCCTTTTAACGAAAAAAATACGATTGAGATGCTGGCGGATGGTCAGGCATTTCCGACCAACGCTGACGGCAGCCATGGCTGGATATATAAGGCGGCTACCTCCGAGATACGGGCCGACAACACAGGAACTGACCAGAGCGGGAAACAATACTATGATTATTAGCCGAACAAGACATTGCGACGCAGGGCGGCGAGGTTTTACCCTTGCTGAGGCGATGATGGCCACGGTGGTGTTAGGCATCGCTGCGGCTGGAGTGCTGCTTCCGTTTACAAGTGGGGCGGCGGTGCGGGCTGAAGGTATGCGCAGAACTTTAGGGGCAAAGTTAGCGAGCGATTTGATGGAGCAGATTATAACCAGACCTTTTCACGATCCCGACGGTAATGCTTATGACTATAATCTAGGAGCGGATGCGGGTGAAACAACCTTTGAAGATTTTGATAATCTTGACGATTTTCATGATTACTCTGAACTGCAGGGCCAGGTAAAGGATGCAGCCGGGATTGTATTTACCGATTCAAATTACGCCAGGTTAAGCAGAGACTCAAAATGCGATTATGTTTATGTCCCACAGGTTTATGTCCCACAGGGAGGCGTGTCGAAATATATTCGCATTACGGTGCGAGTGTATTACAGCGGCAAAGAAATTGCAGCTATACATCGACTTGTGAGTGAATAAGAAAACCGAGTTTGGTATTTTGGTTTATGCCGGATGCGAGATATGAGAAACGAGAATGGTTTTACATTAGTTGAGCTGCTGGTAGCTTTGATTGTTACCGGTATAGTTTTAGCCGCGGTGGCCACACTGGCTTTTGCTGTGGGGGCGGCAAATGATGAGACGGATGATACAAGCCAAAAGCAGGCGCAAATACGTCAGGCTACGCTCAGGATTTCGGAGCTGATTCGACACTGCAAACTGATATGCGGCACACCCGGCGGCGATTTAGCTATCTGGCGGGCTGATGATAACGGTAACGGGCAAATCAATATCAATGAACTGGTTTATATAGAGAGAGGAACGGGCTGGGATATTCTGAGGCTTTGTGAATTTCCTTCGTCCGATACTTCACCGGTAAGCTTGAGCGACATTGATACGCTCTCAACAAGTGATTACATCGTGACATACGTACCGTTAGTTCCGCAATGCAGCAATGTACAGTTTGGCTTTCTCCCCGAGTTACCGCCGAAGAGCAGTTTTGTGACTATCTCATTTGACATTGTTGAGAATGATATTGTTCGTCAGTATCAGATAAGCACTGCACTTCGCTGCTGGGCGGGAAATCTGCTCAATGATACAGGAGACAGTCTCGTAAGTAGTGACGACGATTAATATGATGAGCAGCAAAAAGTATAAAAACAGCCGGCAAGGGGCGGCACTGCTTGTGGTGCTGTTCATTGTTATGGTGATAACGATTTTGTCGTTGGGCTTTTTGTCGCGAAGCGATGTGGAATTGGCCTGCGGCCGGAATATGGTACTTCGCGCGCAGATGGACTATCTGGCTGAATCGGGTTTGGAGCACGCCAGAGGACTTATTCTTAATCCGCAGGACATTGTTTCAGAATACTTCTGGGCCACAGGTCAGCAACTGGTCGCAGGAAGTGATGATTATTATGACGTCGTGGTTAGCCCCGATTCAAACGACCACTGCAATTATATTATAGACTGTACTTCGTACCGGCTGAGGAATGGCGAAGAGATTGGCCGCAGCAGTATATCGGCGGAATTGCGGCTTGACCCGTGCATAGCATATTGGGCGGGATCGGATACGGTGATTTCGGGGCAAATTGCAATCAACGGTGATGTCTATTGTAATGGCAATTTGACAAACAATGGCAGTATCGGTGGTGATGTGTTTGCAAGTGGCACGATAACCGGAGTAAATATTGTGGGGCAGAAAAAAGAATTAGTTGCCCAGGCACCTGTGGCTTGGCCGGGCCTTGTGAGCAGTGACTTTAGTCCAACATATTATATTGGCTCGACAAGTTATTCGACAGAGATCGTTGATGCTAATGTTCATCCGGTGGGCAGTTTCAATCCTTCCGCAGGAAACCCTGCTGGAATTCGTTACTGCAGCGGTGATGTTGAATTGACCGGTGGCGTGAATATTAAAGGTATGCTTGTGGTTAATGGTACGTTGAGGATAAGCGGCACGAATAATGTAATTAGTGCAGTGAAGAATTTTCCGGCTCTCTTAGTTAACGGGGAAATGGTAGTAGAAGATGGTGCTACGTTAGTGATTAATGGGCTTGCCCAGATTGGCCAGAAACTGACAATCGATGCTGGGGCGGTAAATGCAGATATTGACGTGATTGGTGGTTTGTTTATCGCCAATGGAGGTATTGATGGGATAACGTCAAGTTTTGTTTCTGTCGGCGTAACCGCAGCTCCGGCAATAGCATCGATTCAAACCTGGCAAGCGGCGGGTATAGCACAAAGGTGGGGTCCTGCGTCCGGGGCATTTTTTAGAAATATCGAGAGAAAATAAAGGCAGGTTATAGGGTCTTATAAAGAAGGTCAAAGAAGGAGCTGCTTATCGGCCTTTATATGCGATGAAAAGAAAAATCCAAAATATGTTAATAATAGCGATTGCATATCGCAGGGCCATAAGAGGTCGGAATAGTACGATAATTCCGATTGTGTCGCTTTGACGATTGTGCCAATTCTGTTGGCCTTAGCTGTAGAAGGTATGAGAGATGACATTTATATCGGTTTATTTGTGCGTATAAGACCCAGGGCGGATGGGGTAGATTGGCCGGTTCTGTCGGCCTGGAGAGGTCGGATAATATGAGAGAGGTAACAGCTTGTTTGGACCGGTTGATTGGATGGTAAAGATGGGGCTTTAAGAGGACGAAAAAAGAGCAGAGAAAAGGGTTGATAATGTGCCGAGACAGAAAGAGGAGGCCGGTTAGAATGTTAAGTTTAGCATATCCAAAAGCAGGGCTGCATTATTCGTATTTCAGGAGTAATGCTGGATACGAATTGCGAGGCGTAAGCAGTGGTTTTACTCTGATAGAGCTTATAATTGTGATTGTGATAATCTCTATAGCAGCGTTGACGGCGGTACCGATGATGAGCTCGGCGGCCAGTGTGCAAATTCGGTCTGCGGCAAATATGCTCACGGCGGATTTGGAATACGCCAAGAGTATGTCAATCAGCAGAGGACAAAATTATTCGGTAGTGTTTGATACTGCCACGGAGAGCTATCAGATTTTTAAAGATCAAAGTGGGACATTGGTGCCGATAGAGCACCCGGTAAAAAAAGGATTTGATTACGAGATAAATTTCAGCAACGACGGCAGACTGAATAAGGTTGACATTGTTGATGCTGATTTTGATGGGACCAGTGTGGTTAAGTTTGATTATCTCGGAAGTCCATATAACGGCAATAGTCCTCCTACTCCTTTGAACAGTGGCGTTATCAGACTGCAGGCAGGCGGAACGACCACAAAGGTTACAGTAGAGGCTGTTACAGGGTTTATCTCGATTGAGTGAATATGAAAGCAAGAGTAAGCAGGATTGCCACCCCTGCTTTTGCGGTGGCAAGTTTACTCCTGTGTGAGTATAAATTGTAGTTTCACAACGTTGCGAGGGAGTAACACAAGGCCCACTGAGGAGGGACAAATATAAATGATAAGCTGGGGTCTGAAAACTCGAGGTCTGCGGCCGATAGGGTTGGACATAGGTCATAACTCTATCAAGATGATTCAACTGCTGATGAATGGAGAGCAGATAAGTGTAATTGCAGCAGAGAAAGTTCGCATTGACTCCGGTATAAATGGTGATGGGCAGAAAAGAAGAAGCTTTATTATTTCGGCGATAAGAAGAATGCTTGAGGAGGGTAACTTTCACAGGAAAAATGTTATCTCGTGTTTGCCGAATGACGGATTGAAAATCACGTCTCTGCGATTGGCTGAGGTCCAAAGTGATGGAATCGAACAGACTTTGAAGAAAGAAGTTGCCCAGCGTTTCGGATTGGACCCTGACGAGGATGCAATGAAGTATTTTGTTGTTGGCAATGTTCATCAGGGTGACGAGATTAAGAATGAGTTGATTTTGTTTGCGGCTGATAATGAAACAATAAAGAGCCATATTGAGATGCTTGAGGAGGCTGGTCTTAGACCGGTGTCAATAGATACGGTTCCGTGCGCATTATTCAGGAGTTTTGAGAGGTCGCTAAGACGGCAGGAGGACAAAGAGCACACGGTTGTTTTTGTAGATGTGGGAGACCGGTTTACCACCGTCGTGTTTGGTCGTGGAGGAGAAATCAGTTTCGTCAAGCAGATACCGATTGGCGGAAAAAGATTCAATGAGGAGATTGCAGCGAAATTAGGTGTTGACATCAGCGAGGCTGAGATGCTGCGAGAAGCACTGCAAATGGAAAAGAGCCTTTCGATGCCGAAGCCTGACCTGGAGGAGCAGGCCACTGCCGAAAACGAGCAGAAATTAGATGCATCAACGCGACAGGCAATAGTTGATGTAGTGAGTGCGGTTGCTGAAGAGTTAACAAGAGAGATATCCCTATGCCTTAGATATTATACAGTAACATTCAGAGGCAAACGCGTTAGGCGGGCGTTTTTTACCGGAGGAGGGGCATACGAATATATTTTGCTTGATGTTTTGAAGCGGCAATTGGCTGTTGAGGTTGAAGTGGCTCAGCCATTGAAAGGATTCGATATGTCAAGTGAAAGAAAGAATTTGAATTTTGATAGTGACAGGCGAGGTTTGCTCTGTGAATGGACAGTAGCTGTGGGACTTAGTCTTAAGGGCTGGAACGGAGTGGAGAGTGTGAATTTTGAAGGCCCAGGCGGGATACAGGTATGAAAGAAATTGATTTCCTTCCAGAATGGTATAAGAGTGGCAGACGTCGCCAGGTCAGCTATCGCACGCAATACATCGCATTGGGTGGTGTATTTGTGGTTATGGTGGTGTGGAATTTTATTACCACGCATTCGATTTCAAAAGCCAGGGCCCAATACGCTCAAATGTCGACAAGGCAGGCAGAAGCAGAAGGTCTGTCAGCTAAATTTGCCGAGCTTAAGAGCGAATTGAGAGGATTACAGGAAAAAACGGAATCCGTAGAAGAAATTGATTCCAAAATTGATGTTGCGAGCGTTTTGGCGGAAATGAGTTTTTTGATTGATGAAAGGATAGTGCTTAACAAAGTGGTGTTTGACGCCGAGAAGATTGAGTACAAGCAGCGGGCCGAGCCATTCCCACCTGCTGGTACTGTTGTAAGAGCGGTGCGGACTGAACTTAGCGAGAAGCGGAAACTGCCGCTCGGGGATGTGCGATTTAGAGTGGTAATAGACGGCGTGGCGGCAGATGCGAGTAGTGTGGCGTCTTTGATATGTAAGTTAGAAGACTCACCATATTTTTGTCAGGTTGTGCCGTCTTTTTCAAGAACCACCGAGATAAATGTAACAAGCAATCCTTCGCTTCGCTCGAGTACAAAGAACGTTAACAGCGGTCGCGAAGCCGGAGGAAAGATACAAGTAAGTGAATTTGAGATAGGTTGCTATCTGGCGAATTATCTTGAGCAGTGAAAGGTAAAAAGCAGTGAAGTTGTTTCGAGAAAAACAACAACTAATGATATGTGTTGCAACCGGTGTAATAGTGGGCGGATTTGTGTTGTTTCGGTATCTGCCTTTACGGAGGAGAATGAAGGCTGCCGGGCAGATAAAAGCTGCACAGACACTGACTATTGCCAAAGGCGCTGCGGACAGCAAACAACTACCCCTGCTTAAAGAGCAATTGCTGGAGCTGCAGCGAGAGCTTGAAAACTATGAGGCAAATATACCTGAGCGAAGTGACATTGGTGTATTTTTGCAAAGAATCGCTGGTTTGATGAATGAACATAACCTTAGGGGTCAGGTGATTGAGCCCCGCAAGGAAATAAAGGCTGAGAAGTTAAACTGCATACCGGTGAGTATGAAGTGCAAAGGTAGATTAACGCAGATATTTGAGTTCTATCGACGGCTGCAGGGAATGGACAGGTTGATTCGCATTGAGCAGGTGAAACTTTTTAACGACAGCGATTTTAGCGGCGAAGTGGATATGGAGGCAAAGGCGGTCATTTATTACAGTGCCCAGGTCGGTCAAGGATAAAAAGGGCAAAAGAAGATTATGAGACAAAATGCGAGAAATAGCGGCAATATCGCTAACAGGCTTTTTAATCAATTGGCCGTGCAGAAGAAAAAGACAGTGTTGGCGTTGTGCTTGATTACGCTGATGTCCTTTATGTGGATCCGGGTGTTAATAAGGAAGGCACCGCAGGCTGCTAACGCAGGTTTGTTGGCCGGGCAGATGGATGTGGAAACTCAGTCGGAACCGGAATTAAAAATATCCTTTATAGAATTGCCGCAAGCTGCAGGGCGCAATGATGTAATAACCAGAGACTTTTTTGATTCAGACGGCTGGCAGGGTTTTGTTGATGGCCAAGGACGGAAATCAGTTGGTGTTGAAGAAGTAGATATCATTTCAAAAGATGGTGACAAAGAAGTAATCAGAAAGGTTGCGGATAGGCTGAAGCTGGAAGCAATAGTGTCGGGCGAGAATCCCCTAACTTTTATCAATGATAAGGTATTGAGAGTGGGGGGTAAATTGCTCATTGACGACGGAGTTGACAAGTATGAATGTGAAGTAGTCGAAATCAAAGAAAACACAGTGGTAATGAGATGTAGAGAATCGAGGATAACCTTGAAATTAACACAGGTAAATTGAAACAGCGGATAGTTAAAGCAATGTGCTAAACGCTATTCGCAAGAAAAGAACAGGAGATGAAATATGTATTGCGAAAAGAATTCAAAAGACAAGACCAAAATCAGAAACAAGTTGTTTGTATGGTGCATTGTATTGGTTTTGACGTCAGCGATTGCAGTCGCTGACGTTGCCCAGGAGCCGGCTGAAGCTTACGCCTTGGCGAATACAGGTGCAGCAGGAATCGAGACAAGCGGCAGCCAGGCAGGAGTATCGGAAGGCGGGAAGCTTGATTTTATTGGTTTCGATAAAGAGAAGTGCAAAAGCATCAGGGATGCGCTTCGGGTATTGGGGGCGCTATACAAGAAAAATATTGTGCCTTCGTCAAACGTGGACGGCCCACTGGCTGTTACCAGTCTTTATGATGTGACATTTGAACAGGCACTGGACTCAGTTCTGGGATATGGCTACAAGTATGACATTGAAGGTAATTTCATCAAAGTTTATACCGCTGAGGAATATAAAAAGATTAAGGAAGACCCGGACCGCATGATATACAAGGTCTTTACTTTGTACTACATCACTGCTGCCGAAGCAATGAAGCTTATCACTCCGGTACTCAGCGGTGCCGGAACCATTCAGGGCAGCTCTCCTGCAGAGATCGTCGTGCCTACCGGTGAGTCTATTAGTGCAGGTACCGGCGGCGGCGATACTATGGCGCTGAATGACCACATAGTTATCGAAGACTACCCTGAAAATATCGCTGAGGCGGAAAAGCTGCTTAAGCAGCTGGACGTACGGCCCAAGCAAGTGCTGGTCGAGGCTACTATTCTCAGCGCCACTTTGAATGAGGGTATGGAGCTTGGTGTTGACCTGAACTTTCTTGGCGGTGTCCACTTAGATGGTACTGATGCAACGCCAGACCTTATTTCCGAAGGTATTGAACCGAGTAGAGGTACCGCTGCGCTTACGCCTATGGGGCAAATAGCAGCGGGTACTCCCGGTTCACCGATAGAGACTTTTGGTTTCGCGAGGGTTGGAGGTAACGGGCTAAGAATTGGAGTTACATCTGGTGATTTTGCCGCGTTTATAACTGCGTTAGAGCGGGTAACTGACACTACAATTCTTGCTAATCCCAAGATACTGGCAGTTAATAAGCAGCTCGGACAGGTCTATATCGGCACCAAGATTGGCTACATATCTCAGACCACACAAACACAGACTTCGACGACTCAGCAAGTTGATTTCCTCGATACAGGTACCAAACTGTCTTTCAGGCCGTATATAGGTGACGACGGCTACATCCGGATGGATATCCATCCGAAGGACAGCTCCGGTACCTTGAAAGCCAATGACATACCTGACGAGTTCTCAACAGAATTGGCTACCAACGTAATGGTCAAAAGTGGCCAGACTATTGTTATCGGCGGCCTGTTTAGAGATGTTGTGGTTACAAGCCGAAGCCAGATACCTCTGTTAGGAGATTTACCACTTGTAGGAGGACTTTTCAGAGGTACTTCTGATCAGACGACACGCCAGGAAGTTATAATATTGCTTACGCCTCACATCATAGAAGAGCCGGAAGAGACGAACAGTGAAGCCAGGATAGACGATGTTCGCCGTAAGAGATTTGGCGCAAGAGATGAATTGCAGTGGGCGGGCAGAGCGAGATTGGTGGAAGACCGTTATGCAGAAGCCGCGAGATACTACGTTGAAGGTGATACCGAGGCCGCAATGAAAGAGCTGACATTTGTGCTTGAAGTTCGCCCGACATATCTTGAGGCGATACGGCTGAAAGAGAAAATCATTGCTGAGACGGCCCCGGATGAGGTGGACATGATTGAAAGGATTATGCTTGACAACGTTGAGCGTGAAGATTCGGACAAGTGGCAGAGAAGGTAAAAAATTGATTATTGAATATTGACTGTTGAAAGAAACAGAAGCCTGGATTCTGAAACAATAGTCAATAGAAAATATTAAATTAATTAGGATTGTCGTTTTGAGGTTTAGAAGAAGCTTATATGCGATAGTCACGGTAATCGTGGCGTGCAGTTTGTTTGTAGGTGGTCTCGCCGAGTGGCAGGACTCTGGCACGGGAGAGGGTTGGCGCTACGCCGGTTATGAGCGGCGGATACCCGTTGTGTCGGTTTGCTGCATTGTTGCGGCTGTGGGCGTGATTTGTCTGGGCTGGTACCAGATAAGGCTGGCCGGGACGGTCACGTCCATAGCCAAACTCGTTCAGGACAACAAAGCAGGTGAGAACGATGCTGACAGGGGCTTTTTCGCTCCGCTCAAAATGGCAAAAATGGACGAGCTGTACAAAGCTATTGATGAGCATTTTGCCGGTTGTACTGCTCACATTGCTGAGTATGAAAAGCAAATCAAGGACTTGCAGCTTCAGATTCAACTTTCACAAAGACGGGGGAAAAACACTGAGGCGATTA
>CAYUFX010000094.1:0-20040 GCA_964444135.1 uncultured Pirellulales bacterium | reverse complement strand
TTCTGTACCAGAAGCAAGTGATGGTAAGCAATTGATGATTAAGGAAAAGCATTAACATAATTGATTGGAAATGATCGGTAGAAAGCTATGTTGGATATGGTAAGGAAAACACTAAGCCAGACACGACGGCGCGAGCTTGAGAGCTTTGGGGCCAGGATAAATAAGTTCGGTGCAAATTTTGCAGTTTGCAATGCCGAGGACGAAATTGTCGTACTGTGCGAGGGCGGTAGATTCAAAAGCAGCCGGGAACAGTTAATAAAGCTGAGCCGGCAAATTTTAGACCAAAACGGAGAGAAAGGCTGTTCCGACGCCGCCGGCGTGCCGGTATGGATGTTTGGTGGTGAAAATTTGGTTTTGGCTGCCGTTCTGAAATCCGCTCGTGTCAGTAACAGAGGGGGAGAATCTATTGGAACAGCCTTGATTGACTTAGGTGATAAATCATCGTACTCCAGCCCCCGTGCTTTCTTGCGAAAGCAAGGCCCGGGGTGCGATATACGCAATACTAATCCACTTCAAGCCGACAACGAGTATTTAGCGGAAATGCTTAGGCTTTGTGTAGAGAAATTTCAAGCCGAGACAAAAGCTGAAAAACAAATTGAAATGGTTGGCACTGAGCTGGCGCAAACATACGAAGAGCTGGTGCTGCTTCACAAGCTCAGCACAAATATGAAGGTTACCGAATCGGATGCCAACTTTCTCCAGATGGCTTGTGACTGCTTGACCGAAATTGTTTTTGTCGAAGGCATCGCAATATTGCTGGAAAAGACTATAGATGACAAGCAGGAGCTGGTTGTAACAGCCGGGTCAGGGTTGATAGATATAGATGAACAAACGGCAGCTATTTTACATAGTGGATTGATAGAGGAAATAAACAGTGGTAAAGAGGCTCTGCTGGACAGCGAAGTGGATTCGGCATTCAAATATGATTGGCCGGGCAACATAAAAAATATTATTGCGGTACCTTTATACAGCAAAGAAAAAGCGGAATCTCACTTTGCAGGGCGAACTCAGAATGGCAGCTATGTGATAGGACTGATGATTGCGATAAATAGAATCGGCAAACAGGATTTCGACAGCACGGATGTAAAACTATTTAATTCAGTGGCCGGAGGATGTGCCGTATTTATCGAGAATGGCAGGCTGTTTAAGGACCTCAAAGAATTATTCATTGGCTCGCTGAAAGCATTGACAAGTAGTATTGATGCCAAAGACAAGTACACACACGGCCATTCCGAAAGGGTTGCGTTTGTTTCTCGATGGATTGCTGAAAAACTATCCGAGCAAGAGCAATTGGATGAAGAACAAATACACATGATTTATTTGGCTGGATTGTTGCACGATATAGGAAAAATAGGTATAGAGGAAGCGGTATTACGCAAGACCGGCAAGCTGACTGAGCAGGAATTCAACCGTATAAAGCAGCATCCATCGATAGGTGCAGGTATTTTACATGAAATAAAACAGATGCGTGATATTGTGCCGGGTGTATTGTGCCACCACGAGCGAGTTGACGGCAAGGGATATCCTGGTGGTTTAGTCGGCGAGCAGATACCGCTGACCGGCAAAATTGTCGGATTGGCTGATAGTTTTGACGCAATGACATCAAAGCGTACTTATAGAGATGCGATGAGTGTAGAACAAGCGCTTGCAGAGATAGAGAAAGAATTGGGTACGCAGTTCGACAGGAAAATTGGAAGAGTATTCCTTGATAGCGATGTCTCTCTGCTCTGGGAGATTATACAAAATGGTTTTAGCGAAATTTACGGGAGCAGTGATTATGTAGAATATGGTGCTGCTGCTGTGGGGACGCTAATCAGATGAAAATCAAGATACAGGATTATAACGATGTTACGGTAGTTGAGATGCAGGGCGAGCTGAACGGTGACGATACCGAATTGTTCCAACGTACAATCACTGACATAATCGCAAAATGTAAGGCAGGTGTTGTGCTTGATATGAGCTGTGTGGGATTTATTGACGGAGAAGGATTGGAACAGTTGTTGTGGGCACATGACTATTGTAACCAAAACAAACTTGAGCTTAGATTAGCGGGGCTTGATGAAAACTGCATGAGAATCCTGGAAATCACCCGACTCGAAAAAGAGTTTGACCACTACGCGGAACTTTCCGAGGCGGTAAAGAGTTTTGCATAGAGCGCGCATCCTGTTTTGTCTGTGTTAGGAGTTTTAGAGCATAGGAAGAGCTATGAGTCAAATAGCTTTGAAAAATAAGATGCAGCTTGGGCAGCTACTGCTTGCGCGTGGCGTTGTAACTGCTGAGCAGATTGAAAAGGCTCTGACTGAACAGACAGACAAAGGCCATCGCAAGCTGCTTGGCGAGCTTCTGGTGGAGATGGGCTATTGTACGGAGAATCAGATAGCCTCGGCTCTGGCGGAGGCGTATGGTGTGCCCTACGCGCAGGTTAATCCGAAGATATGTGACGCCAAGGCGATTGAAATTTTACCGAGAGAGTTTCTCGAAGAATATATCGTCCTGCCACTGTTTAAGGTTCATGATGTGCTCACAGTGGCGGTCAGTGAGCCGACAAACGTATTTTTGATAGATGAAATAGAGCGGATAAGTGGCTGTAAAATTCAGATAGTATGTTCGACGAGCAAAGATATCAAGGCTACTCTGCAGACGTATTTGCCGGCAGCCAACGTCTTTGTCATTGATGATATTATCGATGATGAGGGGCTTGAAGACTTTACCCTGATAGAAAATATTACACAGGATATAAGCGACCTTGAGGAGGTGGCCGGGCAATCGCCTGTCGTAAAGCTGGTCAATTATCTGCTTTATAACGCCGTGCGGGAAAATGCCAGTGATATTCATATAGAGCCGGATGATAAGAAACTGCGCGTTCGATACAGAGTTGATGGCAGGTTGTACGAGAAGATGCGTCCGCCTCATCAGATGCATTCTGCGATTGTTTCGCGTATCAAAATTATGGCCGAACTGGACATCGCTCAAAGGCGTCTGCCGCAGGACGGTGGTATCCATGTTTTAGTAGAAGGCAGGCCCATCGATTTGCGGGTATCAGTTATGCCGGGCAACTTTGGCGAAAAAGTGGTTATCAGAATTATCGACCCGCAGAAGGTCCTTTTCAGTCTTGAGTCACTTGGATTTACATATGAAAATCTCCAGTTGTTCAGGCAAGTAATACAATCTCCGAACGGTATAGTTTTGGTGACAGGTCCGACCGGTTCGGGTAAAAATACCACTCTTTATGCGGCGCTTGTTGAGTTAAACAGCGATGAGGTTAACATCTGCACGGTGGAAGACCCGGTGGAGTGCAATATAGAAGGTATAAATCAGTTCCAGGTAAACGAAGGTGCAGGCTTTAAATTTTCAACGGCCCTGCGTAGTTTATTAAGGCAGGACCCGGATATAATAATGGTTGGCGAGGTTCGTGACGAGCCCACAGCCAATATTGCGGTGCAGGCGGCACTGACGGGTCATCTGGTTCTTTCAACTCTGCACACGAATGATGCCCCCGGTGCGGTAACACGTTTGCTGGATTTGGGCGTGGCTCCTTATCTTGTAAGTGCTTCGCTGATTGCGGTCTTGGCCCAGCGGCTTGTGCGAAAGATATGTCTGAATTGCAAAACAGAGTATGAGCCACCGACGAGCATAAAGAAGGTCGTTGAAAAAACAGGTGGAGAAGCCCCGAAATTTTATCGCGGCGTAGGTTGTAAGAAATGCCGGAACACCGGCTATGCCGGTCGAATTGCCCTTCACGAATTGTTTGTGCCGAATGAGGAAATTCTGGAGATGATTAATGAGCGGCAGAGCTTAAAGAAATTAAGAGCAAAGGCACTTGAAAACGGAATGGTTTCTTTGCAATCGGATGGAATCGAAAAGGTAAAGGCAGGAATTATATCTATTGAGGAAGTATTGAGAACAGCGAATACAGAGGTTTGATGCGCTTGGCTGTGTGCAATAATGTATCCGCAATGCAGGATACGAATAAATGACTGTTTCAGCAACAAAAACTACAGAAGAGCTTGATTCTGCAGAGAAAGGCCAGGAGTTACCGCCCGCCGGCAGCAAGCAGGGACAAGGAAGAGACGGTTCTGGTGCCTTTAGGGACGTCGAAATTGATTCGAGCTCACAGATACAAAAGGATTATGGCCCGGCCTGGTCACAAACTACGCCACCGATGCACCAGCAACTCTGTAGAGCAAAAGTCAAGCAGGCAGAGCTTATACTATTCACAACACAGTTGTCGGTGATGCTAGATAGCGGAGTGGTACTTAGCGATGCTCTTGATGCTATTGCAGAGCAGGCTGAGTATGGGACGTTTAAGATGATAATTATGGATGTGGCAGAAACGGTCAAAAGTGGCGAGAATTTTTCTAAAGCATTAGGGGGCTACCCAAAGGTTTTCAATACAATGTTTATCAGTATGGTGAAGGCCTCGGAAGCGTCCGGCAAAATGGCGGAAATGCTTAATGTGCTCAGCGGCTATCTGAACTTCGAATCCGAAACCCGTAAACGCATCAAAGGCGCACTTACGTATCCATTTATAATGGCGTTAATGGCCGTGGCGGCAACGGGAACTTTGATGTTTTTTGTTTTGCCGAGGTTTATGAGGATTTATGAATCAAAGGGGGCTGCGCTACCAAAAATTACTCAAGTATTAGTTGGTTTCAGCAAAATGTTAGGGAATTTTCAAGCCATGACGGTTTTCCTGACTGCTGTGATATTGATGTCGGTGGGATTGTATTACTGGGCAGGGACTTTAACCGGCCGGAGAGTGATCGATTTCATCAAAATCCACACACCTGTATTGGGCACAATGTTTATTGATGCGATAGTAACTCGAAGTATGCGTATTATGGCTACAATGGTCAATACGGGTGTGAACCTGCTGGAGTCGATAGTAGTGATTCAAGGCTCATGCAACAATTACTATTTTAAACGACTTTGGATTGGAGTGAACGAAAAGATTCGAGATGGTTACCAGTTGTCGGAGTCTATTATGATTTCTCCGAGTAGTGAACTGATTGCGCCTGGTATTATCCAAATGCTCAAAGCGGGAGAAAAGAGCGGCAAACTTGGTGATGTCTGCGATAAAATATCGGTCTTCTATGAAAAAAAGCTCGAAGCTTCAATCAGGAACGTTATGGCGCTTATAGAACCGGTAATGATAACAATCCTGGGTAGTATTATTGGAACGATTGCGATAGCGTTGTTATTGCCGGTTTTCAGGATATCGAGCGTAATTGCACATTAAAGCCAAAAGCAAACGGGGCCTATACCGAATCAATCGGTATAAGCCCCGAATTGACACGAATCTACCATATGAACCCTGTTAGATATTAAAGATGCGACGTTATCTAACAGGACCAATCACACAATCTTAATCGCCACTTAAATCCCGGTTTACGGAGCCGGAGGATACAGACGAATATCGTCAAAGTACATTGTTCCTGAACCGCCAGCCTGAGGATTTCTCTTGTTGCCTAATCCAAGAGCAATCGTATTGACATTGGCCAGGTTTACGCCCTGGTCTGCAAATGCGTGCAGGTCGATATTCCATTGCGTCCAGGTGCCTATCTGTGCTGCATTTGGATTATCGTGATTGACCACCGCACTACCATTGAGGGCAACATACACCGTCTCAGCAGCGTTATCAGAAATGCCTCTGAACCAAATCGATAACGTGCTAACACCATTCTCGGTCCAGTCACGCGGGTAAGTCAATGTCAAAGTCGCCTCAGAGTAACCAACGCTATTGTCGTAGAATAGCGGCATCGATTGGTTACCTCCGTGAACGATAGTTTGCTCGGCAAACGGAGGATTGTCATAACCAACAAGAGAGCCATTTGTCGGGTCGTCGTATCCGTCCAGCCACACGTTAAATATTCTGTTGCTTTCGGGGTCATCGGGGTCAAGGTCATTGTAGGATTCAAAATCGTCCACGGTAAGGAAGTTGGCCGTCGTAAAACTCCATACATTGCCAGTCCACGGACTGTCGGGATTGACGTTATTGGCCTCGTCAATACGCCAATAGTAAGTGGTATTCCAAAGGAGTTTTCCAGGGTCAAAGCTCTCAGCACCGAGATTTCCTGTGCCTTTATACTCCGGCGAACCGGTATCGGCATTGCGTACAGCCTCTTTATCTGTGCCGAAGTAGACCTGATGCGAAGCAGCATAGACTCCCGGCGACCAGGTAAGAAGCGGTGTTTGCTTTATATCCACAGCGACATTAGCCGGGTCCGGGCTCCCGACGCCGCCCTGAGTAGTAAAGCTCCAGACGTCGCCTTTATAAGTGTCGATAACATCAAACTCATCGACCCGCCAGTAGTAAGTCTTAGCCAATTTAAGTGTGCCGGGAGTATAGGTTGCAGTTCCCTGTGGGAGACCCCCGGCGGCATTGTTCACTTCGTCAAAATTGTCACCGAAATATACAGTGTGTAATTTCGCACCGAAACCTGCCGTCCAGCTAAGCATTACGTCCGTGTCTACCATCTCGGCACCATTGGCCGGTTCTGGTGCATAGGCGGTCTTGGGGGGAACTGAAAAGCTCCAGACGTTACCCTTCCAGGGACTATTCGGCTCTGTGTCATTGACCTCGTCAATCCGCCAGTAGTAAGTTGTGCCGGGCACAAGACCATCCGGATAAGCAAATCCTGGAAAGCCGACAACAATAAACGCTTCGGACTGGCTGCCCTGGAATGTGCCTTCGGCACCGTCATTCACATCGTCAAAATTATCACCGAAGTACACATCGTGCGAGACGGCGAAATCTCCCGGTTGCCAGGAAAGATTCACCCAGGTATCCGGATATAGTTCGCCATCAGCCGGCTTTGGGCCAAAGGCGTTCGGAAATCCTTCACCACCTTGCATGACAACCTGAACCTCGTCCGCGGTCAGCGCCTTGTCGTAAACACGAACTTCATCGAGAAATCCGTGGAAAATTCGCCCTTCAGCGGCGTGGCTAACTCCGATAAAGACAGTTACATCGGCGGCCGGACCTATTGAGAATGGTTTAGGGCCCACTTCATCGACACCGTTAAGATAAACTCTGAGATCAGTTCCGTCAAACGTCCATGTCAAGTGAACCCATTCGTTTTTGGGCATAATGGAGAATTCCATTGATCCGGCGCCTTGATATGAAACACCTACTCTGTCAGTATATGTGGCATTATCATGGGCTCCCCACAATTCGATCTGGAACATCATAGTATCTGCGCCCCATCCTGCTGACTTGGTGAAGAAATGCTGAAAGGTTCCAGTTCCATCCCAGTATGCCCAGAGGGCGATAGTGAATTGCCCAGTTCCGTTTGTAGGATCGAAGTTCCCGCAGTCAATGCCTGTGCACTTATCCTCTTGGAATGAAATAGCGCCACCAAAGCCTGGCGGGCCGATTACCCATTCCGGGGTTCCAAGCAGCGTCCCATCGTGACCATTGCCTGAACTGTCATTGGCGGTGTCGCCGGAACCCTCATTAAACCTCCACCAGGCGACGAGGTCTGCCTTGGCTATGCTCGTCAGAACCATGCCGAGCAAAAGAGCAGATGAAATAAGATAAATCAATTTTTTAGACATAATAATCCTCCTTTAAATAATAAATATGGGTTGTTAATTGATATGTAAAAATGACTGCCGTAAAGCACAAAGTTCCCGCCGCAGCTCTGTGCCTTACACAATTCATAATAACTCCTCCTCTATCGAGAAACCAAAGAAAATTACATTCGCTGGGAAATAACAATGCACAAATTCCTGCCTGCATAGGCTCAAGTCCCATCAACCTAATTTATACCAGATTACCCACCTCGATTTCAAGAAAAAAGGTATTTTTTAAGGGATTTTCTGATTGTCTGGTTAATCTCGGCTCGAGTATCGACTGTTGATGATTAAATATTGGCCATTAAGGCAAATGCTTCTGATAGGTTGACATTGGGCGGGAAACCGAATTTCCCTTCTAATAGGGAACAGCTTTTGTTCCTTTTGTAAGAGTTCTAAAAACTTGACAGAGGCTGCTTTGAGTCTAAAATCACACCCTATGGCTAATTTATCCGCGGGAAAGAAGAAAAAGAAGAAACACAATCCCTTCGTGGATTGGCTACACTACCTTATGCTGCGGGTTCTTATAGTATTTCTTTACCTGTTTAATGTCGAGACCAATCTGAACTTCGCTTGCTTTCTTGGGCGATTGTTGTGGAAGCACTATCATCGTGGCCGAGAGCGGGCTCTGGATAATCTTCGTGCAAGTTTTCCTGAGAAAAGCGATCAATGGGTCCGCCAGATAGGCCGACGAAGCTTCGAGCATATTGCAATGCTGGCAGTTGATGTATTGTTTACGCCGCGACTTGTGAAAACGTATAATTGGCGTAATTACTCTCGGTACAAGAATACCGAAAGGGCCAAATGGCTGATGCAGGAAGGCCGAGGGCTGCTGATGGTCGCCGCCCATTACAGCAACTTTGAGATTATAGGTTTTATTATGGGGTTGTTTGGTTTTAACATTTACAGTATCGCCCGGCCATTGGATAACAGGTTTATTAACGATTACTTATATGGTGTCCGCAGGCGAGCCGGACAAAGAATAATCGACAAGAAGGGCGCAGCCGAAATGATGGAAAAAATCGCCTCAACCGGTGCTACTCTCTGCTTTATTGCCGACCAGGATGCCGGCAAAAAAGGAATATTTGTCGATTTTTTCGGGCGAAAGGCCAGCACTTATAAGAGTATAGGCTTGCTCGCTATTACCTATAACGTACCGATAGTAGTGGGGTACAGCAGGAGGGTTGATAATCGTTTTTACTTTGAGATTGGAGTTAATCGCATTATTTTCCCAGAAGAATGGGCCGAAAAGGACAATCCGCTGGAGTGGGTTACCGAAGAATACACTAAAGCAATTGAAGAGTTTGTGACCGAAGATCCAAGCCAGTACTGGTGGATGCACCGCAGATGGAAACATCGACCAAAAAATGAGAGGGAAAAACCTTAGGAGGCAGGTCTTTATATAACACTTGTAAGGCCTTGTAAATAAGATAGTTACGTTTTGTTGCCTAATCTTATCGAAAAGTGTACATAATCTCTTTCAAAGTTGGAAATTTTTCTTGAAATAAAGGTGGGTAATCTGGTATAAATAAGATTGTTGGAGATCGTGCCTGCAGAGGTGGTTTTCTGCGGATTTTGGTTTTCTGAATAGAGGAGGAGTTATTATGCAAGACACAGAGTTAGTTGTAACGGCGGCTTTGTGCTCCGCAAGTGGAGGTTTTCACATTTCAACGAAAAATTCATATCCCGGCTCTTCGGGAACGAGTGTTTTGGTATGTGGCCAACGCATGGTTATTTTAACTTTTTTGAAGGAGGATTATTATGTGTAAGAAATTGATTGATCTAATTTCTTTTGTTTTGGTGTTGTGCCTGGTCCTAACGAGCGTGGCAAAAGCTGCCGACCCGGATCTTGCCGCCTACTGGAAGTTTGATGAGACGTCCGGCACCACCGCCTTTGACTCAACGGGTAACGGCAACGATGGTATCTTCGTTGGTGACCCAAAGTGGGTCCCTGGGAGACTTGGCGGTGCGCTGGAGTTCGATGGTGATGACTACCTCAACTGTGGGAACGGACCGTCGCTCCAGATCCAGGATGAGATTACGATAGCGTTCTGGTTTAAGGTCGATGCGTTCAGCAACACCTGGGAGGCCTTCCTGGCTAAGAGCGACAGCGCGTATCGAGCCAGCCGCGGAGATGGCACCGGCAATGCTACCCACATGGGCATTTCGGGTACTTCAGCTGGCGGCGGCAACGGCTGGTTTAATGGGACCGTTATCGTCACAGGCGGTGAATGGCACCATTACGCTGCAACATATGATGGGGCCGAGGGGAAGATTTACATTGACGGCGTCCTGGATGTGACAAGCCCGGGGACGGGACGGATAAATCTTAGCTCCTCCGATCTTTACATCGGTGAAAACTCAGGAGCCACCGGGCGTTTCCTGCACGGTCTCATGGACGATGTGCGTATTTACAGCCGGGCGCTGATGGATACAGAGATTCTTGGTATCATGTCTGGTGGTGGAGCAGAGTATCCATTAGCCTCTGGTCCTACGCCGGAGGACGGTGTTTACCATCTGGATACTTGGGTGAACCTTAGCTGGCGGGCGGGAGATTTTGCGGTCTCGCATGATGTATATTTGGGCGACAATTTCGACGACGTTAATGACGGTGCGGAGGGCACGTTCCATGGCAATCAGACCGCAACGTTTCTTGTCGCCGGCTTTCCCGGATTTCTTTATCCGGATGGCCTTGTTCCGGGCACGACTTATTACTGGCGGATTGATGAGGTCAATGACACCGAGCCGAATAGTCCGTGGAAGGGCAATGTCTGGAGCTTTACGGTACCACCCAAGACCGCCTACGCACCCGATCCGGCTGATGCTGCCGAGCAGGTAGATCCGGATGTAACTCTGAGCTGGACGGCAGGTTTCGGTTCTAAATTGCACACTGTATATTTCGGCGAGAATTTTGACGATGTCAATAATGCTGCCGGAGGTCTTCCTCAGGGAACTGCAACCTATACTCCCGGCACACTTAAATTGGCCAAGACTTACTACTGGCGGGTCGATGAGTTTGACGCCATCGAGACATATAAAGGCGACGTCTGGAGCTTTACTACTGAGGGCGCCGTCGGGAGCCCGAACCCGGCTAATGGCGCTGTGGATGTAAAGCAGACACAGATTATTACCTTCTCGCCGAGTGTCTTTGCTGCTTCGCATCAGGTCTATTTCGGCACTGATAAAGATGCCGTGAAAAATGCCGATACCGGCTCGTCGGAGTATAAAGGCACCAGGGACCTTGGTGCTGAGAGCTATGACCCCGGAAAACTTGAGTGGGACAGCACGTACTACTGGCGTATTGACGAGGTCAATAACACCAATCCAGACAGTCCGTGGACAGGCATCCTCTGGAGCTTTACGACCGCCGACTTCCTTATCGTGGACGATTTCGAGTCCTACAACGACATTGACCCCCCTGACCCGGAGAGCAACAGGATATTTGAAGCGTGGCTGGACGGTTATGGTATCCCGACAAATGGAGCTCTCGTTGGTAATGAGCTTCCTCCTTATGCCGAGCAAAGTATTGTTCACAGCGGCATCCAGTCGATGCCGTATTTCTATGATAACAGTGTTGGAAACTCTGAGGCGACCTTGACGCTGACTTACCCGCGTGACTGGACCGAGAAAGGTGTCAACACGCTGACAATTTGGTTCATAGGTGACTCAGCTAACGCTGCCGAGACGTTGTATGTTGCTCTCAATGGCAGTGCAGTAGTCAATCACGATAATCCTAATGCAGCACAGGTAGATACCTGGACCGAGTGGAATATCGACCTGCAGGCATTTGCAGACCAGGGCGTAAACCTGGCCAATGTCAATACGATTGCTATTGGTCTTGGTAACAGGAACAATCCGGTTGCTGGTGGTTCAGGTACGATGTACTTCGATGATATTCGTCTGTATCCTCCGCCGCCGGAACCGGCACCGTAGGCTGGAATTTAGGTAGCCCCCATTGCTTCTTGCGAAGCAAGATATGGGGGCAACGTTGATATAGTAGATTTGCATCAATTCGGGGCCTGTACCAAGTTGGTGTAAGCCCCTTTTTAAATGATAAATTTTAAATTTTGATTTATCATTTTAGAGATTGTGCTGTAACGCCTGATGTTTATTGAAGACAATGTGTGTTTTGGTGTGTGGCCAAAGCACGGTTATTTTAACTTTTTTGAAGGAGGATTATTATGTGTAAGAAATTGATTTATTTGGTTTCTATTGTTTTGGTGCTGAGCACAGCCGTCAATGCCTCAGCTGAATTGGTAGCTTACTGGAAGTTCGATGAGGGTTCCGGTACCACCGCTGTTGACTCAAGTGGTAACGGCAACGATGGCACACTTGAGGGCGGCGCAGAGTGGGTGGCAGGCCAGCTTGGCGGCGCGCTGCATTTCAATGGTTCTGGAGCTCGCGTCGTAGCTGCGAATATTTCGTTCGATAATAGAAGTTTCACTATCGCGATGTGGGTTAATGCGGTGTTGTATACCGGCGAGCAAGTCGTCTTCTCCACGGGGTTAACAGGTTCAAATAACACGGATATGCATCTTAGGATTGGAGGAGTCGGCAGTGGAAATGTGCCCGCTGGTGGCATTCGCATGGGATTCTATAATAATGACCTCGATACACCCGGCGGGCTCATCCAGGAGAATACGTGGTACCACATCACTTTCTGGTACGATTATGAGAATCAAAACAGAAGGATATACATAAATGGTGTGCAGGAAGCTGAGGCTGCTGCCACTCCTTATCTCGGGACAACAGGTAATAGCGTTATTGGTGCCTGGGGTACTGGTCAGTGGTTTCGGGGAATTATTGACGATGTACAGGTTTACAACCACGCTCTGACAGAGGGCGAGATTCTTGGAGCTATGCAAGGTGGTGGAGCATATCCGTATTCCATGACCCCCGCCCCGGCGGATGGTGTTTACCATCTGGATACGTGGGTGAACCTTAGCTGGCGAGCGGGAGATCTTACGGTCTCGCACGATGTGTACTTCGGCGAGAATTTTGACGATGTGGACGCCGGTGCCGAAAGCACGTTCCGGGGCAATCAGCCCTCGACGTTTTTTGTTGTCGGCTTTCCCGGATTTCCTTATCCGGATGGCCTTGTCCCGGGCACGACTTATTACTGGCGGATTGATGAGGTCAATGACACCGAGCCGAATAGTCCCTGGAAAGGCAAGGTCTGGAGCTTTACGGTTCCACCCAAGACTGCCTATTTACCCGACCCGGCTGATGCTGCCGAGCAGGTAGACCCGGATGCGCGGCTTAGCTGGACGGCAGGTTTCGGTGCAAAATTGCACACCGTATATTTCGGCGACAATCTTGACGATGTCAGCAGTGCCACCGGAGGTCTTCCTCAGGGAGCTACAACCTATACTCCCGGCGCACTTAAATTGGCCCAGACTTACTACTGGCGGGTCGATGAGTTTGATGCCATCGAGACGCATAAAGGAGACGTCTGGAGCTTTACCACTCAGGGTGCCGTCGGGAATCCGGACCCGGCTAATGGCGCTGTGGATGTAAAGCAAACACAGATTATTACCTTCTCGCCGAGTGTCTTTGCTGCTTCGCATCAGGTCTATTTCGGCACTGATAAAGATGCCGTGAAAAATGCCGATACCGGCTCGCCGGAGTATAAAGGCACCAAGGACCTTGGTGCTGAGAGCTATGACCCCGGAATGCTCGAGTGGGATACTGCTTACTACTGGAGGATTGATGAGGTCAATAACACAAACCCAGACAGTCCGTGGACAGGCATCCTCTGGAGCTTTACGACAGCCAATTTTCTTATTGTGGACGATTTTGAATCCTACAACGACCTTGACCCCGCCGAGGCCGATAGCAACAGGATATTTAACGTGTGGATAGACGGATATGACAACCCGACAAACGGTTCTTTAGTTGGTTATGACACTCCTCCTTTTGCAGAGCAAACTATCGTTCACGGAGGCAACCAGTCGATGCCGCTTTACTACGACAACAGTGTTGGTTACTCTGAGGCGACTCTGACGCTGACTTATCCGCGTGACTGGACCGAGAAAGGTGTAAACAGACTGACAATTTGGTTAAGAGGCGATTCAGCTAACGCTGCCGAGACGTTGTATGTTGCTCTCAACGGCAGTGCTGTGGTCACTCACGATAATCCTAATGCAGCACAGGTAGAAGAGTGGACCGAATGGAATATTGACCTGCAAGCATTTGCCGACCAGGGTGTGAACCTTGCCAACGTCAATACGATTTCCCTTGGTCTTGGTAACAGAAATAATCCGCTGGCTGGTGGTTCAGGTACGATGTACTTCGATGATATTCGGCTATATCCTCCGGTACCTTAAGCCGTGTGATTTAGTTGGCAGTTAGAATTACGGGGTTGACCCCGTTAGATAACGTCGTATTTTTCATATCTAACGGGGTTTATATAGCAGATTTGCATTAACTCGGGGCTTATATCGATTGATTCGGTATAGGTCCCTTTTTTAATTGAAAGGATTCTTATTGCAAATGTTTGGATAATTACGATAATGTTATCATTGAAGAAAAGAAAGCGCTTGGGCGGTTTGTAAGAGCAGGCAAAAAACTCAGGTAGGGCGCTGCTGAGGGTTAAAAGAAGTTGAAGGGAGAAGGATATTCATAGAAAGGACCAGGAATGAAGAAATTTGTTCAACTTATACTGGTTTGGATGCTTATTTGTTTTCTTTTGGTGCAAGCAGGTTGTTTGGAAGAAGTACAAAGGAGGGCAGTGAATGAATCGGCGAGGGATATCCCTGTCGCTTATAATGTGGACGTCGTGGTTGTCGGCGGGACAACAGGTGGCGTTGCTGCGGCTGTCGAAGCGGCACAACAAGGTGTGAAAGTTTTTCTTGCGGCCCAGCGGCCTTATCTCGGCACGGACTTGTGCGGCACATATCGGCTGTGGCTTGAGCCGGCTGAGGAACCGACCTCATTGCTAACCCGCAGGCTTTTTATGCAGTCGCCTGCGATGCCGATGCAGGTGAAACGCACACTGGATGAGGCACTGCTCGAAGCGGGGGTAGAGTTTTTGTTTGGCTGCTATGCGACGAATGTACTTCGTGATGATGATGGGAGGATTGCAGGTATTGTTATGGCCAACCGTTCGGGGCGACAGGCGGTCAAGGCCAAGGTCGTCATCGACGCGACACCGCGGGCAAGCGTTGCGAGAATGGCCGGTGCGACCTTTGAGCCGTATTCGGAAGGCAAACATACCTTTAAGAGAATCGTTGTCGGCGGCGAGGTACGAACCGGTACAGACATCCAGGCTCGAAAGCTGCCTTCGCCGATACCAGTTACAGGCGGCTCAGGGAGTGAGGCTATTGAATATACGCTTAAAATACCGATGAAGGACGGTTCCTTCGAGTCGTTTGCCCAGGCTGAGCAGATCGCCCGTGACGAAACCTGGCATCCCGGCCAAGCAGATGCGTCGGAAAAACTCTTTCAGGTACCGCCTGACCCGATGAAAGGGAAGAAAAGTTTATCTGGTGCCTGGCCCGGAGCTGATAAGGTCGATATGGATGTTTTCCGACCACGGGATAGTAAATGTCTGTTTGTGCTTGGCGGCTGCGCTGATATATCCCGCGGGGCTGCAGAGAAGCTGCTTCGGCCGTTGGAATTAATGAAGGTAGGTAGTCGTATCGGTGCTGCGGCAGCTTTGGAAGCTCAAAGTACGCCGGGGCCACATAATGCCAGGTTAGGCGGCAGGGTGGCAGTGCCTGTTGCTGCGGGAGATGTTCGAGAGAATTTGAGCGGGATATATCGAACATTAACCGACCCTTCAAAGATTCATGCGGATAAGCAGGCTGTTCCCATATTTGGGGAGGTGGACGTAGTAGTTGTTGGCGGAGGTACCGGCGGAGCACCAGCCGGCATTTCAGCGGCAAGGCAGGGGGCCAAGACACTTGTGTTAGAGTACCTGCACGGACTCGGCGGAGTGGGAACGATGGGTCTTATCAGCAAATACTATTACGGCTATATAAAGGGCTTTACTAAAGAAATCGATGAGGGCATCGCCGGTTTTGGAGCCGATGTAAAGCGCGAGGGTGGGGGATGGAATATCGAGAGGAAGAAGGAATGGTATCGCAGCGAATTGCGTAAGGCTGGCGCGGAGGTATGGTTCGGAGTGCTCGGTTGTGGTGCGTTCGTTGAAGGTGGACGTGTCAAGGGCGTAGTTGTTGCAACACCAGAAGGGCGCGGCGTGATACTTGCTAAGGTGGTTATCGATTCGACCGGCAATGCCGACATAGCCGCTGTGGCCGGGGCAAAGTGCACTTATACCAACGGTGCGGGTGTTGCGGTGCAGGGTGCCGGGCTTCCTCCGTATGAATTAGGTACCGGATACACTAATACCGACTGGACCTTTATCGATGACACGGATGTTGTAGATGTTTGGCGTGCATTTGTTGTCGCCAAGAAAAAATTTAAAGACGTTTATGACTTAGGTCAGTTAGTGGATACGCGTGAACGGCGGCGGATAGTCGGTGACTTCGTTATGTCGCCCCTCGATATCTCCAACAACCGAACGTATCCCGATACAATTGTGCTCGCTCGAAGCAATTTCGATACGCACGGATTTACGATACATCCGGTGTTTATGCTAAAGCCGCCCGACAGAAAAGAGATATTCGTGAACGTGCCTTATCGCTGTCTGCTGCCGAAGGGTCTGGACGGCATTTTAGTTACAGGACTTGGTGTCAGTGCTCACCGCGACGCAATGCCCGTCATACGCATGCAACCGGACATTCAGAACCAGGGCTATGCCGCAGGTGTAGCGGCGGCGATGGCTGCTAAGAGCGGCAAAAGCGTTCGTCAGATTGATATCAAGGCGCTTCAGAATCACTTGGTCGAGAAAGGCAATCTGCCCGAAAGGGTACTGACGGATAAAGATTCATTCCCACTGCCAAAAGCAAAAATCGCACAGGCAGTTGAGCGTGTTGTTAATGACTTTGACGGATTGGAGGTAGTCCTTGCGCAGTTGCAGGATGCAATGCCGCTTCTTATGAGAGCTTACGAAGCTGCCGAGACCGAAAAGGCCAAACTTGCATACGCCCATATCCTCGGGATGTTGGGAGAGCCTGCCGGCGCCGGCACTCTGGCTGAGGCAGTGAAATCCAGAGATTGGGACAAGGGCTGGAATTATACGGGGATGGGACAGTACGGGGCGAGCTTAAGTGAGCTTGACAGTCTTATCGTTGCTCTTGGCCGTACGCGCAGCGAGCAGGCGTTGGACCCGGTTCTTGAAAAAGTAAAACAGCTCAATGCCAGAAGTGAGTTCTCACATTGCCGTGCAGTAGCGATAGCGCTTGAGACGTTAGGTGATGCCAGTGCGGCTCAGCCCTTAGCCGAACTTCTGAAAAAGCCCGGCATAACAGGGCATGCTTTTACCGATATCGATGCAGCGAGGAACCTGACGCCGCCAGGGCCCGAGGATACTTTGACACGAAACCGCTCGTTGCGTGAGCTGATTCTGGCGCGGGCTTTGTACCGTTGCGGCGATTACAAAGACATCGGCAAAAAAATCTTGAATGAATACGCCTATGACCTTCGCGGTCACTACGCCCGCCATGCAATAGCTGTGCTTAAAGAAAAAAATAATTAGAGACCTACAAGTAAATTCAAATAAAATGCTTACTATTTCTTTGTCAAAAATAGTGAAATAGTTGGCTATTATCGGTTTCGAAAGCTAAAAGCATTAAGAGAGATTTTAAGGAGAGATAAGATGTCTGGAGAATATCGTTTTTCATTTGGTCCGTGGAACATTCATGAAGGTGCCGATCCGTTTGGGCCGATGGTCAGGGACAGTATTGAGTTCGGCAAGAAACTTAAGATGTACAAGAAACTCGGCTTTGATGGTGTGCAGTTTCACGATGACGATGCAGTGCCGAATCTGAATAATCTGAGCATCGCAGAAATGGTCAGAAAGGCCAAAGAGGTGCGTTCGATGCTTGAAGGGGAAGGACTTGTAGCGGAATTTGTTGCGCCACGGCTGTGGGAGGATGAGCAGACAATCGATGGGGCTTATACATCGAACGACCCGACGGCTCGGCAGTACGCCAAAGACCGAAGTCGGCGGACGGTTGAGATAGCCAATACGCTTGGTACGAAACTGATTGTACTGTGGCTTGCCCGCGAAGGGACATATATCCGTGAAGCAAAGGACAGCAGGCTCGCCGTTGAGAGAATTGTAGAGGCTATAAACGATATGTTAGCCTACAATCATGAAATCAAGGTTGCGATTGAGCCAAAGCCGAACGAGCCGATGGACCAAGCTTATATTCCGACGACCGGACACGCTATAGCTATCGGCTACCTCACCGATGGGCCAGAGCGCGTTGGTGTTAATATTGAAAGTGCTCATGCGATTCTTGCGGGGCTGGACCCTTCGGATGAGATGGGTTTTGCCCTTGCTTATAATAAGCTGTTCACTGTTCATCTCAACGACCAGAACGGCCTGAAATTCGACGAGGACAAGAGTTTCGGCTCCGTTGATTTGCGGAGGGCATTCAATCAGGTGCGCATACTCGACCAATACGATTACGGCAAGAGCGGTGAATTTGTGGGTCTGGACGTTAAAGCTATGCGCACCCAGAAACCGGATGTCGCTACAAAGCATTTGCGTAACAGCAGAGAGATTTTCCTGGCCCTTGTGGAACTTGTTCGAGACTTAGACAACAACAAAGTCGAGAAATTGATAGCCCAACGGGATTACGAAGAATTAGATATGTTGATAATTAACCATTTAATGGGTAAATAGAACAGCCAAGAACTTTCAGGAAGTGTAGTTATGAGTAGTGATAAAACTGTTTTGAGTTTGGGTGCTCACCCTGATGACGCGGAGTTTTTCTGTGCGGGGACACTGGCACTGCTACATAAAAAAGGCTGGCAGATTCATATTGCGACGATGACACCTGGGGACTGCGGTACAGTTCAGTACAGCCGGGAAGAAATCAGCAGGATTCGCAGGGCTGAAGCTGCTAAAGCAGCCGGCATATTAGACGGCAATTATCATTGTCTTGAATGCGACGATATATTTATAATGTATGACAGACCAACATTGTTGAAAGCTATTGGGCTGCTGCGAAAAGTGCGACCCACAATCGTTCTTACGACAAGCCCATCAGATTACATGGTTGACCATGAAATTGCCAGCAGGATTGCTCAGACAGCCTGTTTTGCCTGTGGGGTTGTAAACATTGAAACGGTCGGTGCTGAGCCATTTGAGCCTATACCCTACCTTTACTATATGGACCCGGTGGAGGGCAAAAATAACTTTGGTGCCGAGGTAAAAGCCGGTACTATTGTTGATATTACCCGTGTAATGGACACTAAGGAAAAAATGCTTTGCTGCCATGAGAGTCAACGTAACTGGCTTTTGAAGCATCACGGTATAGATGACTATGTTATTTCAATGAAGAAGCTGAGTGAGCAAAGAGGCCGGGAGATAAACTCGCGCTTCGCGGAAGGCTTTAGACAGCATTTGGGCCATGCGTATCCACAGGACAATATCCTCAAGGCCGAGCTCGGCGAACTGGTTCATATTAAGTCTTCTGCAAAATCGAGGTTAGGCATACTTTGAAAAGAAAAAATTGTCTTTTAATTTTTTTCTTTTCAAACAATAAATTATTGTGCAAACAGCATCTATTTGATTATTTAAGAAAATAAAAACTGATTTTCTTAAATAATATATGCCTAACCTCAATTTTGCATAACGCTATGTTCCACATTGTATAAGGAGAATGACGATGGCAAGAAAAATCAGTATGTTAGCACCGCAATGGTGGGATTTTACCACGCTTGATGACGAGATTCTCAACGACGCAGCTAAACTTACGGCTGAGAATATGGCAGGCTTGAGCAGAGAGGGTTTTAAGGTTGTTTTCTACGATACTCTTGAAGACTTCTATCTTGCAGAAGCGCTGGAGTATATCACAGCGTGGGAACAGGCCACGGCTGATAGTCCCGCGGGTATCTGTGGGCCGATTGGGCCTACCGAGCAGCTTCCTCTTGTGGCACGGCTGGTAAATGAATTGAAGCTAAACCTTAAAGATGCCCATTTCTGGGGAATGGACGAATGGTATATGGACGGCAAAGAAGTGCCACGAGCACATCCGCTGTCTTTTGCGAAGGCTGATATGGAGCTTTGCTTTAATCGAATTGACGATGAGCTTAAAATGCCTGAGTCCAACATCCATTTTCCGAAAGCTGATACGACAGAGTACATCAATAGCTGGGAAGGCGTTAACTGCGTGGTTATGCAGGGCGGCCAGGGTGATATAAAGCACTGGGCATTTAACGACCCGGTTAAGCGGGAAGGTAAATATAAGGACGAGCCGCCAACGCCACAGGAGTATTGCAGACTTACAACTCGCGTTGTGGATTTGCATCCGGTTACTGTTATGCAGAATGCTCGAACCAGCGCCGGTGGCGTGGTTACAAGTGTGCCGAGGCAAGCGATTACGGTTG
>CAYUFX010000093.1:0-20401 GCA_964444135.1 uncultured Pirellulales bacterium | reverse complement strand
CGAAAATACATCTATTGGAGGGTTATTTTTACCTACAAACTTGACGGGCACCCGCTGTGACTGGAATGGGAAATTTCGGGTTAACAAATTGTTACCCCCAGCGTCTTAATAAACAGAACAGCAAGAGTTTACAGGTGCGAAGCAATCCAGCTATTGGCAGTATGTGCGGGTAAATGAGTATAACAATTATTTCCTACGGAGGGAACACGGCGTCTTTTGTTTCCAGCTGCTGTTCTTCTTCTCGTAGGATGCGCCAAAGATTCCTAATGTTGCTTTCGTGCATGCCGTGGGCCCAATCGCCCGGAGGTGGGATACGGAAGGCGGGGAACTTCCTCCTCACGGCGAGTCGCTCAGTGGCTTGATCCAGGGTCAGTCCCTCCTGCTTGGCCGCGCTCACCTCCTTGAGCATTCTCTGGTAATAGTCCAGAACTGGCCGAAGATCATTCTGCCGTAGCGGTGGGCTGTGCGACGGGACCACATGATCGATCTTCACTCCTTCAGCAAGAAAATTTTCTAAAACATCCAGGAAGCGATGCACATCTTGAAGTTCCGACTCTTCGCCAATCTCGGGTAGGTGACGGCGCTGGTACACAATTGCTCCAGTTACCAGTAGCCGCTCATCCGGAACGTAAACCAGGATGTCGGACAGACTATGTCCCTTACCGAAGAACACCAATTTCAACTGAAGGTCACCCAGATCCAACGTGTGCCGGTCGGCAAACGTTAGTGATGGCGGGACCACTTCATAACCCTCCTCCATGTCCTGCATATACAGCTTCCAGAACTCAATCTCGCCCCGGATCTGTCTTACCTGCCGACGATTTCGTGAAACTTGAGGCAGGACGGCCGACAGGTTTCGAAGGGTCTGACCTGCACGATCGAGGTCTTTGCGTTTCCAGGCAGGATCCTCCTGCTTATGCACCAACCACTCCATGTCCCTGGGCAGATTGTCGTGCCCGACAATCACGGCACCCTTGAAGAGACTGTTGCCGCTGGCGTGGTGCATGTGCGCGTGTGTATTGATGACGTACGCCCAGTCTTTGCGCCCGAACTCCTTCTCAATCCTCTCCTTGATCGGGGCCATTATCCGCGGGGACATTTCTGTATCGATGATGGCTAGGCCTTTCTTGGACTGGATCGCAGTCAAGTTACACCGGCCGGTCCCCAACCAGTATGCAAGCAGCACACGCTCGGAAAGCCGTTCGATGCGGACATACTCCCCGGGACCGCGCCCCGAGCCGGCCAGCATTATTTGAATAAACAACCCGATATGTAAAGCCCTGATCATATTCGCTCTCCACTGACAGCCGACAAATCCTTGTTTAATGATTTGCCTGCACGGTCCTGGTGCAAGCCGCGCCAGCATGTTATTCTATCATATATATTTTGTTAAAACAATTTGCAGCAAACAAAGACTGTAGAACCAAGAAAATATGAAACTCATCAGAAGCTGGAAAGCCCCTGGTTATCGGTTCAGGGATAAGTCCGTGCTCTTATGGATGACTTCAGCAGAAAGATCTTGTCATGGCAGTTGAGGGCGACAATGGATGCGGGAGCCTTCAGTGATGTGGTGGAACTGGCTTGTGAGGCAACTGGCATGCATGATGTTGCTGTTGAAAACAGGGTCAAGCTGCTTAGTGATAATGGCAAGGCTCTGGTTTCGAAGGACTTTGGTCAGTATCTGGAAGCCAAAGGGATCGGGCATATCTGTGCTTCGCCTTACCACCCCCAAACTACCGGCAAAATCGAGAGATATCATCGTTCCATAAAAGAGTGTGTTTTCTTACATGTGTGGCAGTCACCGGAAGAGCTCGAGAAGGAAATAGCGAGGTTTGTCAGCTGGTATAACAGTCAGCGGTATCATGAGGCTTTAGGCAATGTGACGCCGGATGATGTTTATTTTGGGAGGCGTGAGAAAATTCTTAAAAGGCGTGTTGAATTGAAGGAGAAAACTGCTCGCGAAGACCCATTTTTTAGGAGATGGTTCAAAAAATAACCTCCATGTGCCGAAGTAGTAAAAAACTACTTAGTACACGGAGGTACACAATGAATGATAATATTGTATCGGCCAGCGGTAAAGCTTTCCAAAAATTTATTTCACACTTGACCCAGCAATTGACCAAGCCAAAAGCCAAATTCATCGGACAACTGCTCTGCGGAGTCCTATTTTCTAACAACTTGATCCTAACAAACATAGCTTCAAAAGTTCCCTGCCCCGGCAGATTGACAGCCATTTCCAAACGATTCCGAAGGCAGTTAGCCGATGGCAAATCATACCTTGAACAGCTCTTGTCAAACTATCTTTCTCTTGCGCGTCGTAAGCTCGATATGGACAGTCAATTTATCGTAGACTTGAGTGATTTAGCGAAACCTTACGCCAAAAAGATGGAAAACATAGCTACGGTCCGTGACGGAGATAAAGGTTCTTTAGTAACAGGCTACTGGTGTATGGAAGTTTACTGTCTTGACAAAGATGGTATTATTTGGCCGTTGATTCTCTGGCATTACAGTTTAGAAGCAGAGGGTCAGCTGTCCGAAAACGCCCAGGTGTTGCAGATCCTTTCCCAGTTGGACGAGTATTTTGGCCAGGGTTTTGGCATTTATGTCTGTGACCGTGGATTTGACAGATTGAACCTCATAGAGCCGTTTTTGGCCTCCAAACGACACGGTGACTGTCGCAGAGGCCCCATTCAAGCAGTCCACCCCACCACCTTCTGTGGCGGAATTGCCCCAAATGGTGCAGTTGCTGACAGTAAGGGAGGAGCCTTGGTACTCAATACCCAATCCACCGCCCCACCTTGCCCCGGCGTTCTGGGCGATGACGCAATTGGTCAAGGTTGCAGAGCTTGAGCTATTTGCTATTCCGGCGCCGGCATCTTGTGCTGTGTTGCTTATTATTGTGCAGTTAGTCATGGTAATGGACGAGTTTGACCCGACGTAAACCCCACCGCCTAAACTTAGCGACGAGTTCCCACTGATAATGCAGTCGGTCATGGTCATGGATGAGTTGATGTAGCAGAGCACCCCACCACCCCACGTAGCTGAGTTTCCAGTAAAGATGCAGTTGGTTAGAATAGGTGATGCCCCGTAAGCTGCGGACACGCCACCACCGCCGCCGTTATCTGCTCGGTTCTTCACTATTGCACAATTCATCAAACTCCCGGAGGAAGCATCGAAGTGTATGCCTCCGCCTGCGTATGCATTAGCAGAAGGGACCCAAGAACTGATACCTCCGGTGATAGTGAATCCTTCAAGAACAGATGCGGTGGTCTCGCCGTTCTCGAAGATTATGACACTGCCGCGATTAGTATCAACCGGTGTGCCCATCCGTATAGTGGTCTCATCTCGTCCGGCTTCGGACTTCACAGTGATGGCCTTGCCTCGAAATGTGACCGGCTCGGTAATAACGTATTCGCCGGGTGCAACCAGTACCGTGTCACCATCCACAGCCCCATCTATCCCCGACTGAATAGTGTCAAAACCATAGCCTGGTCCAGAGCCAACAATAATCGTGGCAGCCTGTGCCAGTCCGGCCATCGCCGGCAAAAATATAGATATTGTCAGGCAGATTCTCAGATTTGCTTTATGAGCCACTTTATTCTCTCCTTTCCTCCTGACGTTCAGACTCGAATGGCAGAGTTATTGCATGTAAATAACTGTTTCAGGCGAGATTTCGTTCCAGTATATCAAAAAAAGTTCCAGGTCCTTTATGTCAACTATTCCGTCACCAAAAGGCGGCGGAGCAATATCAACTAACGGCTCATCTTGTCCCCAGTATTGAACAAGCCTAACCAGGTCCTCGATGTCCACCTTTCCATCGCCGTTGAAGTCAATAGTCAGAGAAATCATAACCTTCACATTGTCCAGACCCCAGCTTTCATCCTGAATTATTTGCAGTCCCTGGCCCGAAAACTCAAACCTTAAAATACTGGCAGTATGGGGAAAAGTCCAGACGAAGTGATACACAGCGTCCGGAGCGGGGGACGGAATTTCGGTGTATCCTAGCGTTTTAATTTCTACCGCCCCGGTGTAAGGTAGAAAATTCCTGCCGGGATAATTGCCGGGATACGCCTGCCTCGGATGCCATCAATATAGATGATAAGAATATCCCTGTCATCAAACCTTCTTTCAGCAAATTCCTGCATCTGCTGTTCGCTGGATTCTATGAACTCTCTGCTGACATTTGATTTGCTTACACCAACCGTTTCAGCCATCTTTGGCAGGACTTCCTTGTACGACCGGCTCGATATGCCCTGCATCAGAATAGAAAGTATTCTCTGGCCCAATCGGCTGTTGGTCTGCATCACTTCATACACCGGTATCTGAAGCTCCAGGTTTTTGCCTTTGCCTTTTCTTCTGGGCAAACTACCTCATTAGCAGATGCTTAAAGTTGAAAATATTAGAAATATTTGTTGACAGGTTCAGATTCATAGGGTCGTATAGTGTTAGTTTAGGTATTTTTTTTGAGTATCGACAGTTGAATGTAACTCGTAGGGTACATTTATTCATACGCAGATCGGAAAGCAGAATTAACCTTTGCTAAATCAATCGTTTATGTTATCCTCTAAGCCTTTGATATTCAAGTTGTGCATGGAGGATATTGATGCCCATAGAAACGCCTTCTAATCAACCGGCCGAGTGGCTTAGCTTGCCAGTGATTGCCACGATTGCTCGGTTACTGTGCCGGGAGTTGACCCTACAAAACGAATATCTCCGTTTGGAAAACAAGATCCTTAAGTCGAGACTCCCAGGTCGGATTCGATTTACTGATGATGAGCGAAGATCGCTTGTGGATGCTGCTCTGGCAATGGGTAGGAAGCTCATGGAAACAGTTGTCAACATCGTCAAGCCCACTACAATCCTTGCCTGGCAGCGAAGACTTGAAAAGGCAAAGTGGGATTACTCCCAAAGAAGGAAGAGAAAGCCTGGTAGGCTCAGAACACCTGGGAATGTCGAGGAGTTGATCTGTCAAATTGCAAGAGAGAATGTCTGAGGTTATAAGAAGATCCAAGGGGAACTGAAGAAGTTAGGCTTTGAGATTTCTAAAACCACCGTAGCCAACGTCCTGAGGAGAAACGGTTTGCCTCCATCGCCTGATCGCAAAGGATTGACTTGGCGAGAGTTCCTTTCTCGACATGCGGACGTTTTTCTTTGCGCCGACCTCCTTACCAAAGAAATCTGGACTCTGAAAGGCCTTCAGAGGGCGTTCGTGTTCTTCGTCCTGCATCTGCGCAGCCGCCGAATCCTGTTTGTTCAAGCTACCTTCTCACCCAATGCGGGATGGCTCAAGCAACAAGCCCGTCACGTGCTGTGGGAATGCGATGAATATGGCATTGAGCCTCGGTTCTTCCTCCATGACAACGACCGGTGTTATTCAGAAGGTTTTGACATCATGCTGAAGAACACAGGCCTTGAGCCCGTTCGAACTCCGTACGAAGCTCCCAACGCCAATGCCTTTGCTGAGCGTTGGATTCGAAGTCTGCGTGAAGAATGCCTGAACCATCTGATTATCTTCGGGTTGGACAGACTCCAGTACGTACTCGATAAATACAAAGACTTTTTCAACCAACACAGGCCACATCAGGGTATTGGGAATTGCGTCCCGGAACAGCTCGGTCACCAGATGGGTGGCAATGCACAGGATTTTGATAGTAACTCGGTGTATACGAGTGATATACAGTGTCACGAATTCTTGGGTGGGTTACTGAAATCATACATTCGAAGAGTGGCCTGAGTAACGTTGCTCCAAGAAAGGATAGCTCCAACTCGCAAGCAAGGTCGTGGGAATGGTTTATGCTCGCTTGGGAGATAGTATGATTTGGAACTGAGAACCGACACAGGGTGACTTTGTTGTCATCCGATCAAATTAGTCTCAGCTCATATGAGTTGCAAGGGTTCACAACCACTGGCTACTCGCCCGGATTCTACCCGGATATGAGTTTTTGTACCCTACGGGGTATGTGCTTACGATTCGAATATTGTATGGCATGGACAATACTCCCTTGTGTTGCTCCAAATATGTTTAGTGTCGTTGTTTTTCCTGTTTGTTGCTTGAACTGCCAGAATACTTTCTTTTAGGGCTCACTATTTGATTCAAGTGCAACATTGCATTCTGTGCCGGCTTTCCCTCGACTGATGCGTGTTGCTCATAGTACAGTCAGCATAGTCAGTATTCCCATACTGAGTCTTCCAAATCGCCTGCCCTGATCCTGTCGAGCGTTCTGCGTGGGAACTTCTGAGCTACACGGCCGCTCAGGTAAATCTTGCTGTCCAGGACTTGGCGGATTGCATTTATGATTTCCTCCGCCACCTCCTCTTTGGTGATATATCCTTGGGCGCCGGCTTGAAAGGCACCTTTGATATAATACGGCTCATCACTCATGGAGAGTATCAGAACGCGCAAACCAGGGCATCTCGATTTAAGGATTTTAGTAACTTGAATGCCGGTTGTGTTCTCCAGTAACATATCGACAACAGCCAAATCAAATTTTTGCTTTTCAATGGCCTCTAAAGCCTCTTTAACATTTCCGGCTTCTGCACACACCTCAAGGCCAGGTTCCTGATTGATAAACTGTGCCAATCCCTGGCGGACCACAGGGTGGTCATCAACAATCAAGATTCTCTTAATTCCTGGACTGGTTTCGTGTTGCTTTTTCGCTTCGTGCATAAGAGTTGGCCTTCCCATTTTTCAAGAAATTGCGGACAGGTATGACTGTTTGAGTTTTTCAATGACTTTATAAGCTATCCCTCTCTCGTGGCAAAAAACCTTTACACCGTTTTTGCGCAGAGTTTGGTGTATGGCGGGCTCAAAGCTTCCTGCCAGGACGGCGTCTACACTATTTTGCACAAGTACCTGTGCGAATAGTGTTCCCGCCCCATGCCCATGCAGAGCACGAATAGGATTCTGTACCGTTAAATACTGCATTGTGTCGAGGTCAACAATCAGCAAGTATCCGGAACGCCTGGCCTGTGCTCCCAAGTAGTGTTCGAGAGTTGGCCCTGTTGACATTACCCCAAGTTTCATAAACTAACCTTTCTTACGCAAAAAACCGGTTTTTTTATTTTTAACGTCACATTGATATAATAGCAGGGATTTTGCTTTTGTGAATCGGTGGCAAACCTGTTTTTGTTGTAGGTGATGTTACGCTTTCTTATGAAGGTGAAAATACCTACAACAAAATCAGGAAAGAAGGTTGTAAGGACGAATAGCTGTAAAAAAAGAAGTCGATGGTATGGTTATAAATTTTAGCTTAGTTACTTCTTGTCGTCGCTGCTCACCCATTTAATGGCATATCGCAGCAGTTTAGAGGCATCAGTAATGTTCAGTTTTTCTTTAAGCCGTCCGCGATAAGTTTCAATTGTTTTTACACTCAGATGAAGTCTCTTTGCCATCTGAGAGGCTTTATAGCCAACGCCAATCAGACGGAAAATTTCAAATTCGCGGTCGCTGAGATTTTCGATCGGTGTTTTTGTTGTGGCTGCCTTGTCACCTGCAATTTTGTGCAGGAACTTTTTTGAAATAGTGTCACTGACGTATATTTCGCCTTTTAAAACGGAACGAATTGCTTTCACGATATTTTCAGATACTACTTCCTTCATAAGATAGGCCCTGGCACCCGCTCGAAGGGCTCGCTCGGCATATATCGATTCATCATGAACTGAGAGGACAAGGACACGTAATTTAGGGTATTTGGCTTTAATACTTTTAGTAAGTTCAATTCCGTCTGAGTTCTTTAGAGATATATCCACAACAACAATATCAGGCTTCAATTCACTGATAGCCTTCAGTGCCTGGTGAGCATCATCAGCACCACCACATACATTAAGATCCCGTTGATGGTTGATAATCGTAGTAAGTCCATCTCGTACTACCGGGTGGTCATCGACCAGCAGTATCTGTGTTTTTGTTTCGTTCTTTTTAGCCTGTTTTTTGACAGTTGCCATAATATTTTTTTAGTGAGATTAATGCCTTTTATTTGTTTGTAAATGCACAGGTTACTATTGTACCGCCTTTATCACCTTTGTGAATGTCAAGGGAGCCTCCTATCATATTACTGCGGTATTCCATAATTTTCAACCCGAGCCCTTTTTTCTTAGTTAAGACCTTTGGAAAATTCTTTCCATCGTTTTTGACCGATAAGATATATTTGTCTTTGTCCGAGGTCAACTCTACACTAATGTTCTTTGCTTTACCATGTTTAATCGCATTGGTAATAGCTTCCTGAGCGATACGATAAACCTGTTTGGCTTCAACCGGGTCATTAAATACGACAGGTTCTTCAGACTTAAATTGACACGAGCATCCCAATAGTTTTTCAGTATTAGAGACTAATGTTTGTAATGCCGAGTTTATGCCGCCGGCTTCAAGATCGATAGGATGAAGTGTTTTGACAAGGCTGCGCATCTGGGTTATCAGCTTATTGGCAAGTTTTGATAATTTTGCTGCCTCTTCTGCTTCGTCAAGCGATTTATCTTTTAGCTTCAGTTCTAATCCCTTGCTTTTTACAGCAATACCCGTGAGTATTTGGCCCATACTGTCATGCAGCTCTCGCCCTATCTGCATTCGTTCTTTCTCTTTCACTCCAAGGATTTCTTGTTCAAGGTGTTTGCGCTCAGTGACATTAACAAGACATAGAAGAAGTCCATCTATTTTTCCGTGAGAATCCTTTACCGGATGAAGGGTCCAGTCCCAGTATGTTACGCCACGTTCAGGATGTCCGGCATATACAAATGGCTTTGCGTAAGCAACGTACGGCTCACCCGTCTCCACCACACGCTGAAAAATCGCTTCATTCTCCTCATTGGGATAAATTTCAAAATGGTTCTTGCCCATGAAAAACTTTTCATTGCGGCCGTCCGACTCCGCATAAGCACGGTTTACACGGATGAAGTTGAAATCGGTATCCATATAAGCTATACAAAGATGGGTGGTAGAGAACATCTTTTCCACAATCTCGCTTGTTTCCACCAGCACTTCTTCGGTTCTTTTTCGCTCAAAAACTTCTCGCTTTAGCAGTACGTTCGATTTGTTAAGCTCCGCGGTCCTTTCCTGAATTCGTATTTCCAGCTCATCGCGCGCCTTGCGAAGTGCCTCTTTGGCACGCTTGTGCTCTCCCTCCTTTCTATCTCTCTGCAATCTCGCATTTAGGACAGGCGCTATGTGGCCAGCGATAGTTTCCAAGAACTCCCGCTCCTTCTCGCCATAGTCAGTTATTTTGTTGGCGACTTCCAAAAGCCCAATTACATCTCCACCATACATAATGGGTACAACCAGAACCCTTGTTATAGGAATATGTCCCTCGGGTACATGTAGGCCTTCGTTCGCATAAAGACTCCTCTTCTCTGTGAGGGCACGACCCCAGATGCCACCCCATCTCTCGCGGGGGAATGTAATTGACTTATTAGGAACCTGGCACTGTTCCCACACATCCCTGGTCATGGATGGGATGATTAAGACTCCCTGCTCGTCTATGTATCCAAAGATCCCATGCTTGCTTTTCATGCACTCCAGAATGACCTGCAATACTTCTCCGTACATCTCGTCGTCGGGAACAGTAAGGAAGATTTCTGCGATCTGGCTCCTTACGCTCAACTGTTGCTTTGACTCCAGCAGCGCCTGCTCGGCCTTCTTCTGATCCGTGATGTCGCGGCCGACACAAAGGATTTCCATAATATTTCCCTGTTCGTCACGAATTGGTTTGTTCGTCCAGGCAATCCAGACACGCTCGCCGTTTTTTTGCATATTTTCATTTTCATTGGTTGCATAGCGTTCCGGCTGAAGCCCTATGTCTTTAATCATTCTCACAAGGTTTTGACCTGTGGTGTCGATTTCAGGCACGATTGTACCAACAATATTTTTACCGAGAATCTCCTGCTCGGTGTAACCGAAGAACTTCTGGGCGAATTCATTGAAAAACGTAATTCGACCATCCGGCGTTCTGCGAATAATAATACAATCAGCGTTCTCCGCAAGCTGGCGGTATTTACCTTCACTTTCCTGCAAAGTTTGCTCGGTCTGCCGAAGCTTTTCTGTTACATCTCTAAGCACCTTTGCTTGTTTTTTCATGCGTTTTCTAAGCCTTTGGCGACCTATTTCGGGCCCCTTTTGCTCTTTTCTATGCGATGTTGAAGCGTCTTTTTCCATTTTTCACATCCCCATCGTAAGAACTTGCGAAAAATGAGAGTTAATCGTATTGATAATTGTAGCGAATGGGCTTAAATTATCAATGTTGGAAAACCAGAATGATTTTTTAATCACAAGCCTTCTTACCAAACGACCGGAGTTCTTCTCCTTCCCTCAATCTCTTCATGAACGCCAAGGTTTCGTCCAGCCTATGATCGGGGACAATTTCACGTACATTCATCTTGAAGGCCTCCGCTTTTGTATAACCGTATATCCGTTCCGCCCCAAGGTTCCAGAGCTTTATATTGCCATCAAAATCCTGTACCGTTATGGCATCTTTGGAGTCGTGTACGATTGCGGCCAATAAGTGACGCTCCTCAGCCCACAGCCCTTGCTCGGCAATGTCCTTTCTGGCAGACATTTCTCGAATTCCGTACAAAAAACACAGACTATCAATTCTACATAAGTCTAACAAAATTAGCCGAGTTGTCAACCCCAATATTCATTTTTTTGAGCTGTCTAACTAACATAGGATTCTCCTGAGGAAGGCCTGAGAGGAGTTTTGGTAGTAGTACCGTAGTGGTTTTCCCCTACAAGAATATGCGTGTTCTGATGGACATAAAAAACAGATATTACCCCGATTTACACATGCCTGGCCTACGTTATTATTAGGCCGTGATTCAAGAGTCCGGAAAATGAGAATTTGCAGAAGCAAATCTCGCTTAGCTTGGTAGACAAGAATCGCAAGGCTCCACAGTTTTGTGGATTAACAATTAATTATCGCGTATGGCACCGCTGACGAGGTGGCCAAGGCCAAGGAGATCATTGAAGGTACAGAAGCTGTGGAGTCGACCATCCACCACGGAGAGAAGTTTGCAAAGTCTGTCGGCCCTTGAATGGTTAACGGGAAACGTTAGTTTTCCATAGAGTGATATATTCTAAAGAAGGATTTATTTATTAAAGAAAGGTAGGTGTATCATGTATCGAAGAACTGTTGGGCTTGCGATCGCCCTAACGATTGCATTGGTTATCTCTGAGATTGGGCTAACCTATGCCAAAACACCAATCCAGAGAAAATCAAGCTATTCACCAGTTGTTATCACCGAAGACTTTGATTCCATTCAGGCAAGAATGAAAGCTGCCAAGGCCGAAGTCATGAAGCGCCAGATGGATTTGCTCGGCGAAAGGTATGATCTATCGAACAGGCCAGCCAACGATGTTACTATGTCTCGCGGCAAACCCATCCAGGAAGGCGTACGCGTAAGACTGCCTGCAGGAACAACTTGGCAAAAGCTCGCAGAAATGACACCGGAGGAAATCCATGAAAAAGGCGTGTTTCCGAAAGGTTTCTTGCCGCTACCTCATCCTAATCACGGTGAAGGCGGCATGGTTTTCCCCAAGTTTGTTATAGATGAAATCAAAAAGCAAGAGAGCCGGGATCTAACACGTTTTGATCTTGACTTTGACCTGCCGGACTACTTTCTCCCAGAGTATCCTGCTGCGATCTATCTTACCACGCGTCCCGACCTCGGCGATGTCTCACAGGGAAATGTGGTAACTATTAATAATTACTATAAGCTCTTTGACGGGATACTTAATCCAAAACAGCTCGAAGGAGTTCGTCTATTGGTTACGCCATTCCCGCAGCAGCAGTTCAATCAAACTGAGGACCGTCGCAGCGATCAGCCGAGTAGGGGAGTAACCTGTTTTGACTGTCATTCCAATGGACATACGGCTTCCCCTACGCACCTTGTAGGTGACATCCGCCCCCAGGAGTTTCGCCATCGGCTCGATACCCCATCACTACGGGGTGTTAATATCCAGCGCCTGTTCGGATCACAGCGGGCCCTTAAGACTGTTGAGGACTTCACCGAGTTTGAGCAGCGGGCGGCTTATTTCGACGGTGATCCAGTTATCGCCACCAAGAAAGGCGTTAATATTCTCGAAAGAGGCAGCCAGGTTCACTTCATGGCTGAATTCCAGGCGCTTCTGGACTTCCCGCCGGCTCCTAAATTGGATGTTTTCGGGAAAATAGATCCCGGTAAGGCTACGAAGGCTGAGATGCACGGCCAAGCTGTATTTTTCGGAAAGGGCACCTGTGCTGCGTGTCATACGCCGCCTTATTATACTGATAATCTTATGCACAACCTGAGAACCGAGCGATTCTATAAGCCCCAGATGATAAATGGCAGATACGCTGCGTCAGACGGACCAATCAAGAATTTTCCATTGAGAGGGATAAAGGATTCCCCGCCCTACCTCCATGACGGACGGCTGCTTACGTTGGAAGATACGGTGGAGTTCTTTAATCTTATACTTGGAACCAAACTCACTGAGGAGGAAAAGACCGATCTCGTGGAATTCATGAGAGCTTTGTAGAACAAAGTAAAAGCAGAAGACTGCATTGGCCAGGAAATAATGAAACTTGAAAAGAAACAACATAATTATTAAGGAGACCAAACATGTCTGAAAAAAACGTAGTTGTTGCCACCTTCAATGCACACACAGAAGCAGAGGCGGCTGTCAAAGAGCTCCAGAAGTCCGATTTTCCTATGAAGAAACTATCCATCATTGGGAAAGACTACCATACAGAGGAGCACGTCGTTGGTTACTACAACACGGGCGACCGTATGAAGTACTGGGGCAAGCTGGGAGCATTCTGGGGCGGAATCTGGGGACTTTTATTCGGAGCGGCCTTTTTTGCCATTCCTGGCATAGGCCCTATTTTGGTAGGAGGCCCACTAGTGACCTGGATCATTGGAGCGTTGGAAGGCGCGGCGGTTGTCGGTGGCGTGAGCGCCCTTGGTGCGGGCCTGTTCAGTATCGGCATACCCAAGAATAGCGTGTTGAAATATGAGACGGCAATTAAAGGAGGCAAGTATCTTGTTATCGCGCATGGTACCGCTGACGAGGTGGCCAAGGCCAAGGAGATCATTGAAGGCACAGAAGCTATCGAGTCGACCGTCCACCACACAGAGAAGTCGGAGAAGCCAGTCGGTATCTGAACAAGTCGGTGTGAAGCGTTAGTGTTGCATAGAGTATTGTTTCTTGTAGAAGGATTAACTCAATAAAGAAAGGTAGGTGTATTATGTGTCGAAGAACTGTTAAGCTTTCGATTGCCCTAATGATCGCGTTGGTTATCTCTGGGGTTGGGCTAATAGGGTGTAAAAAGTCGGCGCAGGCAGCCGAGTCAGCCAAGCCTAAAACGCCGGAGGGGTATGTGCTTGTGGAGGAGGATGTGCTGCTCCAGTTTGTGGAGTTGCCCGGTGAGCATTTCCACAAGGCACGTCAAAGTTTTCTAAAAAAAGATTACAAGGCCGCTGCCGAGGAGATTCGCAAAGGTGAAGCCTTCCTTAGACTCCAGGCCGCACGGGCAACGACAGAAGGCAGGAAAGGACTGATCGCATCTGTGGCAGAACTTGAAAAGCTGGCAAATAACGTTGAAAAGGGCACGGTAACGTCGGCCAAGACTCTCGACCGCGCCTTTGCCAAAGCGCATCATGCTCTTGCAAAACATCATTACCTTAAGGCAATTGAATACAAGGCGAAGAATGATGTGCGCAGAACGGGGCATTCGCTCAAGGCGGCAGCGGTTCATCTAGAGCATGGTTTTGCCTGGGCAGGACATGAGCTTGAGGCTGTTAGTGTAAGGGCCATCAAGGATGTAGGTCTGCTTGCAGGGAAGCTCGTTGAGGGAACCGGTTGGATGGCCGAAGAGGTTGGCAAAGCCATAGAGAAGATCGGCCAGGAAATAGACAAGCTTGGCAAGCTGCTTTAGCATGTCGAACCTCATAAAGAGATTTTTAGTCTAATTAATGTTGAATGGTAAGAATAATTATTGCAGATTGTTTATCGTTTAATAAGGAATGAAACTGTTTAAGGAGACCCAAAAATGGCAGAGTCAACTTTATCAAAAATTGGTAGAACCGCAAAATGGGCAGTAATCGGGGCGATCAAAGGTACAGGGGAAACGGCTGCATCCATTGTTAAGGCTACCGCAGACGTGCTGCTTGTGACTGTTGACGGTGTGGCTCAAGTAGCGGTTGCAACCGAAAAGGCCGTTGCTCAGATCCTCACAGGGGCGGTCGAAGCAGCCACGGAAACCGGCGAAGATGTCTTTTTGGCTATTAAGTCCGCAGTCAAGGGAGTAGTCAAAGGTGCATCTGAGGTCGGGGCAGATGTTGGGAAGACCGCCGTAGCGGCAGTGGATGGAGCGGCTAAGGCAGCCGGAGAAATTGGAGTCGATACGGCAAAAGCAATTGAGCACGCCACCGCCGGTGCGATCGAGGCCGCCGAAGAGATAGGTAGCGATGCTGCCCAAGCTGTCCGTACAGTACTAAAGACTACAGTCAAAGGTAAAGGTAAGTAAGTGGACGCTCCAAAGAATCTCTGACGTGAAGTGTTCACATAAGAAGCTTCAACGTTCAAGTGACTTGTTAACACAGATAGGAGGTTATTATTATGGCGGGTAATCCAGACTGTAAAAAGAAAGAGCACAAAATGCACATCTGTGCGTTAAAGGCAGAGGGCTTCGATAAGAAGAATCCGAAAAAGTTTAAAACGTTGATTGAGAATCCGCAGTACGAATGCGAGAACTGTGGCTCAAAAGCCAACAAGGCCGAGAACCTCTGCAAACCTTTAAAACTTTAGAGAGTCCAAACCGTAAGGTTTGAGTTCCAAAAAAATACTACTGTTTATAAGAAAAGGAGTAAAGAACATGGCTTTGTTACCTGTTAGAAAAAGAGATAGAGGCGAATTAGCCAGACTTCATGACGAGATGGACAATTTGATCAGCGGTTTCTTTGGAGATTGGGACTGGCCTGCATGGGGTCGCAGTCGCTGGCCTGCACTTGACATCGCAGAAAACGATAATGAGTTCATCGTCAAGGCTGAGATACCCGGCTGTAAGCCTGAGGATATCGATATTTCCGTTCACGGAAATGTCCTGACCATCAAAGGCGAAAAGAAGCAGGAGGAAGAGAAAAAGGAAAAGGGTTTCTATCATGTAGAGCGGTCCTACGGCAGCTTTAGACGCGACCTGAATCTCATAAGTGAGATAGATGCAGGCAAGATAGAAGCGGCGTGCAAAGACGGCGTACTCACGCTGAAGCTGCCGAAGTCGCCGAAGGCCAAGCCTACCAAGGTCAAGGTCAAAGGTGAGTAAGTCAATCAGGTTATTAATGTATGGATATGTACAGTCGACTACAGCCGAGCGTCTAAATGGGCAGCCTGGGCCGGTCGTCTTTTGTGCAAGGCAAGGATTTCGGAAGAACGCGCCGGTGAAAAAATCAGATGTATTTCAGGTTGCTCGGCGTGTGTGATTGGTTGTGTGCACCTGATGCACATTGGGTACACACAGTCAATATTGGTCAAATAATTCGATTTGAAGTAAACGCATGAAAGGTCAAGAGAAGATTATCGAGAAACTCAATGCCCGTCTGGGCGATGAACTAACGGCTGTCAACCAAATACATTGTTCACGCCGAAATGTGTGAGAATTGGGGCTATAAGCATCTGCATGAGGTGCAACAGAAGCGAGCTATTGACGAGATGAAACACGCCGAGAAAGTCATCGCTCGGATCATTTTCCTCGAAGGAAGGCCAATCGTAAGCAAGCTGAACAAGATCAGCATCGGCGCTGACGTGGACAAACAGCATAAGAATGATTGGAAGGCTGAAGAAACTGCCATTAAGGTCTGTAACGCGGACATTCGGCTCGCTGTTGAACTTGGTGACAACGGTAAGCGCGAACTGCTCGAATCAATCCTCGTCGATGAAGAGAATCACATCGACTGGATTGAAGCGCAGCTTGATCAGATCCAACAGATGGGTACACAGAACTACCTTGTCGAACAAACGGATTGATGAAAGCTCGCTACAGTATATGCGACTGTCCGGTCCATTTACCCGGTGGTCAAACCTCAATTGCTATACGACGACATATCCGGAGTTTCATGTTTCGTATAGGCTTGCTGGTAGAACATGTATTAAATTTTTTGATTGGAAGTTAGAAAAATGGCAGTAGAAATTCAAGAGACTGATGAGGCGAAAGTGCTCGTAGTAAAAGCTACGGGAAAACTCACCAAAGAGGATTATGAAGCCTTGGTCCCAAAAGTGGAGCAGCTTATTCAGCGCTTTGGGAAGGTCCGCATTCTATTTGAAATGGAGGACTTTCATGGCTGGAATGCAGGGGCTCTATGGCAGGATATCAAGTTCGATATCAAGCATTTTAAAGATATTGAGCGTCTTGCGATGGTTGGCGATAGGAAGTGGGAAAAAGGCATGAGCATATTCTGTAAGCCTTTTACCACCGCCAAGGTGAAATATTTCGACGTGAACAAGGCGGACAAGGCACAAGATTGGATCAGAGAAGGGATTCAACCGGGCAAATCAGTGTAGGAATCGAGCCATCCTTTGCAGACTTCATTAATATATCACAGAGTGTGTTGTGAGTCATTGGTGACTGTAAAACAAAAACAGGTGACTTTATATAAACATAATTCAATACAGGCTCTAAGTTTACATCTTTTTCAAAGAAAGGAAATTTGTCATGAACAGAAACTGTAGAAAAAAAGAAAATATTTTCAAGAGTATCGTAATTTTAACGATATCACTGGGATTAATGTTGAGCCTTACCGGCCCGGTGGTCGCTCAGTCGGGAACAAAGTCGGCTAAGGAGTTGTCCAGTGCTTTTTCTACCGCCGCCAAAGCAGCAATGCCGGCAGTCGTGTCTATTAAAGTGGAAAAAGCAATCGAGGTTGGTCCAATGGGATTTGGTGGTTCTTACGGATTCAATGATCCCTTTGGCCTCTTTGACGATGACTTGCTGAGAAGGTTCTTTGGAGATAGGTTGCCACCTCAATCACAGAGCCCGGAAAAATACCATGAGCAAGGCCAAGGGTCCGGCTTTATCATCAGCAAGGATGGTTATATCCTCACTAACAACCATGTAGTTGGAGATGTCGATAAAATTACAGTGGAGCTTAATGATGGCCGAAAATTTGAGAACGCCAAGCTCATAGGCACTGACCCGGATTCTGAGGTGGCGTTGGTTAAGATCGATGGTAATAACTTCCCGGTTTTATCCTTAGGGGACTCAGATAAGATTGAGATTGGCGACTGGGTTATTGCCATCGGCAATCCGTTCGGCTTGAATGAGACTGTAACGGTTGGTGTCATAAGTGCCGTTGGGCGCAGCAATGTTCATATAGCTGCTTATGAAGATTTTATCCAGACAGATGCCGCTATTAATCCCGGTAATTCAGGCGGGCCTCTGATTAATTTGGACGGTCAGGTCATTGGGATCAATACGGCTATTTTCAGTCAAAGCGGCGGGTATATGGGAATTGGTTTTGCCATTCCAGTTAATATGGCTCGTAATATTGAGGAGCAATTAAAGACACAAGGGAAGGTTATCCGTGGCTATTTAGGTATTTATGGACAGAATGTGACGGAAGATATGGTTGATCTTCTTGGACTCAAGGATAGACAGGGTGTTATTGTGGCATATGTAGAAAAAGACTCACCTGCGGAGAAGGCCGGACTCAAAAGCCATGATATCCTTCTGGAAATGAATGGCAAGAAGATTGAATCGTATGACTCATTTCGAAATGATATTGCCATACTCAGACCGGGCAATAGGGTCAGATTTTTGGTCATGAGGGACGGAAAGACAATCGATGTCGAAGTAACTCTTACAGAGCGTGCATCTGGGATTTCTCAAATTAAGCAACCTTCTATACCGCAACAATCACAAGAAACACTGGGAATTGAAGTCCAGAATCTCACAAAAGACATTGCCCAACAATTTGGCTACTCATTAGGTGAAGGCGTAATTGTTTCCAGAGTTGTGCCCGGTGGAGCTGTTGCACAAGCAGGCATCCAGCCTGGTGATTTGATTCAAAGCGTTAACCAGCAGCCGGTTAGTACTGTTGATGAGTTTGATAAGGCTATGCAAAAATCGATGCAGAATAAGAAAGTCATTTTTCTTGTCCGGCGAGGGCAAATCTCTCAATTTATTGTTGTGAAGTTTTAATTTGTTCTGGGATACAGAGCATATTTCCTGGGAGCTAAAAGATAACAGAATTGGCCATCTATAGGGCTAAATTAGTCCTATAGATTGAGTAACTGGCTGTTTTGGAAGTATAACTTGATTAAATTGGAGAATTATAGAATAGATGGACAGGAATTCGTGTTCATCTAACTAGATATAATTTGTTCTCTCCTTGAATGCATAATTAATCTCATTTATGTTGACAACGGATATAAAATTCTTCTGAAATATCAAACTAAAAGGAACAACTAATTATGAGATGGTCTATTAATATCGGCAAGATATTTGGAATTAAGTTCAAAATCCACATTACTTTTTTTCTTCTTCTGTTTTTCATCTTCATTTCGGTATTGAATCAGCGGGATTTCCGTAGCGCTATTCTGGCGACACTATTCATATGTGCTGTTTTTGTATGTGTCCTCATCCACGAAATAGGCCATAGCCTGATTGCCCGTCGTTTTGGCAACGAGGCTAAGAGTATCACTCTTCTGCCCATCGGCGGTGTAGCGACCATGGAGGAGATGCCCGAGAAGCCTTCTCAGGAAATTGCCATGTCGATTGTAGGGCCTTTGATTAACTTGGCTATTGCGGCTATCCTGTTCCTTTTTGTTGGTCACTGGACGGGAGTTGGGGCACCAAATTTATACCCGGATTCCGCAAGGTCATTTTTTGCCGGACTGATTGGTGTAAACATTATGCTTGCTATTTTTAACCTGATTCCGGCATTTCCTATGGACGGGGGAAGAGTCTTGAGGGGAATCCTGGCTACGAGAATGGACTATGTACAAGCAACTTCTGTAGCGGTGACAATCGGGCAGGGTCTGGCAATGCTATTCATACTGTTCGGGATATTTTTCAACTGGTGGCTCGCGATAATAGGATTGTTTTTGCATATCGGTGCCGGGAGTGAAAAACAGCAAGTAATTCTTAAATCTTTACTGCACGATGTTCCTGCCAGCGAAGTGATGATGCGAGAATACCGTGCTTTGCGTCCCGAACAGATGCTCTCGGAGGCTCTAGAACAATTCTATCACGGATGTCAGGAAGACTTCCCCGTTATCGGAGAAAAGGGGCTTGAGGGAATTCTTACTCGTGATCGCATCTTGTCAAGTGTTCATGAGAAAGGTCTTGATATCCCGGTTTCCGAAGTGATGGACGGTGATTTCGCTTTTGTAAATCCACAGACACCACTTGAGGACATTTACAGATCGCTACTGTCAAAGCAGAAAACGGCCGTTGCAGTTGTCGACAAAGGAAGTGTAAAAGGCATGGTCTGCCTTGATGGTATTAGTCGGTATTTTATGATTAAGGCCGCAATGGGTAAGGCTGTAACTGGAAATTAGTTGGAGGAAAGAAGTAGATACGAAATGTATGACAGTAATTTAATTGAGGATGTTTTGGTTGCTCTGCGGTATGCGAAATAAAGGTAGTGAAAATGAGAATTATTATAGGTGCAATAATAGGAGGTGGTATAGGCTTTTTGGTTGGTTACTTGGGTAAATGCACCTCCGGTACATGCCCTTTAACCAGTAATCCGATTATAAGCACAATAATCGGTGCTGTGTTAGGTGCGTTAATAGCTGCTGGAAAATAACATGATGCGTGTTGGAATTGCCGCTGACCACGGAGGTTTTGAGCTAAAGGAACTTTTGGCAAAGGCCCTGCGTGATTTAGGTTATGAAGTCATGGATTTTGGTGCCTCTGGCCTAAACCCAGAAGATGATTACCCTGATTTTGTCGTTCCGCTGGCTAAAGCAGTATCCGATGGCAAGGTTGACCGTGGAGTGGCGATTTGCGGCAGTGGTGTTGGTGCTTGCGTTGTCGCCAACAAAGTGGCAGGTGTACGTGCGAGCTTGATTCATGAAACTTTTTCGGCTCATCAAGGAGTTGAGGACGACGACATGAACATGATCTGCCTTGGCGGCCTCGTGGTCGGCCATGCGTTCGCATGGGAATTGGTAAAAACATTTCTTCAGGCTAAATTCAGCGGCGCCGAGCGATTCCAACGCCGCCTGGCGAAAGTTTCGGCACTGGAAAATAAGGAGGCAAAATCATGAAAGACAATCCTTTGAAAAAATTGGGAACGCTCGGTCAGTCAATTTGGCTCGACTACATCCGACGTGATCTGATCGCAAGCGGTGAGCTTCGACGTTTGATTGAGGAGGATGGGCTGCGGGGGATGACCTCGAACCCATCCATCTTTGAGAAGGCGATAGCGGAAAGCC
>CAYUFX010000092.1:0-20456 GCA_964444135.1 uncultured Pirellulales bacterium | reverse complement strand
TATTAATGGCTGCCTGCGATTAGTCAGGGCATTGAACAACGGTGCCGCCTTCGGCATCTTCGCCGGCAAGCCTTATTTCCTAACAGCCATCTCGGTTATCGCCCTGGTGGTGGTCCTTGGGGTTTTTCTTTTTAGCGGTACTCACAACAAACTGGTTCACGTTGCTCTGGGCCTGTTCACTGCCGGTATCTGCGGCAATCTTTACGACAGGATTTTTAATAACGGATTAGTCCGTGACTTTATCGACGTCTATTACCGTGATTCTCATTGGCCAGCCTTCAACGCCGCAGACAGCCTGCTTTGTATCGGCGTCGGACTGCTGATTATTTCGACTTTCCTCACTGAGAAGTCTGCTCAAAAACATGCTCAGCCACATAAATAGGGGCATTCGACGCCGCCCCTAAGGCAATTGCATCTGAAGGACGGGAATCAACTTCGACGGTTCGCCCGTTTACGCTCAGGTGAATCTTGGCAAAAAAGGTATGGTGACGCAGGTCATTTATAACTATCTTTTCTATTCTTGCGCCGAGATTTTCAATTACATTAGCCAATAAATCGTGTGTCATCGGCCGGGGGGGCTTGATGCCCTTTAACCGGCGGTCGATTGCAAAAATTTCAACTATGCCAATAACGATGGGAAAACTCCGATGGCCGTGACGCTCTTTTAAGACAATTATCTGCTGGTCGGACATTTCGTTAATGATTATACGCGACAATTCGGCTTCCGCTTCCATTTTTGCACCACCTTTACTTCGTATATGCGTAAATGCGTATATGAGTTTATGAGTACATGGGTTTATTCGTTTGCTCCCCTACTCATCTACCCATCCAGTTATCCACTATTATACAATTCCGAAAGGTGTTTTTCAACAGTATTTAATTGTTCTAACAGCTCGGTGAGCCTATCCCTGGCCTGAGCTACCACTTCCGGCCTTGCTTTGGTAACAAAATTTTCGTTGGCTAATTTGGCCTCCACCGCCTTTTTAGCCTTTTCGATCTGCTCCTTTTGCTTCTCAAGTCTGGCTCGCTCAGCTTCAGGGTCTATCACATTGTGAACGTAAATCTGCATTTCATCCACTATTGCAGTAGCAGCGTTCTTAGGTTTTTCAATATTATGTCCTGTTGTAAATTGCTTAATACCTACCATATGAGAAATAATATCGGCATCGTCTTGCAAGTCCCTGACAAGGACAGTGGGCGCGTTAACTGAAACGCTCAGGGTTAACGGAGCAGGGGTAACAATAATATCTCTTACTGCCCGAACCACGCTTTGGTCAGTTGAAACTCGTTTTTCGACATCGTTATCCACTAAGTGATCGAGCTTTTCCGGCCATTGGGCGATAACTAATGCTTTTGCTTCTTTAGGTTCTGCTACGCCCTTGAGTCCCCTCATTGGCGCGATTTCGTTAATTTTCTGGAATATTCCTTCGGTGATAAACGGTACAAAGGGATGTAATAGGCGCAGAGTCCGGTCCAGCACAAAAGCTAAAACGTTTTGAGCAATCGGCTTTTTCCGCTCATCCTGCATTCTGGGTTTAATCCACTCAAGATACCAGTCACAAAAATCATTCCAGAAAAACCTGTAAAGGCTCGATAACGGCTCACTGTACTTAAACCTATCCAGAGACTCTGTAACCTCGGAAATAGTTTTAGCCAGACGCGAGAGAATCCACCTGTCGGTAATATCCATTTTGTCGGCGTCGAATTTGGCAGGGTCAAGACCTTCAAGATTCATCAAGGCAAAACGCGAGGCATTCCAGAGCTTGTTACAGAAATTTCGGCCGATGTCAAACTTCGGGGACGTATTTGCCTGGCGCCCATCCGGCAGGGTCATTGACTCCACCGGCATCCGAATATCCTGGGTATCGGTGGTCATACTGGCCAGAGTAAAACGCATAGCATCAGCGCCATGGCTGTCGATAGCTACCAGCGGGTCAATGCCGTTACCCAGGCTCTTTGACATCTTGCGCCCCTGACCATCCTGTATCATCGCGTGGATATAGACATCACTGAACGGAATATCGTCGGCACAATACTGTCCCATCATCAACATACGCGAGACCCATAAGGTTATAATTTCACGTGCAGTACAAAGTACATTGCCCGGATAGAATGTTTTCATTTCCGGCGTATCGTCCGGCCAACCCATCGTACTAAACGGCCAAAGTGCCGAAGAAAACCACGTATCGAGTACATCTCCATCTTGTGTCCAACCATCGGCTTCGAGCTGCTTCTCAATATCCTCATTACCGGGCGCGACACAAATATATGTTATGGGACCATCTTCAGAATCTGTAAGCTCAGAGCATACTTTGTCCGGAAATTTTGAAAGCTCATATTCTAATTGTCCACCGCCTCCAAGCTTTGACCATATCGGGATACGGTGTCCCCACCATAGCTGCCGGCTGATAGGCCAGTCTCGGAGGTTTTCCAGCCAGATCTGATAGGTTTTGGCGTAGCGTTCCGGGATAAATTGTAGTCGGCCGTCAAGAAGTGGTTTTAAGGCCAGACCTGCCAAAGAATTAACCGGCACATCGGTACCCTCGATTAGACCCTCACCGAATGTTACGCTCAAATTTCCAATAGGCTCTTTAACTCTAATATACCACTGGTCGGACAGATACGGCTCAATAGGGACATGGCTGCGATAGCTGTGTCCGACTTCGTGGGCATATTCGCGAACATCTTCAAGAAGCTTTTCCGTTCGGAACCATTCGACAATCGCTTCACGCGCTTCGAAACGGTCCATTCCGAGCAGGGATTGCGCCTCCGGCTCATCTACATCCTCCCAGCCGTACTTATCGCTAATCGAGCCATCGGGCGCCATTACATTGATTATTTGAAGTCCGTGTCTTTGACCGATTTCCCAGTCGTCCGGGTCGTGGGCCGGCGTAACTTTCAAAAAGCCGGTCGAAAATCTCGCCTTTTCATCATCGCTGTCGGGATCGGGAAGCACAACGTGCTCATCGGCGATGATGTGGATTTCCCGGCCTACAATCGGAAGCCGCACTTTCTTGCCGAGCAGATATTCGGCACGTTTATCCGCAGGATTCATCGCAACGGCGGTGTCGCCAAGCATCGTCTCCGGCCGGGTCGTGGCAACGGTAACATATTCAATTTGTTCGCCCCCTATATTAACCGGTTCAACAAGTGGATACCTTAGATACCAGAAATGTCCCTGCACCAGCTCGTGCTCGACTTCATCGTCGGCCAATACCGTCTGAGTGGCCGGGTCCCAGTTGACCAGTCTTTTTCCTCGATAAATCAGCCCGTCTTTGAAGAGTTTGAAGAACGCAGCCCGAACGGCTTTGGCGCACACTTGGTCCATGGTAAAGCGCGTTCGTTCCCAGTCACAGGAGCAGCCCATCGCCTTCAACTGCTCGATAATGCGAGCTTCATATTCGTCTTTCCAGGCCTGCACACGCCCAACAAACTCCTGGCGCTCGAAGTCGGTACGCCGTTTTCCTTCTTCCGAGAGAATACGTTTCTCAACAACCGTTTGCGTAGCGATACCGGCGTGGTCGGTACCCGGCATCCAGAGCGTGTTGTACTTTTGCATCCGTCGGAATCGAATCAGGACATCCTGCAATGTATTATTCAAAGCGTGACCAAGATGCAGCGGTGCTGTAACATTAGGCGGCGGGATTACAATGGTGTAGGTCTTTTCGTCTTTACCATCACCTGGCGGCTCAGCGTGAAAATACGAATGCGCAGACCATATTTCATTTGCCTGCTGCTCTATAATTTTAGATTCATAAACTTTCGAGAGCTGTTCACCCATAACTGTTCCGGTTTCAATAATCGCCTATAAAAGATTCCGGCACAACACATTGGCCGGAATATTATCCTAATAAAAGCAAACAACAATGTAAAGCGAACAATTAAGCAGAAATCAGGCATTTCCGCCTGTTTTACGACAGGTGATTTTGTGCTTTTATTGGAGTCTAATCGAGGTTCATTGTCATCAGGAACTCTGCGTTGGTTCGGGTCTTGGTAAGTCTGCCTTTGAGCAGCTCGATTGCTTCGACAGGATTCAATTCGCTTAGGACCCTTCGCAGACGATACACAAGCTGTAGCTCTTTCGGGTCGAGCAGCAGCTCTTCCCGCCTGGTTCCACTTCGGCTGATGTCTATGGCCGGCCAGGTTCTTCTATCAACCAGACGCCTGTCAAGGTGCAATTCCATATTTCCGGTCGCCTTGAACTCTTCGAAGATTACCTCGTCCATTTTCGAGCCGGTGTCGATTAATGCGGTTGCGAAAATAGTCAGCGAGCCACCTTCTTCGATATTTCTTGCTGCGCCGAAAAATTTCTTCGGCATCTGCATTGCCCCGGCATCGACGCCACCGGTCAAGATTCTGCCCGAGTGCGGCATCTCGGTATTATAGGCACGGGCAAGACGGGTTATGGAGTCCAGCAGGATTACTACATCTACGCCGTACTCGACGAGCCGCTTTGCCTTTTCTATAACGACCTCGGCCACCTGACAGTGTCGAGCGGCCGGCTCGTCGAAAGTCGAACTTATAACCTCAACATCATCAGCGGTTTTCCGCTCCATCTCCGTAACTTCTTCGGGGCGTTCGTCAATCAGCAGCACTATCAGCTTTACATCGGGATGATTTGCGCTCATGGAATTTGCAATTTTTTGCAGCAGAATTGTCTTGCCGGTTCGCGGTGCAGCAACTATCAGGCCACGCTGACCTTTGCCCACCGGCGTGACCAAATCAATTATCCGCATATTTAGCTCTTCCGGCGAAGTCTCAAGTATAAAACGCTCCTCCGGATGCAGCGGCGTCAAATCGCTAAATACCACCTTTTCCGCAAGGTTGTCGGGGTTCTCAAAGTTAATCGCTTCAACGCGCAGAAGGGCAAAATACTTCTCCGAATCCTTCGGCGGCCTGATTTGACCCGATACAATGTTTCCAGTTCGCAGGCCAAAACGCCTGATTTGAGACGGTGAAACATAGATGTCGTCTGACGATGACAAGTAGTTGTAATCGGTATTCCGCAAAAATCCGTAACCATCCGGCAGAACTTCCAGCACACCTTCACCGTACATCAGCCCGTTCTGGCGAATACGCTCCTTGAGAATCCTGAAAATCAAATCCTGCTTCTTTAACGCGCTGTATTCTGTAATATTTTCATTTTTAGCAATATCGTGCAGCTCTGCAACGGTTAGTTTCTGCAAATCCGTCAAATACAAGTTGCCTTTCTTAATCCTCTCGTATTTGGCATGGGTGGATTCTTCCTCAGCTAGTTTAGCTTTGAGTGCTTCATCCTCGGTCTGGGCAGCAGCAGTCTCTTGGACTGCGGTGTCAGCTAAGTTTTCCTCAGCCTGCCCTGCCACGGCTTCGTCCTTCTCTGCGACGGGTACTTGCTCTTCCTGTTCGGCGGTAGCTTGCCCCTTGGGGGCGAGTTCCTTTGCATCGGCCTTTTTCTTTGCTTTCTTGCGTTTTTTGGTTGTGCTCTTTACGGCTTTAGCCATCATTACTCCTTTTCCACTTGTAGGGACCCCGCTTCGCGGGAACCCTAAAACACTTTAATCGCCCCGCACCAACTCACATTAGGTGAAAGCCTAATATAAGCTGGTGCGGGATAATTTCCCGCCTGCACTCGCGTAACCGCAGGTGCGAGCGTAGGAATTCAATAAGATTTGAACTTTGAACACCAGTACCCGCGTTTTCTGTGCGGGTAGCACAGGTGCGGGCAGTTGAAATAAAACCTATATATCAAAAACGGGTCGAATTAGATAAATCACTTCAGAAATAAATCCGAAATTCGAATATCGAAATTCGAAACAAATTCAAAATACAAATGCTCGAATTTTCAAAAACTAACTGTTTTGGTAATTTGGATTTTGGTCATTTAATATTGTTTCGTGCTTCGAATTTCGTACTTCGTGCTTTTCATAGTTTTGTATTACCCATTATAGGGTTCCCGCCTTGCGGGGTTCCTACATAATGTAAGAGAAAATATCAGTGACCTGCCTGGCTAACACCGAGAAGTCAGAATTGTTTTCTATCGTATTATCGGCGAGGTTAGCCTTGCTGTCCAGAGAAATCTGAAAATTTTCTCTAATTTTAACTTGATTTTTGTCAAAACCCAATTTTTTTGCTCTATCGAGCCTTAATTTTTGCTCGCAATCGACAAAAATAAGCCTATCGCATCGCTTATCCCAGCCAACTTCCACCAATAAGGGCATATCCAGCACGATTGCTCGTAGGGGCGGTTCGCGAACCGCCCCTACATCCGCTTGATATTGCTTTATAAGTTCCTGTGCCCGCTGCAGAACAAGAGGATGGATAATCTCGTTAAGCGATTGAAGCTTATCGGCATCGACAAAAACGACCCCGGCTAATTTTTCGCGGTCAATTTTCCCTTCCGAATCTAAAACGGTCCGGCCAAAAAGGCCGACTACTCTGGCCTTAACAGACGGCTCATCGAGAAGCTCGTGGGCAATCCTGTCGGCATCAATGACCTTACAGCCTAATTTGGCAAACTCGGCGGCAACGGTGCTTTTGCCTGAGCCGATACCGCCTAAAATGCCGATAATTGGTTTTTTCCCGGTAGCGCCCACAGCTAAGCAGTTTAACCGCTACGGTGGCATTGGTCAAGTCGAAAAAGCTAATAGTGGTAAGTGAAGTAGAATACGAAACAGGAATCACAAAATGTGAAGTTCATCTGATACTTTTGCATTATCCGGCCTTTCGGCTACTCTCAGGTCAGGCTTTTCTTTACAGACGGATTTCAGGCTGCTCAGTAGATAGTTTTTCACTACTACGTCCCAGCTCATATTTTTCGCAAGCTCGTAGCCGGTTCGAATCATACTTTCAATCTCGGCCTCGTTCTTGGGTAATCGTGAGCATATTTGCATTGCAACTTTTTCACTTTCACTTTCTTCTATCCGGTCGCGTACCGACCGGCCAATCTGCAGTAAATCCTCGACCTGGCGGATAGCATCGGGGTGTGTTTGAAGGTTGGTATAGTCGGCGATAATAATATTCTTAACATATTCAGCACCTGTTATATCCCGCAGGAAACCCGAACACCCACACACACTGCTGAAGACACATATTCCGCCGAAAGTCAGCGTTTCAAGCTGAGCTATGCCAAACGGCTCATAAATGCTCTGTCCAAATTCGACATCGCTGCCTTTGCGAATGTCCATAAATTCCATATCTTCCGGCATCCTTTTGCCGCATCTTTTGGGGTCAAAGCCGAACTGATTAACGAAAATGATTTTTATATTCCTGCTTCTGGCGTTGAATTCCTGTACAGCGGTATAGTAATTTGCCTCACCACCGGACATATCGGGCCAGCCCTCACGGTGGGCCACAGGCCAATTATACGCCGATTCCATATTGTAGATATCACTGCTGCGACGCTGTGAAACTTCAGTCGAAAGGACAAGCAGCACTGCTGTTTTACCCTTCACCCTGAACTCTTTTTCCACATGTTCGAGGACTCGCAAATCACGCCACATTCCCTTGCTTTTCACCAATCTTGTAACATGTGTAAAGACAAAATCCGGCTTATAGCCCAACAGGTTCTGGCAATACCGCTGTAGTTTTTCTTTTGATGCAAGCTTGTCCCCAACTGTGATTTGATATGCCGGGATACCGTTATACACTATATCTATCTTGGCGCCCTCGAATTCCGGGGAGAGGAACCGCAATTCGTCCACGACATAATCTCCCACGGCGTATATATGGTCGCAGTATTTCGAGGCTTCCACAAGAGCGTGTTTGAAATAGGAATTCTGGTCGCCGAACACTTCGCTGACGAAAAGTCCATCATTGTGAGCCTGCTTGATAACATTATAGAACATTGTATCGTGCCCGTGATGTTCCTCTACAATGCGTCGCATAGTAGCTACTTCGTGAGCATAAAAAATCGTCCTGAAATTACAGGAAGATTCGAGAACAGCCGCCAATGTCGTTGGCATACCCATAAACTCGTGCGAAATAACGATTGTCGAATCTTTAGCTGCGCCGATCGCTTTTAGCACGGCAATTGCGACCGGTGCCAATCTGACATATTGGTCGTACTCCCACAGGTGTTCATGTAAATGGCTTTGGATACCGAATTCCTCAAACAGGCATCTTTTGAATTCGTTAACCAGATACTTATCCATATATCTTACATCGACCAGCACCACCTCAGGTGCGCTTTTTATGCCAGTCTGCTTGTCAACAAATGTTCGTCTGCCGTAGACAATATCTGCGTTGAAGTATTTTTCTATCCTACGAAAGGCCTGAGCGTAACCAGTGTTTACAAATCCATCAATAGATGAATAAAACACTTCGCCATCTTCACCGAGCCGCTCTGATGTAGAGCCTTCAGTGGTGAACAAAGGGCCGACAAGGATTGACCTGTCAATTGCATCAAGGTAAGATTTGGAGGTGAAAAAGCCCTTCAGGACGGCGCCTATACCACCAACTTTCCCTACAGTCTCGTGGGTAACGTGCACTGCTGTTGTCTCATTGGCCATAATAAGTTTCCCTCCAGGTTGTTATGGGGTTCACTCTGGTTGTCGTTACTGTTTCCACATAAAATATAGGAAACAATTTCATCACAACCAAACTGGAGGGATTCTATGGCATGTTAATTTTTGTGGACCGGAAAAATCAGGTCAGATTTGCAAATTGAAGGCGTTTTTTGGGACCACTTCGGCCGGCCTCTTAAATTTTCTCCAAAAGTCAGCTTATTTCGTCGCGCAGTTCCCTTATCGAACCGGAAAGCGCAAGCTGTGAAATATCAGCCAACTCCGGCTCAGGCATTTCACTAAGTGCTATCTTGTCGAGAATCTTCACCGCCTGGGCACTATGAGGTGCTATCAGACCCGCTACTCTGTGGGCTTCGTATAATTCACTATCAGCCATTAGTCTCAGATACATAATTATGTATTTCGTCAGCTCTCTCTCGCTCATCTCAAGTACCGGCCCATCCGTCTCAATTGGCCCAATCGTCTCAGGCGTCGCTTCCGGAACCTCTCTTTCCTGCAATATGTCTTGAGTAAGCTTGTGCGTCTCGGCCATTAGCCGTTTTTCTCTTTCCAAATCGGTCTCATCTATCGGTGCAAGTTTTAGCTCTTCGCCGGAGTGTGAACTGGGAACGTAAAGTCTGTTATGGCACGCCGGGCATTTACCCCATTTGCCGCCGGCACTGTCAGCGGCCTCTATCTTTTTGCCGCAATGATTACAGTGAAATTTTATTGGCATTTTAGCACCTCTTAATTTCCTATTCCGACTTCTGTCTCTTTACTCTTGGGACCCCGCAAGGCGGGAACCCTCAGACTAATCAGTTTTAAAGAAATCAGCAAGTCTCAATTACTTATTTTTGGGACCCCGCCTTGCGGGAACCCTCTGCCTTATATTCTGCAACCACCTCGGTAGTTATTCCGCCGCGAGGTGTAAATCGAGAGGTAACCTTCATCCATCGTGGCTTGCATACACCCTTCAAATCATCTAATATATCATTTGTAAGAGCCTCGTAAAAAATACCCTTATTGCGGTAGCTTTGCATATATAACTTCAGGCTTTTTAGCTCGATACATAACTTGTCGGGACAATAATCGATGACAATTTCACCAAAATCCGGCTGGCCTGTTCGAGGGCAGAGGCTCGTAAACTCAGGACATCTGATATTTATACAATATTCTCGCTCAGGGCGGGGATTATCGAACAATTCTATTTCTACCTGTTCGCTCATTTTTTACCTCTCTTACAAATCCAGCTTTGATAATATAACCTAAATCCCCACTTAAGACAAGCAATAATCAATGCCGGAAAAAATTTTGTAGGGGCAACCCAATGTGGTTGTCCTTGGCAGGCACACGGGCCTGCCCCTACCAGAACACATACAAAAAATCGCTTTTTTTGCTTTTTGACAGCATTTGGCCAAATCGGTAAAATGACAGCAAAGCTGTCATTCTGAGCGGAACGCAGTGGAGCGAAGAATTTCTTTGCTGCACAGGAGATGAGATTCTTCGGCTGCGCCTCAGAACGACACGTAAGTGTCGTTTTTGAACTCAACCCGGTTAGAAGGCTTCCTTCTAACGGGGTCAACCTTTATTGCGAAACTGTTCAGCAGGAGGATAACCGTTGGCTGACAAAAGAGCGGTAATCTTACTAAGCGGCGGCCTTGATTCAGCTACAACTTTTGCTATAGCCCGCAGTGAAGGTTTTGAGTGCTACGTCTTGACCTTTCGGTACGGCCAGCGACACAAGCGGGAAATCGAAGCCGCAAAAAAAATAGCCGACTCCCTCGGAGCGGCTGAGCATCGCATTATCGATATTGACTTAGCTGCCTTTGGCGGCTCAGCCCTGACCGACTCAACAATTGAAGTACCTAAGGACAGAGCCGATTTGGGTAACTACGACCTAATTCCGCTAACCTATGTGCCCGCCCGAAATACGATTTTTTTAAGTTACGCACTTGCCTGGGCGGAAGTATTAGGTGCGTTTGATATATACATTGGGGTCAATGTAACTGATTACAGCGGCTATCCTGACTGCCGGGCTGAATTCATAGCCGCCTTTGAGAAGACCGCCAATCTCGCCACAGCAGCCGCAGTTGAACGTAAAGGCCGATACAAAATACACACCCCGATTATAGATATGACAAAGGCCGAAATAATCCTCGCCGGCATAAAGCTCGGCGTCGATTTTGCCCTGACGCATAGCTGCTACGATCCGGATGATCAAAGTCGAAGCTGCGGCCGATGCGACTCTTGCAGATTAAGATTAAAGGGCTTCGCCGAAGCAGGTCTTGAAGACCCCGTCGAATATCGAATATAAAATATCGAATAACGAATCTAAAATATCGAAATACGAAGTACGAAACTTGTTTTGGTCATTCGGATTTCGGTAATTTGAATTTGTTTCGGATTTCGATATTCGATATTCGGATTTAGTAACATTTTGTTTCGAATTTCGATATTCGAATTTCGGATTTATTTCTGAAGTGATTTATCTAATTCGATAATGATAATAAACGAAATATTTTACTCTTTGCAAGGCGAAGGGTTTTTAGCTGGCGTCCCCAGCGTGTTCGTACGTTTAGCCGGCTGTCCTTTACGATGTCGATGGTGCGATACGAAATATGCCTGGGACCAAAGAGCAGGACAAGATTATAGCGTCGACAAAATCGCACAAACTATCGAGCAATGGCCGTGCAAGTTCGTCGTAATAACCGGCGGCGAGCCGATGATAAATTCAGATTTGCCGAAATTAGTGCAGGAGCTAAAAGCCGCCGACAAACACATAACAATCGAGACCGCAGGAATAGCATACATCCCGGATATGCCCTGCGATTTAATGAGTATCAGCCCGAAATTGAGTAACTCCAATCCTAAAGACCCCGTGCTTGCCAAAATCCACAAGGATTCGAGGCTGGACCTTGCCGTCCTGGGCAAGTTGATTGATAGCTATCAATTTCAACTCAAATTTGTCGTCGATTCACAGGCCGACTTACCCGAAATCCAGCAGACCTTAGATAAACTTGGAAATGTTAATACAGAAAAGGTAATGCTGATGCCACAGGCAAAGACAAGAGATGAACTTTTAGCTAAATCAGCGATAGTAGCGGATATGTGCAAGCAAAGCGGGTTTGTATTTTCTCAGCGTTTGCAGGTTCTACTCTGGAATAATCAAAAGGGCAGATAATTGTGTTTGGCCATACCCTGTCTTTGAGGCGTTTTATCTAAAAGTTTGACATATTTGCCGCAGCCTCATATCATATTAACCTGATTTGGCTGGACCCTAAGGGACGAGGTAATACCTCGTCTTTATTGCTATTGACTGAAAGGTTCTTTTTTATGACGAAACGAAAAGTAACTTTAAAAAATAAACCGTTTGTATTAATCATCCGTGACGGGTGGGGCTACAACCCAAATCCGGATGAAGATGAATATAACGCCGTCAAGTGTGGAAATACACCGATAGATGATATGCTGATGGCCGAGTATCCAAACTGCCTTATCCACACCAGCGGCGAAGACGTGGGCCTTCCGAACGGAACAATGGGCAACAGCGAAGTAGGACATCAAAATATCGGCGCCGGCAGAATCGTCCCCCAGGAATCCGTTAGAATCAGCAAGGCTATCCGCGACGGCTCTTTCTTCGAGAATAAAGAATTTCTGAATTTAATCAAATCCGTGAAAGACAACAACAGCAAAATGCACGTTATGGGCCTTTGCAGTGACATTGGAGTACACTCGCTGTTAGACCATCTCTACGGCCTGCTCGAACTGGCAAAAAGAAACGACGTAAAAGATGTTTTTATCCACGCCTTTACCGATGGCCGGGATTCACCGCCGGATAGCGGAGCAGGGTATATCGCAGATATTGAAAAAAAGGCCCAGGAAATAGGCGTAGGCAAAATCGCAAGCGTTATGGGCAGATTCTATGCGATGGACCGCGACAGCCGATGGGACCGTGTACAAAAGGCTTACGAATGTATGAGGATAGGCAAGGGTATCAAAGCAGCCAGGGCGGCAGAGGCGGTTGCGAAAAGTTATGCAAAAGAAGTAACCGACGAGTTTATTGAGCCGACGTGCATAGTCAATGAAGACAACGAACCATTGGCCACTATCAACGATGGCGACGGCGTAATATTCTTCAACTTCCGGGGCGACAGACCCCGCGAAATTACCCGGGCGTTTGTTGAGCCGGACTTCAAAGAATTTGCCAGAACAGCCAAACCAGACATATATTTCGTCTGTACGACCGAATACGATGCCACGATACCCGCGGCGGTGGCATTTCCAAAGCTGCCAAAGATGAAAAATATCTTAGGGGCATACTGGGGCTCTCTGGGCCTGAAACAATTTCGCTGCGCCGAGACGGAAAAATATGCGCACGTTACTTTCTTTTTCAACGACTACACCGAAAAACCGTTCACAGGCGAAGACAGGCAAATTGTCCCTTCGCCGCGAGTGCGAACATACGACCTAAAACCGGAAATGAGCGCTTATGAGGTTGCCGAGGTTGTATTAGAAAGACTTGATTCAAACAAATATGACGTGGTAGTAGTCAATTTTGCCAATCCGGATATGGTCGGCCATACTGGCGTATTGGCTGCAGCGATAAAAGCGGCTGAAACAGTGGATGAATGCGTTGGCAGGATATTGGATAAGGCCAAGAGTCTCGGCGGAGCAGCTATAATCACAGCCGACCACGGCAATTTTGAAAAGATGTGGGATACAGAAAAGAACCAACCACATACCGCCCATACGGTTGGCGATGTGCCGTTGGTTGTATTCGACGAACGCTATAAAAACAGCAAGCTCCGCCAAGGCGGCAGATTAGCCGACATAGGGCCGACACTACTTCAAATGATGGGACTGCCGCAACCAAAGGAAATGACCGGCAGGAGCCTCATAGAATAATGAATATCGAACAAGGAGCTTCGAATTTCGAAGTTCATCGTTCATCGTTGGATATTTAATGTGCCTTCTGGGGTCGGGAGAAAATAATGGGACAAATAGTCGTCCTTGACCAGAATATGGTTAATATGATTGCGGCCGGTGAGGTGATTGAACGACCTGCCAGTGTGGTCAAGGAACTGATGGAAAACAGTATCGATGCGGTGGCGACAAAGATAACGGTTTCCATCGAAGATGGAGGCCGAAAATTAATATCGGTCGCCGATAACGGCTGTGGAATGGACGGCGAAGACCTGGGGCGCGCGTTTGAGCCGCACACCACCAGTAAAATCAAAACCAGCAAAGATTTACATGGTATATCTACACTTGGCTTCAGAGGTGAAGCATTAGCAAGCATCGCCTCAGTCTCACAAGTCAGAGCTACAAGCAGAGCAAAAGGGCAAAACGGCGCTAATTGCATTGAGATTGATTGCGGCAATAAGGGCAGCATCAGCCCTTGCAGCGGCGATTACGGCACAACAATCCAAATCAGAGACATTTTCTATAAATTACCTGCCCGACGGAAATTCTTAAGAACCACCAACACCGAAATGGGCCACATCGCCGAGCAATTCACACGTATTGCTCTGGCAAATTACAATCTGGATTTGACGCTGCTACATAACGGCAGAGAGCTTTACCGGCTATCAGACGAAGATAATCTTCACCGCCGTATAGCCGAACTGTCACCCATACCTTCGAGCGGTATTTCTGAAAATCTGATTGAGGCCGAAAGCAATGAAAAGGGATTACACATACTGGTCCTAATGGGCAAACCGAACATTTCAAGAACAAGTAAGAAGTTTCAGTATATATTTCTGAACGGACGATTCATCCGCGACAAATTTATTTCACACGCAATCAATGAGGCGTATCGAGGCCTCCTGGAACCTAACAGATACCCTGTCGTCTTTTTATTTATTCGAATGCCCTATGAAGACTATGATGTGAACGTACATCCGACCAAGAGCGAGGTGCGTTTTTATAATGCCAATTTGGTTCATTCGCAAATCCTGGCTACTCTTCGGGAAAAGCTTTTAGGCACAGACCTCCAGACCCAGGCACAACTGCCGAGTCCGGCAAATTTTCCTCGAAGCCAGGGCAGCCCTCCAACAGGGCATAGAAGTCAGGCAATTGCTGATGCGATGGCCGAATTTTTCAAAAAGCACAGACCGGTCCAAACGCAAGAACAATTCAGCTACAAATCAAAACAGCACCTCGTTGCGCTGCGCCCCCCTACCGGACAGATAACCGAAAGCCGCACTGGCCAACCTGCGCCGGAGATTCGCTCAGAACAAAGAAAATTTCTGCAAATACACGACAGTTACATTGTGGTACAAACTGATGATGGATTTGATATCATCGACCAGCATGCGCTTCATGAGCGGATAATATATGAAGACTTGTGCAGGCGAATACGAAAAAGCAAACTCGAATCGCAGAAACTGCTGATACCTGAAAGTTTTGAGGTCACCCCATCGGGGGCCGATGCACTCAAAACCAATGCCGAACTGCTCGAAAAATTAGGAATCGAGCTTGCCCCGTTTGGTCCCAAGACTATGGCTATTCAGGCCTTCCCCACCTTGTTAGTCAAGGCCGACCCACTTGATTTTGTCCAGGATTTAATCGACTTGCTCGACCGTAAGGATACAAACCTTGATGGCGAAAGATTACTCGACGAGGTTCTGAATATGGCTGCGTGTAAGGCGGCAATCAAGGCCGGCCAAAGATTAACGATGAGCGAAATAGAACAACTGCTTCGGGACAAAGAAAACGCCGAGTCCGCAAGTCGCTGTCCGCATGGCAGACCCACCACGATAAAATTTTCGATAAGTGATTTGGCAAAGCAGTTCAAGAGAACCTAATGAATAAATGGTGGTGGCTATTGTTGATAATCTCGTGCTGGATGGCCGCAGGATTCGTCATATTTAGTCCTCGGCAAGGTCAAAACTGCAACGATACCCCCCTGCCGGCCAAGGCCGAAAGAATTGTTTCATTAGCTCCAAACCTTACGGAAATCCTTTTTGCGCTTAGGCTGGAGAAAGAAATTGCCCGTGTTACGCTTGATAGTGATTACCCACCAGCGGCGGCCCAAAAGCCAAAGGTAGGAACATTCTGGCAGCCGAATATTGAAGCGGTAATAGCTGCCAGGCCGGACCTGGTAATTACGCTCGGATTCCACCAGCAGAAAAATATTGCTGAGCGGCTAAAGCGAACAGGCTATAACACTCTGACGGTGAATATTGAAAAGGTGAACGACCTTTTTGAGGCCATCGAGAAAATTGGTGCAGCGACCGGTAAACAGCCTCCGGCAAATGAGCTGGCAACCAACATCAGGAAAAATTTGGACAGACTCACAGCTTTAGTTGGTACGGAGACAAAAGTCAGGGTGCTCTGGGTTGTTCAGCGAGAGCCTTTACGCGTGGCCGGTCGTGATACTTTCGTTAATGAGATGATTGAGCTGGCCGGGGGTGAAAATGCCATTGGTCGAACGGTACATAAATATCCCCCAATCGGTGCCGAACAGGTCATTGTCTGCGACGCGGATGTCATTATTGAACCTGCGATGGCACAGGAAGACCCGGCGAGACAACAAAACAAAGCGCTTCAATATTGGAGTAAATTTGAAAATCTTCCCGCCGTAGCAAACAAGCGGATTTACGTGATACCGGGCGATACAGTCTCACGGCTTGGGCCACGACTATATGAGGGGACAGAAACTATTGCCAGATGTTTAAGACCCGATCTTTTCGAGAATTGAAGAAATGAAGGAGCTGCTGACGCCAAAAAAGTTAATTGTCAGAATCGCATTGGCTCTTACAGTACTTGTTGTGGTGATGTTCGTGTGCTCTCTGATCGGCACCGAGAGTGTCTCCTTGAAAGCAGTATTCAGCGGGGCCGGCATCCAGACAAGAGCTAATCCCGATTACGAAATATTTGTTCAGTTCAGGTTACCACGAATTATCCTGGCTTGTCTGGTCGGAGCGGCTCTGGCGTGCTCAGGTGTCGTTTTCCAGGCCCTCTTGCGGAATCCCCTTGCCGACCCATACATATTAGGTATATCGAGCGGGGCCGGTCTTGGGGCGATTATAGCAGTTATCTGCGGGTTGGATTGGGTGCTCTGGGGACGCTCTCCGATAGCGGTTTTTGCCTTTGCGGGAGCCTTGGGAACAGTTTGGCTGGTGTGGTTCATCGGCCGTCTGACGGGAAAGTTTCATGTAACCGGCCTGTTGCTTGCAGGAGTGGTGGTTAATGCATTCTTTTCCGCGGTCATTATGTTCCTGACATCGATAGCCAAAAGCCAGCAGGTGTATTCAACAATATTCTGGCTGATGGGAAATATGGCCGAAGAGGATTTTCTTGTGCTGTGGATTGGGGCCGGATGTGTGGTCGGAGGGATAATAGCGTTATTCTACATCAGTCCACAGTTAAATGCCCTGAGCTTCGGTGAGGCTGATGCCAGAAGTATGGGCGTAAACATTGCCGGAACCCAGATAATCGCCTTTGCAATCGCAGCGGCCATAACTGCCATTGCAGTCAGCCTGAGCGGGCTAATAGGATTTGTGGGGCTGATTGTTCCGCACGCAGCTCGACTGGTATTCGGCCCTGACCATCGCCAGCTGCTCCCCCTAAGCGGTATTTTCGGTGCGATATTCCTGGTAGTTGCCGACACACTGGCACGGGTAATCATCGCTCCTGCACAACTGCCGGTTGGTGTGGTAACAGCCATTGTCGGCGGGCCATTTTTCCTGGCCCTGTTGGTTAAATACAGCAGAAAAGTTAGCTGGCTAAAATGAACGCCATTATAAAAGTTGGAAATCTGAGCTTTGGTTATACGCGGCAAGACACAATCTTGAAAGATATTAGTTTTGACGTAAATCAAGGGCGGTTTTTGGCCATAGCAGGGCCTAACGGTGCGGGCAAAACAACGCTGTTAAATCTGCTCTGCGGCCTGCTCAGACCCAAAGCCGGTTCCATAAGGATTGACGGGGTGCCTGTGCAATCGTATTCGGTTAAAAAACTCGCACAAAAAGTCGCAGTCGTTCGCCAGGAATTTGTACCGATATTTGATTTTACCGTTGCAGAAATGGTATCGATGGCAAGAACACCATATCTGGGCACCTTCGGATTTGAGAGCAATACGGACAAACAGATTGTTAATGAAGCGCTCGAGGCAACCGACACTGCCCAGTTTGCCCTGCGAGCCCTTGGAAGTCTCAGCGGGGGCGAACGACAACGGGTTTTTATCGCAAGGGCGCTTGCGGCGAACAGCCCGATTTTGCTTTTGGATGAACCGACAAGCTTTCTGGATTTGAAACATCAGGTTGGCATATATGATTTGCTCAAAACCGCACAACTTAATAAAGGTAAAACAATTGTGGCTGTAACGCACGATATAAACCTGGCAGCCCAATACTGCGACGAAATTTTACTTCTCGGTGCCAATGGCAATTATCATATCGGCGAAACCAAAGATGTTTTGTCACCGGAGCAAATCGAGAGAGTTTTTGGCGTCAGAACATTTGTGGGCAGGCTTGGCCAGGAAAAATTCTTCATTCCCCTGGGAAAATTTGCAAAAGACAGCAGACAAATCGCCAGCAAACCACACAATATCCAACAAGAATAAAAGCATTAAGTCGTTGATGTAACTACTTATATTACAAAATGTTAAAGCTTTCCAGGTAATTTATCTTGAATAATCTTATTATACTAACTATACTTTTGCCGCATGAACAACAGCGTGTGGATAAAACAAATATTATATACAACATACTTTAAGGTGTTATAATCAGCTTTTATACATAAAGTGAAGTTAGTAGTAAAAAAGATAAACAAGCAAGTGGCACAAAAAGGTAAAAAAACATCCAGAGAGAAAGTAAGTTCGACCCGGACAAAGAAACGCTCTTTGACTTCCGCCGATACTGAGCATTTCAAACAGATGCTGCTGGAAAAACGCAGAGAAATCCTGAGAAATGTAAACGAATTTGAAGACGAAGCCTTGAAGAAATCCCGGTTGGATGCAACTGGTGATTTGTCAAGTATGCCAATCCATATGGCTGACATCGGAACCGATAACTACGAGCAGGAATTCGCTTTGGGACTAATGGACAGCGAAAGAAAACTACTGAGAGAAATCGATGAGGCACTGGAACGTATCGAGCAGGGAACTTATGGTATCTGCGAAGGCACCGGTAAGCCGATACCCAAAGCCCGGCTTGAAGCTCAACCCTGGGCCAGATACTGTGTTGAATATGCACGAATGCTGGAACAGGGCCTCGTACAGGAAGAATAAATGTAAGATTGATATCTTAGTATGAAACACAGATGTCCAGTCTGTCACAAAACCATTAAAGCATCAATTCAGGAACAATCCAAACAATCAACATTCTTTCCCTTCTGCTCCAAGCGATGCAAGCTGATAGATTTGGGCGCCTGGCTGGATGCCAAATATAAAATAGTCTCCAGACCAGACTCGCAAGAATCCGGCGAGCCCTCCGATACTTCCCCTGACACCAATTCTGACAAGCCGTAAACAACCGCATTTAGAAACAAAATCTTAAGAATTTGTTGAAACCAACCGATAATACGTTATATTTACAATCGCGGTTATTCTTTATAAGGCCAATAATTTTTAACTTTTAGAAAGGAAATAAAATGGTCAGCGAAAAAGAATCCTCCAAAGTTTTTGATGATCTTCTCTTTCCGAAAATATTCAAAACTTTCCGCATGGCTATTCAGCCAACCAAATTAATAATTGCCTTTTTGGCACTGGCTATTATATGTCTTGCCGGCTGGATTATGGACTTCAGCGAAACAGTGGTTGCCACAGAAGGTACCCAGGGTAAGATCACAGAGTTGGATATATATATGACTAATCCGGCGCAAGTAGACTCGTACGTCGAAGGTTTTAAGGGAAAAAGCCGGGGCACAGGAGTATTCTCTACGCTTTGGCGCTTCGCCGCTACAAAATTCCAGGGCGCGGTGGATTCTGTATTCGCACAAGACATCCCTGGTGTAGTGAAAAATATTACTGATTATTTTAAGGCCGTTGGATGGGCATTAAGGCATCACCCTGTTTATTGCATCATCTTTTTTGTTATCAAGCTGGCTGTGATTTCCATCGCCGGCGGTGCCATTTGCCGAATCGCAGCGCTGCAGTTCGCCGGAGGTGAAAAACCCGGCCTGACCGAAGCACTGCGATTCAGCACAAAAAGATTCACAAGTTTCTTCACCGCGCCTCTGGTACCGGTCGGCATAATTATCTTCATAGGACTGTTCATATTTCTTCTGGGGCTGATAGGCAATATTCCCGGGGCCGGTGAGCTGATAATGGGTATCTTCGGGCTGTTAGCTTTGATTGCTGGCGCGCTGATAGCGGTCGTTTTGATAGGAGCGTTTGCCGGATTCAACCTGATGTTCCCCGCTGTAGCTTATGACGGCTCAGACTGTTTTGATGCGATAAGCCGTTCCTTTAGTTATGTATATGCAAAGCCGTGGCGAATGGGTTTTTACACGGCAATAGGCGCAATATATGGCGCAATTTGTTACACATTCGTTCGAATCTTTGCCTTTTTGTTGCTCTGGGTTACCCACCTGGCTTTGCAGGTCGGTGTCCTGGGCGACAACAGCAAGCTTACAGCAATCTGGCAGGAGCCAAGCTTTAGGGACCTTCTTGTTCCACCGAACTGGGGAGCACTTAATTGGCCACAATATATCGCAGCTTTTTTGATATACTTATGCTCATCGGCCGTTGTCGGCTTATTAGTTTCTTTCATAATAAGTTTTTATTTTTCCGCTAATACCATAATCTATTCGCTTATGCGCAACAAAGTTGACAATACTGCTCTGGAGGACATTTATAAATACTTCGACGAAGCAGAAATCGAGCCGGCTACAACCGAATCCCAGACTAACGAAGCTCAGCCGGATTCATCATCTTCACAAGAATAGCAGAAGAACCTTTTTAAGCGAATACTTACTACTACAACGCCATTTTAGCTCAAGATTTTTAGGCGGTTAGCCGATGTCTTC
>CAYUFX010000091.1:0-20584 GCA_964444135.1 uncultured Pirellulales bacterium | reverse complement strand
TTGTGGATGCAGATGTCGATGTCCTGAAGGGCTGGGCGGTAAGCTCGGGTGTAGCGGAAGGAAAAGCACGGGTAATTCTCAGGGCTGACACCGATGAACAAGTATTGGCTGGCGAGATCCTGGTGGCACCCTTCACCGACCCGGGCTGGACTCCTTATTTTTTACCGGCCGCTGCGGTAGTCATGAATCAAGGCAGTCTGCTCTCCCACGGCAGTATCGTTGCCCGCGAATACGGAATTCCCTGTGTCGTGAACGTGGGACCGACCACGAGAATCGTCAAAACCGGCCAGATGATACAGGTGGACGGAAACAGCGGCGTTGTCAGGATACTTCAATAACCGACAATAATCGATTTACTTAAGCAGTAACTGATGAATAAATGCCGCGACAAGCCAGACCGCAAAGCTCACGCACAGCACAATCCACAAAGACAGACGCTTGTGAAAACATAAATAAGCCACAAGGAAAAACAAAACACTCGGCACAATACCCCACAAGGCGCCTTTGGTGTACTCGCTCATCAGGCCGAAATTGCCGGGATTATCCAGGTACCGACCAGCTTTTCACTTAATGAACCGGATAGTCAACGGATAACGATAGTGATAACCATCGTTGGCCTTAACGGCTGCAATCAGCAAAAAGATCAAGTCAAAAATGGCTACCGCCGGCAGTAAAACAAAACCAACGCACGCAAAACACAGAAGCCCCGCAACAATCCCATATATCAACATAGATATCTGGAAGTTTACCGCTTCTTTGCCCTGCTCGTTCAGGAAAGGAAATTCTTCCTTCTTTATCTGCCAGACAACCAAAGGCCCTACGACGCAGCCAACAACCGGAACAACAAGTCCGGCAAGCGCCGACAGATGGCATATCATCGCCCACATACGGGCATCTTTGTTGATCTCCTTGCTTGGCGGACCTTCTTGAACAGCTTCGGGCTGTTCAGCGCTGACTTCTTTTTCGGCAGGAATTTCACTTTCGGGCTGTTCGGCGCTGACTTCTTCGGCGGGAGTTTCGCCTTCGGGCTTTTCCGCCGGCTCCGGGGTTTCCTCTTCTTTTGCCATAATCCAGCTCCCTTCTATTTAATTTATTTCGTATTGACTCCTGCTGCCTGGCTTTACTTCGCAAAGCGGCAGGGACTCTTTTTTAACAAAGGCCGATAAAACCGTCAAGAGCAAAATCCGAAACAACGAACCCTTTGCACAGGTGACTAAACGGCCTACCAACCACTCACTATATAAATAACACAAACTGACAAATTTGTTACAGTCATTCTTAGCTTATGATCGCCAAAGCATTCTTATCGGTCAGTTTGGGTGTATGTGTTTAGACGCTTTTGATTTCTTTTTGGCACATACGTTTGAGCAACTAATCACCATTTTTGTGAGTACGCCGACCGGCACTGCTGACATCGATTGTTTTTATGCCGAGCCTGCCCACCGGCGTCTCCGGGGCAAACCTAACCGCACCTTTCTCAAACTCGACAATAAGCGGGTCAGCAAGCAGGTTTCCCTCCTCGGCCTTGAACTGATAAGTGCCGGAATGACTGTAATTCTTTAACTTGCGACATTGAACTGTCCCTTCGGCGCTGAACAGCACATTGTTCCGCAGTGTCGTAATCGCATCGGGATTCTCCAGCACGATATTACCTTTTGCACAGACGATGTTTTTCTCTACGGTGTAGTTTGATGACTTCGGAAATGTAAGCCTTACGTCCGCGTCGCTGATAAAAACGTTGTTGCGGATGGTGTTATTTTTAGCCATATGGTTGTGTGACGGCCGCACTATACCATAGGACAGATTACCCTCAACCAGGCAGTTCTCAGACCTCTCGTCGAGGTAGTAAGCCGAGGCGCCGTAACCACCGGTGTCGATGATGTCCCGGATGAAATTGCCCCGAAGCACAAGACCCTTGCCTGCAAAACAGTAGATACCGGCACCGTCGTGTAGCTCCTGCATCGCGTGATAAATCAGATTGTGCTCGATGCGGTTATTTTGCCCGCCCCAATTAACGGCCGTGTAAGGCGTTTCGTGAACTTCGTTATGGCTGATATCACAATTCCTGCCGCCGCCCTGCAGAGCAATAGCGCTGGGATATGTAAGACCGACATCGTGGATATGATTATCGATAACAACGTTCGAGGTCCCGCTGCACCTGATGCCGCAGGCGCCGGTGTGATGCACATTACATCGCTCAATGCGCAGACCGCTGCCGGAAGCCTTGATTCCCTGCCCGCCAACATTGACGATTTCAAGTTCAAACAGCCGACAGTCCTTAGCCAACGCTATGGTGACAGCACCCTCGAACCTGCCCGCCCCGAAGCCGCCGGCCTTAAGTGGCGTTGTTGTAACCGACAGCGTCAAACCGCGAACGGTTATGTCCCCGGCTGGCTTGTCCCAGGTGCCCTGAATCCGTATGATAGATTCAATAGTCGGGGCAAAAACCACCGCCTTGGTCATATCCTCTCCGGGCAAAGGCCAATACACCAACTTGCCGGCCGTGCGGTCCAGATACCACTGTCCGGGCCGGGTCATTCCCTCGCGCACGTTCCAGATAACATACTTTTTGACACCGAACGCCCCCGGTGGATGACCCGACGGACTGGCAAAAGTAAGCGTATTTGATTTCGTATCCATAGCGGCCAGACCTATCAGTGACTCGTCCCACATATGATAAATAGTAACTTCTGCGTTGTTGATGTCCAGCCACGGGCCGATGTCCTCGGGACGATATTTTAACGTGGTCAATTCCTCGTTCGTCGGTTTGCGTTTCCATCCGCCGCCTGTGCTGCTCATCCAGGGCACGTTGAAGCTGCTGAGGTGTTCGAAATATCCTTTTTCCGGCATCCGTGCACGCCGGCAAAAACGCCCGTTCACTACTAATGCTCGGAAGTCCCAACTTCCATCTTTGACGCCGGGTAGCCTGGCTGAATAGAACTTTTCGCCGTCCCTCTTCCAGCCATCAACTTTCCGACCACCATAGATATAAACCTTCGCCCCGGGCGCCGATTCTATGCGTAGCCCCGCATCTCTGTCAGTAAGCACCAACGGCTTATCGAGGAAATACTCTCCACCCTGCACAACGACCTTTCGGAATTGTTTCGTGCCGAGCTTTCGCGTTGCTTTACACGTGGCTCCGAGTGTAGCGAACGGACCATCCGTCCGTTCTGCATTTGCTCCGGGTATCCGGCCAGACCAGGAGTCTTTGCCGTTGACGGCAAGGTAAAAGGTGTCGGCTTTGGTCAGCTCCGCCTGAACAGGTACAAATGCCGACCCGATGCTCAATGACATCAAAGCGACTAAGAAAATGTGGCTGATTCGCATCAATTTCCTCCTTCGGCGGACCTGGGCAGCCACACAGCCATCTCGCTTTTGCCGCGGTGTGCCCAGGCGTAATAGGGAATTGCAGCAACTTCGATACTGTTCAACACCATTTTGCTTTCCTGCTGAGGCTGTTGTATCCTCCCCTGACCCTTCACTGTCACGATGCCGCCCAACAAATCACCATGATATTCGGAGTTCAATTTTGCTTCCGGCGGCAAAATTAGCTCTGCCACGCCCTGCGGATTGTCCACGCCTTCGAAGCAATACACCAAAGGCCCGCGCTGGACGGCTATGCGCCCGTTGTTATCTTTTACATTCTCGTGGGAAACGACCCGGCGTATCGGCACCGGCAGGTTCAGCTCTATACAATCGCCCTTCTCCCATCTGCGGCTGATAGACGCAAAACCCTTGTCGATATTCAAGTCAAGAGATTTGCCGTTGACCTTGAGTGTTACTTTCTCAGAGCTTTCGTTCAGGAAGCGATAAAGGTCGCTGGGAACAGGCTCATTCTGCGCCCAGCCGGGAATGCGAACACAAATCGCAAACTTCGCCGAACGCTCCGGCTCAACCGTAATCTCCACGGCCCCATCCCACGGATAACGCGTCTGCTGCTTCAGGCGCACGGTATTGCTATCCATCTTGATTGTGACGCTTCCGCCAATGAAAAGATTCACATACAAAACGTCACCTTGCTGTGCGTAAGCGTAGCCGGGAAGCGACGGCATAAAACGCACAATATTTGTAGGACAGCAGGCGCAGCCAAACCACGGGCTTCGCTGATAGTCGCCGTCACTGGCTAACGGGTTCGGGTAGAAAAACTCATCACCACTCAGTGAAATACCCGAAAGAAATCCATTGTAGATTACTCTTTCCAGCACATCGATATACTTTGCATCGCCGCCCAATAAAAACATCCGATGGTTCCACATGGCGTTGGCAATGGCCGCACAGGTCTCGCAATAGGCCGTCTTGTTGGGCAGCTCGTAATCCTCGCCGTAGGATTCGCCGCCGCGCCTTGCTCCGACACCGCCGGTGATATATAGCTTCTTTGAGACAACGTCCCACCATATCCGCTCGAGCGCTTCGACGTAACCGTTATCGCCCGTCAGGGCCGCCACATCCGCCATCCCGGAATACAAATAGCCCGCCCGGACGGCGTGGCCCACCGCCGTCTCCTGCTCGATTACTGGCTTATGGTCCTGGCAGTAATCGCCGTAAATCTTGCGCCTATCAGACCGGCCACGCTCATCGAGGAAGAACTTCGCAAGCGCCAGATATTTCCCGTTACCGGTTATACGGTACAACTTCACCAGGCCTATTTCTATCTCCTCATGTCCGGGCACATCGTGTTTCTTATCGGGGCCGAAAACCGAGTCAATGTAATCGGCAAGCCGAATTGCAACATCAAGAATTTTTCTTTTTCCGGTAGCCTGGTAGTAAGCCACGGCGGCCTCGAAGAAATGGCCCGCACAATAAAGCTCATGTTTGTTGCGGACATCCGTCCAGCGTTTTTCCGGCTGGCGCTCGGGCAGAGAATAAAAGGTGTAAAGATAGCCATCCTCCCATTGGGCCGCTGCTATTTTGTCAATCACGCCGTCAACGTATTTTTCAAGCTCCGGATCGGGATGACTTTTCAACGAATAAGCGGCCCCCTCAATGACTTTGTAGAGGTCTGAATCGTTAAAGTAGATGCCTTCAAACTCCCCTTCCATCAGGCCACCGGCTTTTGCAAAATTATCAATTCGACCTGTCTCTTCACACTTTTGAAAATCATAAGGCACCGTTACCTTACGGTTGGTCTCCATCCGCGGCGCCCAGAACTCATCGGCGATAACCACATCGGTGAACGCAACGGCCCGCAATTGAGCCGATTCCTGAATTTGGCAGCCTGTTACAAATACGAACATAGCTATAGTTGCAATCCACAAGATGCCTTTCGGTATTGCAAAAAGATGTTTTCTTAATAACCGAATCTTTACCATTTCCTTACGCTCCTTTTCTGTTTTCGCGACAGAATTTACCCATCAGCTCCATTGCTTTGTTCATCCTTTCGGCTGAGCCATCCATCTTTGCGTAGGCATCCACCAATTCCAGCAGTTCCGGGGCTGGCTCAACCTTCCCATAGTGGTGCGAAACGTTGACAATCGCGGCATCAAGGCCGTATTCGGCCACCTTTGCAACGTAGGCCCTGCAGACTCCGATTCTTCGGCCCGGCAGGTCACGGACACAGTTGCTAATCCCAAGCGAGCAATGTACACCCTTCATTTGCACATCGCCTTTGATTTTCTTTATCGTCTCGAATGCCCTATACGTATAACCCGGCACATTCGGCTCCATCGGCATATCTATCGCCAACGGAAAGACGGTTGAGTCGAAGAAAATTTCGCCGGGCGCAAAACCGTACTCACCGACCGCCTTGGCAAAAATCCGCCTGGCTAAGGAATACAACTCATCAACCGAGTGCGAGCCACCCGGCCCGGTAGGTATTCCTTCGCCGACCAAAAGACCAATGAACGCAAAATCGAAATCTTTCTTTAGCGGCAATATGTCCTCTATCGTATAAACCTTGACCGAGTTTATAAGTGGCTGTTTAACTTGACCGCTGGCATTATACCACTCCTTCAGGCCCGCTATCAGAACATCGTTGTTACTGCTGTCGATACAAATCGGCACGCCATTGCCCCACTTACGAACCATTCGGACGTACTCGGCCATCATATCAACGCAAAGCTGTGGCTCGTCCTCACCAAAGGCATCGAGATTGACCGCCATATAACCAGCCCCGTCAGCAGCCTGTGATTCAATTAAGGCCTTGATGTAATTCAATGGCCCGCTTGGTGCCGAATAGGCATTGGGGCCAAGTTCCGCTAACTGCTTCATTATCTTGCCGGTCTTCGGAATCGAAGCGTGGATTGATTCGCCGATAGTAATCAGTGGATTCTTCATCGTACGGTCCTTAATACAAAAAAAATCAACCGTTTGCCATTCTTTTTATAACCTGTATTCATAAACACTTATGCAATCCCATTGTCTTTTTTTATATCTGATTTTGGTGCTGCGACGACCAAAACAATTACCACTGTGGGTAATTCTGCGTTGTGGATAACCTGTTGATAACCCAAGGTCCGTCCCTCAGACCGTGTCTGTCCGCGACGCTGAAAAATGTCGGATCAAACGGTTGCTTTTTTGCCGCCGCCTCTGCGACCTTCTCTAAATCCACTTGTCTCTCCGTAACTTCTTTCTAATAAAGACGTTACATCCGCCAACAAAGTCGCCACTTAAACTCACCTCCATCTGAGCACCTGCGAACCAACAGTGTGCCCAAATTCCACTGGGCTTGCAATGGATTCGAGAAAAATTGTCCTGTTAGTGGATAATCCATGGAAAAATTCTTCATAATTCTTATATCACGAGTAAATACACACACACCAGAACGCTGTTTGTTCCGATAAAAACGCAATTTCTCCGTCACCAAATCACTTCCTTAACGGCCGTCCTTGGGGATGGCTCGGAGCAACCACCCGTAACCAACACACATTTATCGTGTTACAGACCACCAACAGAACCTCTCAATACTCAACCGCCGCTAAAGTTCGTGGCGTTATTGTGGAAAAATTCAACCGCCTGCGGCTACAGGATAATCTCACATCTCCATCAATCGGCAGAACCAGCGTCTTATGTGCCTTGACAGGCTTGGAGAATTCCACCGACACATCGACCGGCTCATCATTGAAATTTTCAACAATCAGACAATCTTCGCCGATTAAGTACAAAGCCACTTCGTTCGGAGCATCAAACCTTATTCCGAACGGCGCCAACAACTTGTCCCTGATGGGTTTGAGCTGTTTTCGATTTAACTCAAGCAAGCTGCGAGGTTTCCCATTGACCTTCAGGATGATTAAGTCTTCATCATCAAGATTCACGTTATCTAACCGCCTAGCCAGGCCATCTGTCATAAGCACGGGCTTTTGAGCAGCGAGCATTTTCTTGAGTTTCTTGGTCAAGTTCGGGTCTTTGATTGCGTGTACCGAGAAAAACGCAGCCTTCGCATCAGAGCTAATCTCTGCGGTAGGCACAAGCGGTAATCCCAACATCCCCACGAAATCGAATACGTATTGCTCATCATAAGCATCGCTGTTTGGCGGCTTAGGCGCAAGAATGCCTTTGAGAGGTTTATTTCGCACCAAACCGGCGAGCCTGAACAATCCTGGAATCTCCGTCCGTAATTTTTCAACGTTTGCCGGCCCGTTATCTCGCAGCAGCGAACTATAACAAAACAGCAACATCTCCTTAGCATCCGCCAATACGGTCTGACGCGCCTGCTCTACGTATGTATTTTCCGTGGTCCCGTAAGGGTCAAACCACCCGCCGCCCGTTTTCGGCCCGCCTATCTCGCCCAGCCATCGCATAATGTAATAAGCTTCGTACTGAACTTTTCCTCCCCAACGCTTATCCGCATAATCGCGCGTCTCAGTGCCTACCCAGATTCTATCATAGTCTGCTGTTTCACGTGAAACCTCATACCCACGATTATGGAAATTGTCGTACCATTGAGGATATTTGATTATGATTTTTACGTCCGGATTGACCGCCCTTGCCGGTCCTAAAATTCTTTCACGGCTCATCCCGACCATAAGCTCACAGCGGTAATCAGCCCACGTCCGGTCGCCGCGCGCTTTTTCGCACTCATCGCATTGGCAATCGGTAAAAAGAAAGTCATCAATCATAATCTCATCGAACATCGAGGCCGTGTATTCGAAGATTTCCTGCAAGCTCTTTTGCGTGCCCTTATTGGTATAACAGGAAATCAGGTTCCAGCCTGTCGATATCTTACCGACCTGCGTAGTTGTAACACAACCTGAAACCTCGAAGCCCCCTGCTTCAAACCTTGATTTAGCTCGTTCCAGAGTTTCTCTCTCGGCGGTATATCGGCTTCTGAAAGTTTCAATGAAAACATGGGTAACGCCGGTCTTCTTACACCAGTCGATTGCCTTACTTATGCCCTCCCCGGTACCCAAATGGTCGCGCACATTCTGCGCCGTAAACAGCGTAGCTATCTTCAAAAGACCCTTATTTTCATTTGCCAAATCCCATAGCGATTGAGATTGACACCTCAAGGTCGCTAACAAAACCAACCCCGCAACAGCACATTTCAAATGGCTTGACTTAATCACTTCCCATATCTCCCTGAATAATTGAACTCTACATTATTAAAAAAAGAGCACCCCGCCTTTCAGTCGAGGACCCCTTCCAACAGGTGGAAGCGGGCGTAACCGCCTCAAATCCTAGCCTGAGTTCGTCGAAGGCTTGTTTTGAGGTGTTGTAATCAGCCTTTGTCGAAAGCCGTGATTTTCTCTTTCAGCGCCCGGCAGGCTGCTGCCGGGTCACGGGCCTTCGTGACCGCTGCACAAACCGCAATCGCTTTGGCACCAGCTCTCAAAACATTTTCCACATTGTCTAATGTTATACCGCCGATAGCTACATTACAAACACCGGTATCGGCAAGTATCTCTGTTGCCTGCCTGACATAGTCCATGCCAACCGCCTCAGCAGTGGGTTTCGTCTCGGTGGCAAAGACCGGCCCCAGAGCAGCGTACGTAGGCCGCTCCTCGCAGGCGGCACGTAATTGCTTGAGCGAGTGTGTACTTTTGCCGATAATCAGCGGAGCCAGTTGTAGCTTGCGTGCACATTCAGCGGGCAAATCATTCTGGCCAAGATGAACACCATCAGCACCTGAAGCAACCGCGACGTCAATCCGGTCGTTTATTATGCTAAGGACGCCGGCGTCTTTGCATATCTGCACAAATTCGATAGCAATGGCGAAAAGCTTGTCGTCATCGATGTCCTTCGCACGCAGTTGAATGCAATCGGCACCACCGGCTGAGCACTTACAAGCCAAAGAAATAACATCCGCCGGCAGGTTGCTGGTAATTATCACGTACAGCCTGACTCCTTTAAATTTCTCAAAAGCATCGCTGAAAAGAACAATATCTTTCTCGAGAGTATAAGCAGTATAACGCAGATTTTCGATTGTCCCTGCTACCGACCGGTCCTGCGTTTGGGTCATCTCAGCAAGCACCCGCAGTGCCTCGGTTAGTCGTTTGCAGCCGGCAGTAAGACAATCCTTTAGATTACCGCGCGCAAGCTGCCGCTCGACCTTCTTACCAAGACCGACATCACCGAGCGTATCTCTGCTTGAGATAAGACGACCGGCATCGAGCTTACCAATAGCTGCTGAAAGCTCGTGCCGGATCTGCCTGGCTCGTTCGGTAAGCGATGCCGAATTCAAAGAGAATCTGCAAAACTCTTCTATTACGCGAATCGCCTCACGAGCACGATTAAAATTAGCATCGATAATTCTATAAACAGCCCGTTCCATACCGTCTCTGATTATACGAGCTGCGCATAGCATTGAGTAGCTAAAATTGGGTAAAACGGCAGGAGTGAATGAAACTCTTTTGACAGATTCAAACAGATTGTTTTTACACTAATATGAGAATCTCTTTCGCTCAAAAGAAAAGCGGAGCCGACCCTCCTCCAGAACGACCCCGCATAAAAAAATTTATTAACAAAATCGGTAACACCGATTCTGAAAAGCCCGAAAAATCGGGCGGACATATCCTCCTCTGGAACGTTTTTAGGCCGTCCGCCCAATATAGCTACTTTAAAAGGACAAAAAAAGTTAAGCAGCAAAAAATATGCCAAGAACAAACAATTAAGATTGAATACAACCACATCTTGGCCTAACTTCTTATAATATAGTCTGTTACGCCTATAAAAGACGTTCCGGCTATGAAAAAATATGTCTTGTATTTTAACGCTGTGTTGTTATTTGTCAACACTTATTATGCCCAGCCAGCCTATTTTACGCAACCAGAGCTTTTAAGATGCTGTATTGTAGAGATCCTCCTTTGGTGTTTACGAAATGCAACGCGGGGTGAATAAAATGAACAACTTCACTAAGAAAGAGGTGCTGGTGTTAGCAACCAGTCAAAGGCCTGCTTTTATTATGTTTCTCCGAAACTTACGAAACTACTATACTAAATCTGGTGTTAATCATACCATTGTGCTTTGTCGCCGCTGTGTTATTTTTTGTAATATTTAGCAGAACAAATCCTGTTTGTCCATCGGCAAAACCAGCGGTCAAAGAGCACTTTCTTGCCGGTCCTCTGCTGGTCAAGCTGAAAAATTGTGCTCTTCCGCCACGCGACAATACCATCAGCAATCCTCCGGGCCTGTTCTTCTGGCAGTTCCAGCCTGACAAGCTCAAAAGGGTCGGTGTTAATATCATAAACGCAGGCTGTTTTGTCTGTCGGATTATATATGAACTTACGTCCGCCTCTTATAAAACCCGCAGGTCCCTCCTGCATCCAGCCGGAAAAATACACCCTGCGGTCATCAGGTATAGACCCAAGCGCATTAACGCCGTCGAAGCCAACAGCTTCCGTTTCGAAACCCAACAGTTCCAATAGCGTTGGCGTCAAATCAATAGAACTGACTGGTTTGGCAACCTTAACACCCGGCTCTACCAGAAATGGAGCTCGCAAGCAAAACGGGATACGCAGGACCTCATCGAAAGCTATCAACGCGTGCCCTGATTGACCGTGCTCGCCGAATGCCTCACCGTGGTCTCCAATAACACAAAAAATCGTTTTATCTGTAAGATTCAGCTTGGCCAACTCCACATTTAGGGCAGCTAAGAACTTATCGGTATAACGAACCGCCTGTCGGTAACGCTCCTCTACCGGCTCCTTGGTCGGTGTGTCGAACCATGCAGGAACCTCATAAGGGTCATGAGTAACAGAACAGAGAATCGTAAGGAAAAACGGCCTCTCTTCGGCTTGTATCCATTCAGAGATGGGCTTTAACATTGAGAACTCATCGCACGCCAAATAACCAAGAAAGCTGTTAGGGTCACCCAGATCGTCCCTGGCCCAGAATTTATTAAAGCCCAGATTGTGCACCAGCCCGGGCCGAGATTCAAAATTACCCCTTGCCGACTGAAAGAACGCCGTTCGGTAATCAAGTTTATCTCTTAAAATCGTTGCAATACCGGCATAGGGCTTTAGAACAGGGACTGCCTCGGCAAGATCCTGGGAGGCTGAAGAAAAGCGACCGGTTAAAAGCGCAAAAAGTGCCTTCGTGGTATGGGTTATTGATGAGCGAGCATTTGAAAATTCAACCCCTTGTCCGGCAAGAGTTACAAGATACGGTGTTAAATTACTTCGTATGTCCGCAAGTGAGCTATATTTGTATTGAATTCCTTCGAGGATAACTACGACTATGTTTCGATTTAGTTGTTGTGGTTTTCTTGTAATCTTTAGTTGGTCAAGGGTCGGAATTTTACGCTCGAGCTTAACCGACAAGCGGTAATCTGACATAACAATGCTGAATATAGCTCGCAGGTGGCAGTTGTAGTGCAGCCCAAGGGAAGGTACTTGCGGAGAGCCATCTTTGGACACTGTACCGCGGACCGCAATACTGGTAATGATGACAATGATAGAAATAATTACTCTGCTGAAAAAACGCTTGCGGTTATAATTCGGCGGCAATGGATTTACCAAAACAACGAAGAAGAAGGTAAGTGCAACCGCACTGGGTACAAGCAAAATGATCGCTGCTTTCGGTATTTTTATAAGGTTAACACCAATAATACACAACGTGTTCAATGGCGACCGTATTAAAGGCAAAATAACTCTTGGCAGTATTTGTGTCCCTGTTCTTATTAGCCAGCCAGCGTTCATAACTGACCAGGTGCACATAACAGCAGCAACGATAGTAGCAGTGCGCATAACCCATCTCTTAGGCCATCGAAAACAAACTATCGCCAAGATAACCTCAAGAAACAATAGAAAAGAGATATCAGCTAGAACCCAGCCAAAATATTCACTAACCAAGTTAAAACGCAACGAATAAAAGAATTTCACCAGCAGAACGCAAAGCAACGCACCGAACATAATAACGCTGTAAGCACGAGGTGCTAAAAAATAATAGAGACGGTGAACAGACAAAGCCTGCCTAATCTTATGAATGGAATATGAATACTCATAGCTCATAACACGCCAGGATACTAAAAATGTCAGCAAATAGCAAGTTATAGCTGTTACCTGAAAGTTAATGAAAAATGCGTAGCTGCGTATTTTTATTCTTTTGTTGTTAAGAATAATAGTTTTAGTAAAATAAATTTAGTATAAGTAGTCATATAGCCGGTTAAATTGTAACATTCGTCAAACACCCGGTCATTAAAGCTTAATAGTAACGATAGTTAGAGAGAATATAATCAAATATATCTTTGTGGAAAGCATGTTGTTTTTCTTATTATAATCAGGGGCAAAACTCACAAAAGCATAGGCTGGGTAGTGTTATAATGTTTGTTCGTGTTGGTTCTAACACACTTGCTAACAGCTTGTCCGCTGTCCTGCGCTTTATCGTGTTAGTTGATCTTTTAAAGCTTTTCTGCATAATTGCTTTGACAAAATAGGTCACAGAGAAACAAAATATATAAACAAGATGTGATGTAGTAATGCTCGATGAGACCACTGCAACATTTCTGAAAAGGGTGTGCCCCAAGTAAAAAACATTTGTTTTGTGAGAGGGTAGGGAATAAAAAATGTGCGAACAAGTTAAGCGAAAAGTGACGAACTCGACAGATTTGTTTATGGGTTTCGATATTGGAAGCAGCTTTGTGCATTATACCGTCCTCGCAAATGATAAGGAGATTATGTACTCTCCGAAACCAATAATGCACTTTGCGGATCCCATCGGGGCGGTGAGAGAAGCATGGCGGGACATAACAAAAAAATACGGCAGTGACAGGATAAAAAATACAGCCTTCACAGGAAGCGGAGCGGAATCCTTCCCGAAGGTTATGAAGGGTGTGACTTATGTGTTCGATAGCGTAGCGATTCCGAAGGGTGCCGAAACAGCACAGCCGCAGGCACAGTACATCTTTCATATTGGGGCAAAAGATTCATACTTTTTTAATATGAAGCAGATAGACGGCAAAAAGATTATTCAGGAGTGGAAAACGGGGACCAAATGCGGCGGCGGGTCCGGAACGTTGATAGAAAAGCAATGTAGGAGGCTGTTTGAAGGCCAGATCACCGACCCTGAACTTGAAGATATCGCTACAGTAAAGGACAAAAACCAAAAGGAAAAGATTAGAATAAAGAACAGGCGGAAGCAACAGGCAAGGCTAGAAGAGATGTTTATAAGGGCACAAAAGGAGGCCGAGCAGTCAAAACAGCCGAGCGAGTTTTTGGCAAGATGCGGCGTCGTTATTCAATCTGATTTAATTCACAAGCAAAATGAGGGAGCGAAAAGAGAAGACAATTTAGCAGGCCTTTTCAGGACGGTTGTCAGAAACTATAAAATCGATGTTCTTGGGGCAATGGAATTCAAGGAATCTAAAGATTCTGCTCATGCTATTGCAACCGGGGGCGTTCTTACTAACGATCTTATTAGGAAAAACCTTGAAGAATTTCTCATGATTTCCATAACAAGACCCCAGCACTACCATAACATAGCGGCCATAGGAGCAGCGGCCAAAGGAATCGAGGAGAATAACAGGGTTGTTTTTAGTCTCGGACAGCTCGATAAAATCGCAGCTTACAGTAGGGAAAAAAGACAGTTTACCCCTGCTCTTCTCGAATGCCTCGAAAAAGTGAACGAAAACAGCGAAAGCTTAAAAGGCCAGATTCCAGAAAAAACCGAAGTGGTGCTGGGAATAGACGGAGGCAGTACTACCACAAAAGGGGCTCTGGTTGAATTAAAGACAGGAAAGCTTCTTGACAAACTTTACATCAAGACTCACGGCAATCCTGAGGAATCGCTGAAGCGCATTCTAAAGTACCTGAGCAGACAAAAAGACAAATTGATCGTAAAGGGAGTCGGAGCTACCGGCTCCGCGAGGAAACTATACGAGAAGATTCTGGTAAGCAAAAAAAAATCAGAGCAACTGGCAATAAAAGGAATAGAGCTCACAGACAGAGTAACTGACGAGATTACCTGTCATGCCCTCGGCGTTAAGCACTGCAATCCTGAGGTTGACACCATTTTTGAAATAGGCGGCCAGGACATGAAATTTACCAGTTTCGCCAAGGACGGAACGGTTAAAGAGGCAAAAATGAATTATAGCTGCCAGGCGGGTTCCGGCCAGACACTCGAGAATATGGCTGATGTCATCAATCTGAATGTGGAAAATTCATTACAAGAGGCCGCACTAAAGGCGCAGAGAGTTCCGGTAATTGACTCGACCTGCGGTGTTTTTATGGAGATGGATGAGAACAGGCTCATCGCAGAGGGTTTCAGTAAAGAGGAAATAGCCGCCGCGATAGTCAGGGGAACCGCCGCCAGTTATTACTTTAAGTTTGTCGGAGGCTCTCAGCACGCCGGGGAGAAATGTTCCGCCCAGGGCGGCCCTCCTTTGGGAAAGGCTTTTCTTGCCGCTCTTGCCCAGGTAACGGACAAACAAATAGAGGCCTATCCTCACAGAGAAATGTTCGGTGCCTGGGGCCAGGCCCTCGACATCATCGAGAACATAAAACGATTAGAAGCGCAGGGCAAGAGCTACGAATCCGCATTTAGGGGCTGGGGTATAGTCGATATGCCCTTTGAAAAACGCAGAGTATCCTGCAGAGAATTGTTCGGAGAAAAATCCTGCGGCGTCAGGGATTGTCAGCTTGAAGTATTTTCAATTGAGGACGACGAAATAATTACAGGTGGCTTTTGCCCGAGAGGAAATTCCGATTCAGCGAAAAAACCAAAAACAAACTACGTGGAAAAATACCACAAGATATACGAGAAACACTTTAAAAAGCAGGGATGCCTGCTGCGGGAGCTGTCCTCTATGCAAATAGATAAGCAGAAGACAGTGACAGTGGGGATTAAGCGAAGCACTGCGACGCTTGGAGAGAAAGGAATCTGGAGTGCCGCTTTGTTCAGAAAACTCGGGTTCTACCCCGTGGTATCACCGAGGACCGATAAAGAAATTGCAAAGATAGGAATCGACAGCTCAAGAACAGAGTTCTGTATAGCCAGAAAGCTGGCAACAGGACACGCATCAGTATTAAACAAAAATCCGGACATAGAATACCTGTTTAATCCTAGTTTCATCGAGCAAAGGACCGGCACCCCTCCAGACCTGAAGTACTGCATTTACACGGAGTCGGAAGGATACATCTTGAACGATGTCCTTTCGCTCGATAAGAACAAACAGATAAATCCTATTCTGCACTTTGGAGAGATTGATATTCTCGTTCAGGCGCTCAGACAGGAGTTTGACAGATTGGGATTCGGCTTCACAAATAGGCGGATAAAAAGTGCCATCAGATATGCCGATGTTGCCGAAGACAAATTCAAGGCCGAACTTTATAAAGAAGGGGATAAGTTCTTAAAGAAAATCGAAGAGAATAATGAAAAGGCGTATATTGGTATCGGTAGAGATTATGTACTGCTCGACCCGGAAGCAAGCTCGAACTCGGGGACTATGTTCTCACAGATTAGGGGATTAAATTACATACCGCAACTCTTTTTGGAGCACAGGTTCAAAGATTTTGTTCTCGACGATATAGTGGAGAACGAATTTTGGGTCCAGAGCGTCAAAATATTAAAGGCCAACCTTTACGTAGCGAATCACCCGAATTTATTTGCTATAAGGATGATGAATTTCGCCTGTGGCCCGGACAGCTTAAAGATTTATCAGGAAGAAAAAATTCAGCAGGCTGCGAACAAACCTGTTCTTGTCCTGCTGACAGATGCTCAAACCAACAACGCCCCCTTTGTAACGAGGACGGAAGCTCACGAAAGGGTTGTGAATCAAAGCAAGCCGATAAAATTGGATATTGAGCGGCTTAAAATGCGCAAATACGATGAATCCGAAAAAAGGACCTGGCTTCTTCCTTATATGGGAAATGCCAGTTTCGTCGGAGCCGCCGGCCTGAGACATTTCGGAGTAAACAGCAGCGTATTACCGACAGACACCCCCAGAGGTTACCAATTAGCCAGAAAGCACATCTATACGGAAGTCTGCCATCCACTTAAAAATGTTGTGGGTGATGCAATTGATTTTCTGCAGGAGGAAATTGAAAGAAGAGGCAGAGAGTATGTGGAGAACCAATATCTTGTCATGCTCCCGACAACAAGCGGCCCCTGCAGGTTTGGAAAATATACAGAGCTGGTCAGGGAATTTCTGGACCGCGAAGGACTGGAAAAAGTCCCGGTTGCAGGCCCTTCTTCGGAAACCGATTATCAGGACATACCTTTTCCGAAGAAGCTTAGCTCGTCGGACAAAACCAAAATGCAAAAAATGTTGTTTAAGGGGATAAAAGCATCCGACCTGTTGGAAGATATAACGTTGAGATATCGCCCGTACGCCGAGGATAAGGAGCTGGTGGAAAAACTCCAAAAGGAAAGGTTAAGCGAGCTGGAAAAGGTTGTCGAGAAAGGCGCCGAAACTTCGGACCTCATAGAGTGGGGTAAAAAAACGGTATCCCTGTTCAAAGCCATTAATTTGCGGAACCACAAGAGATTTCCTCTTGTTCTTTACATAGGGGAGATTTACGTGAGGCAGCACGACCCATGTACTAATTTTGTAGTCCGTCGGCTGGAAGAAAAAGGCCTTGAAGTCGTGAGGGACCCCGTAACCGATTGGCTGGATTATGTAAATAAAATGAATATAAGAAATGCCGGAAGAGACCTGAGGTTGGCGCTTAAAAGTTTCAAGCTAAGCAGGACGTTAAAACTAATGGGAAAATTTACCAGGTCTTTTCTTAAGGGAAGGTATATGTCTTCTGTTGAAGAAAAAATAGCCGGGCCGTTTCACGAAGTACTTCGCGGCAGGCATGTTCTCCCGAAGCCGATCGATATGATAGAGACACTGGAAATCAATCACGAAGGTCACGGCAATATCGAAGGAGAATCTCCGTTAAGCATAGGTATCGCTTATCATTTTATGAACGATTTAATTAGGCCGAAAGGCGATGCCTACATCTCGGGAATTTTTCACGTGGGCCCCTTTACCTGCATGCAGGAAGGAGTTGCAACCGCGAAAATAGAGGCAATGGCAAAAGAGCTAAGAAAGAGAAAGCCCGATTTGGTCTTTCCGATTATCCACGCCTTTTTCGGGGATTCGCCCAGCGCGAATCTCGACTCGGAAATCGCAGTTTTCACGGAGCAGTGCTACCAGAAAAGAGAAATGCTCAAAGAAAAATACAGCCCCAAAACCCCAACGCCGGGTACTCCCGGCAGGATGGAAATTAAGACTGTTTCTCGTCCGAAGCGCAGCGCAGAGTCTCTGACCAGAACGAGTAACTAATGTAGATTTTATTTAATATTTAGCCCCGGTTTTACGGGGGGTTTTTCTCCCCCAGTAAAGTGGGTAAATGGAGCGCATGTCAGCTCATTTTCTCAAGCAGCTCTTTCCGGGCCTTGACTCGGAGTTTGGCGTTCTCGTAGCGCTTTTTTTCCTGTTCTGTCTCGGGTAGTATCGGCGCCACCGCAGTCGGCCTTTTGTTCTCATCCAGTGCAACAAAGGTCAGGTACGCCGTCGTAGTTATGACCTCATCGCCCCCGTATGGGTCTTCCCTACTAACCTGGACGCCTACCTCCATCGACGAGCGACCGACATAATTTATAGAGGCCTTTAATACAACCTGGTCGCCGACGCGAATCGGCTCTTTAAAGACCAGCGAGTCGATTCCTGCGGTAACAACTTCTTTGCCGCAGTGTCTCTGTGCCACCATTGCCGCCACCATATCAATCCAGGCTACAATCGCTCCGCCGAACGCTGTGCCCTGCGGATTGGCCTGGTGGGGCATAAGTAAGTATCTTGTTTCCACCGCGCTTTCTCTCGGACTTTTGCCCTTTGGCTTTTCCATTATTCCACAAACCCGATAAATGTATTCAGAATTCCACTTTGGGCACTTCGGTCTTTGCCTGCTCACTGGCCTCGAAATAATCAACTTTCTCTACGCCCGCCCGCTTGCAGAAAAATGACCCGAAAAATTGCCGGTAATAAGCGTTCAGTTGCTTGGCCGCCTCATTATACCTCGTGCGGGCAACGTTGATGCGGTTCTCCGTGCCTTCGAGCGCAACCTGAAGGTCACGGAAGTTTTCGTTGGCCTTTAGCTGCGGATAGTTTTCCTGTAACATCAAAAGCCGCGACAAAAATCCGCTCAGCTCATTGGTCGCCTCGATCTTGCCCGCCCTGTTACCGGCCTGAAAATATTTCTCCCTCGATTTGGCAATGTTTTCAAATAGCTCTTTTTCGTGTCCGGCATATCCTTTGACTGTTTCGACAAGGTTTGGCACCAGGTCGAGCCTTCGCTGCAAAGCGGCATCGATGTCCGACCAGGCTTTCTCCGCGCCTTGTTCGAGGTTGACAGCTTTGTTGTAACCGCCAATGTACCAGGAGAATATCCCAAGACCTAATAATAACAAAACGACCAGCACCGCGACTAAAGCAACCCATATTTTTCCGAAGTTTCTCATTTTCTGTTTTCCTTTTTCAATTCTAAATTTCCTTCTTTCTACCAGCCCCCGCTTGCACCGCCCCCGCCGAAGCCCCCGCCCATTCCGCCACCGAACCCGCCGAATCCACCGCCGAAGCTCCCGCCCCCGAAAGAGCCGCTCCTGCCGTAACCCCCGTGGCCGCCGAACCCGCCTAACATAAACGGCAGAAAAAACAACATCCCCATTCCTCTGCCCCTTCCACCGAATATCAGGAGCATGAAAATTAAAAGCGGCAGAACACTACAGCAGGGCAGGCCCCTTCTTATGTTTATGCGTTCAACACCGAGGGGCGCCACCTTGGGCATGCCGGTCAAAGCAACGCCGGATTCACCAGAGATTTTCTGGACGATTTTCAAATTGGCTTGATAAATACCTTCGCTGTTATTACCCTGCTTGAGATATGGCACAAGGATATCTCTGCCGACTCGGCCACAGAACTGGTCTGTTATAAAGCCTTCCAAACCGTAGCCGACCTCGAATCGCCATTTTCGGTCGTTTTTCGCAAGGACGAAAAGCATTCCATTGTCTTTACCTTTTTGGCCGAGCTTCCATTTCTCAGCTAATTCAATTGAAAATTGCTCGATCGGCATACCTTCTGTTGTGTCCACAGTCAGGATGATATACTGCACGCCGGTTTTTTGTTCCAGCTCCTGCAGTATCCCGTTTAGCGACTGTTCGTGTGATGCGTTTATCACGTTGGCATAATCTTCGACGTAATGCCGAGGCACTGGCAAATCAACGCCCCGACCGAATACTGTGACGGTCGGTATTACAATAAGCTCTAATATCATTGCAGGAAGAAATCGTTGCATAATTAGACCTCGAGTTTATCAACGAAAAGAGCTAATTGTTCAACAGTTGCATAAATTGATTCAAAAGCGCTTTCCAGCTCAAACTTGCCAAGTCGCACCTTTTGATGCTGCCATTTTCTTGTGGTTATCAGAGAATCCTTGTTGATTAAAAACTGCTCAACCGCTTCACGGAGTGTCGGCTCGGCCTTAGTGGGTCGGTCGATATCTTTTAACCATAGCATAGCTCGCAAGAGCGGCATCAGCCCTTTTGCCGTTGAAATCAGAACGTCCCGGACAAGTTTTTTATTAGCTGCCGAAGCGATATAGCCCTGCCTTAATCTGATAAGCATTGCTTTTAGTTCCCGTTCACACTGGAGGCGAACGTCTTTTTTGTCAAAAGTCAGCGCCGCAAAAGGGTCGTCGCCAAGGATTGTTCGGTGTGTGAGTTGGAAGTCCAGGAACTCAACACCGAATACGTCACGCGACTGTTCAATATAAGATTCTGTCATAAGCAGCGGCGGCGAGATGCGTTTCTTTCTTATTGGCCTGGCCAGAGTGGCAATGGCATTGAGCGAAGCTAAAGTGTGCCTCCGGAGGACCAGTACGGTATTGATATCACTTTGGCCGGGCCTGAAATCTCCGGTCAGACCGCTGCCGACCACTGTTATGCTCTGCAGATTCTCACCTAATTCTGCGGTGAGTTTATCGGCAAAATCCTTCATACTATCGCGAATTTGCTCGGGCAGAGAATCCAGTTTTATATTGTATTTGTTTTCAGCCATCTTGTTTTTTACTTCCTTAAGTAAAGTCCTTCTTTTACGTACTGATGGTACATTGTGTATAACTCGGAATAATGCTATATAATACCGAAACTATCGCGGCCGGGCAAGCTCCGTCCTACATGGGTGCCCGTCAAGTTTGTAGGTAAAAATAACCCTCCAATAGATGTATTTTCG
>CAYUFX010000090.1:0-20612 GCA_964444135.1 uncultured Pirellulales bacterium | reverse complement strand
ACCAAAAATACATCTATTGGAGGGTTATTTTTACCTACAAACTTGACGGGCACCCATGTTCGAGCGATTTACCGAACATGCATAAATTACCAAATTATTTGTAAGTCCTTATTTCGTAAGGGATTCTTCTAATAAAAAGTGCGAAACTCAACAATTAGTAATCCATATTTATTGAAGGTGAACTATTATGTTTAAGAAATCGATTTATTTAATTTCCTTTATTTTAGTGCTGTTTGCTGTCCCACTGGTAGCTCATGCACAAGTCGATAACCTACTGCAAAATCCAAGTTTTGAAGAGGATGAGGTTATCTTAGGTGACCCGGCCTGGGAAATATGGACTACCTGGGGTTGGGAAGATGGTCTAAACAGCACCGTTGAATTCGATGAAACTGAGTTTATCGATGGCACAAGAAGCCTTAGGGTTGAGCCAACAGGAGGTGTCAACTGGTATTTCATTGTGCTGCAAGACTATATCCCCCTTGAGGTTGGCCAAATTTATACTGCCAGTTTCTGGGCCAAGGCTGAGGAGCCGCGTCCCCTTACAGCGAAGATGAAAGCGACGGATAACTCCGTTGACTGGGAGCTAACAGACTTTCAGTTGACGACCGAGTGGGCTGAGTATTCATTGACCTCTGAAGCCCTGAGCGCCGAGGCAAAGTTTGAGATACACTGTGCTGCCGTTGAGGCTCCAATCTGGTTGGATTTTATTTATGTCTATGAAGGAGAGTATGTCGCCGGAATTACGCCGGCGGAAGCATCGCCCCCGGTAAAGGCTAATGCTCCGGTTCCAGACGATGGGGCATATATCGAGGAAACATGGGGGAACTTTTCCTGGACGCCGGGAGCTTTAGCCGTCTCGCACGATGTGTACTTGGGCGATAATTATGATGATGTGAACGACGGCGCCGAAGGCACGTTCCGGGGCAATCAGGTCGCGACGTTTTTCGTTGCCGGCTTTCCCGGATTTCCTTATCCGGATGGTCTTGTTCCAGGCACGACATATTACTGGCGGATTGATGAGGTTAATGACACAGAGCCGAATAGTCCGTGGAAGGGTGACGTCTGGAGCTTTTCGATTCCACCCAAGACTGCGTATAATCCCGACCCGGCTGATAATGCCGAATCTGTACACTCGAATTATGACCTTAGCTGGACGCCAGGCTTCGGTGCGAAATTACATACCGTTTACTTCGGCGACAATTTTGACGAGGTGAACAACGCCACTGGAGGACTTTCAACAGGAGTTGCAACCTATGACCCTGGTCCACTTAAATTGGCTAAGACTTACTACTGGCGTGTCGATGAGTTCGATGTCATCGACACGTATAAAGGCCACGTCTGGAGCTTTATTACTGAGGGCGCTGTCGGGAGCCCGAAGCCGTCTAAAGGCGCTGTGGATGTAGAGCATACGCAGATTCTTACCTGGTCGCCGGGAGTCTATGGAGCTTCACATCAAGTCTATTTCGGCACTGATAAAGATGCCGTGAAATATGCCGATACAGGTTCGCCGGAATATAAAGGCACCGGGGACCTTGGTGCCCAGAGCTATGACCCAGGAAAACTCCTGTGGGATACCACCTATTATTGGCGTATTGATGAAGCCAATAACGCCAACACAGACAGTCCCTGGATAGGCCCTGTATGGAGCTTTACGACAGCCAACTTCCTTATCGTGGACGATTTCGAGAGCTACAATGACATTGACCCCCCTGACCCCCAGAGCAACAGGATATTTGAAGCGTGGCTGGACGGTTATGAAATCCCGACAAATGGAGCTCTCGTTGGTAATGAGCTTCCTCCTTATGCCGAGCAAAGGATTGTTCACGGCGGCATCCAGTCAATGCCGTATTTCTACGACAACAGTGTTGGGTACTCTGAGGCAACTTTGACGCTGACTTATCCGCGTGACTGGACCGAAAATAGTATTAGCACATTATCGATTTGGTTCAGAGGCGATTCGGATAACGCTGCTGAGTTGTTGTATGTTGCCCTCGATGGCAGCGCGGTCGTCTCTCATGATAATCCTGATGCAGCACAGATAGCCACCTGGACCCAATGGAATATCGACCTGCAGATGTTTGCAGACCAGGGTGTGAACCTGGCCAATGTCAATACGATTGCTATTGGTCTGGGTAACAAGAAGAATCCGGTAGCTGGTGGTTCAGGTACGATATACTTAGATGATATTCGGCTGTATCGACTAACTCCATAACCAGAACTATCGGTTGTTCGTTTGCGGTGACAGACGATAGTCAAATAGATTCGCATCAATTCGGGGCTTATACCAATTAGGTATAAGCCCTCTTTTATTTAGTTGACAATTGTTTCGGTATAGGTGGTAATGACAACACTAATGATTCTGCCAAAGGCGGAGCTGCGATATTTGAGATTGACAGTAAATATTTGTATAGATTGCTCAACACAGAGAACCGCCCTTGTGCCTTGTATCAAGCATTACCTATTTTTCCAATTCGCCCCTTTTGTTTTTGTTTTCACCCGACACAGACAATCGTCAACCGTCATGTACAACACTGAGCCCTCGTTGCCCCAGGCGCAATTGGATGTGGCTTTACCGGTATGAACTCGGCCCGGAATCTCGCCTTTAGGTGTAATAATGTATACGCCTCCAGGCCCTGTGACGAAAAGATTGCCTTGCTGATCAACCTTTAAGCCATCAGGAGAACCCGGATATTTTCTTGCCAGACTCGCAAAGTTATATAAAACCTTTGCTCTTCCAGGAGTGCCGTCCGGTTTGACCGGGAAAGCTTTTATGATGGGATTTTTAGAATCTGGTTGTGCAACATATTACTTAGTCTGGCCAGAATTCTTCGGCTTTGAGAGCAATGCCCTCATATTTTTGTCTTGCTTTTTGGAAGATAGCCCGGACCTCCGCCCGCTCCATATCGGACTGGTAGTGGTCAGGTTTCTCAATTACCTGAAGCAGACGATCAATCCAGTGGGTCATATATTCCGCATCCGTTTTTGATGCGGTAGGTTTGCCATCCACTGTGATATACACTGGGCTGGTATGTGCCTGGCGCAAATGGTCATCAGGGCCGGTGAAGATTGCTCGAGCAGCGACCCAGCCACTGCGTTGAGGTCTAAACGCCAGCACGACTGACTCCTTAAGGACCGGTGAAGGCGAACGGTTTTTCAGGCTGACCTTCTTAATCACTTTGGCATTGGAAATAAGCTCGAGTGAATCAAGCGGCTGGATACTTCGTACTTCTGCTCTAATAAGAATGGGCTTGCTCTTGCCTGTCGAATACTGGATTTCCGCTCCACTATCCAATCCATCCGCAGTAAGGATGAGCATAGGACCGCTGGTTGCAAATGTTCGACCGGCGCGAATCGCCCTCAAATAGTTGGCTTCGGTAAGTGGGCCATCCAGTTTTGCATACATCCGGTTATAGCCTAACGGTACTGGCATCACACCCATTGCGGAACCACCGGTAACCGCCAGTTTGAATCCACAGTTTAGAAAACGATAGTAAGCCACATTCGTATGGTGAAAAAGCTCATCTTGGACTAAGCTCTCTTGTCCTTCTTCGATATCAGCAGCAGCCATTCCCCAACTCAAGCGACCCGAGCTTAAGGTAGATTCTCTATGGTAATGGTTGTGACAAACCTGGACTGAATCGAACAATCCTAAAGCCACGCCGACTACATTCTGGCCCCATATTGGCTTATCAGTATCGATGACGCACTGGGGCGAAGCCTCTTTCGCTATCCGGCCCAAAACAGCATCGCAAGGATACCGGCTGTTTCGCAAGGGCATTTTGACAGGTTTGGTCAGTCCGAACATCAGTAAAGCACCTATAGATTCAAATGCTTCTCCGCCTATACGCTCAATTTCCTGATTCCGTAATGTAACGACGTGCGTTGCATCGGCATACACATAGGGTCCGGTTGGCCAATCAGGCCAAGTCTCATCCGAGATTTTAGTTCGCTGATGATTCCAAAGAGTTAGAATTGGCTCGAAATTCACATCATCGGCTAATGCAAGCTGCTTGAGGAGCTTAAGATTATCGAGGCCGAAATGACAGTGCATGTCCGAGGAGTACCAGCCCTCTTTGCACATGTTGACCCATCGTTTCAGGGTGATATCTACTTTGGTGGTTTGGTTTTCCTCTACGATGGCCTCTTTATCAACGGGCCAGTACTCCTTGCCTCGCTCAATATGAATTACAGCTTTAACAGATGGAACTTTGATGATGAAACGACCGTCACATGAGAAGCTGCGGTCCTTACTATATGGCGTGCAGGATTCAGTGATTGGACTGAAAATACGTTCACTACCAATATTAACCCAGGCTCGGCACGGCAGTAGAGTGTCACTGCCAGGTTCATACACGGATACCGACAGCGTGCCTATGTCAGCGCGGACAGCAGGCAGACAAGCCAGCACCGTCCCCAGAAAAAATATCAATGCCAATCCCTGCTTAAGCTTATTGTTTTGCATGTTTTTATTTTAAGCGATGAGGCGATAGAAGTAAAATGCTTTTGAACCAGAAATTGCGGGAGTATATCTTACCTTGCCGACAATTTTTAAGCTGGATGATACCAAGTATATGTTAGCTATCGAAAAATGCCAAACGGGCAATTGACTTCTCCTAAGTGGGTAGTTACAATTAAATGCTCGTGAGCCCCCATTAGAAATTTCATTTCTAATGGGGTAAACTTCTGAATGTCAGGAGATAACGTTCACAGACCAGCCGAAGGAGCAGTAAGCACAAAAGGAGGAACGAGAAAACTTAGGAGGAAGTGAAACTAAATCGGAGGCAAATACTATGAAAGCTAAATGGAGCCTGTATGCACTTTTTACAATGATAATTATGGCTGTCACTTTAAATAGCACATGCCCCGCAAAGTCCCGGCAGCCGAATCAAAAAACTACTCAGCAGCCTGGACGCTCCCGGCAAGAGCAGATTCCGGCCGGCACAAAGGTAGAACGTGACATCGTCTATGCCCGGGTGGGTGACAGAAATCTGCTTCTTGATCTCTATTTACCTCCAAAAGGTCCAGCCCCATTGCCTGTGATAGTCTGGATACATGGTGGAGGTTGGCGCAGCGGCAGCAAGGGTTCTGCCGGGCGGGCCCGTCCTATGCTCAACAGAGATTATGCAGTGGTGGATGTTGGCTATCGCCTTAGCGGAGAAGCTATTTTCCCCGCCCAGGTCGAAGACTGCAAGGCGGCAGTACGCTGGGTGCGGGCAAACGCGGCCAAGTACAGTCTCGACCCCGACCGGATAGGAGCATGGGGCAGTTCGGCCGGCGGGCATCTGGTTGCATTCCTGGGTACTGCGGGCGATATAAGAGAATTCGACACTGAGGCAAACGCCGAATACTCGAGCCGTGTACAGGCCGTATGTGACTGGTTCGGCCCGACGGATTTCCTGCAGATGGACAAGCACTCACTCGAAGGCAGCCGCTTGATTCACGATGCGCCTGATTCGCCCGAGTCACTGTTGGTTGGAGGGCCAATTCAGGCCGAACCGTACCGAGCAATAGCAAGAAAAGCCAATCCAATCACGTATGTGACAAAGGACGACCCGCCCTTTCTTATCATGCACGGCGACAAAGATATGTCCGTACCCCTTCATCAAAGCGAGTTGCTTTACGACGCCCTGAAGAAAGCGGGCGTTGACGCCACACTCTATGTTGTCAAAGGCGGAGGACATGGGCTGCGCGGCGGCGAAGAGAGTTCCGAGAAACTCTTTGAAATAGTGGCTAACTTCTTCGACAGGAATTTGAAGACGCAAAAGCTGAAAGCCGACACCAGAAATCAGAGGGGAGCGAGAAAGAGACCCCAATTGAGGCCGCCAACCCATGCAGATGTCAAATATGGACCCTATGAGCGCAGCGTATTGGATTTCTACCAGGCCGAATCCGACAAGCCTACACCGGTAGCGGTGTTTATTCACGGTGGAGGTTTTCGAGGAGGCAGCAAGAGGAATTTGAATGCAGGTACTTTGCAAGAGCTGCTGAATGCGGGAATCTCGGTCGCGTCGGTAGAATACCGGTTTGTCTCGGACAAGCCTTTGCCGGCGGCGCACCACGATTCGCTGCGGGCGCTTCAGTTCATCCGCTCCAAAGCAAGTCAATGGAACATCGACAAGAAACGGATTAGTGCATTCGGCGGTTCGGCGGGTGCTCAAATATGTATGTGGCTGGCTTTTCACGATGAAATGGCTCAGCCATCGAGTAGCGATCCGGTCCAGCGCGAGTCCTCACGTCTTACCTGCGTGGCGACTAACGGCGGCCAAACCACAATGGATTTTGAGTGGTGGATGCGGTGGATTCCAAGATATGATGAACCACATCGCATTCGAACCGAAGTATTCGGCGACATTACGGATGAAGAGCTTCACAAAGTCACCAAGGATATTTCCGCCCTGTCCCTTATTACCTCCGACGACCCACCCATCTTCATGAGTTATGGTATGAAGCCGGATGCCCCGCTACCAACTGATCCGAGCAAGGTACGAGGCTGGAAAGTTCATCATGTGACGTTCGGTGTCAAGCTCAAGGAGAAAATGGATGAGCTGGGTGTAGAGGCGGACCTGAATTACCCGGGTGCTCAAACGACTTATAGATCCGTTGCGGACTTTTTCATCACGAAGCTCAGACCGGACATCGAATGAGACTACTTTTCTTCACTGTGAGAAAGTAAATTCTGCTTAGTTGGTGAGTGGTTAATTGGCGAGCTGAATACTCACTACTCAGCAGGTTCTAATCTGTTGGTCTGCAGACAGGATTATTCAACATGCCGCTATGTTACCGTCCTATCAACCACAGTTCGATCGGTCCTCTAAGACCGTCAGCTCGGAATGGCAATTGGACCTTGCTGCCCGTTGAAGCCGACTTGTAACCGGCATAAAGCACTTCCTGCACTACACGACCATCCTCGCCGGTCGCCTGGGGCTCTTCCTTGCCGCGCACACATCGAGCGAAATGATGCATTTCCTGCGGGAAGCCGTAGTTCCACAGCTCTTCGAAGACCGGATATGTCCATCCTTTGGTTGTAGGCGCCTTCTCGACTGCATAGCCGTAGCCATATTCGCTGTAGGTAGGCAAAGCATTGCCCATATGCAAATCAGCATAAGTAACTCCGCCTTCTCCGTACACCTCGATACGGTCCTCCATACCGCCTCGCCGAATCCAACTGTCCTCAATCAGACCAACCGCGCCGTTGGCAAACTCGATAATACAAATAGAATTGTCTTCACCTTTGGTTTTGTCACCGTGAACGTGCGTTGCCATCTGACAATATACGGTCTCAATCTTCGGCCGACCCAGAAACCAATAGCAAAAGGCAATACCATGACAGCCCATATCCATAAAAACGCCCCCGCCCGACTTCTCAACATCCCAAAACCAGGCGGCGTGTGGGCCGAAGTGCTTTTCCGCCTGTTTCACCATATAAACCTTACCAAACGCACCCTGGTCAGCCATTTCTTTGGCTTTGACATACTTTGGTGTGAAAAACAGCTCCTCTGCATACATAAACAAGACGCCTTTGCTCCGGCACGTCTCAATCATCATATCCGCCTCTTCCAGCGTCATGCAGAGGGGCTTTTCACAGACCACATGCTTACCGGCGTTGGCAATATCAACAGTCATCTGGGCGTGCAAATAGTTCGGTGCCGCAATCGTTACCATCTCAATATCTTTCTCAGCGAGCATCTGCTTGTAGTCGGTAAAGACGCGGGCAATGCCGTACTTGTCCGCCAGCTTTTTGGCGTTGCCCGGCGTAGGAGAGGCAACGGCAACTACCTCAGCCTCATCAGGCATAATCCGAAATGATTCGGCGTGAATTTCCGCTTCAAACTGCGACCCAATAATCCCGACTTTAACTCTTCCCTTGCCCGACATAATAAATCTACCTCCATATTGTCCTAATCTTTAAAGGCTCCTGCAAAATTGAGGTTAGGCATATATTATTTAAGAAAATCTGTTTTTTTGATTTTCTTAAATAATCACCTAACTGCTTATTACACAATAACTTGCTGTTTGAAAAGAAAAAACAAAAAACGATTTTTTCTTTTCTAAGTATGCCTAACCTCAATTTTGCAAAACTCTATCCTAATCTTTACACCTTAGCAAATTGAGACTCACATGTCTCTACAACGTCCATCCCGGCCGATATTCATAATGCAGATAATTATTTGCTTCCGGCAGGTTGGTAATCTTAAAGTTTTGGCTGTCCCACTTCAATCTCTTTCCGCCCATCCGAACCGAGACCGTTCCAAGCAAAACCGCTTCCGTCAAAGGGCCTGCAAAGTCAAAGCTGGAGCGCGTTTGACTGCCTGTCTTGCAGGCCTGAATCCACTCTTTGTGATGGCCTATCGAGCGGGGAAGTGTCTTCGGCGGTCGTTTGTAGGCCTTCATCTTCGCTTCAGGTATCAACCGGGGGCTGTTACCGCCCCAGCCTTCAACATAAATCTTGCCTTTGTCCCCTACGAAAATAAGTCCGTCCTCACGCGACAGCTCTCTATCATCTTCTAACTCATCCGGACGTGGAGGTATAATCCCACCATCATACCAGTGCAGCTTGACTTCCGGCATATCCCTGCGGGCGGGAAACTGATAATGTACCGTACAGGCCAGGGGGAGAGTTTCCGTGTAAACTAACGTCGAACTGGAATGAACGCTGGTGGGAGCTCCGAGTTTCAATGCAGAAAAAACCGGCGCCAAATTGTGGATGCCCATGTCACCCAATCCTCCCGACCCAAAATCCCACCACCCACGCCACTTGAATGGTACATAGGCCGGGTGATAAGGTCTGTAGGGAGCAGGGCCCAGCCACAAGTCCCAATCCAGAGTTGAAGGAACAGGTGGCGTATCTTTAGGCCGGTCAATCCCCTGTGCCCAGAAGAGTTGCCCATTGTGTGTCGGCCGGTCGGACCAGGCATGTACCTCGCGCACCGGGCCGATAGCTCCGTCCCAGAGCCATTCGTTGATAAGGCGGTTTCCTTCAAATGCCATACCTTGGTTTCCCATCTGAGTGGCGACGCCGGCTTCGCGGGCAGCTTTAGCAATCGCTCGCGCCTCATACACCGTTCGAGTCAACGGCTTTTCGCAATAGACGTGTTTTCCCATTTTGATGGCCGCCATTGTGGAGACAGCGTGCGTATGGTCGGGCGTGGCAACTACCACCGCATCAATGTTTTTTTCCTTTTCCAACATCTTTCGGAAGTCGCGATATTTTTTTGCCTTTGGATAATGTTTGAAGGTATCCGCTGCTCGCTCCCAATCCACATCACACAACGCTACAATGTTCTCGCTGCTCACGTTGTCCAGGTCCCATCTTCCCTGCCCACCTACTCCGATGCCGGCTATATTGAGCTTTTCGCTGGGAGGTACATTGCCCGAACCTCCCAACACATACCGGGGGACAATCGTAAGTGACGTAGCCGCCGCAGCGTAACTGCTTATGAAAACTCGACGGGATATTCTGCTTTTTTGCTTTTGGGTATTCTCTTTTTGATTCTTCATATCAGTAGCCTTTGAAAAATAAAAACCGGTATTCACCCCGTCCCATCTTCGACGGGCGGGGTCCACCAAACGACCAAAATTAATACTGCTCCGAAGTTTCTATATCTTCATAATATGTGAATTAGCCGCTTACTTCCAGTGCGTTTTGCAGGTATTTCTAAAATAGATTTCTCCACTGCACGATGATATGCATCGCTTCGGTCGAAATGACAATATTGCAGCGGAACTTATGAAATGCTGTACGAGGCTTATGTTATCAATGAGGCATCTTATTTTTCACTTATGGCCGAAATTGCAGAGAATAAAGATTCGCATCCTTCATAACAAAATTAAGTCGAACCGGATGGCCTGAAAGCGAGCTCACATCAGTTCCATGACGCCAGGAGGCCGGATGCTCAATATAGTTACCAATCAGCTCTTCTGCGTCTCTGAGTGAATAGCCGGAAATGGGCTTGCCCTCGGCATCCCGGATTTCAACCTTTACGTATCCGGGGGCAGAGGTGGCAAAGTTGAGCAATAGTCTCCTGCCTTCGAAGATAAATGGTTTGGTGGTCATAGTGCCGCTCTTATAAGGAGCATGTATTGAAGTAAAACCATCAAGACGCAGCGAATAGCGGCGTAGATGTGCAGTTGGCTGAGCGTAATCATGCTGCACGTAAATCGACATTTCAGCAGCTCCGGTTTGAACGACATTCAGAGCAGGATAGTTGGAGCGGGAGCCCCAGTTTTGCAGGCCGATGCCCGGTCGGATAAACGCCTCCATAAAGGTCCTGTCATAGATATTGCCGCCGCGTGAGGTCATTAAAACAGCGTCGGAACAGTCCTTGAAGTAGTTGGGATTGACCTTTAATTGCTGGGCCTGTTTTTCATTGAGAACCTGTCGGCCGGGAAGAAAACGAGCAGCGATGGCTATATAAATATGCGGTGCGCGATAGTAAGGATGAGTCTGGTTTGTATAGAGGTGTTCACGAGTTGTCTCACCGAATGTCATTTCGACCGGCTCAGTCCAGTGCAAAAAATCCTTTGACGTGGTTCGGCTGATAGTGCGCAAGCCCCCATAGTCCATTTCGGTCCAGGTGCGAAAGTAACAGAGATAGCATTGCTCGCTGTCGGACCAAAAGGCCACATTCTGGGAATCAAAGATACCCCTGGTAAAAACGGGTTCTTCCCGGAGCTTTTTCCAGTGGACACCGTCTGCGGAGACATATGCGATAAGGCCGCTCTTTCTTGTGCCCCCCAGAGCTTTGAAACGCCGGCTTTGAGGTACGCCCGCTCTGGTATCTAAAAAAGGGCTAAAATTGTGATTGACTGGTGCAGCATTGGCCAGAATGACGTTGTTCGATTTTGAACCATTCAGGCTAAACAGATTGAGCTGAGGCTTGGTGATATGAATGCCATCCAGCGATTCGGCATAGCAAGTGACTTCCCGGCTGCTGCCGTCTTTACCAGCCTGGGGCAGTCCTCTATAGTAAAAGCGGTATTTGTTCTGGTCCTTTATCACAGTGCAGTACCCGCAGAAAGGTCCTTCCCAGGGCTGCTCGAATTTAAGTACCGGCCCTTCGTCGTGCGGATGATGCAATATTAGACGTGTACCGTCAAGATGGTCGATAAGATAATAGTCAACAAATAACTCACGGCCCGAACCGATATTTATGTATTTGGACTCTTTCGCAAAAGACCGCACCTCAAGGAAGAATGAACCGATTGTCCACAGAACTATAATTATCAATATCAGATGATTGCTTCTACTCATTTCAGATTTTCCAAGACCATTGTGGTTCTATTCAGGTCGTGAATTAAGAGCTTCTTTAAGCGTTTGGAAATTTATAACACCCTCAAATAATTTAGTCGTCATCTTTGTGGGGGTCTTCTTCCTGCTGGTCAGCTCGGTTTGTCAGGCCCTTAAAAAGTGAGCGAATGTTAAAAAAACCACCAATAGAAACGACTATAGCCATGCCGGCAAAAAGGGCGAGACTTGCTATAAAAAAAATCGTCCAAAAGTTTATCCAAAAATTCATATCTGTTTACTCCCTATGTTATGAAGACCTGCTGCTGTCCTGCTACGGCCCCGGCCTTTGCTGAGACGAGTCGGGAAATAACAAAGAGCCGACCACCATTAACACTATCGCAAGCGCTATAACAATCAGTCCCACAACCGCACTGGATTGGTCAATACCCGCCAGAGCTTGAACGGGCTTTAATCCTAAAACGGCACCAAAACCACATATCAAGGCCAAATATGCACCGACTTTACTGGCTCGTTTCCAGTAAAGGCCAAAGACCAATAACGCAATGGCCCCCGTGAAATAGATGGCCCCTGAAATAGCCATATAATCCCATAAATCCTGTCCTAAATCATACCAGAGTCCCCAAACCAAAATAAAAATACCAATAGCTACGATAAAGATTCGTGCCAGCAATAAACGTGCTTTTGAAGACAATCCTTTCTTGAACCAGGGAGCCACTACGTCCTGGGTCAGCACCGAACTCCAGCATAGCAGGTAACTATCATGGGTGGACATAAATGCGGCTAACATGCCCGCTGAAATAATACCGATAAATCCCGCAGGAAGTATTTGACTGAGAAACACCGGCATTGCCATCAGAGTTACCTGTGAATCTACGGCCCCGGCATCAGGAATAAAAATGCTTTTCAATGACTCGTGCTGGGTGATATAAACAAAAGCACAAATTCCAAAAAAGTAGGGCAGCAGAAATCGAATGAGAAATCCGATAGAAGCCCATGTATAGATTTTCTTGACAGTGCGTGTATTTTCCGCCGAGCAGGCTCGAATCACGGCTGTTTGCCAAACCGCGCAACTGACCAGGCCGAGGAAGAACATCCACACTACGTAAGAAGCACCGAAGCCCTCACTGTCAAATGGATTAAAACCCGCCTGGCCTTTGAAGCGGGACACCGTCTCAATAATGTTGTCCCAGCCCAAATATCTGATGGATAACAGACTCGTAGCCAAAAGGCTGAACGATAAAACTACGAACTGTATATAGTCAAGAACCACAACCGAAACCATTCCCCCCAGAGTGGTATAAAGCAGCACCATTCCCAGCAAAACGCTCATTATAACCTTAAGGTGAATATCCTCAGTCATCCCGGTTATGCCCATCACAAAAATGGAGCCGGCTTTAAGGAACATTCCCATATTCAGAATCCCGGAGAAGGCTAATATCGTTCCACCCAAAATGCGGACACCGCGTCCGAAGCGCCTCTCGTAAAATTCCGGGATAGTCATTACCTTCATACGTCGCAAGGGCACCACGATAAACCCGGTCAGCCCTACAACTAAAGTTACAATAGCAGCAGCTAATGCGATGTGAAATGCTGCGAAGCCACCGGTAAATCCTTTCTGGGCGGAATACATCACAGTCACCAAACCTAACTCGGTTCCGATCATTGTTGCAATCGCCAGGAAAGTTTTTAGGCCTCGACCGGCTACGATAAAATCCGTCACATTGCTGATATATCGTTTTATATAGACCCCGACAGCTACGATAATAATCAGATAGCTAATAACTATGCACCAGTCTATGTGGCTAAAATTAGATTCGATTCCGGTAAGATTAAATTCCATATTATTTTCCGTTTGTAAAATGAGTTGATAATAAATTTGCTCTCTCTAAAACGAAGCCGGTTACTCTTTTATAGAAAGTGCCTTCTCGCAAAGTTCCCTGTATTTATTTTGTTCACCCGAACCGGCGTGACCGGCGGCCCCCTCCTTCCAGGCCGAACGTGCAGCTTCAAGGCGTCCAAGGGCTTGAAGTGCCCTTCCCCGCCAGTACTGTGCCGGTGCCTCCCGAGGCCTGTTCGAGCGCCCGACACCTATGTTTTCAGGGTAGGTCAGAGCCGCTTCAAAGTCCTGCAAAGCACCTTCGAAGTTCTTATTTTCAAAGCGTCCCTTACCTCGTTCCAAATGCGCTTTATTGAATATGTCCCATGTGATTGTCTGGCCTTCCCAGTTGACAAAGTACGGTGTAGATTCGAGTAAATCGATAGCATTGCCGTATCTTTGTTCATCAAGATAAGCTTGAGCCAGCATAATAATGACATCGGCCCGCTTAAGTATCTCAAACGGCGTTGATTCGAGAACCTTTATCGCCTCGGGTCGTTTATTTGACGCTAAGAGAACATCCGCCAGGTCTCGATATAAGGTCTGGTCTTTCGGCCGGGCAGCGATGGCATTACGATAAAACTTTTCAGCCTTCGATAAGTCGTTCTCCACTGCCCAGGCATAAAGGCCGAGATTACGAAATGCGACACTCAGGGACGGATCCAGATTAGCCGACCTTTGCCAGTGACGGACTGCTTCAGACAGTCGGCCAAGGTGACAATACAAATTTCCAAGGTGCAGATGTGCATAAGCATCATCAGGATTTGCCTCGATGGCATACTTAAATACTTCAATCGCTTCGGGGCGGGACGGAAAGATATAATCCCTGTAAATCCCGGCAGCCTGGTTGAGATATGCCCTGGCCTTTATTTGGTCTTTCTGCAGCGATGCAAAATAGGCCAGGTAATAGATTGGCAGGGGGCTGCGCTCATTTTCCGGCACCGCCTGGACACATGTCGCTGAAAGCAGCCTTATTGCTTCATTGAAAAGTCCTAACTCTCCAAAAACAAGACTGGTCTCCAACATCTGAAAATCATCCTCTCCTACGAAAGCTCGCGCTTTACGCACAAACCGTTCCATCTGACCTTTATTTTGCAGCGCTATCAGCGCCCTTGGGACCAAACCCGTCGGATTCCGGGCGATTCTTTCTTTCGCATTCCTGTATGCCAATTTCGTATTTCCAGCAGCATACAAGGCCAAAAGCAAATGGTTCTCTGCCGTGGTATCATTTGGATTCAACTGGACTGCTCTCTCGAAGGCTTCAACGGCTTTTAAATAATCTCCCGAGCGCATATAAGCACGTCCAGCCAGGTCGTAGCCGAGAGAGGTGGTACCAAGACATCTTATTGCTTTATAAGCGCACTTGAGCGTCTCATTCCTGTCTGTAAGGGCGGTTCGCGAACCGCCCCTCCGGAAATGGCTCAAACCCAGGAAGAACCACGATAATCCATCATTGTCATCTCTGCTCAGGGCTGTTTTTAATTGCGGAGCCGCTTTATCATAAAGTCCCGCTTCGACATCAAGCACAGCCAGAGCCTGGAGCGCGGGCGAATATCGGGCATCTTCGGCCAGCGCCTTTTCGTAATACTCGCGGGCCCTTTTACGGTTTGTTGCCAGGTCATACTTTCGACCTTTGAGATATTTTTCCTCCAAAGTAAGCTGCTCATCCGGCTTTGTCATTAACTTAGAGGGTTCAGGTGGAGAAATCTTGGGAATCGGCAAAGGAGTAGTGAAGGAAGTAAGAAGCTGTCCTTTCCTGGTCTTGATTGTTACATCAACAGGCGATTGTGCAGTTGAGAAAAGCGCCAGCATCCTGGGATTTTTAGGAGTAAGGTCAATTGTCTTTTTAAGAAGCGTCTTATCTCCTTGTGAAAAAGTGCATGTAGCCGATGGGAAATTAGCAGTTGCGAGGATACGCAATTGGAGCTTATCATCTTCACGGATAGTTTGAATTGCTACGTCCTTTGTTGCATATTCGAATCCGTCGCCGAGTCCATGCACAGGATACCACCATTCCCGCCAGGAAACTTCCTGCCTCGGTAGCAACATACCGTAGTCGGACTGCGTCGGCAGCGGACCGCTCTGGACCTCTATATACGGACCGTCATCATCAGTCAGGTTCTCTTGGCTTACCAGGCCAAAGTCCCAATTTCCCCATGTCCAGGCTTTTTTGCCGCTCAGTTCATAGTGGTCGGCCACCTGCAAAATTCCACGGTCCATATCTACATCGTAAGCCCCAAAGAAGTCGAACGCAAAGTCCACCGAAAAAATCGATGCCCAGGTTTCATAATTCTTGAGCCAGGATATATCCCTGCCTTCGTGAATGGGCCAGGAAAAGAACCTGACTCCGTGATGGTCTGTTCCAAGAGTCATTGGGTAGATAAAACGCGTTCCGGGTTGATTGGGGAAAGCTGTACAGTTCCAGAAATAATACGGGCTTATCGCATCGGTTGGATTAAAAATGCGAACCTGCTCATCTAAGTAAGCCTTTCCCGGATACAAAGTTACTCGCACCGTCCATTGTGTTCGCAGGCTTTTTTCCAGATTGTTAATTTCAAGGTATGCTGAACCGTCTGTGTTTCGGCCGATAAGTGCATCAACCGGTGAAACGACCGTTACAGTGTGTACCTGCGGCCCGGCGTTCCACTCCACCCCACCGCTGATAAAAGCTCCGCGCATAGCTATCATACCTGGTTTTATCACATTATTGAGATGGAACATCTCTTTTCCTTCAGTCTTGTCAAAAACTGAGTGGAGACGGCCGCCCAGGTCGGGAAGGCAGGTTATCTTCAGGTATTCATTTTCAAGAAATAGAGCTTTGTAGGTTCGGTCTGCTTTAGTTCTGTAAAGATGGTCCTGCATCGTATAAGGATAGACGATGGAACCTTTGACCGTGGTCGAGAATTTCACCTCGCCTTCGAGGGCCCAAAACTTGGGATTTACATCTTCCGCCCATCCGTAAGTGGGAATCGTTATAGTCCCCTCCCATGCTCTGACCTTCCCCCAGCTCTGCCTCGGAAGCATTACAAGTAATCCAGTGGAAAGTAGGACTAAACAGAAATGCTTGAAAAGATATCTCATAATTACCACCTCACATTTCTCTCCTAAATACGAGTTAACACTTTTGTCACTGAGAAACTTCACATCCTGAAAGTCTATAATTTATTTGTCTTTCACCATAAAGGAAACAAAAAACTACTTTCTACCTGCAAATTACACAAAACTAAGAGCTTATCCGAATAACCGGGTCGTTATGAGGCCGAGCGAAAAGTTCGAGGCCAAGGCGGCAGGCCAAAAATGCTCGGAGGCGTGGTTTTCTCCACGTTGAGAACATTTTTGGCCGACAACGCAGGCATCGGGCTTTGCAGCCGGCCGCAATAGAGCGGGTTATTTGGATAGGCTCTTATGGGCCTATATTTATGCTAACGATATTTATATCCCGGTCCCGGTCTTTGGCAATTGAAATTATCCGGCCCGTCTTATCGACGGCAATACTGTGTCCGCCGTATATCCGGCCCGTCCACGGCCCTTTTGTTATTTCGCCGACAAGGTTGGTCCCAACGACAAAAGCCGCGGTTTTCTTTGCTGTGTTCTTGACCACTTTCTCCAGCTCTTTACCATGCCCGGGCCACTCGTTTTCCGCAGCCGCATATCCATACGGAATAAGCAGTAGGTCTGGTCTCAGTGCTGCCATGCGTTCTAAGATTTCACTTTTATGTGTATCTGCACATATCAACAAGCCAATCTTTCCGAATCTGGTCTCTACCACATCGACACCCTCGCCGGGAGTGTAAGGCGGTCTCATCAATTCCGAAAGTATATTAATCTTACGATGCTTGAGGAGAATTTGTCCATCGTTGTCAATCAGTACCACCGAATCGTACAAGCTCTCGCCGCTCTTTTCCGCCAGACCGATACAAAGATGAGTATCATAATTTTTCGCCAGCTCACAGAGGAAATCCGAATCTTTTCCCGGAATGGAATATGCTCTCTCGTGTGCATCGGGATTTACCCAACCTAATATAACGGCTTCCGGAAAGCAGGCGATGTCTGCTCCGGCATCTTTGGCCTCGCTGATTGCATTTTCGACTCGCCTAAAATTGCCCCGGCGGTCGCCGTCAAGCGAGAAAATCTGACACATTGCCACTTTTACTGTGCTCATTTGCACCAGCCCTGCTTTGCAATTAACATCATCAATATACAATGTCGGGTGAGAGATACTGGTCAGCCATTTTTCGTCACATAAAAACAATTATAGGATTTATTGTCCCTGAGACAAGAGTATTAGCTGCGGCATCTTGAGAGAAAAAATGAACGAATGACAAGAAGCAACAGAAGAAGACAATGGGTCAATCTTAGAGCTTATCCGAATAACCGTCTCGTTATGAGGCCGAGCGAAAAGTTCGAGGCCAAGGCGGCAGGCCAAAAATGCTCGCCAGAAGTGGTTTTCTCCACGTTGAGAACATTTTTGGCTGACAACGCAGGCATCGGGCTTCCCTTGAGGATAGAGCGGGTTATTGGGATAGGCTCTTAGGACACCGAAGGCTCTGCAGGTGACGATCGCGGCTCAGTAGATTATTTGCAGTGGTCAGGTTCCTCACCAAGTCCACCCCCGGACCCGACAAATTGGGACACGATTACCTACACGTATGACCCGGCCGGCAGGCGCATCAAAAAGAATGTCGTTGGCAGTTACATAGTCAAATACGTCTATGATGGCGACCACGTCATCGCTGAATACGATGACGCTAAGCTGTTACGTAAACACATCCACGGTCCGCCTTAGGGGTGGCAGCCTCAAGCGAGTCCCGAAAAAGCGGGACGAGCTTGGGGATGGATAAAAGACAACCTGCCGACAATAACAAGGCCTACTACTATCACTTCGATGGCCTGGGTTCCGTGGTGGCCTTGAGTAATTCTAACGGCGATAGCTGCCAGAGCTACGAGTACAGCGCCTATGGCCAGGTGGCGGCCTCAGACCCCAACCATCCCAATCCCTACATGTTCACCGGCCGCAGATTCGATATCGAAACAGGTCTTTACTACTACCGTGCCCGGTACTATAATCCACACATCGGCCGATTTATGCAAACCGACCCCGTCGGATATAGTGCGGGCATGAACTGGTATGCCTATTGCAGGAACAATCCGCTAAGTCTTGTCGATCCCTCTGGGCTTGAGCCTGAGTTTGTTAAAGGGGACGCCCCTAAGGGCGATTTCTGGAAAAGGCCAAGCGGACACCCACAAATGCCCTATCCCAAAACTGGCCCATACTATATACAGACTGACCCTATGTCTTGCGTGGCAATAGCAATCTTGAATTGGTGGTTGACATATGGTAAAGCACTGCCCGTGAAGCTAAATTCAGATTTAGCTGCAGAGAAATATGTTGAAAAACTAATAAAAGACTGGGAGGGAGAGGAGGGAGCCTCCAATCTCATGATTGCGGCTGATATCGTGGGAAACGCTAAACATATAAATTCAGAACCTACGGCGGATCAAATTATTGCTTACGTAAAAAACAATCAACCCGTCATGTTCGTTTATGACGTGGATGCTCGTCCAGCCTATGACGCTTTACATTGTGTATTGATTGTTCCCACCCCGGAGAGCTATCTAAATAGCGGCAGAGTAAACTCTGAGGCACGTTACTCGCTAGTTGATGCTATCCATCCCCAACCATATGCAATGACCGAAAAATATTTTCGCTGGTGGTTCTCCTTCTTGGATGGTAGTAAGGCAGCGGAAGGTTATATAGAAGACCGGCTAGTGGATGAGTACGTGGTCGTGAAGGAAATTAATAATGAATAAGTGCGCTTAGCATGGCGTGCATAAATGCCTCGAATTCAATAAGAAATAAGGTTTCCTTGCTGATAAATTCTAACTATTTACTTGAAGTTGGGATTGATATTATACTGAATTTATGTACACTAAAATCGTATAGAGAGCATAATCTAATATAAGATTTGACCTTCTCAACCTGTATTTGACTTATTATTAGTGAGGTAAAGAAAAATGAGACCGACAAGACTATTTTACTTTATTTTATTGTTAATGCTCTTTTTCATTGGTTGTAGGAGAGAGCCAAATGCAGACACGACACCATTGCATCGAGCCGTCAAGGCAGGTGACATACAGCAAATCAAATCTCTCATCTCGAGTGGTGCCGATATCAATGCAGAGGACAAACATGGCTACACACCTCTGCACGACGCGATCCTTCGGCGCCACAAGGATGTAGTAGAACTTCTGATTTCTAAAGGTGCTGATGTCAATGCAAAACGCAAAAACAGATCGCCGCTACACTACGCGTCTGAACAAGGCGACAAATACGTGGCTGAGCTTTTGATTACCAAAGGTGCTGACGTCAATGCAAAGGACGGTTGGCGTGGAGATACACCACTGTACGATGCAGCTAAGAAAGGTCATAAGGACGTGATTGAACTGCTTATCGCCGCCGGCGCTGACATCAATGCAAGGAATATGAGTGGTAAGACGCCGCTTAGTTTTGCGATCGGGGGTCACAAGGACGTGGTGGAATTACTTATTGCCAAAGGCGCCAATGTTCGTGACGACCCGATGTTGCTACATGTTGCAGCGTCTTGTGGAAATAGAGATTTTGCGAAATTGCTGGTTCTCAAGGGTGCTGATGTTAATGAAAAGGATGATGACAACCAGACTCCTCTACATGCTGCTGTTAAGGCGGGTTATAGAAATATAGCGGAATTTCTTATTACCAATGGTGCTGATATAAATGCGAAGGATGCACGAGGAAGGACACCACTGCACTCGGCAGTTCTGTCTTGGGCGAAGTCGACCCGAAAGGATGTAGTCGACCTGCTGATTGCCAATGGAGCTGATATTAATGCAAAAACTGATTCAGGCTGGACACCGCTACACTACGCAGCTCGTGAAGGTTACGCTGAAGTTGTCGAACTTCTTGTCGATAACGGTTCTCAGGTTAACGCGAAGACACTTTCAGCTTGGACGCCCCTACATTACGCAGCCCGGCGAGGACATATAAATGTTGTTAAACTGCTTCTTACAAAAGGCGCCGATATTAACGCCAAAACCAAAGATGGCAAGACTGCTCTGGACTGCGCTAGTGAAGCAAACCACACAGATGTTGTAGAGCTTCTCAAAGCCGCGGTTCAGCCCTGACAATTAATGCCCAGCCGGTAGAAAACAGAAGACAGAAATCAGCTCGTCGGGGCGCTCGTCTCGGCCAAGGCCTGATCCGCAGCCGTGAAGGCACCCCGCCGCCGCACAGAAGACGGAAGCCAGTCCACATGATGCCTTTCGGCAGATCCCTTCCGGCAGATGCAATGAGGGCCAACTAAATCACGGCTTACGGTACCGTCTCTGCCGGTCGATACAGACGAATATCATCAAAGTACATCATACCCGAACCGCCGGCTAATGGATTGTTCTTATCGCCAAAACCAATAGCAATAGTATTGACATTGGCCAGGTTCACGCCCTGGTCTG
>CAYUFX010000089.1:0-20820 GCA_964444135.1 uncultured Pirellulales bacterium | reverse complement strand
AGCTTTTTATTTGTGCAGGCACCGTCGGAAGGTTATAATAACAATATGGTTGGAACACCCAACACAATCATAAGAATATATGCCGATACATCAGTTTTTGGTGGTGTGTTCGATGAGGAATTTGAAGGGCCCAGCAAAACCTTTTTTGATGCCATCAAAAAATCGAGATTTCTTTTAGCGACTTCCGAACTTGTCAGGCAAGAAATTCAGGCTGGTCCCAAAAGCGTCCGAGAGCTATTTTTCGACATTTTGCCAATTGTGGATATCGCTGATATCACAGCCGAAGCCCTGAAACTACAACGGGCTTACACGGATGCGGGAATTCTGTCTGAGAAGCATTCTACAGACGCCTTGCACGTGGCATTAGCAACTGTCTCACGGGCTTCACTGACTGTAAGCTGGAATTTCAGACATATTGTTAACTTTCAGAAGATTCCTATGTATAATGCGGTCAACACGCTGAACGGCTACAGCGAAATCGCCATTTATTCACCCCTGGAGGTGATTGAGTATGAAGATTAGAACATTCGACTGCGTTCAAATGAAACGACGCGGCGCAGAATTGGTTTACAAGCAGCTTGAAGGAAAGTCGTTTGAGCAACAGCTCGAATACTGGCAAAAAGGAACCGACCAGCTAAAAGAACTTCAAAAGCAGGCCAAAGAAAAGAAATAACCAGCTCGGTGCTTTTTACTTGCTCTTACTTACATTAGACGGAACTAACAAAGCCGGCAATCCACCTTTGGTGGAACCTCCTTTTTTAGTGCCAACTGTTGTTTATATGGTTTCCGTATAACATCCCAAATCTCTGCAAGCTCGAGAAGGAATAACTGTTTTAATAGATTCCTCACTTCGTTCGGAATGACATTTTTTTTGAACTTTTGCAGCAAAGGCTTAAATAACTGTTCTTGGATCGAAAATCCTGTTATTCAACAGGGCTTTTTATCACAGAAACCCCGCCCACAGGTGTCGGGGCTAAACAGAATACTAAGCAAAAAGGCGTTTTCGTATTGAAGCGATACAGCAGGACACTTATACTTACAGGATAAAATGAGCAAGAAAGTCGCAATTATTGTAGAACGGGCGAATATAGCACTCGGGGGTGCGGAACGCTCTGTTTTCGAGCTGACAACTGCGCTATCCGGACTCGGCCTTGAAACGCACATACTCGCCGCAAAGGGACAGACAGAGGCTAAAAATATTCACATCCTATGCGGGGACACAACCGGCAAGCGCACTGGTTACTTTACCTTCGCGGAAGAATTAAGGAAGCATTTATCAGAAAATCAGTATAGTCTGATTCACAGCGTTTTACCTTTCGACATTGCCGATGTCTATCAGCCTCGCGGCGGGACGTATGCCGAGTCTATTTTGCGTAACGCGGCCAGTTATCAAAACAAGCTGCTCGAGTTTTATAAGAGGCTCACAGCTTTTAGTAATTTTCGCCGATCCATACTTCTGCGGGCCGAGCGTGAGCTCGCTCAGCAGCCGGATGGGCCTGTAATCGCTGCACTTTCGGACTACGTTGCCGAGCAGTTCAAACAACACTACGGCACCGATATACAGCGGATAGTGGTCATACCTAACGGAGTAAAAACAGACAAGCAAATCGACGCAGGCCAGGCCGACAGACTCCGGACGCAAATATTAGCTGAACTTGGTCTCAAAGAAGCAGACAACCCGGCCCTTTTCTTGTTCGCAGCAAACAATTTCAGATTAAAGGGACTGGCAGTTTTACTAAAAGCAATGGCGGCGGCAGCACGCTACGATACGGAACGCAAAAGTTACTTAATCGTTGCCGGTAACGGCAAAATACACAAATATCGCCATATTGCGAAAGGACTTAATATTTCCAAAAGAGTTGTTTTCTTAGGGCACATTGGGCATATTCAAGACGCTCTGTCAGTAACCGATGTCGCTATTCTGCCTACCTTCTATGACCCATCAAGCAGATATATTCTCGAAGCATTAGCCGCGGGCAAGCCGGTAATAACCACGAGATTCAACGGCGCAACGGATTTATTCGCGAATGACCGACACGGCAAAGTAATCGATGCGCCCGAAGACATATCAGCATTGGCCGAAGCTATTGTCTATTTCACAGATACAAACAATATCCAAAAAGCATCAAAGGCGATTGCTGAAGATAACATAGAAGAAAAAATCTCCATTCGCCGAGCCGCCAAACAACTGGTAACTGTTTATGAATCCATATTGCAAAGGAAAGGTCGAAAATAATGTATATAATTTTTGTACCTGCTATTATTGGAGCGTATTTGCTCGGCTCGATTCCAATTGGACTGCTCATCGCCAAAGCACACGGCAAGGACCTGCGCTCGATAGGCTCCGGCAATATCGGCGCAACCAACGTATCGCGGGCGCTCGGCAGGAAATGGGCCTATGTTTGCTTTGTGTTAGATGTGCTTAAAGGTATGGTCCCTATGCTCGCTACCTCGATACTCGTTTCTCGATACTCGATTCTCGACGAGCATCGAGCATCCAGCATCGAGTATCAAGTTATGCTCTGGTTATGGCTGGCTGTAGGGTGCGGGGCTATCTTGGGTCATATCTTTCCGATATATGTGAAATTCAAAGGTGGTAAAGGCGTTGCAACCAGCTTCGGCGTTGCGCTGGGTCTTTGGCCTTATTATACAATCTGTGCCTTTTTTGCAATTGCAATATGGATTGTGGTTGTCTTGATATGGCGGTATGTTTCCCTGGCATCCATCACTGCTTCTGTTACTTTTCCCCTCGTTTTGATTCTGGCGATAGTCCTGAAACCTGGCTGGGATTTTGTTAGTCTATGGCCATTGCTTATCGCGGCAACCGCAATACCACTGATGGTTATTATCCGTCACCGGGAAAATATAAAAAGATTATTGGCAGGAACGGAAAGCAAAATCTTAAAAGCTAAAAGTGATTCATAGAAAAAACTCCAAGCGAACCGCAAGCCCAGGCAAGGCGAGTCGAGAAATCTTGTTTTAATAGATTTAGCTACCGCCACTTCTTGTCTGCGCTTCGCGATGCTTCGCATCGCTTCAGCCCATTCGACTACGCTCAGGGCAGGCTTTTTTCGCTCAGGGCTACGGCTTTTTGCGCCGGACTTTTAAGAACGCTAACACACCAAGATTAGCACCTATGTCTTATACTGCCGTTGCGGGAATAAGGCAAAGCATTCTCAAAACGGAATTGCCGGTATTCCTGAACTGGTGCTCTTTGCCGCCGGGCACAAAAATCACGTATTCGGGGCCAAACTCGTGTTCCTGTCCTTCGTAGATAAATAAACCCTTTCCTTCGATAACAAAGACCTCATGTTCATGAGGATGAGTATGCAAAGGGGTATGTCCGCCGGGCTGCAATTCAAACATCCGCATTGCAAAATTTTCCGCCCCGTCCTCTTTGGAAATAAGCCATCTTATCTCAACATCTTTTGCACCCTCGACCTCTACTGCACATTTACTAACATTGCTGCTTTTTTCTATTTTCATACCTTGTCCTTTTTATCTATCACTCTGTCATATCCGAATTTGTTAGTGAGAACCCCACGTAAAACGTGGGGTTAATTAGTATCTGTTGCGGAAAGCAAAAACCGACGGTGTCACCCCTGCGAAAGCAGGGGTCCAGGGCGAAAAAAACTGGATTCCCGCTTCCGCGGGAATGACAAATACTGTTTCCGTAACAGGAACTAATTATTTAGCCTGTGGTTCCCCGCTTTCGCTGGGACAAGCTTACCGCAGGTTTTGTCCTGGGGACTCCTTACGGAGAACCTCAACCGAGTTTCTTAGCGAGAATCTCGGAAACAACTTTTGGATTTGCCCGGCCTTTTGTTTTCTGCATGACCTGGCCCAACAAAAAACTCCTGGCCTTCTTGCTTTTTTTGCCGCCGCCGGTTACATCTTCAAGGGCCTGTGGATTTTCCGCAAGCACCCGGACAACTATCGCCTCCAACTCGCTCGCATCGCTCTTCTGAATCAGATTGAGTTCTTCCGCTAAGACTTCCGGCTCTTTACCGGTCTCAACCATCGCTTCAAATATAGGTACCGAAGAACTGACGCTGATAGTATCGACTTCGATCATTCCAGCTAACTGTGCGAGGCTTTGGGGTTTGAGGCCCAAATCGCCAACGCTGCATCCTTTTTCATTCGCTATTTTCAGGCCGGTCTGCGTTAGTAAGTTACAAATTCGTTTCGGCTCGGCACCGGCCTTGACTGCTTCGTCGAACAAATCAGATGTCGAGCGTTCGGCTGTTAAAACTCCAGCATCGTAATCACTCAAGCCATATTCACTGACATAACGGAGCTGTCTTTTTATCGGCAGCTCACACAGACGGCCCCGGATATCTTGCAGCCATTCCGTTGTCAATTCGACCGGCACAAGGTCAGGCTCGGGAAAGTATCGGTAATCGTGGGCCTCTTCCTTTTCTCTCTGCAGGACGGTTACCTCTCTTTCATCGTCCCAGCCGCGTGTGGTTTTATTACCCATTTCCATTACCCGGCCGGTCTCCAGGAATTCGTCAAGCTGTCTTTGCTCTTCGTAGCCAACGCTTCTCTCAAGTGCCCGGAAGCTGTTGAGGTTTTTGACTTCGACTATGGGCGTTTTGTATTCGGCGCCGTCTTTTATGATAATCAAATTTATGTTCGGCTCAAAACGCATGTGGCCTTTCTGCATATCGCCTTCGGAGACGCCTAAGAATCTTACCATTCGCTGCAATTCGGCCGCCAGGGCCCGTACTTCAGCGGCGCTGTTCATATCCGGCTCGGTAACAATCTCCAATAACGGCGTGCCCGTTCTGTTCAAATCGACCTGCGAGAAATTTCCTGCTGTGTGCAGATTCTTGCCGGCATCTTCTTCCAGGTGAGCCCTTATTATCCTGATTCTTTTAGTCCGGCCGGACTCAAGGGGTATTTCAATAAAGCCGTTGGCACTGAGCGGTAAATCATACTGGCTTATCTGGTAATTCTTCGGCAAATCAGGGTAGTAATAGCTCTTTCTGTCCCACTTCGTGAATTTTGCAATCTCGCAGTTAAGGGCCAGCCCCACAAGAACAGCGTACTCAAACGCCTGTTTATTCATCACCGGCAAAACGCCGGGCATACCAAGGCACACAGGACAGACCCTGCTGTTGGGCTTCCGGCCAAATTCCACCGCACAGCCGCAGAACATCTTGCTCTTTGTGCAAAGCTGCACGTGGATTTCCAGTCCGACTATGACTTTGTATTGCAACTCACCCATTTTCCCACTCAATCAAATATAGCCACGAATTAGCACGAATTTAACACTAATTTAAGGCAAACCTATTACAAAATGGCTATATGACAAACCTTTCATATTCGAAGCTCTTCTTTGCAAAATTCAGTATCATAGCCAATCTCAACTTTGTAGCACGCAAATAATTAAGTACCTGTGCCCTATGCGCGTCCACAATTTTATCTACAGCCTTAAGTTCAAGAATGATTTTATTATCGACCAAAATATCGGCGTAATAATCTCCTACGACCTTTCCCTCAAAATAAACCCTAACCGGTGCCTGCTGTTGTGCAGGAATTTCATTCTTCTCAAATAGGACCATAAGGGCATTTTCATAGACTTTTTCTAAAAAACCAAAACCAAGTTTACTGTGCACCTCCATAGCTAAACCGACAATTTTGTAAGACAATTCTTTATAAATAATATTTTTGCTATTCGTGCTCATTCGTGAAAATTCGTGGCTAAATAATTGGTGGTTTCCTTTTGTGCCAGTTGGTTTGTTTCTCAAACATTCTCGCTATTCGTAGTAACTTGTCCTCGCCGAAGGCAGGTGCAAGTATCTGCAGGCCGATAGGCAAATTATTCTGGTCGAAGCCGCAAGGAACGCTGATGCCCGGAACACCGGCCAAGTTGGCGGCTATGGTATAAATATCGGAAAGATACATCGTCAGAGGGTTGTTAATCTTTTCGCCAATTTTGAAAGCCGTCGTGGGAGAAACAGGCATCATAATACAATCGCACTTTTCAAATGCGCCGGTAAAATCAGCCCGTATCAAATTCCTTACCTTAAGTGCTTTCAAATAATAAGCATCATAATAACCGCTTGAGAGGGCATAGGTTCCGAGCATAATTCGTCTTTTGACCTCTTTTCCAAAGGCCTCTGCCCGGGATTTGGAATAGACCTCGATATAATCCTCGGCCTTGTCGCTGCGATGGCCGTAATGTACACCATCATACCGAGCTAAGTTGCTCGATGCCTCAGCGGTGGCCACGAGATAATAGGCGGCAATGGCGTAATCCAGGTGAGGCATAGCTATTTCTATGATTTCGGCCCCGAGCCTTTTATATACATCTATCGCCTCATTCAGGGCCTTTTGCACCTGCTCATCGGCACCGGAGACGAATTCCGGCACGATTGCTATTTTCAAATTCTCTACCGGCTCATCTAACTTTTCAAGATAATCACAAAGGGGGGCAACAGCTTCATCAACGCTGGTGCTGTCGGCAGGGTCGTGGCCGGCAATGACATTCATCATCAACGCCGAATCGGCCACCGTTTGCGTTATTGGCCCGATCTGGTCCAGACTCGAACCGTAGGCCACGAGTCCGAATCGAGAAACTCGACCGTATGTCGGCTTTAAGCCTACTACGCCACAGAAGCTTGCGGGCTGGCGAATTGAGCCGCCGGTGTCAGAGCCGAGCGCCGCAAAACACAGCCGTCCTGCCACGGCAGCGGCAGAACCGCCACTGCTTCCGCCAGGCACACGAGAGGTATCCCACGGATTGACCGTCCGCTTTAAGCCCGAGTTCTCCGTGCTCGAACCCATTGCAAACTCATCCATATTTGCTTTGCCAACTATTACTGCATCAGCAGCCAACAGTTTTTCAACAACCGTGGCATTGTAAGGGGCGTGGAAATTCTCTAAAATCCGGGATGCGCAGGTAGTCGCTCCGAAAGTGGTGCACATATTATCTTTTATCGCGACAGGGACACCGGCCAGCTCCCCCACCGATTCACCGGCCGTTAGCCGCCGGTCAACATCCGCAGCCTTTTCCAATGCCTTATTGCGATAAGTGCTGATGTAAGCGCCAACGACCGGCTCAAGCTTATCTATCCGCTGAAAAACATCTTTAGTCGCTTCGACACTGCTTATTTTGCCGGCTGCAATTGCGTCACGCAATTCTTTTGAACTCAGGTCATCCATTACTACAAATTATCAGTTAGTATTTGTTGTAAAAAACAAAAAAAGACAATGTCACCCCTGCGAAAGCAGGGGTCCAGAGCGAAAAAGGTGGATTCCCGCTTTCGCGGGAATGACAGATACTCTTTCCGCAACAGGAAACAGTTATTTTTTCTTTTGACTTCTTCGATGTTCAAGAAACCAATCATAAAGTTGCTGGTTATTGTACGTTTCGGTCCAGGAGTCATGGCCGGCATCGGGATAGACTGTTAATTTGACGTTTCCGCCGCGGCTCCTTATGGCGTTGACCATTTCTTCAGATTCTTCAAGGGGAACTACCTTGTCTTTTGCACCGTGGAAGACCCAAACAGGCATATCCCTGAGCCTTAAAGCCATTATACGGTTACCGCCGCCGCAAATGGGTGCGATAGCTGCAAAGCGTTCGGGATATTCAGAGGCCAAAGACCAGGTGCCGAATCCGCCCATACTCAGACCCGTTAGATAAATTCTTTCAGTATCCACATCATACCTGGCTATGATATCATCCAAAAGATTTATGAGCACTTCAACTTTACCCGTCCACCAATCATCTTCGGGACACTGGGGAGAGACCACGATAAAGGGAAAATCCTTTCGGTTTTCGACAATCTTCGGTGGGCCGTGTACTTTAACCTTATTTAAATCACTGCCTCTTTCGCCGGCACCGTGCAGAAACATAATCAAAGGCCAGCGCTGCCGTTTTTTGCCGTAGTCTTCCGGCAGAAACAGCAAATAATTACAGCTTAAAGTTTTGGTTATTTCCTTTTCAAAGGTCTGAGAATGCTGACTACCCGGTGGAACAGGGCTTATTTTGCTTTTCTCCATCTGTGCACAACCAATCAAAAACAAGGGCATAAATACAGAACATGTTAAGTAACTGGCCTTCATTTCTAAATACCTCCGAATATACTTTGTATTAACTCTCTCTTACGCACCGGAACTATCATCGAGTATTTTCGGCACTTTGAAAAACTCCTCATCCCGCTGCGGTGCATTGGCTAATGCCTTCTCTGTTCCGAGCGATTCTTTGGCGATGTCCTGGCGGAAAACGTTACTAATCGGCAAACAATGCGCTAACGGCTCAACATTGGTAGTGTCCAGCTCATTCATTTTTTCCACATAGTCAAGGATTGCGCTTAATTGACCTGTAAATTCCTCGACCTCGGCTTGGGTCAATTCCAGTCGAGACAGTTTGGCGACCTTTCTTACCTGCGTCTGGTCGATTTTCTTTGCCATTTTCAATCCTTGAGATTCATCCCCTTCCGCTAATTCAGGGCTAAAGGCTCTTTTCGCTCAGAATGACAATAATATTATAAACAAAAAGCGAGGCAGAATCCGCCCCGCTCCAAAGAAAATCCTTTAAGGAAAATGCTTTTGTCAGCCAGTGTCCTTCTCGGCGGGTTTGTAATTTCGCTTGGGGGGCTTTTGCACAAGGCCTATACGAATGGCTTTGGCTGAGACCTTAATTCTGCAGACCTTGCCGTCAACGACAGCTCGAACCTTTTGTATGTTCGGCTTAAACTTTCTTTTAGTGACGCCGGTAACTTTTCTACCAACACCACCAAGATACTTAGCCTTACCACGCCGGGCGATACTTCTGCCCGCCACCGTTCGCTTACCGGTAAAGAAACATACTCTCGACATCAATTAGCCCTTTTCACTTTGAAATCAATGTACCTTCAATCATCTAAGATTACATAAATATACGCTTTCCAAAAAAATTGCAAGTGTGAAGCTAAACTTTTATTCCATAAAATGCACTTTCCCCATTAAAAATTGCCCAACTTCTATGCAAAATCAGCATAAAATTAGAAAACTATACATATTTTACTTGCTTTTGCCCTCAAGATTTGGCATATTTTTATTTTGGATTCCAGGAGGATTATTAAAATGGAGGAGCAAACAATTCGTTACTGTATTTAGCCCACAGTTTAATCGTGGGTTCGTTTGACAATTTTCCAAAGTCGAGAAAGAAAGGTGGGTTATGTTTAGAAAACAGTTAGCTCTAATAGCGGTAGTATGTGCACTTTTTGCCCGCAATCTGGAGGCAGAGGATTTCTATGGAGACCTCTATAATGGACCTGGCAAGACATTTATGGTGGACAGTCACAACTTAGATGTTTTTGGAAGCATCCAGAACTTCGGTACCATGTACATTGTTGAAGCGCTCTGGTCAGAATATGAGATTCAAAACTCAGGTTTGATAGTGGTTCTTGGTGACAAGTGCTCAGCTGATCAAAGTCTCAAGAATTATGCCGAAGGAATAATCAAAGGATACGGTCTCATCAACTCGGATAGTTGCATCGACAACAAAGGTCTTATTTGGAGTATGGGCGGATCACTGTTGCTCAATAGCTGGGACGATCCGAAAAAAGTAGGTATTAGCAATAGCGGGACGTTGAGGAACAATCCCGGAACAAGCCTGACGTCAATAGTCCTTGTGCCCAACGTGAATAACCAAGGCACCATAGAGATCAACGCAGATGGTGCCGTTGTCTTCGACTGTAACAATTTGAATAATGAACCCAACTCCGTAATTAAACTTTATGGCGGGACTTTGGCAGCGAAAACCGTCACCCAAAAAGCTGGTGCAACATTTGAAGGATTCGGCGGAATTACCGGTAATCTTGTAATCGAGCCTAAAGCAGTGGTCAAACTCACCGGTCCGACAAATATAGTCGGTGATGTAAATATTGACAAAGATGCGACATTGGAAATAAGAGATGGGACTATCTTGGTTACCGGCCAAACAACCTGCAATGGGACAATTCATCTAAAAGGCGGACAAATCATAACTCAGGTCGGCCTGTCAGGTAATTGCAACATTATTCGGGAACCGAGTGTTTCCACTGTCATTGCTGACTTTAACCTCGATGGAAATATCGATCTCAACGATTTTGCTGATTTGGCCGTAACGTGGTTGCAGCAGGCCGGCTAGAATTAAAACTGTACCTTCATAAATTCTACCGGCAAAAGGGGGGTAAAACCACTAAAAACCTGCGGTGAAACCGTAGGCTAAATAATTAGACCCACGTTTTACGCGGGGTCATTTATTGCTACACATATCGTTGCCACTTTTCTCATCAGCCGTTTTAACCTATAATGGGGAAAATAGCATACCCGTCGCCGTGCCGGCGACGGCTAAACTTGGGTCTTTCTGGACAAATTTTAATTGTAGAAATAGTATGAACATTTTAGGGATATCGGCCTTCTATCACGATAGTGCGGCAGCGCTTGTGCGGGACGGCGAAATTATCGCCGCTGCACAGGAGGAGCGGTTTACAAGAAAAAAGCATGACAACCAATTCCCGACAAATGCGGTTGAGTATTGTCTTCAAGCCGGCCGGCTCACCGCAGAGGACCTCGATTATGTGGTTTTCTATGAGAAGCCGCTTCGGAAATTCGAAAGGCTGCTCGAAACCTACATCGGTTATGCCCCCCGAGGTTTTAAACAATTCCTTATGGGTATGCCGTTGTGGCTGCGGCTGAAGCTGCATTTGCCCCGTGAAATGGACAGGGCTTTGCACAACAAATACAAGGGCCGTTATGTTTTCACCGAACACCACGAATCCCATGCCGCAAGTGCCTTTTTCCCCTGCCCTTTTGATGAGGCTGCCATTCTGACCTTCGATGCGGTCGGCGAATGGACAACGGCCAGCTTCGGCACCGGCAGGGGCAACAAAATCGAGCTTACCCATATAATGCAATTCCCTCATTCATTAGGGCTGCTTTATTCGGCTTTTACATACTTTACGGGTTTTCGGGTCAACTCGGGTGAATACAAAATGATGGGTCTGGCTCCGTACGGCGAACCAAAATATTATGAGCTGATATTGGAGAAATTAATCGACCTCAAAGAAGATGGCTCATTCCGGCTGGACATGTCATATTTTCCTTACTGTCATAAAACTGTAATGACCGGCTCGAAGTTTGAAAAGCTCTTTGGCGGTCCGCCTCGCAGGTCAGAATCGCCCCTCACACAGCGGGAAATGGATATTGCAGCGTCGATCCAGGCTGTTACAGAAGAGATTATGCTCCGCGCCGTCAGGCACGTGCATCGCAAAACCGGGATGAAAAATCTGGTATTAGCCGGTGGTGTGGCTCTAAACTGTGTCGGTAACGGCCGAATCCTGCACGAGGGGCCATTCGATAATATCTGGATTCAGCCCGCAGCCGGAGACGCCGGTGGGGCACTTGGAGCAGCTCTGTTTGTATGGTACCAACTGTTAGATAATGAACGGACAGTTGACGGCTTGGATAAACAGCAGGCGTCCCTGCTTGGGCCTGCTTATAGTAATGAACAAATTCTCTTGTTTCTCGATTCCGTCAACGCAAAGTATGATACCTACACCGATGAAAAACAATTACTCGATAAGGTCACGGATTTGATAAATAATGGAAAGGTAATAGGCTGGTTTCAGGACCGAATGGAGTTCGGACCACGGGCATTGGGCAATCGCAGTATTATTGGTGATGCCCGAAATGAAAAGATGCAATCAATAATGAATCGTAAGATAAAGTTCCGCGAGTCTTTTCGTCCCTTCGCGCCCTGCGTGCTTCGGGAGGATGTGGGGGAATATTTTCAGATGAGAGATGAAGAAGACAGCCCATATATGCTGTTAGTCGCATCTATTCAAGATGAGAAACGATTAACGCCGGATGTGCCGATTGAATCGCTCAAAGGACTGGAAAAGCTAAAGGTCAAACGCAGCGTCGTGCCGGCCATTACCCACGTGGACTACTCGGCACGTATTCAGACCGTCGATTCGCAGCGCCACCCAAAACTGCACCGTCTGATGAGTCTGTTTAAGGAAAAAACCGGATGTCCTGTGATTATCAATACAAGCTTCAATATCCGGGGCGAGCCGATTGTGTGTTCGCCGGAACATGCGTATCGCTGCTTTATGGCGACAAATATGGATGTTTTGGTAATGGAAAATCAGTTACTCTACAAAGAAGAGCAACCACAGGCAAAACAGCACGAGATAGACGAATATAAAGCCCAGTTTGAGTTGGATTAATTTAGAGGCCGAAGGAGAACAATACAAGATGTCTTTTGTTGAGATAAACTGGCACCCAAAGCGAAAACAACTGCAAAATTTCGGTAAAATCGCACTCGTAGCAACGGCCGTCATTTCTTTGTTGTTATATTTGCTTAAGGGAATGGCAATTCAATGGGCCTTGATTATCTTTGCCGTTGGTTTAATCATTTTTCTTAGCAGCGTTATCTCATTAAGGCTGACGAAGGGGATTTATGTTATTCTGACGGCCGTGACGTTTCCGATAGGTTTGGTCGTCAGCTTTACGTTGTTGGCGACTTTTTACTTTCTTTTACTGGCGCCATTGGGGCTGCTCTTTCGACTCACAGGCAGGGATGTGCTTGGCCGTAAGTTCGACTCCACTGCCGAGAGCTACTGGCAACAACGGAAACCGCCTGAGAGCGATGAGTATTATTTTCACCAGTTCTGAATCCGGAGAATATCGATGTCCAAGAATTCCGAATCCGATAAACAAAGCGAATTCAAAGAGCTTGCTCAAGAGAAGAGACCATCTTTGCTTAGAGAATTTTGGCTGTTTCTCAAATATAACAAAAAGTGGTGGCTGCTGCCCATATTAATCATACTGCTTCTTTTAGGTTTGCTCGTACTATTAGGTGGTACAGCAATAGCACCGTTCATTTACCCGCTCTTCTAAGAACGTAGCCGTACAAATTAAAAAAACGGATTGCGCCCGGCAGAAAGCTACTATATAACTGCAAGGGCAGTTACCATTCCCTTACCCCCGCGCTTTCTTGCGAAAGCAAAAGCGGGGGGCGGCTCTATTTTGAATCAGCGCATATATTTTTTGTGACTCGTATGATTAGACAGTATCTGTTGCGGAAAACAAAAACCTACTATGTCACCCCCTGCGAAACCTGTCCTGAGCGAAGTCGAAGGAGCAGGGGTCCAGGACGAAAAAGCTGGATTCCCGCCTCCGCGGGAATGACAAATCCTGTTTCCGCAACAGGAATTAGTCAGCGGCGTTCTTTCAATATAAAATCCAGGACTTGACGTGTCTTGACGGAATTGGGGTCTATCTGTAAAGCGGTACGAAGCTCTTTTAGGGCCTCGTCTCTGTGTCCTTGTTTTTCCAACATAATGCCCAGATTGTAATGCAGGTCTAAATCATCCGGTACGAGTATCAAGCCATTGCGATATGTTTGAACCGCTTCGGCAAGCTTGTCCTGCTGGAACAGGATTGTCGCCAGATTATTGTATGCCTGCGGCAGGTCCGGCTTTAATCGAATCGCTTTAGAATAATTTTCAACAGCCTTGTCGAGCCTGCCCTGAACGTGATATGCCAAACCTAAATTGAAATAAGCATCAGCAAAGAAGGGATAGATTCGTAGCGCCTTTATATTATGAGTGATAGCTGCATCCGGGTTTCCCTGTTTGCCGAATAATAAACCTAATTTGGCATAAGCCTCGTAACGATGCGGCACATAATTCAGAACCAAACGATACTGCTCGGCGGCAGCGTTGTATTTATCCAAATATTCGAGCAATTCGCCGTATTTCCAATGCAGCCACCAGTCTGAGGGTGTTTGCTGAATCGCCCAGCGATATTGACCTTCAACCTCATTAAGAACCTCCGGTGAAAGAGAGGCCATAAGAGCCTTGAGTTTTTGCTCCATTTTCCTGACCCGCAGGTCATGGTAGAGCTGGTTGGTGAATGGTGCCTGCTTTATAAAACCATCGAGAACCTCATTGGCAATCCTGTAACGGTCCCAATCCGTGTAGGCTAAATGCCGCGCACATTCGGCCTCGGTTAGGAATGGACGTTCATCCACCCCGTAATGTTTTATGCGTTTCGGAAGTATCTCTTCGACCTGCTTGAAAATTGTTCCGGCCAGAAGATAATTGCCTTTGAAATTCATGTGGACATGCTCATAAAACAGCTCTTCGCCGGGAATTTTATGGGGACTGTTTTTTTCAAATGTTCTCACAGCATCAACCAGGTAAACACCTTCAGCAGCTCTATCGCAAGCTTCATTACGAATAATCTCATTGATACGATTATCAGCTCGAAAGCGAAGTGTATCCAGCTCACGCGCTTGAACATATCGTTCCCTGCTCTTTTCATACTTGCCCACAGCCCAGTAACACCGCCCAAGCCGAAACTGGAGGTTGGCATAACTACTGTCAATTTCATCAGCTTTTAAGTACCTTTCCACCGCCTCGGCATAATTGCCGTCTGTCTCACATTCGACCCCCTGCTGATAAATCTCGTCCCAGTTTTTCTTCTCAGTGTCTGTTAGATTCGGCCGATGCAGCGATGCGAAAGGCGGGCTGTCCTTTAAGTTGCTGGGGACCGTGCAAAAAATTATATTTATTCCGCTCTTGCAGGCAATACGACTAATATCCTTCAGGTTCCTTTGAAAGTGCCGATAAACGATTTCCAAGTCAGCGTCGTTCGCCCTTACCTGCTTTTCGAGAAACATTTTCATGCCGCGCCAAACCCTGGGGACATCACCGGCGCCTGCTGATTCCAGCAAATTGGTTATAAGCTGGCCCAGCTTAGTAGCTTTAATAGCGATTCCGAAGCGGATTAGAGACAGATTGGAACTAAGCGGCGTAAAGACAGTTCCGGCCCCGTACGGGCCGACAACCTCGTTGTTGCCGAGGTATACGATAAACAGATCGCTTTGATATCGTGTGCAATCGTCGGCGATTTCAAGAACCACATGAGAATTTATTGCCGGCATTGCAGCAGTAATGACTTCAAAATTCGCTTGTGGATACCGTTGACGCAGCATCACCTGTAGAATCCGTCCGAAACAAAACGCTCCGTCCGGCGTACCTGCCGCAGCGGAAGCTCCCATCACAAAGATTCGATAAGTATCTTTTGATTTACTCGCAGGAAAAACAAACGGGTTGGCCATCCGGGCGACGTTCGGGTGAAAGAACCGCCAGGCAAATTTGGAATTGCTACGGTAAGAGGCCTTGTCGTTTACTTTGCATTTGATGGTTGTGGTCGTGGGGAAGCCGAAGCCGACTATGCGCAGGGTAATCTCCAGCAGCAAGAATAAAAGGGCCGGAATCACGGTAACAGCAATAACACGAAACGCCCAGAGACGCCAACCGGTTACTACGTGCGGTGACACTTTTTCCCTGCCTTTCGGTTTACCTTTACTCCCGGAGGACGAAATAGTTCTTTTCTCTGTCGGCGAACGCCTTTCGGTTTTGCGCCGTAGGGTATGTCTTTTAGTACCTGATGAGGATTTTTTGTCCTTTTTTCTGCGTTTGGCACGCATCGTTCAGCATCTATAATCGCGTTTTTTGTCTCAAGAAAACAATTTTTTCAAAGGTGCGCTTGGTATTTCATCGGCTTTTGTACATCGGCTGATTAGTCAGTGACAGTTTTTTTCAGGTAGGACACTTCAGCACTGGTCAGCGCTCTGAATTTTCCGACGCCGAGGCCTCGCGCGGTGAGCTTGCCGATTCGTATCCTTGTCAACGATTTTACAGGCAGGCCGACTTTCGCCAACGTTCTGCGAACCTGGCGGTTAAGGCCCTGCCGAATGGTAACTTCGACCAAAGATTCTTCGTGTCCGCGTTTTAATATTTTTACCGATGCCCTGCCGGTTTTGCCCTCCGCCAACCAGATTCCTTTTTTTAACTTTTCTATCTGTTCCGGGGTAATTTCGCCCTTGACCTTGACAACATAGGTTTTAGCCACTCCATATTTCGGATGCGTTAGCCTGTTCGCCAATTCGCTGTCATTTGTTAGAATAATCAGGCCCGTGGTATCGGCATCAAGTCTGCCGACACAAAAGATACGCTCAGGGGTATGGACAATGTCTATCGCTTTTTTTCTGCCTTGAGGGTCGCTGTTGGTACAAATCACGCCTTTGGGCTTGTTCAAAAGAAAATATACTTTCCTTGCAGCGCGAATCTTTTTGCCGTTTACGGTAATGATGTCTTTTTCGGGGTCAACAAATGCCGGCAGCTTATCGACCAGCCTGCGATTGACACGGACAGCGCCATCGAGTATCAGCTCCTCGCATTTTCTACGCGAATCGACACCGGCCGCAGCCAAAACCTTCTGTAATCTTTGTTCAGTCATAATTCGCTATTCGCATCTCGTGAAATGTCAAACGCATTACGAACAAAATACGAGACACGAAATTAATAAGCTTAACTACCGCCAAAGCTGGTACCGAGCTTGTTGGCGTAAATAATTATGATACATCCTATGACCCAAAGTACAAAGCCAATCTGAAACGGCAAATCATTGAGGATAAACTTTACTGGATCTGAGTATTTGCCCTTTTGTATCATCGCACTGAAACGGAAGATGCAGTACAAAACCAACGGCGTAGTATAAACAAGATTATTATTACCAAAAATCTGAAACGTTCTGTCATCCATAGCATAAAGCAGAAAACACACAACCGCCAGGCCGCTGGTTACATCGAGCATGTGGGCAAGCAGCTCGGGTGTATAGCCGGCCAGTGTACTGCGAAACGCCTCGCTGTCTTCACGAAGCTGGGCAATTTCACTGCGACGTTTGCCAAAGGCCAGAAACAGACATAAAGCAAAAGTGCAAATAATCAGCCAGGGTGAGATAAATACTTCCACCACAACAGCACCTGCAACAGCCCGCAGGCAAAAACCAGTCGATATCACCACGCAATCCAGAATCATAATTCTTCTTAGCACAAGCGAATAGAGAATCATCAGCCCAATATACATCAGGATGATAATTAAAAAGGTTGGGCTAAGTAGAAAACCGCCAATAATCGCTACCGCAGCACATAAGACAGACATTGCAGCGGCTGACCCGATAGTTACACTGCCCGCCGCGATGGGTCTTTGACTTTTCTCGGGATGGAGGCGGTCCCTCTTACGGTCGATTATGTCGTTGAGGATATAGACAGCCGAAGCAGCTAAGCAAAAGCAAACAAAACCACCAATCGCCCTGCCAACAGCCAAAGGGACATTAAGCTTTTGTCCGAATACGAGGGCTGCAAACACGAACATATTTTTGGTCCAGTGCAAAGGACGCATTATTTGCAAAAATTTCATAGCTCGCCTTTCCATATTTATTCGCTAAACACTATTCACTTAAAATTATCGACATTTGAGCCGATAATGCGTAAAATTATATTGTAACAAGCGTATAGTAGATAGCGTATATTTCAGCAATTAGGAAGCTCAAGACACAAAATATGATAACGACTGTTGTTTTTGATTTAGATGACACGCTTTACGATGAAATTGAGTATTGCAAAAGCGGCTTCAAAGCCGTAGCTGAGTTTCTTGCCACTCTACCCGAAACCCGCCCACCATCGATGGGCGAGGGTAAAGCCCCCCCTGCCGAGCGTATTTCCGCCGTTCTCTGGGAGCAGTTCACCGCCGGTAATCGCACAAAAACATTCAACTCAGCCCTCGATGAGCTTGGTCTGAGCTATGATGATGAGCTTATCGGTGAGCTAATAGAGATTTATCGCAACCACAGCCCCAAAATAAGCCTGCCACAGGACAGCCGGGACGTCCTTTGCGAACTAAGCACAAAATACACATTAGCTCTGCTGACGGACGGCTTTCTGCCCGCCCAACAATTGAAAGTGTCGGCACTTGGAATCGAAAAATATTTTAAGTCCATAGTCTATACCGAACAGCTCGGCAGGGAATGCTGGAAACCATCCCCCGCCGGTTTTGAAAAAATAATGCAGACCCTCAAGGTGGAGGCGGAAGATATGGCTTATGTCGCTGATAATGAAAAAAAGGATTTTATCGCCCCGAACAAATTGGGATTTTCAACCATCCAGTTAATCCGCGCTGCCCGGATACATAGAACCATCAGTGGGGAACCCGGGGCCTCTGCACAATATACAATATGCGAAATCAGCCAATTATCCGGCCTTTTAGAGAAACTTTGAGCCTTTATTTGGCACTATCGGACCCAGGCAGAGTCGAGCCGGCAATTGCTCAAGCAGCCGTTCTGTCTTAAAAACGCTTTTCTATCAGCTTTTTTTGTTGACTCCGATGCCTTTAGGGTCTATAATACAATTTGAAAACAAGCTATTACGGGTGATTTTTATGTATTTGTGAGGAGTTTTAATATGCCAGCACGCAGGAGAAAGCAAACCAACGCTATGCTCTACACACTAATAACCTTTGTCGGGCTGTTTATTGTCGCTACCACTGTTGCGGTTATTTACTATGTCGATGCTGAGGATAAAAAGACGAGGCTGGCCGACATAGAAAACCAGATTGACGATTTAGCCGACAACAACGAACGAAACGCATTGGGAACTTTAGTCGGCACAAAAGCAAGACGAAAGAGCTGGCTGGGTACAATGGTCGAGCACCTTGACGGAACGACATCGCTAATAGTCGGCGGCGTGCCTGAAACGACATCGGCTGAAGCCAAAATGAACGACGTCAATACAAAAGTCGGCAGAGTGTTACAATCGGCCAAAGAGTATATCGATATTGCAGAGCCCAATACAACAGGTCTTGTCCAGATAATTGGGGACCTAACAGCAGAGCTTCAAAACACTAAAAAGGCAAAACTCGATACACAGAAACAGCTCAATGACCTCGAACAAAAATTTGAGAGCGCGAGTAAAACTTATGCCGAAAGAGAACAAGTAATCCAGGATGAGAAAAACAAGCTACAAGAGCAGGTCAACACGATCCGAGCAGACTACAATGACCTTCAGGTTCGTCTGGAACAGAGCACCGAGGAGCAAGTTGACACTTATAGGAATCAATTAGAGCAAGCAAGAGCTAATTTAAAAGCACTGAATGACACACTGCTTAAAACTCAGGCGGAATTGAAAATGTCCGAGGATATTATGAAACGTGCACAGCAGGAGGTCATGGCTATTAAGCCGCCGCCGGACCATGAGATGCTGGCACATAGAGCCGACGGAAAAATAATATTGATTGACGACCAGGCAAAAGTGGTTCATTTGAATATCGGCAGCAACCAACACGTCTATCGAGGTTTAACCTTCACGGTCTATGACAGAAGCGGCGCTATACCAAAGGACGGCAAGGGAAAGGCCGAAATCGAAGTATACGATGTAGCGGAAACTTACTCTGCAGCACGTATAACAAGTTCAGAAGCAAAAAGACCCATATTAGAAGGTGACATAGTTGCAAATTTAATCTGGAACAGTGACAAAACAAATGAATTTGTCATTGCCGGTGACTTTGACCTTGACAACGACGGAAACCTTGATTTCAACGCTATCGGCAGAATAAGAGTGCTTATCGAGAAATGGGGCGGCAGGGTTGCCGATACCATTTCCATCGACACAGATTTCCTGCTGCTGGGCCAGCAGCCTCAGGTCCCAACACAGCAGCCAACTTTTGAAGAACTGGAGCTGGACCCGGGAGCAATGCAAAGATACGAGGCCTTGTTACAAAGACTCAACCACTACAATCAGCTCCAGAGCCAGGCACAGGCCCTTTGGATACCGGTATTCAGGTACGAAAGGTTCCTCTATTTTATCGGCTACAAAGGACAGGTAAGTCAAGCCGGCGCCATTTAGGTTCGTGAATCGTGAATCGAACCACGGATGTTGTTTTTTCACGGACAGGATACCACCACAAATCACGAATTTGGTTCAACACCAATCGAGGCAACGAAAATCTCACCCGTGTATTTAGCTGCGCTTCCGGATGCAAAACCCTTTTTGACCGCAACAAAAGTTACGGTATAGTTCGCCCTGATAGCCGCACCGAGCGGCTGACCCGCATCGCAATCTAAGCCGGATGGAATATCCACCGCCAGAATGGGACAATTACAGGCATTTATACTTTCTACCAATCTTTTATAGTCATCCCTCAACGGACCGCTTAATCCCGTACCGAAAATGCCGTCAACGAGCATATCAGCCCCGGCGGCGAAAGCTTTAACCAATGCGGGCACATCAGTATCTCCGAGATTTAACTGTTCGATTGGTCGGCCTAACCGCTCTAAAATATCGAGGTTTATCTTCGCATCGCCTTTGACCTTCTCGCGATTACCGCATATCACCACGACAACTTCAAAACCGCTGTTCAAAAGATGCCTGGCGATTACATAACTGTCGCCTCCGTTGTTTCCGGTCCCGGAGAATATGCAGACCTTCGGGGCGGCAACGTCTTTCAATTTTTCTTTAATCAGCTCGGCACAACTGCGACCGGCGTTTTCCATCAAGACCACACCCGGTATGCCAAGGGTATTTATGGCCCAGGAATCAACCGCACGAACTTGGTCTTTTGTCATCAAAACACATTTTTTGTCCGGAGAATATCTTTCCATAATCATCTATTGTACATTCTAAACTTATTACTTCAACTATGCTTACTCGTAATGCCCCATTTTTGCAAGGTAACGTTTGAAATTGGCCCATTCGACTGCGCTCAGGACAGGCTTTGATTGGGTTTGTTTTTTGGGGGCCGGAAGGAGGTTTTATTTTCATAATCCTCTATAACATATAAGTTTGCGTTCATTTTTACCCTCTGGGAAATTGGGTTTGAATTGGGTTTGTTTTTTCGGACTGCGAAATCATCGTTTTTTCTGTAATCCTTTGTTATAAGTGAGTTTACATTCATTTTGGCTTTTCGGAGATTGGGTTTGATTGGGTTTGAATTG
>CAYUFX010000088.1:2045-20897 GCA_964444135.1 uncultured Pirellulales bacterium | reverse complement strand
GTGTACGCTTGCTCAGACAGTCAGCACGAAGACCCGCTGAATTGGTCCAGGACGAGCTCACCAAGAATGAGCTGTGGCAATAATATTCCGAACGTGAAATTGGCCTTCGGCAGAGAGAGTACGGTGATTTGTGAAGATGTTAAGCTAACCGCCTCCAACGGCAAAAGCAATGATTACTTTGGCTGTTCGGTCTCAATCAGTGGAGACTATGCCATTGTGGGAGTATATCAAAATCGTGGTGCTGCATACGTATTCAAACGTGAAGGTACAAGCTGGACACAGCAGGCCGAACTGACTTGCCAGCGAGGATACACTGCGGGTTTGTTTGGCGATTCGGTCTCAATCAGTGGAGACTATGCCATCGTGGATGCACAAGACTATAAAGGTTCCCCCCACTCTTTCTTTATATTCAGGCGTGAAGGCACAAGCTGGACACAGCAGGCCGAGTTTTATTACCGGTACAACTATTCGGACTACACTGGCGCTTTGGTCTCAATCAGCGGGAATTATGCCATTGGGGGGGCAAATATATTCGAGTGTGTGGGTTCAAGCTGGGCACAACAAGCCGAACTATTAAAGCCAGACCTTGGTCGTTACGAACGTTTTGGCGATGCGGTCTCAATCAGCGGGGACTCTGCTATCGTGGCGACGAGGCCACTTTTCGGCTTGGTATATATATTCAAGCGTGAAGGCGAAAGCTGGACTCAGCAGGCCGAGCTAACCTCATTGGACAGTTCAGTCGAAGATTCGTTTGGTTGTTCGGTCTCAATCGACGGGGATTATGCCGTCGTTGGAGCAGAGCGAGATGGTAGCAGTGGAGAAAACTCCGGCGCTGCATATATATACAAGAGCAGCGGCTCAACCTGGAGCGAGCAGGCCAAACTGATTGCCTCGGACTCCACAGACTGGGCTCTCTTTGGCAATTCTGTTTCAATCAAGGGGGACTATGCAGTCATAGGGGCGGCTGGCGACGACGAAAATGGAAAAAACTCCGGGTCTGCATATATATTTGAGCGTGAAGGGGCTAGCTGGGTGCAGAAGACCAAGCTGACTGCCTGGGACGGCACAACCCAGGACTATTTTGGCCTTTCGGTCTCAATCGATGGGGACTATGTCATCGTTGGGGCACCTTACGATGACGACAAGGGAGGAAATACCGGCTCTGCATACATATTCAAGCGTGGCTGTGCAAGCTGGACGAAATAGAAGGAACCATCATCCACGACAATGCCGACAAAGTGTTGAGCGCATAGGGCGGAAGACAGAATTAGTGAATTAGAGATTAGTGAATTAGTGGATGAGAGGATTAGGTTATCAGGTGAACAGGAAATCAGGGTGCAGGTTATCAGGACAGCAGGGTATCAGGTAAAAGGATGGAGAGCGGAAAACAGACAGGGAGGGAATATCGAAGGGAGAATAGGGTGCGGGGGAGAATGACAGATGGCTTTTTATTTTTTCTTTTTGTAAGCCAGCCAATCCTGGAGGTTTTTGGCTAAAATTTCCACATCTTTTTTCTCCATAATGTGGTCGATGATTGCGGGGGGGACTTTGAGCTTTACCATGGCCTTATTGGCCCTTTGCCAGAGTCGATTTTGCTTGGCCTGCGTATCGGCCAAGTAGAGTTCTGTAACCAGCTCGCTTAGTTTGCCGAGCATTATCGTATCAAGATTGTTGTAATAGTCCGATATAACGTCCTTTTGGTATTGAGAATAGTCATTTTTAGCCATATCAGCCTTTCCGTGGATTTGGATTATTTGCGAAGGTCTTTTTTACAAGAAAGTTTCGGATAAATCAAGTTATCAGCATTATTAAGAGCGTTTTTTGCTGGCTTTGTCAAAATAACCGGCTATAATCTGCGATAAATTCCGGTGGCGGGCTGAATTTCGAGCCGAAGTGGGTGCGCCTTTAGGTAAACAGTCGAGCGAACTACAAAATCGGCTATGAGAGTTTTATGCAATATAGAACGCTGTTTATTTTAGTTTTGTTAGTTTTGCTGTCTGGGACGGTCAGGTCGTCTATGGACGGTGGGGACCAGCCGATTCCCGGGGCCGGCGCTTTTGTCGGCCAGGATTTGCACATGGCAGGGCGGGCGTTTATAAGCTATCAGATAATGACCGGGTGGGCTGGGGTGAAGAAGGGTGGCAAAGGCATGCTGAAGAGGACTGGCAAACACATTATGGTTTTCCGAGAAGGGTTTTCGATGTCGATTGGGGCAAATGAGTTTTCCAGTGATAGTGCCGTAGTTTGGCTGGTACCCGGTTCTACATGGATGGCGGAAAACGCGGTTGGTAAAGGACAGAAAGTCGGCGGCGGGGCTCGAATTGATTATGAAGCAAAGGTATATCTGGAAGGTAATGTATCGGTAAAAAAAACCAAAGGCGCCAGGATGACGGACCTTAGTGAGACGGTTATCGATCAAGGCCGGGTTGTGGTGATTCAGTTCGGCGTCAGCGGCGAAGTTTTTGTGACGGCGGACAAGCGGGAAACCGCCGACCCCCGAGGATTAGAGCTTTACGCGAAGGCCTTTGATGCAGTTGCAGCGATTGAACCGGAGTTTACCGGACATAAGGTGCCGGGGTATCTACTACCCGTAAGGCCGGTACCTGAATTGCCGATAGCCAAACCGATAGAAAAACCAGTTAAGCTGGCGGTAGAGGGAGTAGGGCGGGAAGAACCGGCTGGAGTTGGCGCTGAGCCGCGAGTGGAAGAGCCGCGCTTTCGGTATCCGATTAATCTATCGGGCGCCGGTGAGACTCCTCCGAAGATAGAGTGGGACGATAAGGCAAAGATTGGGACGGTGATAGGCAGGTTCTATCTGTGGCAAAAACAGGATGAAGAGGGTGGTCTGCTGGAATTGCAGGCTGATAACGCGGTTATATTCTATTCGGGCCAGGAGCTTGATACCCCCCAGAAGGAGGCCGGTGCAGGAGCTATTTTGGCCAGCGGGGCTATAGGGGCAATTTATTTGTCCGGCGATGTTTTGATGACCGAAGGTCGGCGAACGATTCGGGCCGATGAGGTATATTATAACTTCGAGGCAAAGAAGGCGCTTGCTGTAAATGCGGTGATGAGGAATTTCGATGTCTCTGAAGCGATTCCGATTTATGTCAGGGCGGCGAAGTTGAGACAAGTGGCGGAAAATAAATTTGCGGCTGATAATATCACCCTGACAACGAGTGAATTTTACCTGCCTCAGATTTCACTTAGTGCTTCGAGTGTGATAATCACCGATACGACGACTCTTGACGAACAGCAAGGCAGGCTCTCCAAGGGCAGTTACGATGCCCAGATGCGTGATGTGCGTTTGAAGATGTACGATAAGACGATTTTCTATTGGCCTTTCTTGCGCAGCAATCTGCAGAGGTCTGATGTTCCGCTCAAAAGTGTACACGTCGGGCATGACAGCAGGTGGGGGACGCTGGTCGAGACGCGATGGTTTCTGTCCCGGTTACTTGGATTGGAAGAGCCGGAAGGGACCCAAAGCACTCTTGCGCTGGACTATTACAGCGAGCGCGGATTCGGCAGCGGGATAGAGTTCGATTATGCAAAAGAGAACTACTTCGGCAGGATTTTGGGCTATGTAATTAACGATGAGGGTGAGGATTATCTCGGCAGAACTCGCAAGAATATTGAGCCGGAACGTGAGCTTCGCGGTCGGTTCAGCTGGCGGCACAGGCAATTTCTTCCTTACAACTGGCAGCTTACCGCTGAGGTCAGTTATATATCTGACGAGCATTTTCTTGAGAGTTTTTATCGCAACGAGTTTTATGTGGGTAAGCGGCAGGAAACTCTCGTTCACATGAAGCGCATTGAGGATAACTGGGGTCTTTCCTTATTGGGCAAGATGCGAATAAACGATTTTGTCGATGAGCTGGAAGAATTGCCCAGTGCTGAATTCCATTGGACCGGCCAGTCGTTTCTCGACGATAAGCTGACATTCTACAGCGACAGTCAGGTCAGCCGATTCCGTCAGCTTTACGCTGCGGATAGTGTACCGGTGGATTCAGAGCAGTTCTTTACGTTTTTGTCAACGAGAAACGAGCTTGATATGCCGATGATGATTGGCAAGGCGAGGGTTGTACCTTTTTTGGCGGGGACGGTGGCGTATGAAGATGGACTGGGTTTCTATAGTGAGCTTGACGGTGGAACGGCGGAAAGGGAAGATGGTGTTTGGTTTGGTGAAAGCGGTGTTCGTGTATCGTCGCAGCCATACTGGAAGGTTTTTCCTGATGTCAAATCGCAACTCTGGGATTTGAACCAACTGCGGCATCTGATAAGGCCGTATTTAACGGCTGTGGCTTACACTGAAAGCGACTCAGTTATCGAACAACGTGATACATTGAGCGTAGGTATTTCACAGCGGCTGCAAACCAAGAGAGGCATTGGTGATAAGCAGAGAACTGTTGACTGGATGCGGCTGGATATGGACGTTACGTGGGTAAGTGATTCGGGAGACAGCTCTGCGGGGCCGGACCGGTTCATCTGGAACAGGCCGTTTATTCCGCTGGTAAACAGATTCAGCCCGTTATTGAATCCGCAAGACAGATATGACAGGCGCAGTGGCGACATATTTGGGCCGAGACGTAATTATATCGGCGCCGACTATATCTGGCGTCTGAGCGATACTACTGCGGTATTGTCTGATTTGAATTTTGATATGCAAAGCGGTGTGGTTCAGCAATTAAATGTTGGTTTTTCGCACCTGCGCTGGCCTGATTTGAGTTATTATATAGGGAGCAGATATTTAAGACGGATTGATAACGGCTATGGCAAAAAAGGCTCGAATGTGTTTACATTTGCGGCCACTTACGTCCTTGACCCGCGATATACGGCGATATATTCTGCACAGTATGATTTTGACTACGGTGCGGCATTGCGAAGTGATATATCGCTTATAAGGCGGTATCACAGGATGTACTGTGGTTTTACGTACAGTTCGGATGCGTCGTTAGACAGGCAAGCCATTGTATTTAGCGTATGGCTTCAGGGCGTGCCGGGATTAGCGATAGGGCCGAGAAGATATATGGGATTGGGCGATTCGTCAGGGTACTAATTACTGTTGATTCGCCCCAGGTGAATGTCCGATATTTATTATTGGTGAATGTATAAAACGTTTGGCCAAACAATTTTTGGCTTAAGATAATTTTGAAGGATTTAAGGAGAAAGTTATGGCGTTGGTTAATACCAAAAAGATGTTCGAGATGGCTTATAAGAACGGCTATGCAGTTGGCGCATTTAATGTCAATAATATGGAAATCACCCAGGGCATTATAAATGCGGTGGCCGAAGAGAAGGCCCCGCTTATCCTGCAGGTTTCCCGAGGTGCGCGCCAATACGCAAAAATAAGCTATCTAAAGGCGATTATCAATGTGGTAGTCGAGGAAAATCCCGACATTCCCATCGCGATAAACCTTGACCACGGAGATAATTTTGAGACGTGCAAGCAATTTGTCGATGATGGTTTTACATCGGTGATGATAGATGCTTCCCATCAGCCGTTTGAGGAGAATATCGCAGTAACCAAAAAGGTGGTCGAGTATGCACACGCAAGGGATGTAGTGGTCGAAGCCGAATTAGGGCAGTTGGGCGGTATCGAGGAGGATGTTGTTGGTGTAGATGAGGATGACATCAGCAAACACTTAGCCGACCCGAATCAGGTTGAAGAATTTGTCGAGAAAACAGGAGTTGATTCCTTGGCAGCGGCTATAGGTACCAGCCACGGTGCCTACAAGTTTAAGAAGGAACCAAAGCTGGCTTTCGACGTAATACAAAAGATAGCTGACAAGCTGCCCGGATTTCCTCTGGTTATGCACGGTTCGAGCAGTGTGCTGAAGGAGTTTGTTGACCTTATCAACAAATACGGCGGCAAGATGCCCAATGCGATGGGTGTGCCTGAAGAGGCTGTGAGCAAGGCGGCAAAGATGGCGGTCTGCAAGGTCAATATAGATACTGATTTGCGACTGGCACTGACGGCTAAAATCAGGCAGGTTTTTGCAGAGAAGCCGGGTGAGTTTGACCCTCGTAAGTATCTCGGGCCGGGCAGAGAAGCTATTACAGAGATGGTCAAACATAAGCTGCACGTTTTGGGTTGCGCCGGAAAAGCGGCGGAGTGTGTATAAATTGTAGTTTGTCAATTTTACCCCACTGTTTTGCAAAGGAGAATTGAAACAGCGAGGGACTATTGAATTTTAAAATTGGAAATCGAAAATGAGCTATTTATTTTCACGAACTTCAAGAAATAGGAGTGGTGGGATGAAAAGAACATATTTAATTGGTTTAAGCTGCTTTGCAGCGTTTTTGTTGTTTGCCTGTTATGGCTTTACGGCCCAATCTAACAGTGCGGCGGCGTCACAGTCTGCGCCGGTAACCTTCGGGGGCGAGTCCGCTATACTGATTGAACAGATTTGTTCGCAGATTTACGAAGGTGATTTTGCCGGTGCGCGCGGGCTTGTTGGACGAAGCAATAAACCTGAAAATGCAGCAATTACCCGGCTTGCAGATATTATTTCCGAGTATGAAGCGACAGAGGAAAAACGCCGGGCAGCGCAAAAGGCTGCTTACGAAGAACAGTTATCCGAATTAGCCCAGCTCCAAGAGAGCTTTGGCTCACGTCGTTTTGGCGCCGAACAGGCTGAAACAAATGTCGATGACGTAAACGATGTAAATGATATTGTTGATGCGCTTTTAGTTATTTTCAAGGCGCGTGAGTTTGCAGACGAGGCACAGAAAGAGCAGCTTCTGTCTGATTCGTTCGTGCAAGAGGTTATACAAAGAGCGATAGATAAGGCAGCTGAGTTCGAGGTGGTGGGCAAATGGCTCGAGGCATATACAAATTGCTACTATTGGCTAATGGCGATAGACCCAAAGAATGAGGGCTATTCAGATTATGCCGAGCAGATTCTGGATAAGGCCGCTATAGCGGCGTCTTTTGAGGACAATCCCTGTGAGACCCGCGAGGAGCGTTTCCAGGGAGTGAAGAAAGAGATGTTTATCCGGACGATTATTTACTTAGACCTGCATTACGTCAGCGTTATCGATTATACCCAAATGGCGAGACAAGCTATCGAGCGGTGTAAGCTGTTAGGGGAAGTGATGGGGACATCATCCCGATTTAGTCCGGTTTCCCGAAGCGAAGAAAACGCCTCCAAAAAGACTGAGCTCGAAGTGCTCGACGGAAAAACTTTGGAACTATCAGAGTTTATTTCCAAGCAGGGTTCCTTTTTCCTGCCTGATAGTACGAAGCTTGCGGCCTGGTCGGTGTCTTTAGGAGCGCTGTTAGATGAGGTTAATTCCGCCTCGAGCGGCCCAAAAGGGCTTGATAAGCGTAAGTTTTTGGAGGTTTTTGAAAAGGTTCTGAAGCTGAATGATGCGACTGTGAATTTGCCGCAGCATGTATTGATTGCGCAGTTTGTAGAGGCAGCATTGTCCTCGCTTGACCCTTATACGGTGATAGTCTGGCCCAGGCAGGTGCAGGATTTTGAAAAGATGATGACTAATGAGTTTACTGGTATCGGCATAGAGATATCTAAACAAAAAGGGCTATTGACAGTAGCGAGCCTGTTGCCTGATACTCCGGCATACAAGTCCGGTCTTGATGCGGAAGACGTGATAGAAGCGGTGGACGGGGTTCAAACCAAGGATATGACTCTTGGCTGCGCAGTTCGCAAGATAACCGGTCCGAAAGGAACAAAAGTTACGTTGACAATAAGACGGCCCGGCGAGGAGAAAACCAAAGAAATTACGATAACCCGAGACAGGATAATTGTTCCAACAATTCGCGGCTGGCAAAGGGCCGATGGGGGTAAATGGCTGTATATGATTGATGAGGAGGAAAGAATAGGTTATGTCCGCCTTACGAGCTTTTCGGCAGGAACCGCTTCGGATTTGGAGGAGGTATTGGTTGAGCTTGAGTCAGAGGGATTACGGGGATTGATTCTCGATTTGCGGTCCAATAGCGGCGGTCTTTTAGATAGTGCGGTTGCGGTGGTCGATAAATTTATCGAAGAAGGATTGATAGTCAAAAGACAGCTGGGTTTTGGCAGGAGGCCGATACCTGAGATGGCACACAAGAAGAACACGCACCCGAATTATCCGCTTGTTATACTGGTAAATTCGGGCTCGGCCAGTGCTTCGGAGATCGTGGCTGGTGCCTTGGCAGATGAAAAATATGAGCGTGCGATTTTGGTTGGGACCAGAACCCACGGCAAAGGCAGTGTGCAGGGGATTACGAGCTATCCTGGGGAAGGTGCACAGTTGAAATATACGATGGCGCATTATCATTTGCCGTCCGACCAGCGAGTTGAAAGCCGGGAAGCAATGAAAAAACAAGGCAGAGAGGATTGGGGTGTTGGGCCGGATGTTGAGGTTAAATTGAGAAGCGATGAGCTTAAAAAGATGATTGATGTACAGAGGGACAATGACGTGCTGGTTCAAGCCAATCACGACTTTGTCGACGATAAGCCGAGAAAACATACGGTCGAAGAAACTCTCGCGGCCGACCCACAATTGGAGGTTGGTCTTTTGATTATCAGGAGCAAATTGATTCAAGCTGAGGCCCCGGCGTTGGCCCAGCGTGATTGAGTGGATATGGTACAAGAAGAAGTTTCTAACGAGGTAAACAGATTCGAGAGTCAAAGGCAGGAGAAACTGTCTCGGATTAAAGAATTTGGCATTGAACCTTATGGCGGCAGATATGAGGGTGCTGAGCCGGCTGGAAGTGTCAAGGGCCGATTTAAAGATGGCGACGAGAGCCAGCAGGCCAAATGTGCCGGCAGGATTGTGCTGTTGAGGGACATTGGGAAACTGATTTTTATTACTTTGCGTGACCGCAGCGGTACTATCCAGGTCGGCTTGAGCAAAAAGCTGTTGTCTGAGCAGTGGGCGCTTGTGAAATTACTGGAGCTTGGCGATATAATCGGTGCGTCCGGTCAATTAGGTAAAACCAAAACCGGTGAAATTACGATATGGGCTGATAATGTTGTGCTGCTGAGTAAGTGTCTTCTTCAGCCGCCTGAGAAATTTCACGGTCTGTCAGATATTGACCAGCGTTACAGACAAAGATATGTGGATTTGTGGGCCAATCCTGAAGTAATGGAGCGGTTTAAGAATCGAAGTGCCATCGTCTCTGCGATTCGCGAATTTCTCAAATCCGAAGGATTTTTGGAAGTTGAGACACCGATGATGCAGACTATAGCCGGCGGAGCCGCGGCGAAGCCTTTCATAACACATCATAACAGTCTGGATATGGATTTGTTTTTGCGGATTTCGCCGGAGCTGTTTCTAAAAAGACTGCTCGTCGGGGGAATGGAAAAGGTCTTCGAGATAAATCGAAATTTCCGCAACGAAGGGTTGAGCCGACAGCATAACCCGGAATTTACGATGCTCGAAGTGTACCAGGCCTATGGCGATTACAACGCGATGATGGATTTGACGGAGGAGATTATTGGGCTTTGCGTGGAGAAATACTGCGAGGGTGAGCAGGTTGAATTCGGCGATTTAACGATAGATTTTACCCGGCCCTGGCGTCGGACCAAATACGCAGAGCTGCTGAAAGAATACAGCGGCTGCGATATTGATGATATAGAGGCTGTCAGAGCAAAAGCAAGACAGCTCGAACTGGATGAAGCGGATGTGGACGATGCGGTGGTTGTCAATGAGGTTTTTGAAGCCACTGTTGAGAATAACCTCATTGACCCGACGTTTGTGATAGATTATCCGGCTGCGTTGTGTCCGTTAGCCAGACGTAGAAAAGACAATCCCAGATTTGCCGAGCGGTTTGAATTGTTTATCGCGCGGATGGAATTGGCTAATGCTTATACGGAGCTGAATGACCCTGCTGAGCAATATAAGAATTTCCTTACTCAGCTTCGCGGGCAGGAAGAATCCTTAACGAAGATGGACCAAGATTATATAACGGCGTTGAAATACGGTATGCCTCCGGCCGGTGGGCTGGGTATTGGAATCGACAGATTGGTCATGGTGCTGACCGGTGCTGTGAGTATTCGTGATGTCGTGTTGTTTCCACTTCTAAGGCCGCTTGGGAAATAACTATAAAGACACCAAGACACGAGGGAGAAATTAACGCAACAGATAATCAATCAAAGGTTGCGTTTTACGGTTGCGGTTGCGAGGCTCGTATCGGTTGCGTTTATCGTAAATGTTATGGAAAACAAAAAACCTATTAGAAGTTTTCAAGATTTGGAGGTTTATCAAACTGCTTATCAAGCAATGCTTGAGATGTTTAGGCATGTCCTGCCAAAACTGCCTGCAGAAGAGAAATACGATTTGGTTGACCAGCTTAGACGTTCAATCAAAGCCGTTCCTCGTTTGATAGCAGAGGGTCACTCTAAAAGGCATCAGAAAAAAGGATTTCAGAAATACTTGGATGATGCAATGGCAGAGTCTAATGAAACAATAGTTTCTTTAACCCAAGCCAAGGATATATATTCTTCTCTGGTCGACGTAAAAATGTGTGAAAGACTAATAGATATATACGACAAGATTAGCAGGCAGTGTTATAATTTGGCACTTGCCTGGGATAAGTTTAGTGAACGCAAATCCAGGGCGCAACCGAAAGACGGTATACGAAACGAGTAGCGCAATCGTTGAACGAAACACGCAACCAATGCGTAGCACTTTGTGTCCTGGTCGTAGATTGTGAATTTAATAGGTGCGCGATGTTAAAATTATTTTTATGGCTGCGATATCTGCGTAAGAAGAAGATAGTATTCTTGAGTATTGCTGCGGTTGCCCTTTCTGTGTCTTTGTTGATAGTTGTTGCCAGTTTGTTCACCGGTTTTATCAAAGCGTTCCAGCGAGCGGCAGTTGAAGCAATAGGTGATGTTGTCCTTGCCCCGCCGACTAAGTTTGCAAAATACGATTTGTTTATCGAGCGCTTAGAGCAAACTGAGGTGGTGGAGGCGGCAACAGCAATACTATCAGCTCATGGTCTTTTACATTTGGGCATAGGCAACGTGCGTGCGGTGGATATTTGGGGGATTGAGCCTGTGCGACGAACAAAAGTGATGGATTTTGACCATTTTTTGCTCAGACAAAAAGACTCGGGTAGTGAACTATCTTTCAAGACAAACGGCTTTGAAGGAAGAGTCGGAGGTTTTGTGGGAATAGGGGTGGTGGCAGAGCCTGACGAAAAGACAGATAAATATGATTTTGACGCAGTTGAAAAGATGTTTGGTCAGCAGGTTGTTCTTACAACCGGGACTATATCACAAGCAGACGAGGAAGGCAGGCGAGTAGAATTCAAAAGACAAGTGATGAAGTTTACCATTGCAGATGTTGTTGAAACTGGAGTCTATCAATTTGATAATGGTTGTGTGTATCTACCCTTAGAAGAGCTGCAAAAAACTTTATATCCCAACGAGGCCTTACCGGTTGCAAGCGAAGTTCAAATAAAACTGGCGGATAATGCTGACACGGATGCTGCACTGGCGGTGATTCGTGGAGTATGGCGTAGTTTCGTTGTAGAACATTTGGGAGCGGACCTGTACCTTATGCAATATACGAGAATTGAAACAGCTAAGCAGATGCAAAGACGATATGTTGCCGCGTATCGAAAGCAAATGGGGCTTTTATTATTGATATTTGGTGTTGTGAGTTTTGGAGTTATTCTGCTGGTATTCTGCATATTCTATATGATAGTCAGGCTGAAGCAGAAGGATATTGCGATACTAAAAAGTTGCGGAGCGGCAGGCAGTTCGGTGGCCTGGATTTTTGTCGGATTCGGTGTTTGCGTTGGAATAGTCGGCTCAGGCATTGGAGCTGTTCTGGGGTACATTGTTACAAAAAACATCAATATGATTGAGGATTGGATAAGGATAATTTTTGGATTGAAGCTGTGGAAAAGCAGCGTGTATATGTTTAGTAAGATACCAAATGAGGTTGATTGGGCATCGGCTTTACCTATTGTGTTGTTAGCAATTATAGCTGCTGCTATTGGAACGTTAATACCGGCTATTGTCGCAGCCTGGACTAAGCCGGTTGAGATTCTAAGATACGAGTGAGGGAATGTCGAATATCGAATATCGAATGACGAACTTCCAAGTTGGGCATTTTGAATTCTAAATTTGACATCCAAAATTTCTGGTGATGGAGTTATGTACAAGATTATTCTTGCAATGAGGTATTTGATAAAGCGGCGCATAACATATTTTGCGGTGCTTGCAGTTGCACTTTGCGTCTTTATTGTTGTGGTCGTGATGACGGTAATGGCGGGCCTGGTGAGCGATTTTAAGCAGAAGAGCCATAGCTTTGTGGGAGATTGTGTCGTCGGGACCGAATCATTAGTTGGCTTTGCGTATTATGAAGATTTTGTAAATATACTGGAGAAAAGTGGTTTTGTCGAAGGCGTTTCACCTGTGATAAAAGGCTACGCGCTGGTCAGTCCGAGCTGGACAGATCAGAGTCTCGGCCTGGAGGTTATGGGCATCGAGCCGGTCAGGCATAGTCAAACCACCGGCTTTGAAAAAACGCTGCATTACTGTAAAGGCAATGTGTCGAGAGCATTCGAGCAGAGCTTTAAACCAACCCTCCCGGGTTGTGTATTAGGAATTGACGTCAGTAGTAGGTTGGGCAATATCTTGGCGCCGGTGCGTGATGCTAAGGGCGGATATTCTTACAGTAGCCGTCTTGGCGAAACAGCATATTCTGTAAGTTGTGTTCCTCTAACGGCAAAAGGTGCCCCGGCCAATGCCGGGGCTGGATTGATTGAAACAAAAACTTTCTACTGCAGTGATAATTCACACAGCGGTTTGGCCCGTGTGGACTCTTCATTAGTCTATCTGCCGTTCGAGTGGGCCCAGCGACTTTGCGGAATGGGGGAGTCTGTCAAGAGAGCCAGTGCGATTCATATAAAGTTTAAGCCGAATGTCAAACTGCAGACCGGATGTGAAAAGGTCGCTTCGCTGTGGCAAAAATTCAAAGAGGAAAAGGCCGACGAAAGACAGGCGTACTTATTGGATACCGTTACTGTACAAAACTGGAAGGACAACAGACGTTCGTCCATCGCTCCTATGGAGAAGGAACAAACGGTGATGACTGTTATGTTTGCTTTTGTGGGGATTACGACCGTTTTTATCGTCTTTGTTGTGTTTTATATGATTATCAGCCATAAGAGTAAAGACATAGGGATATTGAAGAGCATAGGTGCCTCGAACGCAGATATTATTGAATTGTTTTCCGGGTTTGCTTTTTTAGTGGGCCTTTTAGGTTCTTGTATAGGCTTATTTGGCGGGTGGTTGTTTTTGCTGAAAATAAACCAGATAGAAGATTGGCTTTTTGAGCATTTTAAGTTCCAATTGTGGGACAGGACGATTTATGCGATAGGTGATGTACCAAACCAGGTGTCCCCAAAAGTTTTAGTAGCAATTGTCCTTTCGGCGATTATTGCCTGTTTGGTCGGTGCGTTGATTCCGAGCCGACTGGCGGCGAAGCAAAAGCCGGTAGAGATTCTGCAGGTGAACCAATTGTAATTGACTATTGTCCCCGCTACCCGCTACCCGATCGGAGTCGGGGACAGGCTTCACGGGCACAGGTAACGGCTTGCGAGGATGACAATATTATTGACTATTGTTGATTGCTCTGTCATTATGTGCAGGATTTTTAAAGAGGGCATTATTGATTAGAGATTATATGAGTAAGGACGATTTCATATTAAAGGCCGAAGGGCTTTATAAATCTTATAGAATGGGTGCGACCGAGGTCAGAGTGCTCAAAGGGGTCGATTTGGCTGTCAAAAAGGGCGAATTTGTGGCTATCGTGGGGGCCTCGGGCAGCGGTAAAAGCACCCTGCTGCATATATTGGGCGCGCTGGATAAGCCGAATAAGGGCGTTGTCAAGTTCGAAGGGCGGGATTTGAACCGGCATAGTAGCGGCGAGCTGAACAGATTCCGCAACAAAATGGTGGGATTTGTATTTCAGTTCTATCACTTATTGGACGAATTAAGTGTGCTGGAAAATGTTTTTTTGCCGGTGATGGCAGGTAAGAGCGTAGTCGGCTGGTTTGCCTGCCGTAGATGGGCGAAGAGGCGGGCCAGAGAGCTGCTTGAGCAGCTTGGATTGTCTGAACGGGCCAGACATAAGCCGTATCAGTTATCCGGCGGGGAGCGACAGCGGGTAGCTATCGGCAGGGCCTTGATGAATGAGCCGAGGCTGCTTTTGGCCGATGAGCCGACAGGAAATCTTGACTCTGCGACAGGAAATGGTATTTTAGACGTCCTTGAAAAGTTGAGCAGTCTCGGCCAGACGATTGTGATGGTAACCCACGATGAGAGGATCGCCCAGAGAGCCGGGCGGATAGTAACATTAGTCGATGGTAAGATGAAGGATTAGTGAATTAGTTGATTAGAGATTAGTTGGTAGGATATCAGCAAGCAGTATGTCAGAAAAATTCATAATTAGTTCCTGTTGCGGAAACAGCATTTGTCATTCCCGCGAAAGCGGGAATCCAGCTTTTTCGCTCTGGACCCCTGCTTTCGCAGGGGTGACATTGCCAGTTTCGGTTTTCCGCAACAGGAACTAATTAACTATATCGTTTCGGATTTATATGATTTATGAGGGTTTTTTATGGCACTAAAAATTTGGCTTGATGGCAAACTTGTTGACGAAAAAAATGCGAAAATATCTGTCTTTGACCATGGTTTGCTTTACGGCGATGGGGTTTTTGAGGGTATTCGTGTTTATAACAGCAGGGTATTTGAATTAGAGGCCCACATCAGAAGGCTTTATGACTCAGCCAAGGCGATTCGGCTTGAGGTTCCGATGAGCCGAAGCAAACTTATTAGCGCAGTTGAAAAGACTGTTGAAGCCAATGGTGTTATAGACGGTTACATTCGACTGCTTGTTACACGTGGTGTTGGAACTTTGGGATTGAATCCCTTCGTCTGTACGGACAGCAGGTTAATTATCATAGCTGATAACATTCAGCTTTATCCGGAAGAGCTTTATGAAAAAGGCATGAAGGTAATCAGTGCGACTACGGTTCGTAATCATCCTTTGGCGATTCCACCCCAGGTCAAGAGCATGAACTATCTGAATAACATCTTAGCCAAGATTGAAGCGCTGGACTATGACGTACCGGAAGCGATTATGTATAACCACGAGGGATATGTAGCCGAAGCGACGGGCGATAATGTTTTTATCGTTAGGGATGGTGTGATTTACACGCCACCGGCTGAAGCAGGCTCGCTGGAAGGGATAACCCGTGGAGTCGTTATCAGGCTGGCCAAGAAAGAAAATCTTGAAGTGGTTGAGAAGAATCTAACGAGATTTGATTTGTATGTTTGCGATGAATTTTTCCTCACGGGCACGGCTGCGGAGGTCATTGGCATTGTCGAGATTGACGGCAGGGTTATTGGTGACGGCAAGCCGGGGCCCATTACAAAATTGCTGAGACAAAAGTTCTTCAAATATGCCCACGGAAAGGGAAAGTAGTCCAGCACCAATTATGCGTGAGCGTAGGTTCACGCCTAATTGGTGCTGGACTCAACGCTATGCAGTTACCGACACATACCGACAGACCAGCTTCTGTCCCACACAGCAGGATTCCTGCTTTCAGACTTATTGACAGTCAGCTCAGCAGGGTAAAAGGTCTAATCAATGAGCAGCTGACTTCTCCTGCTGAAGTGTGTGATGTTGACCGATTGCTCAAACATGTTCGTGGCCGCAGCGGCAAGATGATTCGCCCCGGTCTGGTTTTGCTTGCCGGAGGTTGCTGTGGCAAAATCACAGACGAGCACATCCGTGTTGCGGCGATTGTTGAGATGATTCACAATGCTACGCTGCTGCACGATGATGTTATCGACGAAGGGCAAAAAAGGCGTGGACTGCCCACGATAAATAATCTTTGGGGTAACGAAGCGGCTGTGTTGTTAGGCGATTTTTTATTAGGCCGAGTTTTCGAGATGTCCGCCGAACTGGGACCGCAGGTAGCTAAGATAATTGCTAATGTGGCGGTTCGAGTTTGTGAAGGAGAGCTGAGACAGATAATTCAAAGGCAGAATTGGCAATTAAGCGAATTGGAATATATCGACGTAATCACCGAAAAGAGTGCGGTTCTCTTTAGCAGCTCTTGTCATCTTGGTGCGCTTTCGGCGCAGGCGACGGAAAGCCAGGCCAGGTCGTTGGCTGAATTTGGAATGAATGCCGGCATCGCGTTTCAAATTACCGATGATTTGCTCGATATAATCGGCGATGAAAGTAAAACAGGCAAGACGCTTGGCAGAGATGCTGACAAACACAAGCTGACTTTGGCTGTGATACATTTGTTAGGAGCAGTTGGCGAGAGAGAAAAAGACGCAGTTATAAGCTCATATCTCGAGAGAAAACAATACGATAAGGATGCCCTGACAGGGATGTTAGGCCGTTATGGTAGTTTGGAATATACACACAGCCGGGCTCAGGAGTTTGTTGACAGAGCAGTCGGGGCGTTGGGTGGTTTGAAAGAAAGCGATGCTAAAGACGCATTGATTGAAACAGCGAAGTTTATAACCAGCAGAGTTGTTTAGTATCGTTCCGTTTAGGGTTTTGACCCTGTTATACCAATCCTAATTAAAAGTGGAAAAGGGGCAAGCCCCAGCGACTCTCGTCGCAAGACGGGGCTGTGGGGAAATTTCTAACGGGATTGAAGTCATGAGCTAACAAAAAAAGGCCGGCTTTTTAAGACCGGCCTTTTTTGCTGATATTACTTAGTCATTTTAGAATGCATACGACACACCCACGCTGGCCCAGAATTCATCTGATTCATTGACGTCGTCTTCCCAGGATGATTGATAGTAAACACCCGGGCGGAGAGTTAAGTCATTGCCGAGGTCAAAATCTGTAGAGACGCCAAAGACAGCGTGTGACCAGTCACTGTCCACGGGATCGCCGCCTATGGGAGTGGCGCCATCATTGTAGACCATTGCTGCAGAGAGATGTAGGATTTGCTCCGGGGTGTCCGGGAGCAGGCCTTCCACTGGTAGGTCGTATCCAATTCCCAGGATGTGTAGCCAGCCAGAAACATTCATGAGAGAATGTTCTTCGGATGGCCACATCTTAATAATGGTGTAGCTTGGGACGACGCCTTCGGGGCAGATTTCCGGCCAGGAAAGAGTTGCAAAGAATTCCTGAAAATCAATACAACCGGAAGATCCCGGCGGCACCAAGGCCTCGGGTAGCGGCCCATCCGGGAAATAATAATACGCCCAGCCCACCTGGTAGTCAGTGGCGTAAGTTTCGTATTCATAGAGCGTGTTGCCGTAATATAAGGTGAAGTCCAGTCTCTCCATAAGTTCGTTGCCGTCTCCAAAGGGCTTTGACCAGAGAACCTTCAGGCCAAGCCCCGTGCCATAAAGGTCCAGGTCGACACTGGGCTGAATGGCGCCGTCTTCACCGAACACTGCGAAACCACGCCAAATATATTGGCTCAGAAGGGTTACATCGAGAGTTCCACTAAGCTCTCCGTCCTGTGCCCGAACAAAAGTCGTTGCGCTCAACAAAATTACAGCAGTTAACAAAATTACCTTCTTCATGTTCATCTCCTTTAAAAAACTTTTCTAACTTTCCAAAAAACAGTACTTTAAAAACGATATGACAGGCTTAAGCCAGTAACCAACTCATCATCCTCATTGACCGACTTATCCATTGAGATCTGGTAGTAGACCGCGGGGGTAAATGTCAGTTCTCCAATAGCGAGGTCCGTGGCGATGCCGAAGGTCGTGTGTGACCAATCATGGTCCGCCGTGGGACCACCATAACGAGCACCGTAACCATCGTTGTACGTTAGGTCGGTGGTTAGATTGAGGACCTGCTCGTCAGTGTCAGGCAAAAAGCCCGGCACCGTCAAATCATAAGCAAGACTGAAAACATGGATGAATCCTGAAGCGTCGCCTTGGAGGTAACTGTCACCTGTTCCGTAGTGCGTTCTTGGCCACATGCAGCCGAAATAATACCCCGGGACGATTCCGGCGGGACAGATATTCGGCCAGGTGAATCCTGCACCGACCTCATGTTTATCGATACCCCACTCCTTAAAGTCATAGAAGATGAAGTTGAGTCTAATATCGGTTGCGTAGTCAGCGTCCTCAAATGCACGGCAATCGTAAGCCAAAGTGTAGTCAAATTCCTGGTACGTTTTTACACGGCTTGCGTCTCCAAAAGCGCCCCATAACTTGAGACTGAAGCCGGTACCATATAAGTCGAGATTTATACTGGGTTGAAAAGCCGGCTGGTCGCCGAAAACAGGGAAGCCGTGCCAGAGATACTTACTGACCCAAGTGACATCGACTTCGACACCGAGTTTGTCCTGTTCTGCCTGGGTGAAGCCTGTCATAGTTAACAATATCACGACAACAAATAAAACTCCATTTTGCCTCATACGCATCTCCTTAAAAACCTAACTTTATCTGTTACGTGAAATATTACTATATTATACGTTATATGATTAAATCACCCACCTATTACCTAAAGAGTTTATCGGCTCATAGCTATAAATCAAATGAAAAAAAGTTTTTTTTGGATTTTTTTTTGCGTGGGCTGTGGCGGCGAAATGGGGCGAAAGACTGGTATAAAAATCCTCAGAAGTTAAATTTTCGACAATTTTGTGCATTTTGCGTGTAATATACGCGATGCGTGAGGACATGACAGATAAAACATTGTCCTGCCTGTTTTGAGAGGCAATATAGACGCCAATACCCCGATTCTTCTATGCTTCCTAATAGTTTGGTTTCATAAATTGTATCGGAAAATCTTAGCTCCTGACTTTATAGAAATAGAAGCTGCATCTGTAACGGTTGCAATTCGGGAAATCCAGAAAAATACCTCTGTAACTTTGTGCGAAACCTTGAGCAGTCACTTGAA
>CAYUFX010000088.1:0-1945 GCA_964444135.1 uncultured Pirellulales bacterium | reverse complement strand
AAATCCAGAAAAATACCTCTGTAACTTTGTGCGAAACCTTGAGCAGTCACTTGAAAAATTTGTTGCATCTTGCGCTCCGCCCAATTATAATTCGCCGACCAAAGAGGTATACGTCCTTAGGGAATAAACGTAATGAAGTTGCAACAGGAAAGCGGAAACGTCGGCACTCCTTGGACAGTGGCGATCCTGATCGCCCTGGCAGTCATGAGCATATATTTCTTCATGGCAACGCGTGCCACCTTGTGGGATCGTGACGAGCCCCGCTTTGCGCGTGCCACGGTGGAGATGATAGAGTCGGGCAATTACCTGGTCCCTACTTTCAACAACGATTTGTGGTCTGACAAACCGGTGATGTTTTACTGGCTGATGTCTTTGCCAATCCGGCTGTTTGGGCCAACAGAGTTTGCATGCCGTTTTTTTGCGGCGGTGGGTACTGCACTGACCTGTCTATTGACATTCTTCGTCGGGCAGCGGCTTTTGGGTGTGAAAGCAGGGTTGTGGGCCATGGTTATTCTGGCTTCAACATTGATGATGCTTTGTATTGGCACCGCTGCGACCGCCGATGCCGTGCTTTTGCCTTTCATGGTTGCTGTAATGGCAGTCTTTGTGCAAGCAGCCGGCTCAAAAATGTACGTATCCCACATAATTCTCATGGGTATCGCGCTAGGCCTCGGCATGCTGACCAAAGGGCCGATAGGACTGTTTCCCATTCCCGTAATAGCAGTTACTTTGTGGCTGAACAAGGGAGCCAAGGCTGGTGCCTGGCGGTGTCTTTGGCAGGTCGGGGCCGCCCTTGTGATAGGAGGTTTGATTTTTATTGCCTGGGCTATTCCCGCTAACAACGCTACCCAGGGTCAGTTTTTACGTGTTTTTATCGGCCGTCACGTACTCACTCGCGCAATTAGGCCGATGGAACATCACGGTGGAAACTTTTTGCTTTATCTGCCGTATTATCTGATTGTTATTATCGCGGGCTTTTTTCCCTGGACGATGCACCTGCCTGGAACTGTGTCAGCGTTGGTCGGGAGACGGGTGGGCGGGCAATATTGTCGAGCCTTGTTGATTGGCTGGGTCGTGCCGATCGTTATTATAATGACCCTGGCAGCTACCAAATTGCCCCATTACGTGTTATTCATATGGCCGGCTCTGGCTTTAGCAGTAGCGGGTACGATCGTCGCGGCGCAACAAAATAAGTTGAGCGCCGGCGATCGAATCTGGTTGCGACGCGGAATCTGGTTTTTTGGCCCGTTGGCAATTACCGGGGCGTTGGTCTTGATGATCGCGCCATGGTTCTTGGAGATACCCGGTTTGCGTTGGTCTGGTCTGGCGTCGGGTATAGTGTTGTCAATCATGGCGGTAATTGCCATCCGTCAACAGCGTGCCGACCGGCCCCAAGCCAGTGCCAAGGTGTTGCTCGTCGGCATGCTTGTTTTTCAGATTCCGTTTTTGTTTGGGGTGCTGCCAGCGGTTGAGCGGGTGAAAATATCACCCCCGATTGCCCGAGCTATCAAGGAGAAAACCGCCAAAGAAATTCCTGTAGCAACCTATAAATATGCTGAACCAACCCTGAATTTTTATATCGGCCGGCGAATTGAGCCACTCGGCAGCGAAGAGGCGGTTGTTGCCTGGGCCAGGCGGCCCCAACCGGGGGTCCTGATCATACCCAAGGACGTGCTTGCCGCTATCCAACAGCGTTATGGTTCTTTGCCTTTAGACGAAATCGCCTCTAAAAGAGGTTTTAATTATTCAAAAGGCACCATACTTGAAGTACTGGCTCTGATTTGTGGGCCGAAGAATTGATGATTGATAAAAAACCAACATCCAGGCGAAGGCTGCGCAAGAGCGACTTGGCAGTCCTGGTTCCTATCGTGGCCTTGTGTTTAGCCGGTGTGCTCAGCTATTTTCTCCTTGATGAACGTGTTTTTTTGAGGCTCTGTCAACAGCC
>CAYUFX010000087.1:0-20995 GCA_964444135.1 uncultured Pirellulales bacterium | reverse complement strand
GGATAACAGGGAGTATAGCGTGCAGCGGATAGGGATGCTGGACGCTCGTTAGTGAAGAGTGAGCTAAAGTGAACTAAAGTGCCTAAATTGCCTAAAATGAACTAAAGTGAGCTAAAGTTGGATGGTCGATGCTTGATGCTGGATTCTTGAGTGGATTAGAGATTATGGTTCGACAAGCTCACCATCATTAGCGAAGTCGAAAGAGAGATTGGCTTCTGAGGTTTACCGGGCAGAAATACGCAACTTAGATGCAATTAGTTTGTCGAATTGACCAAAATTAAGTGATGAGCCAAGGATTAAAACGGTTGAGTACAACGTTTTTTGCTGCTGGTTTGTCCTGATTTAGTTAATTATCACTCAATCATTTTATCGATCGCCACCACTTGTGGTTTAGAATTATCTGTTGTCTTGTATATTTTTGGACTTATTCTTAATAATTTTATCAAGTGGAAATTGAAGTTTCTGATACCATAGTAAAAAGCCTAAAAATGTTAAAACAATACCTGAAATGACACCAAAACGAAAGAGGTCAAGACCTGTGTTTATGATTCCACTCAAGTATGAAAGTTCAGCTTTTTTTATGCCAAGTTGTATTATAAGGTCATTTATTCTTTCACGTTCATTTGTAATTTCTTCAGTTTCTCTTGCCGCTTCTAATAATTCAACTTGAAGATTTTCAAGACCGTCTTTGAATGTATTAAAATCTTTTCTTGATATTATATTAAACCAACTTTTCTTTATACGAGATTGAAAATCCTCGCTCAATTTTACAGCCCTTTTACGTAATCCATCCAACTTGACGTTTGCAAATTTTTCGGCATCTTCTATCAATGATTCATTTTCATAAGCGAGTTTAACTATTTCTCCAGAAAATTGTATATATTGCATACGTAACTTATGCTGGTAGAATAATGGTACAAAAGATGTAATAATAATTACAATACCAGAGGTTGCCATAAATTTGTAAAGATTGTCAGTAGGGATTTCAGGGAATTTCATTTTGTTCTCCTGACTTTTTCAAAAACCATATTAATTTTACCTTACCATTTTAACAATTGCCTGTCTTAATTCAACGGATAATTTGTCCGGGTTGGCGTCCGTTTTGTATCAAACATACAACCTATAAGCTACCAGAATCTGAGCAAGTTTGTTAACTACATTGTTTGTCAAATTTTTCTTGACAGGTCGGAATTTTTTTGTATTTTAGGAGGGTACAACAGCGGCTGGGATTATTCTGAATGACGAGAAGTTCGGGATGTTATGCGAAAACAATATATACATAACATAAGAAATGTAATGGAATTAGATAACCAAATTTGACCAAATATTGGGAAACCGGAAGTGATGGCAAATAGTATAGTTAGGAAGGTTAGAATATGACAATAGACATATTTTTAAGTTACGCCCACGAGGACGAAGATTTGATGAATGACGTGCGCAGACAACTTGTTATTTTCGAGCGAAAGGGGGAGATTAGAAAGTGGCATGATCGAATGATTCCACCAGGTGAAGAGTGGGATAATCATATTGATTCGAGATTAAGGGAGGCACAAATCATTTTACTGTTTGTAAGCCCCTCATTCATAGAATCGAAGTACTGTTACGATATTGAAGTAAGAGAGGCGCTAAAACGTCATGAGTCAAACGAGGCGCACGTGATACCCATCATTTTACGACCGTGCGCTTGGGAGGAGGCACCCTTTAGCAAATTGCAGGCATTGCCCCAAGACGGGAGAGCAGTTTCACAGTGGGAAGACCGAGACCACGTGTGTCTCGATATCGCAAAATCGATAATGAAAGTTGCTCGAATGGCGGCGAAGCGGTGATACATTAAATCGCGTGAATATCTTGTGATTGCAAGGTATAAGATAGTTGTGCAAGGGACGGTGCGAAACTCGCGCCGCCCCTGACACCGGGCGTTGAAATAATTCGGGAGGTTTAATATTTTTAGGCTTCATTCATGAGCAGTAGGTCGACCCAAAAACAAAATTAGGACAAAGGTGAAAAGAAGAAAAAGCAGGATGAAGCTGTGAATAAACAAAAGTAAAAGAACTGAATAAGGTAACATAAATATAAACGTCCCTATTAAACTTTGTTGAATAGGCAGAGATGAACATGTCGGAACTGTTGGTCATTGATAAAAGTATGTTTCACAGCCTTTTTGGTTGTGATGAGAAGTTGTGTGCATTTGTCAAAAACTACAATGTTGTTTTGCCAAATGCCTTGGCTGTTGAATGCCTTATAAGCGAAAACCAAGAACCGTCCAAGAATCCAGTAAAGTTATTGAGAGGATTTGACAAGGCAATCAAGGCTGGAGCAAAGATGGGATACTCGTCATTAAAACTCTTTCAGGAGGAGAAGCAGACTCTTTGCCCTGCTAAGTCTGTCGTTGACGAAAGTGCCACAAAATTGATTAAAAATGACACTCTTAAAACTGAAGCTGATTTTATTAAACAGGAAGCGGAATATTGCCATAAGACATTTGAACCTAAGATCAAGAACTTATTGGAAATCGCGAGAGTATTGTACGAAAACCTTTGCAAACGAGATAAATTAGTGGAGGCGCTTCGTAAAGAGAAAGACAGAATACGTAGGTTTGAAAATTGGATTTACGCTACAGATCAAGAAATGAAAAATGTTATAAGCCAATTCTTCTCGAAAAAGATAAGACGACATGCAGATACCAACTGGTTTTTTTGGCAGCTGTCTCGACTTTATTTTGCGTATAGTCTTGATTTGATGTTCATAAAAAATCTACCCGGTTCTTGTGTAAAAAAGGATATATCAAATGACTTCTACGACATAGAACCCGTCTCGTATCTCTCACGAGCGGATGGTTTATTGACAAATGACATAAAGTTGCAAGTGCCACTGGCGAAGGCAGCGTTTCCAAAAAAAGGGTGTTTGTCGTGGACACCTCAAAGGATGTTCAGCACGTGTTGGACGATATTATTGACATTATCCCAGAGAGCTACAGAATTGAATAGAAGACGGATACAGTGTGCAAACGCGGGGACTTAAAGGCGTACGCATGCCCCATAGGGGGTACATTTTTCGATGAGTTGTGCTCGCTAATGATAGGTTTTGATAGAGGAAAGCGGGTGGGGTGAATTACTGCGGAGATTTGGGACTCAGACATCGGCTGGAATTAAGTATGGTGTCCCCGGAATTCAATATAATACACGAAGTTCCCTGCTGATTAGGGGAAAAAGTACACTTTGCTTACATAACGATAAAAACGGTTAGAAAGACCGTTGCTTAAGAGCCTATCCAAATAACCCACATCTATCCCCAAGGGAAGCCCGATGCCTACGTTGTCGGTGAAAAAACGTTCTGAACCCAGTTAGATATGAAAGATACGACATTATCTAACGGGGTCAACGTGGAGCAAACCACTTATGGCGAGCCTTTTTGTCCTGCCGACTTGGCCTCTCCGCAGGACACCTAACGGTGGAACTTTTCGCTCGGCCTCATAACGAAGCGGTTATTCGGATAAGCTCTTATCAAAACCGTCCAAATCGCGTGAAATATCCGGGCTAAACCTTTCCCACGACCAAGCAGGAATTATGGCCCCCGAAGCCGAAGGAGTTGCTCATCGCGATATTGACCTTTGCCTGTCGAGCCGTAAGAGGTACAAAATCCATTTTGACATCACAGCGCTCATCCTGATTTTCCAGGTTGATGGTAGGGGGGATGGTCGATTCATTAATAACTTTTACACATACTATAAGCTCAACGGCACCGCTGGCACCAAGCAGATGCCCCAGGGAGCTTTTGGTTGAGCTGACAGGTATCTTATATGCACGTTTGCCAAAAATGAATCTAATAGCTGCACTTTCAGCAATGTCATTCAACTCGGTAGCTGTCCCGTGGGCGTTGATATAACTTATTTTGTCTGTTTCGATACCGGCATCAATCAATGCCAGCTTCATCGCCGTTGCGGCACCATCTCCGTTCGGCAGGGGGGCCGTAATGTGATAACCGTCATCAGTTGCGCTGTAACCAAGGAGCTCAGCGTATATACTTGCACCGCGTTTTTTTGCGTGGCTTTCTTCTTCCAGAACAATAACTCCGGCACCCTCGGAAAGAACAAAGCCGTCTCTGTCCCTGTCAAACGGTCTTGATGCTGCTTGTGGATTGTTGTTTCGAGTGCTTAGTGACCTGGCAGCACAAAATGAAGCCAATCCGATCGGCGTAAGAGCGGCTTCAGCACCGCCGGTTATCATAATATCGCTTCGCTCGGCAACGATGTTCGAAAAAGCTTCTCCGATGGCGTGATTACCAGAAGCACAGGCACTTGAGACGCAAAAATTAGGTCCACGCACGCCATAACGAATGGCAATCGTTCCACTGGCGGCATTAGACATAAGCCGCGGAATACTGAAAGGAGAAACCTTATTAGGACCTTTGTTCAAAAGTCTTTTGTGCTGCTCTTCAATTTCCTTGATACCGCCTATTCCTGTGCCGACAATAACACCAGCACGAAGAACGTCTTCTTTGGAAAAATCAAGGCCGCTGTCATCCACAGCCTGCTTTGCCGCGGCCACAGCAAACTGCGTAAAGCGGTCCATTCGCTTGCTCTCACGCTGGTCAACGTATTTGGTTACGTCGAAATTTCTTATCTCACCACCGAACTTGACTGGGTATGTACTGGTATCGAATGATTCTATCGTAGAAATGCCGCTTTTACCCTCGCACAGCGCAGCGAAAAGCTCATCAGCGGACTCGGCTAAGGCGGTTACACAACCTAAGCCCGTAATAACAACTCGCCGTTTAATCATACTAAACTTGTTCGCTACTCTTGGCTTTTGGATTGTGCAATATTGACGATGTAGTCAATTGCGGCGCCGACGGTCTGGATCTTCTCCGCCTCCTCGTCCGGAATGCTCATGTCAAACTCGTCCTCAAATTCCATTACGAGCTCAACCGTATCCAATGAGTCGGCATTCAAGTCGTTAATAAACGAGGTATCACGTGTTATTTCAGCCTTGTCTGCGCCCATCTGCTCACTTATTATTTCGATGACTTTATCTTCAATTGCCTGAACATCTACTTCATCAGCACTCACTTTTTTTCCTCCCTAATTTAATAGGAATTTATTCCGTAATCTTCCGAACAAAGTCCATTAATAACAGGTGCTACCGACAGTCGTTTGTATTTATTATTTATTGGCGGGTATATTACATACAAAAATACCCATCTACAAACATTTTTTTAATTTTTTTTACATTGCCATACCACCATCAACACAAAGCACCTGGCCGGTGATATAGCCGGCCTCGTCACTTGCAAAAAACGCGACCGTTCTGGCAACATCTTCAACTTGACCAAAGCGGCGCACCGGAATAATCTGCTTTGCTGCGGTTTTAACCGCATCAGAGAGCACTTCTGTCATTTCGGTCATAATAAATCCCGGTGCGATGCAATTTGCAGTAATATTTTTTTTGCCGACTTCCCGTGCAACCGACTTGGTCATACCGATAAGCCCGGCCTTGCTCGCAGCATAGTTGCTTGAGCCGGCCTGTCCTATTATTCCCGCAACGGAGCTTAAGTTTATTATCCGGCCGAATTTGTTTCTGACCATTGACCTGATTGCAAAGGCAGTTGCTATAAAAGCGGCACGAAGGTTGACGTTGATGACCTTGTCAAAATCCTCTTCTTTCATTTGCATCATCAGTTTATCACGAGTAATGCCGGCATTGTTCACTAAAATTCCGATTCCGCCGTATTCGGAAGACAGAGACTCCAGTACCTCCATAAACTCATCCGTATTGGTTATATCAACACATTTGGTTACGACTGTAGAGCCGGCCTGTTTAACAACACTCTCAAGTTCGCCAAGCTGCTCGGCATTTATATCCAGCCCGGCAACGATTCGACCCTGCTTGAGCAATTCAAGAACAATCGCCCGGCCTATCCCTCTGGCAGCACCCGTTACAACAGCCAGTCTTTTTTCTGACATCCTTATAATCTCCTAATATTGGGATAGCATATCTTGCATATGGGAGAAGTCCGAATATCGAAATACGAAACAAATTCGAAATTCAAATGCCTAAATTTTTAAAAACCAAATGTCTTGTCATTTGAATTTTGGTAATTTTTATCTGTTGCGGAAACAGTACGCCTGTTAGAAACGTATGTATCCATATTTGTCATTCCCGCGAAAGCGGGAATCCAGTTTTTCGATCTGGACCCCTGCTTTCGCAGGGGTGACATCGTCGATTTTTGTTTTCCGCAACAAGTACTAATTAGATATTGTTTAGAATCTCGGATTTCGTGCTTCATATTTTTTGGTTCGTATATCACATCTCACATAATAGACTTTATAGTATCCAAATTACTTACATTGACAACCTTTATTTTTCTGTTGATTCTTCGCATCAGTCCTGTCAGAACCCTGCCGGGACCAATCTCATAAAACTTTTCAACTCCATCAGCCCAAAGCCGTTCCATACATTTTTGCCAGAGAATAGGGCAAGTCAACTGCTTTATCAGGCCTTCTGCCACTTTTGGGCTTGATTCGTAATATTCAGCGTTGATATTGGCAATAGTCTTGATTTCTGACGGCTCTGAAATCTCACAATTAGACAACGCTTCTTTAAGGGCCTCGGCTGCACCGGACATCATTTCCGTATGAAAAGCACCTGCCACCTCTAACGGCACAGCTTTAATAGCACCGTACTTTTCTGCCAGCACTTCGGCTCGCTTGCAGGCCGATTTGCTGCCGCTCACTACTGTTTGTCCGGGGCAGTTGAAATTAACTGGCACAATTAATTCGCCCTCGGCGGCCTCGGCACAAAGCTGACGGGCTTTTTCCTCGTCAAGGCCTATAATGCTGACCATTGACCCTTTGGTGGCGTCAGCCGCAGCCTGCATCGCCTCCCCGCGTTTCTTAACAAGTACAAGCGCATCCTCAAAGCTAATCAGCCCCGCTGCGTAAAGGGCGGTATATTCACCAAGGCTAAGACCTGCTGTTACATCCGCACTTAAGCTACTTGTAGCAGGCTTTGTACTGAGAACCTCCAATATGGCTGCGGAAGTTACAAAAATCGCAGGTTGCGAAATCGTAGTGCTGTTTAACTGTTCGGCAGGACCTTCAAAGCAAATTCTGCTCAAGCCGAATCCGACTATATCGTTGGCCTTGTCAAAAATCTCTGCCGCAACCGGAAATGACTGTGCGATTTCGGCGCCCATCCCTACAACCTGAGCACCTTGTCCCGGAAATAAAAAAGCGGTCTTCATAATTCGTATTTCGTGAATGCGTAAATGTGTTTATGTGTAAATGAGATGACGCGTTTTTGATAAGGACAGGAATTTTCACGTTTACTCATTTACTTATGTTTTCATCCACGCAATTAAAACTCAATTACATTTGCTCCCCATGTCAATCCTGCGCCGAAAGCAACCAATATGACAATATCGCCTCGTTTGATTTGTCCCTTCCTGACGCAATCATCAAAAGCGATTGGGACCGACGCCGCTGAGGTATTGCCATACTCATTGATATTTAAAAAAACCTTTTCATCCGGCATGTTTAACCGCTTCGCCGCAGACTCAACAATCCTTGCATTCATCTGGTGTGAGATGAGCATCGCAATGTCATCAACGGTCAAACTACAATGGTCCAGACATTGGTTAACGGTTTCAACGATTCGTCGAATGGCCTGCTGATAGACCTCTCTGCCGCTGATTTGCATATAGATTTTTTTGGGGTCATCCAACTGTCTGCTCACAGGATGACGAGAACCGTACGCCTGGCAATTTAATGCTTCCCAGCGGTCTCCATCCGAATGCATAGTGCTGTATAGAATACCCTTTCGTCCGTCATTACTTTGTTCGACCACGACAGCTCCGGCACCGTCTCCGAATAGGATACAGCTTGTCCGGTCGGTCCAGTCGGTAATTTTAGTCAAAGTTTCGGCACCTATAACGAGGGCGTTCTTAAATCGGCCGCTTTCTATAAACTGCTGCACAATGGACAGACCATAGACAAAACCACTGCAGGCGGCGGCTAAATCAAACACCCATGCTTTATTTGCCCCCAGATCCCGCTGTACAAAGGACGCCGTCGATGGAAAGACCATCTCCGGGGTAATAGTAGCCACAATAATAATTTCGAGGTCGCGGGGGTCAAGGTCTGCCTCGGCCAAAGCTCTTTTAGCTGCTTCTGTGGCCAGAAATGCCGTGCTTTCATTATCGGTAGTGATATGTCGAACCTTGATACCAGTCCGTGTGGTAATCCATTCGTCCGAAGTATCCACCATCTTTGTAAGCTCTTCATTGGTTAGTAATTTCGCCGGCACAAATGAGCCATAACCGGTGATGACTGCACGGTAGGGGAGGGGCTGACCGTTAATCCGCTTATCCATCGGTGGTTCCTACGCGAGTTCCCAAAAGATATTCAATTATCTTATCGTTTATTCTTTCCGTATAGAAGCTTTTAGAGGTCAAAATCGCATTTCTTATAGTTCTTCTTTCGCTTGTGCCGTGACAAATTAGCGCTGTGCCGTTAACGCCTAACAAAGGCGCACCGCCATAGGTATTATAGTCGTACTTCTTATAGATTCTTTTCATTATATGCTTAAACTTCATAGCAAGTCGGAGTTTTTCCTCCATAAGCTCGTACTTTATCGCCTTAAACAGGCCGTCGACAAGGCCCTCGGTAAGTTTTAGAATCACATTGCCGACAAAACCTTCGCAAGTTACAACGTCACAGGTACCTTCAAAAATATCTCTTCCTTCAATATTCCCGACGAAGTTCATATTCGGGTCGGATTTCATCAGCCCCCGCGCCTTTTTTACAACCTCATTACCTTTTGCGTCTTCGGAGCCGATGCTCATAAGCCCAACCCTTGGGTTTTCAATCCCAAGCAGATGTTTTGAATACATGTTTGCCATCACACCATATTGATAAAGATGTATTGGCTTACAAGCTATATTGGCGCCAACATCACATATTACTACGGGGCCTTCAGGAGTGGGAAATACAACCGCTATCCCCGGCCGATTAACGCCGGACAGAGTCCTCATCCTCATTTGAAAGGCGGCAACACAAGCTCCGGTATTACCGGCGGAAATGACCGCATCAGCCTGTCCCCTTTTGGCCAATTTGGCAAGAACAGCGATTGAGCTTTTGTGTTTCTTTCGCAGAGTCTCTATCGGCACCTCGTCCATAGCAATAATGTCTGGAGCATGAACTACGCTAATCGCACCTTTGCGAGAATTCAAAGAAGGTAATTGTGCCTCTATTACCTCCTGAGGACCGACGAGTATCAGCTCGTCATCCTCAGATAGAGACTCAATAGATTCCAGCGCACCGGCGATGATTTCATCCGGTGCATTGTCGCCTCCCATTGCATCAATTGCTATTCGCATTTGTTATTTGCTTTCCTCCTTGCCGAGCTTTAATGTGATTTTCGGATTAACGTAACCGCAATTTTCACACGCCGCGTGCGGCAGCTTGGGCTGGTCACATTTCTTACAGACCGAATAGTTTACAGCCTTCAAACGATGATGGCTGCGACGAGTACGTGTTCTGCACTTACTGGTCTTCTTCTTAGGCAACATTCTAAATTACTCCATAAACTTCAAAAAAACACTAAATACCAATAACAAAGAAACAGCTTTAATATTGAAACAGGGCCGCTTTGTCAAGTGAAATTTAACTATTCCCAATATTTAGCCGCAGGATATTTTATGCGATTTTTTGGTTTTTCTCTTGAAATTTACTGAGGATATGTTATGCTGCATTATTAGAATCAAATAAGATTTTTTGGAGGAGTGAGTCCAAAATTGCATTAAATGAGGAGATGTTTCTTAAAATAAACCTGAGCCGTTAAATATGCGCACATTCAGCAACATTAAAATCTTTTGAAAGGGTGATAAAATGAAAAGAACAATCTCACTCGTATTGGTTTTGGCATTGGCCCTAACTGCCGAGGTAGCAAACGCAGATTTCACCTTCGGCGAGCCGACAAATTTAGGACCTATGGTGAACAGCAGCGATTATGATGAGAGTCTGTGTATCTCTGCTGACGGTTTATCACTCTACTTTGCATCAGATCGTGCAGGTGGGCATGAAAATTATATGGATGATATATGGCTTTGTACACGCCCAACGAGAGACGATCCTTGGGGCCCCGCAGAAAACTTGGGTCCGATTGTAAACAGTCCGGTCGGTGAATTTCACCCATCTATTTCAGCGGACGAATTGGAACTCTACTTCGAGCGCTTTGATTATGGTACAGGCTCAGACATCTGGGCCTTAAGCATCTGGATGACAAAGCGGGCCGACAAAGACACCGCATGGGAGCAACCAGTGAAACTTGATCTGACAGTACCCAGTGGGTACATGGCGGCGTGCCCAAGCATATCGGCAGATGGGCTGGAGCTCTACTACGGTGTCGCCCGATTTGGTGATGAACCACAGTGTCAGCTTTACATGACGAAACGCGACAGAAGAGATGCCCCATGGGGAGAACCTATAAGTCTTGGACCTGTGGTCAACAGTTGGAGTTCTCAGGTGATGCCTATGATATCAAGCGATGGTCTATTGCTCTTCTTCAACGACTGGTGGGCAGATTCCCCCCGACCGGGCGGTCTAGGTCTTGATGATATATGGTTAACCCGACGTGAGACGAAAGACGGTAATTGGTCAGAACCCATCAACCTCGGCGCTCCCATTAATACACCATCCGTGGACTGGTGTGGTACGACCTCCGCAGATGGCTCAACATTGTATTTCTCGTCCGAGCGTCCGGGGGGATTAGGGGGCCATGACATCTGGCAGGCCTCCATCAAGCCTCTCGTTGACCTCAATGGCGACGGAATTGTCGATTCTGCCGACATGTGCATGATAATTGACCACTGGGGAACAGATAAGCAATTATATGATATTGGCCCGATGCCCTGGGGTGACGGCATCGTCGACGTCCAGGACCTTATCGTACTTGCTGAGCATTTGTTTGAGGGAATTCCACCAGTTGAACCTGAAGAGGTCAATATTGATGAAAACGATGCCGACAGCCAGGTTGAGCTTGAGCAAGGCAAGATTTTTGTCGTAACGTTGGAATCAAATCCCACGACCGGGTATAGCTGGGAGGTAGTTGAAACACAGGAGTCTATCCTGGAACAGATAGGTGAAGCAGAGTTTAAGCCGTCCCAGACAGGTGAGCCGCCGCTTGTGGGCGCTGGCGGCTGGGAAATCTTCCGCTTCAAGGCCATAAGTACGGGCCAGATGACTCTTCAGCTCGTTTACCATAGACCGTGGGAAGAAGGTGTTGAGCCTGTAAAAACCTTTTCCCTACAGATAGTGGTAAATTAATCCGAAAGAAGTCCGAAACAAACCTGTCCTTAGCAGAGTCGAAGGATTCAAAATTCGAATTATGAAAATTCAAAGCAGTGTCCCATCCGCTGAGGTGTTTTTGTTTTGAAAATTTGTATTTTGAATATTCGATATTGTTTAGGAATTCGGATTTAGTGCTTCGGATTTTCCTGGCTCTAACGGGATTACAGACCATATACAAAGCTACCACCTTCGGGCGTTATTAGTGCACTTGTAGATTGCCCTATCGCAATTTTCTTCTGATTGCATTGCGCTGGTCTTTGGAAACCTCCACCCCCAATTTCTCGGCAATTTGAATATGTTTCCAGGCCAAATCGTACTTCTTCAACTGATAAAACCCGAAAGCAAGTCCATAATGGGCATCCCCGATTTTTGGGTCAATCTCAACCGCCAGTAAGTATTCAGCCACCGCCTGCTCGTAATTCTCACTATTGGAATACGCAGCCCCGAGGTTATAATGAATCATAGCTTCTTCGGGATTTACCAGAACAGCTTTACTATACTGCTCGATAGCCGAACGATACTTCTTCTGTCCGAAATACGCATTGCCCAGAGCTACAAGAGCAGCGAACATATCAGGTTTAAGAGCTAAAGCCATCTTGTATGCCGAAATTTCATCGTCAACCTGCTCTTGCTTATTGTAACAAAGTCCCAAACCGTAATAAGCCTCAGCCAGACCCGGATTGATTTGCAATGCTATCTTATATTGAGATACTGCCTGCCTGTAATTGCCCACCTGGTCATATACGCCCCCCAACTGGGTGTAACAGTCGGCATCTTTCGGCTCCAAAGCAATCGCCCGTCTCAATTGCGATATCGCCTGCTGGAATCTTTCCTGTTTGCAGTAAGCTATGGCCAGGTTTTTGTATGCATCTGTAAAATCGGGTTCCAGCCTAATTGAATGGTGGTACTCGGAAACCGCATAGTTCAACCAGTCACGCTCCATGTATGCATTTCCGAGGTTATTGTGCGTCTTGGCATCGTTCGGATTGATTTTCAAGGCCGCGCGGTATTGATTTATCGCATCGACTACGTGACCTTTTTTCAGGTAGATGCTCCCTAAATTTGTCCTGGATTCGGATAACGTTGGATTTATCTCTACCGCTCTTTCAAGCGCCAACAAGGCAGAGTCTATATTACCGACATCGTTATAGCTGTTACCAAGATTATTAAAGAAACAGCCTAACGTCTGAATCTTATTCAGGTTCTTCATATAGATGCTGTTGTTGCCTGCCGGCACATTGAACTTCTCTATATAGTGCTCATCGGGGGCACTTCCACCTTTGCTTGTCGTTTCAACATTAAATCGCACTCGGCCGTCGTCGTATCTGACAAAAAAATGCCCGGGAACAACCACTCCGTACAGGGGAAGACCAAGCCGCTCCGCCAATGAAAGATAAAGAATTGATAGACTCAGGCAATATCCACTTTTCTTGTCCAGCACAGTATGCAGGAACAAGTCATTCGGGTCACTTGCTTCTGAAATCGAATTAAAGCCCAGCTCATCGAACAAATACGCGTTTATCACCGGAATCGCTCTGTAGGTTGACTCTATCCTTGCGCTTCTGAGCCTTTCACGGATTTCCAAAGCCAGATCATCCAGCGTTGACAGGTATCTTCGCCCGTACACCATGTCACTCCACCGCTCCGAAACAATCAAAGCAGCGGTCGCCAAATCAACTTGGTCATCTCTTAGCCGGAGGACTTGTTCGATTGACCTTGAGTATAGACCTGCCTTGTTCGCATTGGCCAGGGGCTCTTGCCGGCGCCCTAAGACAGCCGGCGTGAAAATCAAAACACAAATTATTATCGCAAAAATCTTTTTCATCAGTTATTCCCTCGGCCTTCGCCGCTGATTTCTGTTGCAAACCCACCTGCCTAAAAAACGTAATCCTGATGATAAGTATTTACCTCTGCAAATATTATCGTCAGATTGACCCTTGTTGTTTTGTCTTTTCCGTAATTTTTATGCTGAAAAACCAGTTACTTTGTGCAAATACCTGTTGTATAATATAGATTGTGAGGTTATTTTGTTCAATTGATTTTTTATAAGGGAGAAATACGATGAATACCAAACACAAATGCACAATACTATTGCTTCTTGCTGTCCTGGCTCTGGGGTCATGTCGCCGCTCAAGCCCCCCAGCGTCACCGAATGAACCCAATGTCTCGCAGGAGCAAACCCGGACTGAAACCGGTGTCTCGCAAGAGTTGCCAAAGACTGAACCCAACGTCTCGAAAGAAATGCCCCGGACGGAAATCAGCCTTTTCGACGGAAAGTCACTCGGACAGTGGGCGGTTACCGATTTCGGCGGCCAGGGCGATGTCTATGTAAAAGACGGCGCTATTTATCTCGAAATGGGCAACGATATGACCGGCGTCAACTGGACCGGGCCGGTAGTCCGGATGAACTACGAAATAACACTCGAAGCGATGCGGGTTAGTGGCAGCGACTTTTTCTGCGGCATGACATTTCCCGTCGCCGAAAATCCGTGCTCACTAATCCTCGGCGGATGGGGCGGCGGCGTCTGCGGCCTGTCTAATATCGACTACTACGACGCCGCTAACAACGAGACAACCCAATTTATTTCATTTGAGAACGGCAAATGGTATCGCGTTCGCCTGCGCGTTACACCCGACAGGATTCAAGCCTGGCTCGATGACGAAGAGCTTGTAAATATTGAAACGACAGGCCGAAAAATCGACATCCGAGCCGAGGTGGACCTGTCCCAGCCGCTCGGTATAGCAACCTGGCAGACATCCGGAGCAATTCGTAACATCCGCTTACGACCGCTTCCGGAACAACTGTAACTCCCAACCCGTATATTTATTAAGATTCTGCCGGTTTTCAGGCCCAATTCACTATTCCTGCAAAAAAATTCTCATTTATAGGAATTTTTCTGTTGACAGACTCATCTCAATCGACAGACTGTTCTCTCGACAGCGTGGGGAATTTATGTAGTTTCAACAATTGACGATCTCTTCTGAGTACACGCTAACAATTCTGAGTCTTTGTAGGAGAGTAGTAATGACATTAGACACGAATCCACCGTTCTGGTAGATGGCATGCTTCATTCGCCTAACCAGGTTATTGTTACAATTTGTCTTTTTCCCAGCTAAACTAGTCATTCAGGAGAAATAACTATGAAAACGAGAAAAAAAATGCTTGTAGCCGTCATTGGACTCACGCTACTGTTGCTTATAGTCTCGTTGAGTGTAGTGGCTGGCAATGGCAATGATTACGAGGAGAGCATACAGTGGGCTTCCGGCCTGGAGTGGTCGGCGGCTGGAACATGGGTCATTACTGTGCCAACACTTATGGGCAACATCACAATGCTTTACATTGTATACCCACAAGATTTGACAGGAACACGTTATGGCGGCATAGTCAAACAGGTCAACGATAATCCTACGTTTTTTGGTACGTTCCCGGAGTCTGAGGGCGGTGGTGATATTTGGGCGACACAGACAGTAAGGACAGGCCCAGACAGCTTCGAGACTACTCTTCTATATTACACTATTAAAAAGGGAGAAGGACCAGTAGCCGAAACCGTTACCATCGGAATAGCTAATGCCACGTGGAGACTTACGGGTCCGGACACCAACGAGGGCGAAGCTATGCTCGCGATATATATGGCTGAGCAAGATGCAGACGGTGATGGATTCCCAGACGAAGGTCAAGAGCCTGTTGTGTGTATGCCATTTACGTATACATCCAAGCGACTGAAGGTGATGCCTGCTTGCGTGCCACCGCCGGAGCCGGAGCCCGCGCCCGAGTAGGCCGTCTCTTTTGTCATATAACGTATTCGGCGGTAGAGGCCGCCTTTGTGATGTGGGTTGCATAAAATATTTGGGAGGGCTGTGAGCATCATGCTTGCAGCCCTTTTGATTTGTACGGGTTAAGACAAGATGCTATTCAACCGCCGCTCCATTCTGAATGGGGACGCTAACTGCACGATGCTTAAACAAATCTATGCTCATCCATCTTTTGCTCTTAAATCTCCAGCGGTTAGCTAATCCGACAGCAATAATACTAACCGTAGCGGCGGACCACGGCCCCAACGCCCCAAACGATGGGAAAAACTTAGCTATGAGCCAGCCGCCAAGTCCTAATATCACTACGGCTCCCACCGCAGAGATGATTGCCAGCCAAACCGTATCGCCTGCCCCCCGCAATGAGCCGCTGTAAATAGTCCGTGCGGCGTAAAAGGCCTGGTATATAGCGGCACAAATCAGAATTTCAACTCCGACCTCGATCACCTTAGCATCGGACGACCAAAATGCCATCAGTGCATTTCTAAATACGAAAAAGCAAATCCCAATCAATCCCATATAGAGCAGTGCGATTTTCAGACATACTCTGGTTTGTTTCATCGCTATATCTTTTCTACCCCGGCCTATCGTCTTGCCCACCGCCGCTGTCAAAGCCGTACTCATCCCCACGACCGGCATAACTGAAAGGCTTGTATATGAAAGCACAGCGCTTGTCGCGGCAAGCGCTTCGGTGCCGAATTTTCCTACTAATCCGAACAAAATCACGCCCCAGAATGCGACATTAACCATCAACCCGAATCCCGCAGGAAGTCCAACCTTCAGCAAATCATACATTTTGCCAAAGTCAATATTTAACGTCCGTCTGGACTTAAAGGTTGCGTTTATATTGCTGCTCAAATACAGGGACATATTTACGGAAGCCGCAACTCCTATCCCGATAAATGTCCCCCAGCCCGCACCGGCAATCCCCATCGCAGGAAAACCTAACTTGCCGAAAATCAACACATAGTTAGCCCCCACGTTGACCACCTGCCCGCACAGCGATGCGCACATCGTAATAACAGGCCGATGTATGCCCATAAAGAACTGGCCGCTCGACCAGTTTATAACAGCGAGAATATGAGCGTAAAGCATAATTCGAAGATATATCACTTCCATTCCCACCACTGACGTCGAATGTCCCATCATCTTGAATATCCACGGCGCCGTCGGCCACATAATCATCACCACAGCTGCAAAATAAACAAGTCCCATGTATATCGCCTGCCAGAAATAATTCGAGCAGTCTTCTTTGTCACCTCTGCCGAGACTTTGACTTACAAACGTATTTAGGCTTGTTATCGCGCCTATGGCGAACCCGCCGGGCAGGAAACTGACAAAACCGGCCGGCAAAATCGCCGCCAACGCATCCGTGCCGAGGCGCGAAACCATAAATCTGTCAACAAACTGCATAACGGTAAAAGATATGGTCGTTACCACCATCGGTGCCGCCAACTTCAGCATATATCCAAGTGAAGTGGCGTCTTCAATGTCACTGGATGAAAGTAGAGTTGATTTGTCCGTCATTAACTTCGGTCCTGTTACCACTATACCTGTAATTGCGAGCCCCCCGTCTTGCTTTCGCACTTGTGTCTGCGTTACCCCCGTTCTTGCTTTCGCACCTGTGCCTGCGTTACCGACAGGTGCAGGCAAGAAAGCACGGGGGTGCAGGCAAGAAAGTAGTGGGCCGTGGCAATCTCATCTGTAGGGTGGGGCTTGCCCCACCATTTCCCTATTTATTCAAACCCAGTTTTTTCACTAACGTTTCAGCCGAAATGCCCATAACCTGCACATGCTTGACCGGGCTGGTTTTTCCGGAGATGATACTAACAGCATTCTTTTTCACGCCGAGCTGCTTAGCCAAAAACTTCAGCAGGCACTGATTGGCTTTTCCCCTCTCGGGCGCCGCAGAAACTTTGACCTTCAGCATCCCATCGAGCAATCCGCAAATCCGCGTCTGCCCACTGCTGCCGGGCACAATCTTTGCAGCAAACAAAACCCCCCCATCAACTTCCTGAATCGCCGGATTAGCCATCTCAATAACAAGCCCTGGATTCTACCCAGGGCTTCCGTTTAGCCCCAGGTTTATCCTGGGGGTTTTGCTGAGAATTACAAACTCGCAAAATCCTGCATGCGTGTTACTAAATATTTTCCCGCAGGTTTGCGCCAATCGCCATTTGCACATATTTTTCAATCTGCTCGGCAAGCTCACCCAACGAGGCAAGCTGAAAATCTTCATAATGCCCCGCGATAAGCTCTCCGTCCATTGCCCTCTTGAAGATTCTGAGACGTATGATAGAAGGCTCATCGCCGGACTTACTGTAATCGCTGTCTTTATGCTCGGTAAGCTCAACCCGCCAGTCCTCACTTATGAAAACCAGGCACTTGCCGGTAAAAACCGCCGTCGGAAAATAATCACACAATAGCTTAAGAGTTTCCATTTATAACGTATCCAATTCTTGTTGTAAGGACCTAATTCTCTGTAACACATTATTCGCAGAGTCGTCATTGCAAGGCCTTTTTAAAGGCCGTGGCAATCTCATCTGTAAAGTGGGGCTTTCGTCCTTCGCAGTCCCGATTTTCTCGGGACGGAGAATGGATGCCCTACCATTTCCATATATTACCAAAGATAATGCCGAATGCACTATTTTATTTGATGAATACCTTGAATATTAAGACAGGAGCGCTTATTTTTCAGATAGTGTAAGTTCTATCAGCAGCGGTTTGGCCGAGTCCACCTTTATCCATATAATCAAATCTGTTCTTTAAGCAAGCCGACCAATACCATGATATTTGCTATTTTCTTCTAACCGAAAAACTTTGACTTATTTTTTTTGGCAGCTAACTTCTCAGAAAGCTTTCGCCATGCGCTCATCGAACGTTTCAGGTTCTCGTAAGCGTCACCGCCAATGCCATAACCCTGTAGTCCTATCGGGCCTGTGTAGCCGGATTTCTTCAGAACTTTTAGGAAGCGGAGAATGTTAAAGGAGCCGCGGTCCAGCGTCTGAATAAGCTGTTTCCAGTCCTTTCCTCCGCTGTCCGCACCATTGATGCTGACAACAAACAAATGTGGCATTGCCGATTTTATCAGTGACTTCATATTCTTTTCGTCATCTGTCCTAAGCCAGTGACAGAGATTGAAAGTTACTCCCACATTTTTACGGTCGACTTTCTTCGCCACCCGTATTGCGTCCTCTACTCGCTCTACCCAGAAGCCGGTATGTGGATATAGTGACACCCGCACTCCGGATTCAGCCGCCATATCTGCTATCTCCCGGATGACTTCTACCGCACGCGCATCACCTTCCTGCGAAGACGGCTTGAGCTTCCTGCTTTGCACGAACAGCCACAGTATCGCATTGCTGCCCTTTAATACCTCGATTGCCTCTTTCAATTCCGGGCCGTATTTGGGCTGTTCTGCGTCAATATTCGCGCCAAGATAAACGGCAAACAATCTCAATCCGTTCTTGTCCAGCTCTTCGAGCATTTCGCCCAACTCTTTGCCTGCCGTACATCCGATTCCCGCATATCCTAATTCCTTGACCATTTCCACCTGCTCTTTTGGAGTTTTGTGTTTGTCGTCTTTTGTCCCGGTATCCATCGCAAAGAATGGATTCATCCCCGCCGGTTCAATCAGGATATTGCGATACGCCACCGGCCCGTGGTCACCCTGCAGCATTAAAGGCCCTGCCGGTTTTTCATCATTATACGCACCGGCCCGCGTCGGCCCGCTCAACTCAACATCCGCATGAATCACAACTCCGTTATGGACGACCTTCTCAAACCTGGCGTTGGCAATCTTCTTTCCCTTCTTGTCAAATCGGGGGGAGCGGAAAATAACATCGAAACTCTGCCACTGTCCCGGGGCTCGTGAGGCGTTGACCCTCGGAGAACGGCCATCGTAGCCCTTCGGCTCTCTGTTTTCATCCCAGCGCTGATAGATACCACCACACTCAATTCCTGGATACTCTGATTTCTTTTGCCAGCTATCGAATACCTGTATTTCGTATCTACTCATAAAATAAACACCGGAATTGGAGTCTTTGGAAACCATAAACCCGATATGGGCTTTTATGTCACCGAATTGGTCTTTGCTGAAAAGATGGGATGTCCTGCCGGTAGGCCCGTTGATAATCACTCCCGTCCCCGTCTTACAGCCCAGCAGCTTCTCGTTGTCGGGCTTCATAAACGCATCGCCGACAATCTCCCATTGTCCGGTATTGTCCCGCCATTGAGAAAAATCACTGCCTGTTAAAGTAACCTTGTTACGAAAATCTTTTGCGCTGGTATCCGTCACCGGTAACGAACATAGAATCCCTTCGAATAGCAAAATTACCAGAATCTTTTTACTTTGGATTTTCATAATTCCTCCATTTCTAAAAATATTGTCATCCCCGCGAAAGCGGGGACAATAAACAATATCGCAGATCCGCCGTCTTTTGGCGGAGTCAATTCTATAAGCGCCATGGGCTGCGCATCGACCGCGATAGCATCCTATTGGCCTGCTCATCGTTGACGAAGCGTTCCTCATCCGGGTCCCATTTTAGTTTTCGTCCCAACAGCATTGAGATATTGCCGATGTGGGCAATTGTAAAGCAGCGATGGCCTACTTCAGGTGGAAAGTAGCAGTCTTTACGAGATTTTACGCAGTCGAGGAAATTGCGCTGCTCACCGGCCAGGCACGTATAAAGGTGAATCTCATTCGGGCCAATCACAGAATCCAAAATGGATTTAGGCTCGGCCTGGAGTTTCCCCCTCCAGCCGACATTGCCTATCCATCCCTCAGTTCCTTCAAATCTCAAACTTGGCGTGCCCGATGTCACTATCAATCTAACACCGTTGGCATATTTATATTCAATTCTGTATTCTTTGGCTGTGTCATAAAGTCCTTCCTTACAGAACACACCTTTTCCCTCGACCTCCACCGGCCCCGTATGTTCGCTGTCGTTTCCCCATTGTGCACCGTCGAGAAGATGCGCCCCCCAGTCTGTCAACTGGCCACCGGAATAATCGAGAATCCAGCGGAAGTTCCAGTGAATGCGGTCTTTGGTATATGGTGCGTATGGTGCCGGCCCCAGCCACATCTCGTAGTCAAAGCCTTCGGGTATTGGCATAGGAGTTGGGTCTCCGGGCGTATCAGGCCCGCTGGGCAGCTCTACTCGGATAGTGTGCACCTTGCCGATTCTGCCGTTGCGAACCAGCTCACACATCCGGTGATATACATCTACCGACCTGTCTTCCGTGGACCATTGAAAAACACGATTGTAGCGCTTCATCGTCTCACAGAGGACCCTACCTTCTTCAACGGTAAGCGTCGGTTTTTCGCATTCTACATCCTTGCCCGCTTTAGCCGCAGCTATCGAAATTGGAACGTGCCAGTGGTCGGGCGTGGAAATCATCACGGCATCGATATCATCCCGCTCGATAATCTTCCGGAAGTCATTGTAAGCCGCACAATCCTGATTGCCGTATTTTTTGTTCACCATATCACGGGCTATGTTCCTGTTATTGGCATCGACGTCGCAAACGGCGACGGCCTGTGCATCAGCGTTGGCCAGAAAGTTCGTAAGATTAACCGCTCTGCCGTGGCCACCCACGCCGATAAAGCCTATTGTAATCCGATTGCTCGGCGCAACCGAACCAGCCTTACCAAACGCTGATGAAGGGACTATATACGGAAATGCAGTGACACCTGCGGCTTTTTTCAAAAAGTCGCGGCGAGTGAAATGCCGCCTCCGATTCATAATACAACCTCCGATTCTTTTCTATTCGTGTCTTGTCCAGCGTTTCTCGTCAATAGAACCACAAACTCAGAACGACAGCAGACACTGCCAGATG
>CAYUFX010000086.1:0-21394 GCA_964444135.1 uncultured Pirellulales bacterium | reverse complement strand
TTTGTCCTCTATCATATCAGAACAAACGACTGGAGACAGCCTTTCATGAGATTACCGATCTATGCTATTTTTAGGTATATTTGAACAGGCATATGATTCCTACCAGTGTCTAAACGTACTGGCTTTGGTTTTACAACTAAGAGCCTTGCCCACCTACGAAGAGCGAGAACAACAAAACAACTGCATAAGATGACCTGGCAACGGTCCTCATATATTGTGACGCTGACGCTTTAATAATGTTCATTCTGCGTACATCAGATATTTCTTTCGGATTTTCAGAAACGATTTCAGCTCCGCCTGCCAGTCTTTTCTGAGCCTTTCCAGCGATGAGCCGGTTATAATGGCCTGGCGTATTGACGAAGTCCCAGATAAATGGTCGAAGTGTCTCGCCTTCCATTGGAAGGCGTCCGGATACATCCTGAAAAGCTCATTAACAATCAGAATCCCACTATAGTACGGTTCAAGCAAATCCCTGTCGGTTATAATGATTTTAACGCCGTGACATTTTTGGCCCAGGTATTTGGAGCTGGTTGGTGTGAAGCTGGTCGGCGTAAATCGCAAACCCGGCAGATTCAACCGGTTAAGTCGCGTAGTGAGACTTTTTGAATGAATCCAGGGTGCGCCAAATTGTCTAAATGGCATTTCGGTACCTCTGCCCTCCGAAATATTCGTACCCTCCAAGAGACACAGGCCGGGATAAACGGCAGCAGTCTGCAGGCTATCTATGTTGGGGGAGGGCTTTATGAACGATAGATTCGTCCGGTCGTACCACATTCGGCGGCGCCAACCCGTCATAGGTACAACGACAAGGTCGGCCCTGACCCCATTTTTCAGCCAGCCTTGTTCGTTGAACATAATTGCCAGCTCTCCAATGGTCATGCCGTGTCTTACAGGAAGAGGATGCATTCCGACAAAGCTAACAAAGTTTGGTTCGAGAATATTGCCCTCGACTTTTAAGCCATTTATGGGATTTGGGCGGTCCAAAACGACAAAGCGTTTGCCGCATTCGGCTGCAGCCTCCATAGCGAGGGACATAGTGGAAATGTAAGTGTAGAAGCGAGCTCCGACGTCCTGGATATCGAAGATAAGAACATCGATATTCTTCAGCATCTCTTCGGTGGGCTTACGTGTCTTTCCATACAGACTGTAAACAGGAAGATTGTAGCGCGTATTTGTCCCGTCCTCGATTGCCTCTCCTGCTCCCTGGGTACCATAGATACCATGTTCCGGACTAAAAAGTGCCGTGACCTTCGCGCTATGGATATTGCGAAATACATCCAGTATGTATTGTCCGTTTCTGTTGTAAGCGGTGTGGTTGGTTATGATTCCGATGCGCCTGGCGTCGAATAATTGCTTATATTGGGGGACATTGTCTAATCCGGTCTTAACTAAGTTTCCTGCCGGAGCTAACATTGCTAAAGTAATTGTAAGTGTCAGCCTTGCAAATTCCATCATTTGTCTCCTGCCGGTGGATGCCGGCATACACTCCGTTAATAAAGTGTCTCGAACTGGCGGGTTTTATTATACTTGAAAAAAGCATAATATGGAAGCAAAGTTGATTATCCTGGAGGAGCCTTGGCCAAGAACAATATGAAACGACCAGACCCCCCAAAGTTAGCGCGACATAAAATGCACGAACAGGGTAGTAGAGCATCTTTGGAGCATTATTCTTTGACTTCTATCCCTCTCTTTATTATTATCTCCTTAAACTTAAAACTATATGACCGAGAATACCAATGAAATTGCCCAGACTTCAATTGTACACTAAAGTTTTGATAGGGTTGTTGGCGGGAGTAATTTTTGGTGTGCTCGCCAATCAGTGGGGATTTTCAGCTTTTGTCTTGAGCTATATCAAACCCATTGGTTCGGCTTTTATCAGATTAATTAGTATGGTTGTTGTACCTCTGGTCTTTGCTTCTCTATTAGTGGGAACAGCCAGTCTCAATGACATCAGGAAGTTAGGGCGTATTGGTGCCAAGACTGTGGCTTATTATCTGTGTACGACAATCATTGCAATTAGCATCGGCTTATTCTTAGCGAATACTTTGAAACCCGGCGTTGGTCTTTCAGAGGAAGCGCGGAAAAAGCTAATCCAAAATAGTAGCGAAGAAGAAGAAACACCAATTGATACGACCGTGAAAAAACCAACAATCACGGATATCCTCTTGAACATTGTGCCGACAAATCCTATTCGAGCATTCGTTGAAGGCAGGATGCTGCAGATTATCTTCCTTGCTTTAATGGCCGGGATTTGCCTTAGTTTAATTCCCTCCGAACGAAGTCAGCCTGTAATAAATTTCTTCGAGGGCATTAATGAGCTGATAATTCAAATGGTCCATATTATTATAAAGCTCGCTCCTTACGGTGTATTTGCCCTGATTTCAGCAGTTGTTGCCGATTTTGGATTAGGCATTTTATTTGTTCTACTTAAGTACTCCTTAGTAGTGATTGTAGGGCTGATTCTTCACGTCACGATTGTTTACTCTTCGGCAATAAAGATATTCAGTAAACAAAAAATCGGCACTTTTTTCAGAGGAATTCGTCCAGCCCAGTTGATTGCCTTTAGCTCTGCATCGAGCTCAGCCACTCTACCCGTCACTATGGAATGTACTGAGAGAAATTTAGGTGTCCCCGGCCAAATTGCCAGCTTTGCACTGCCATTAGGAGCCACCATAAATATGGACGGTACAGCTCTTTACCAGGGAGTATCCGCTGTTTTTATTGCCCAGGTTTATGGTATGGGTCTGACCGTACCACAACAACTGACAATAGTCCTTACCACTGTCCTGGCCTCCATTGGTACCGCCGGTACGCCAATGGCAGGTGTAATTACATTGGCAATCGTACTGAAAAGTATCGGAGTACCCTTGGAGGGCATCGGCCTTATTATGGGTGTGGAACGTATATTGGACATGTGCCGCAGCGTGGTAAACGTTACGGGTGATGCCTCCTGTGCGGTGGTTGTGGCTTCGAGCGAAGGTGAATTATAAAGCTATAATTTATTGAAACAGTTAGCTGATTTGATAAGGAAATGAATATGATTGCAAAAAAAACTGTTAGCAGGATATTGCCGGTTGCCGCTGCATTTGTGCTCAGCTTGACAATACTCGCAGCACGATGCGAGGGATGTTTTTCGATTGTAGCAGGCAAGGAGGCTTCGGTGGATGGATATGTGATTATGGCCCACAATGAGGATGATGGGCCTCCTCAAATTGTAAACCATCACAAAATCCCACGAAGAAAACATCTACCTGGAGAGAAAGAGAATCTATTTAACGGTGGCCGATTAGCTCAGGTCGAGCAAACCTGGGCTTACATCTGGTCTGAAATGCCGGGCATGCTTTTCTCCGACAGCTACATCAATGAATGGGGCGTCAGTGTCACATCGGACAACTGCCCTTCACGAGAGGACAAGCCCCAAATCACTAATGGCGGGATAGGCTATATGCTGCGGCGCCTGGTTGCTGAGCAAGCTAAAACTGCCCGCGAAGGTGTCTTATTGGCTGGAAAGCTCGTGGAACGCTTCGGCTACATCGACTCCGGCCGGACATACATCATCTGTGACCCTGACGAAGGATGGCTTTTCTGCGTCATCAACGGCAAGCACTGGATGGCTCAACGGGTCGGCGATGACCAAGTGGCAATGGTAGCCAACACATATACAATACACCAGGTTGACCTCTCTGATAAGAAAAACTTCCTGGCCTCGAAGGATATCATCAAATATGCCGTATCGAGGGGCTGGTATAATCCCAAAGGGAACAGGCCTTTTGATTTTGCTGCTGTTTATTCAAATCCCGAATCCGCTTCAAGTTTTTCCAACTTCGGCCGTCGGTGGAGCGGCCTTAGATATGTTGCTGCCGAACCGATTCCGCCCGGGCCGGAACTGCCATTTTCGGTCGTGCCGAGACGCAAGGTAGGTGTATCTGAGATTATGCAGATTCTACGCCACGACTATAAGGGGACAAAGGCTCAATCCTTATCCCCCCTAAAAAGTCCGCAGGAAAGTGGTTGCCCCATCTGCAGCGGAGCCACCCAGACCAGTTTTGTTGCTCAGTTACGCAGGAATATGCCTCTGGATATCGGCATTGTTTACTGGACCTGCCTTGCTTCACCTCGGACTTCGTTTTATATTCCTTTTCATTTCGGTGTTTCCAAATTCCCCGCAGGATTTTGCTTAGAGTCACAAAGACCATCGAAAATCGCCTTTGATGAAAAAGTCGGTTGCCCTTTCCAGGCCGACCCGCTCCAGGCCTTTTGGATGTTCTCAAATTTTTACAATAAGGTTTATGGTGCTTCTGCTAATACAATTAGCCGGGTAAAAACTCTTACTGAGGAAATCGAGGATGATGCTTTTGCTCTACAGAAGCCGCTTGAAGAAGCTGCTTGCCGGCTATACACAAAAAATAAAGTAGCAGCGATGCGAATGTTGGCCAACTATTCCAATGGAATCTACCTGTCCTCCATGGAAGCGATGCATAAAGTGTTATCGGAAAAGTAATGTAGTGTTCTGTTGATAACTCGATTGATGAATGTCATTCCTGCGAAAGCAGGAATCCAGATGTGTCTATGTTCTGGGTTCCGCATCAAAGCCTAACCTGAGCAAAGCCGAATGGGTGCGGAATGACAATTCCTCAAATCATATTTCACGGAGTATTAGTACCTAAGTCCTTACTGCCGCCAACATGTCCGACGAGTAGTTGGGCAGGCTGACTCTTGGCGCTTTACACTTTCAAGCCAGCCAGGTTCACTTCAAGTTTTTTATTCTCTCGGATTACCTCGTCCCAAGTGAGCTTGGTGTTTCTTTTCGCGGCTTCCCGTCCCAGGATGGTCGTCAGGGTAGCGTTTACACTTGCTTCAACCGTCGAGTTCTCATAGATACCGTTCGAGACACATTTATAAAAAGTATCAATATTCCGCTCTGCTCCGCGTGGATAGAGGTTTATCACTTCGCCTCCACGGTATCCGCCTCGATTGCCCAGTATCCGGACGCGTCCCGTATAGCCGGTTTCAAGATATCCATCCCGGCCCTGCGCAAAGCAATCGCAGCGAAACTCGGAGCGGTTCTTCAGATGCTCCCCTCGATGGTTGAGGATAAGCCCATCTGCAAACTCAAAAGTAACCGAATAGACATCATGAGAATCCCCATGTGGCTCACCTCGCACAATTCGGGAACTGCCCATGGCACTGACGGGTCTCTGACCGGCAATCCACAAGGCAACGTCAATCGCATGGATACCCGCATTCACAAGATAACTGCCGCCCAATTCATTGTCATTGACCCATATCAGATGCTGGAGCCGACTTTTGATATTTGCCGTTTTTGGTGGGTCGCGAAAACTCTCATCATTATATTCCGAACTTAGCATTCCAACCCTGCCAATCACACCCTCTTGCACTCGCTTGATGGCCTCAATATAAAATGGGTCGGTGCGGGTTTGGAAGTCCACAAGAAACACCCTTTTATTTGCAGTAGCTTTTCGAGCCATCCTGGCTATCTTTAGACACCCGGGTACATCACATCCCAGAGGCTTAGCGATATACACATGGCAGCCAGCTTCCACGGCTGCCTCCACATGCTCGCCAAAACAATAAGGTGGTGTCTCCAGAAATACTGCATCCACTTTACTGCTGATAAGTTTTTTGTAGCCGGACAGTCCGGAAAACCGACGTGCTTTGGGAACCTTAAGCTGTTCCCCGGCGGCCTCGGCCACGTGAGCAAAATAATCCGCCACAGCCGTAATTTGATACCCTCCATGCTTTTCTAACATTCCGGCAATCATTTTCCCACGATTACCGAGGCCTATACAACCGACCTCGATGCGAGAGTTGGTTCCTGCTGCTCTTACACTACCGGGTTTGACAATCGTAAAGGAAAGAGCAGCCGCGCCCGCACCCGACATGAAACTACGACGAGTCATACAATTAGTTCGTGTTATTTCCACCTTACTCATACTATGGTTCCTTTCATCAATTAGGATTCCTCAATTACTGTGCTTAACCACATAGCAAGCCCTCCTGACTATGCTCTATACAACAATACCAAATATATAATGAAATGATAATGTTTTAGACACTTTTCTTTAAGACTGCACTTTCATTTTCTTTGAAGTGTCAATTCCTGCTTTCCGCAATTCTCTGCAAAAAACATTTAGCATTAATTTTACCATAAGGATTTGGTTTAACTTAATCACCATAGCTTGCACTGTAGGTCAAATTCCTCGGATAAGATTTGTTGGACTTGTACTGTCGGTTGCTTGTTTTGCAATTGCTCATATCACAGTTTTGAGGTAAATAATATCGGTCCTTATATTTCTTTCGGGTCTGATTCTTGGCTGGCTGCTTATCCGGACCAGGTCGCTATTAGTGCCTATTTTATCCCACGGATCGGCTAATGCTTGCTATCTCGTGATGGCACCTGTGTTTACGTAAGCGCACGATTCGGGTGATGATTCATGCGACCCAGCAACGACTACATAGTCCTATAAAAATGCTTGTTATGTTATTGAGAACAGCATTTTGGGCATATCTTCTGATGTAAATTTTTATTTTTTCCCCTTGACGCACACTCCAGATTTCTGTGAAAATAGAAAATATGGAAGGAATGGAGAATTAAAAAGGATTGAAGAACGAAGAAGGGAGTCTGTCTTAAATGCGGGGGGGCAACAAGCCGATAGATTCTTCAGTGAAGTAGGTCTGTTTAGATAAAGAAAGGTGGCCAAATGTATAAACACAAGGCCTTGTTTGTTATTAAGTTAGTGCTGGTCTTGATTCTGGGTTATGTAGTCGTCACAATATTGCTGATGCCGCAGCACAGGGGTGAAATTTTCGTGCCAGACTCGGCAGTTGGTACCGAAAATATAACCACAGTTGAACCGACGAGCTTCCCGAACACTCCGGTTGAAGACTATTCAGCCATTGTCGAGCACGATATATTTGGCAACTCCGCTTCATCATTAAAGACAAACACATCTTTGCAGGGTAACAATGGCGTTGACTTGGCGTTATCAGCCGAGGAAGAACTCGGCATAGTATTGCTTGGTACTGTGGCCGGCAGTCCGGAGATTTCCCGGGCAATCATAAAAGATATTAAGACCAATGAACTTAGCTTATACAAGATCGGTGATACCGTTGCAACCGCCCGTATCGAGAGTATCGAGAAGGATGTGGTAGTTCTGCTTCATAAGGGTCAGAGAAAAATATTAGATCTTGGTACCAGAGAATCCAAACAGCATGACGCTGACAACACTCAGGCAGCTTTATCAAATAATGCCGCCCAAGCAGTTGAGACTAATCCGCCAGTTCAGTTTCATACTTCTGCTGGAGCTAAGCTCGGGTATGACATAGAGATAATGTTGACGAAGGCGGTTATCGAAGCTTATACGATCGACGGCCAAGTAGAAGGACTTAAAATAACAGGCTTAGAGAACATAAGGGAAGCAGAAGACCTTGGCTTAAAAAACGGCGACATCATTCGTGCAGTTAATGGACAGCGATTGACCAGCAAGCAACAGGCTTACCAAATTTTCAAGAAGGCAAGGTCACAGGCGGCTGCGAATATCGAGCTATTGCGGGGTAACGAAAACAAGACGTTATCATTCCCGTTAAGGTAGATGGCAGAAAACTCAGAAGCTATCAGTGAGTAAGGAAAACAGATGGAGTTAAAGAGCTCAAAGACAGATAGGCGAAAACAGCATGTCCTGCTGGATGGTTTCTTTTACCTTATGTGCATATTTTGCTTAGGTTTTGTAGGCTGTCAGTCTGAATCAGAAGTTGTAAGTGTTACACCCGGGCAAGAGAATGGGACACAGGTAACTGACAGCCCTGGCACCAAAGAGAAGCAAATTTTGTCTAAGGTTGTCGATTCTCGTATCGATGCTCGCCCTGGAAACTCGAAGCTCGGATTTCCAGCCTTCAGTTTGGATACCAGCTTCGACAACGCCAAACAAGATTCTACACCTCCAGTAAGCCTTTCCAGAAAGGTTACTGCAGCCCAAGAGGGAACAATTCCTGCGCCCGCGAAAACGCGGGTTTATTCTCTTGGCGGAATCTCAACCCCGAGCGATAGCACAATCCCAATTGCCGAGCAATCATATTCAGAGACACCTGTAAATCTGCCTATACTTGATGAGCCAGGTAAGGTTGACGAGCTTATATATGTAAACTTTGACCAGGTTGATATTCGAGTAATGCTCAAGACTATTGGCGATATAACCGGTATTAATTTTATCATAGATGATAGTATACGTGGCACTGTCACGGTGATGTCACCTACAAAAATACATCTTGGTGAAATCTATGAGGTTTTGGAGTCTATTCTGGATGTTCAGGGGTACGCTGCTGTGCCGGGTGGTGCCGGAGACCTTGTAAAAATAGTCCCGAGAGCAGAAGCTGTAAAACGAAACTTACAGGTTCGCATTGGCAGTAACCCTTTGGAAATCCCAAAGAATGATTCTATTGTCACCCAGATTATTCCGTTGAGGTATGCTGATGTTACAGAAGTGAGTCAGATAATTAGGCCTCTTTTAGCTACAGGCTTACATATGGCAACCTACCCCCGAACAAATTCGATTATGGTTACGGATACATCTTCAAATATACATCATATTGCCAAAATCATTCGTAACCTTGACGTGCCGGGTTCGCAAGAGCAGGTTACCCTAATCGGATTGAGCTATGCTTCTGCAGAGGTACTCAGCGAGCAAATAACCCGCATAATGGACAAAAGCAAGGTCGTTTCTTCACAGCCCGGGCGTAGTCGCACCACGCCGACGATTGAGACGGGCATAAAAATTCTGCCTGATGTAAGAACAAATTCTCTTATTGTTGTCGCAAATGCTCAGGACACCGATACTATCGAGAGATTGGCAAAGCAGCTTGATACTCAGCGGCCTCGCGGGACAAACAATGTTCATGTGGTTTACCTCAGAAACGCACAGGCAGCGGATACTGCTCAATCCCTTACAGGGGCCCTTGCAAACATGCGAATTGCCGGTGCAATCGAAGGTGCCCAGAACGTTCAGGTTACTGCCGATGAAGGTACAAACGCATTGATCATTACCGCTTCAGCACAGGACTTTGAGGTTATTGCCGAGATTATAGAAAAGCTGGACATAGTGCGCGAGCAGGTTTTAGTTGAGATGCTCATTATGGAGGTAAGTGAAGACAGCCTACAGGAAATAGGTATCGACTGGGCTACACTCGATGAGGCCGTGGTAAATAGCGTTCGATTTTTTGGGGCAACAAATTTCGGCCCGCGAGTGGATTTTGCCAGTGGAGATCTCGAGGGTCTGGCCGTTGGTATGTGGAAAGGAGCCGGAACAGACGTGAGAATCGGAGCAATTTTGCACGCCTTGCAGAAACAGAGCAACGTCAATATCCTTTCGACACCACATATCACAACCTCCAACCACAATAAAGCGAAGATAATTGTAGGTGAAAACAGGGCGTTCACTACGCAATCGCGAATTACAGAGACTACAGATTTTATTACTCCCACAGTGATAAAAACGTTCGAATATAAAGACGTTGGAATTAGCTTGGAGATAACCCCCCACATCAGCCAGGGCGGCTTCGTCAGACTCGAAATCAACAGTGAGTTTACAAAACTTATTGAGGATGTTACCGCCCCTTCTACAGATACGCCCACAACAGCCAAAAGACAGGCGGAGACTATTGTTACTATGAATAGCGGTTCAACAGTCGTAATCGGCGGTCTTATTCGAGATGACAAAACCACTATCGAGAAGAAAATTCCCCTGGTGGGCGATCTTCCTTTGGTTGGTGGCTTGTTTAAATACAAGAAAGACCAACTGCAAAAAACGAATCTGCTTATATTTATAACACCTCATATCTTGAGCAGTCAGGAAGATTTGGAGCAGATAACCGAGAAAAAGAAACAAGAGATGGCGCCGGCACTGGAAGAGCTCGAGAAAAAGAATACCGAGCATTAACAATTGGGCGATTAATTATTGGCCGCGAGGATGCCAACTGGTGGATACAGAATTGGACGCACAAATTGCAAAAAAGTATTTGTATTTGAAGACTATACTGCCGGAGCAGTTGAGTCCGCAACTCGTAAGAAAGCTGCCGCTTGAGTTTCTTAAGAAGCAATGTGCTATTCCGATCATGCTGGAAAATGGCGAGGTTGCAATTGCATTGTCAGATCCGCTCAATGTGGAAGCATATGATGCTATTATGACCGTCTTAGGCCAACTATGCAGCCGGGTTATCTGCCCCGCCTCTGAAATAGAACAAGCTATAAGTCGCTGCTACTATCAGAGCTCAAGTATCAGCAGCGATAATGAAAATCCCAATGTTCAGGACTCATCTGATAATCATAATGACGTTGATAGAGCCGGCGGCGGGACCCAGGCCGAAGACCTGCTCAATATTGCCAACAAAGCACCCGTCATAAAATTAGTCAACAAAATCTTCTTCCAGGCGGTACACAGCCGGGCCAGTGATATTCACATTGAACCATACGAAGATGAAGCTCGGATACGCTTTCGGGTTGACGGCGTGCTGCATGATATATTTACTTTGCCGAAAGACCAGATTGCAGCTCTCGTGTCACGATTAAAAATTATGGCAAATCTTAATATCGCCGAGCGAAGGCTGCCGCAGGATGGCCAGAGCCGGATTAAGATAGGCCAGAACTTGATGGATATTCGAGTTTCGGTCATCCCGACATCGGGTGGCGAACGGGTGGTACTGAGGCTGCTGGACAAGGGCAGCGGTGAATTGGGTTTGAATGAAATAGGCTTTTGCCCGGAGGTGCTCAATCACTTCAGAAATCTGATTAGATTAGCACACGGTATAATTTTGCTCACGGGACCTACGGGCAGCGGCAAGACAACCACACTTTATGCAGCCATGAGCGAGCTTAACAGTGAAGAAAGAAACATCCTCACAGTTGAAGACCCGATTGAGTATCAACTGCCCGGTGTTGGGCAGATGCAGATAAAGCCGAAGATAAATCTTACATTTGCTAACTGTCTGCGCCACATTCTCAGGCAGGACCCCGATGTAATTATGATAGGAGAGATTCGGGATGTTGAAACCGCTGAGATTGCAATCCAGGCCTCCCTTACAGGTCATCTGGTTTTGAGCACTCTGCACACAAATGATTCGGCCTCAGCCGTAACCCGGCTTATTGATATGGGAATTGAACCTTACATGATTTCATCATCGGTCGTTGCAGTCATGGCACAGCGGCTGCTGCGAGTTACCTGTCCGGAGTGCAAAAGACCGTACACCCCGGACGAGCAGGTGATTTCACTGTGGCCAGAAATTGAAAAAACCTCCACAATCAGGGGGCAGCTCTACAAAGGACTTGGCTGCGAGAATTGTCTTGATACGGGATACCTGGGAAGAACAGGAATATTCGAGCTGTTAGTTATTGATGACGACGTCAAGGAGCTAATAAGCAAACGGCTCGGTTCACACATTATAAAAGAAGCCGCCATTGAAAAAGGCATGAGCACCTTGCGAGAGGATGGATTGCGCAAGGCCTTGGACGGTGAAACTACTCTCGAAGAGGTCTGCAGGGTCACACAGGATTATGTGCAAACAAAAACAGGAGTGACTGAACGTGTCGGTAGTTGAATACAATTTGTTAAGTGACAAAAAGTCAGCCCCGATGCATCAAGCAGCCGGCAGTGGTGGTTGCGCTGATACACAGCAAAAAAGGTACGAAAGGGACATTTTCAAAAGAATTCGTACGAAGGATGTCTGCAGGGTCGCACGTCAGCTTGCAACGCTGCTGCGCGCCGGTATGCCCCTTGTACCAGCTCTGTCAGCGTTAGTCGAACAGTTGCAAGGAATTCGGGCCCAGGACAATCCTCTTGCAAAGATTATTGAACAAGTTGCTAACGACGTTAATTCGGGAAACACACTGGCTGACGCACTCAGTAAACATCCCAATGTTTTTTCAAGCCTTTTCGTCAACATGGTGGCCGCAGGGGAAACGAGCGGGACCCTGGAAGAGGTTCTCTTACGCCTGACGGAAATATTGGAAAAACGCGTGCATCTTGCAGCTAAGGTCAAATCCGCTATTGCTTATCCGTTAATGATGATTGTCGTCGCGGTGGGAGTGGTCGTATTTCTTATGTCCGTTGTGGTGCCCAGCATAACAGCGATATTTATTGAAATGAACAGGCCTCTTCCCTGGCCTACGAGATTCCTTATCTCAACAAGCACTTTTATAAAGACATATTTGGTGTTAATTGCCATCGTGGTTTGCGCAGCCTTTTTTGGAATCGTAGCCGGCTATACAACTAAAAATGGCAGATTGTTTGCGGACCGCACTAAATTAAAGCTGCCTGTATTTGGTAAACTTTTTCTCAAATTGGAAATAGCCCGTTTGACTAGAACGTTAGGAATACTTCTGATCAGTGGTATCCCGATACTCAGCGCCCTGGAAATTGCAAAACAGGTAATTCAAAATAGCTTTATTGCAGGTGCCTTAGACTCTGTAAAGGATTTGGTCAGCAAGGGAGATAATATTGCGAATGCAATAAGAAGAACCGGATTATTTCCCCCTATTGTTTTTCATATCATTGCTACAGGTCAAATTAGCGGGGACATAGAAGGCGGCCTTATAAACATTGCCGATATGTATGACGGCGAGGTGGAGCTTACAACGAAAACGCTTACCTCGCTGCTTGAACCTGTGATACTTCTCTTTATGGGGGCAGTTGTGGCTTTTATCGTACTGGCCGTTTTACTGCCAATATTTGATATAAATCAGGCTTTATAATGGAGTACGGATAATATGAGACGAAAGGTACGACAATTAAGCAAATCAGGCTTTACCCCGTTAGAAGTAAGACGTTGTTTTCTCCGAAAGGAGTCCTTAGGACTAACGGGATTTACCTTGATTGAGCTTATGATTGTAATCGTGATTTTGGGGCTTCTCGCTACCATCGTTATGCCGAGGATATTAAATAGGCCCGAACAGGCTCGGAGGATGAAGGCCAAAATTGATATACGTAATATCGAGTCGGCATTGGCTTTATTTAAGACCGACACGGGGCGGTTTCCCACTACGTCTGAAGGTCTTGAAGCTCTGGTCTCAGACCCGGGTATAAAAGGTTATAACAGTGACAGCTATCTTGATAAGGTGCCATCCGACCCCTGGGGCAACAAATACATCTACATCTTTCCGGGAGTGCACAGCAGAGACTATGACCTGAAATCTTATGGCAAAGATGGCGAAGACGGCGGTACGGGAGACAATGCTGATGTTGAGAGTTGGAATCTTGATGAGTAAGAGTAATATGGCCAATGGAAATAGACGCAAAGCAAGGGAGCAGACACAGGCAAGAGCATTCACCTTCGTAGAGGTTATTGTGGCTCTTGCTATCGTCTCAATTTCTTTACTGGCGTTACTCAGGCTGCATATTATAAGCATTAGTATGGTTGACAAAGCGGAGATAACCTCTCAGGCGGTTTTTTTGGCGAATGAGAAAATCGCAGAGGCCCTGGCTGCCGGCTTCCCAAAAGAAGGAACTAATTTCGGAACTGTGGGAAAAAATGCTTTGTGCTTAGACTGGAAAACTGAGGTTACCGACCTAAAGCTGTCCCAATTGGAGAAGGCGGGTATTGCCGGATTGCGAAAAATATCTGTCGTTGTCAACTGGAAACAAGGTCTTGGCAGCAAACACCTGCAAATGTCAACCTACGTTGCGGACAGGGAGTTGAAATGAGTAGTAACTCCGGCAAAGGCGGTTTTACACTGGTCGAGATTCTCGTGGCTATGGCGATAATCGTTACTATCGTCTCCATGGTATATGGCAGCTATTTTGCGACATCAAAGTCGACTCAAGTATACAAATCCAAGATAACCCTGTCTCAACAGGGACGGAAAGTGCTTGAGCAAATGACTCGACAAATACGTTGTTCGTATGCTAAGAAAGCTAACAAGAACACATACCAAACATCAATTCCTCAACAAGGAAAAGCAGACCCTGTAGGTGAAATCAACTATTTCAATGGTAACTCGGATGAGCCCAGCGGGGAAATCTTGCATCTGGTAACTACAAATGGGTTTTTGGTGGAGCAGGACCCGCCAAATGGGCTATTCGAAGTCACTTACAAATTTGATAAAAGTAAAGGCCTACTTTTTTCAAGCCAGAGAAGATTCGCCTCAACAACAAAAAGTGCGGCGCAGAAAAAAAAATGGCAGCCGATTGCAGAAGACATCGAATCTCTCAATTTGGCATTCTTTGATGGACAGCAATGGCTGGACAAGTGGGATTTTAAGGACAAGCGGGAACTGCCGGGCGCAGTTAAAATCAATATTACCTGGGAAGATGAAAACCATCGGCAATATCAGTATGGTACTATTGTATATATATGTTGCCGGAAAAATCAGGGTAAAGAAACTCGAACTGGTGCATTAGTGTCGGTTAACAAATAATGGAACCAAAGCAAACAAAATCAGAGAGCCCCCGAACGCAAAATATTGCGTTTGGGAACCCGCGACGAAACGGTTTTGTAGTAGTTGTTGTCCTTTGTATGGTTATGTTGTTAAGCGTCCTGCTGCTTGGTTTCAACTACAAATCTCGCACCAATCTGCATGTGGTTGACGGCCTCCGAAAATCTGAGCAGGCGCTCAATTCTGCAAGAGCAGGACTCAATATTGCAATTGCAATTATCAGGGATACCAACGATATTCATACAAACAGAACATTACTTGACCTGATTTCAGGGGAAAAGACCTTCGCTGTTGGTGACGGAGAGTGCTCGATAACTATAGCTGAAGAAAACAGCAGATTAAATATCAACCTCCTCAAGGATAAAGACGGCAAACTGGACCGAACCAGAACAGAACAACTACTTCGGCTTATTGATTTGCTGAACCGGGAGCAAACCGGCCATTCTCATATCAGCTACAGCCTGGTGCCTTCAATTATTGACTGGACTGACAGTGATGACCAGGTTACGAACTTGCCTTTTATACAGCACGAAAATTTAGGAGCGGAGTCAAGCTACTACAGTAAGCTGCAAGTCCCTTACAGTTGTAAAAATGCTCCACTTGATACGACCGAAGAGCTTTTACTGGTCAAAGGAATAACACAGGATGTTTTCGAACGCATCCGTGATTACGTGACGGTTTACGGCGATGGGGAAATTAATATTAATTCTGTTTCAAGGCAGGTAATTGAGTGTTTGTCGGAAAAAATGGATGTTGTTTTGGCACAAATGATTATTGACCGACGAGAATTTAAGCCCTTTGACAGTATCACGGAACTGCGGGATGTCCCCGGCATTACGGATAGTATCTACGATACAATTAAGAAGACAGCTACCGTCGGGTCTACAGAGCAATACTATCATGTCATATCACAGGGAAACGTTGACCATCTTAGCCGTACAACAGTTGCAATACTTGAAAGAAATATGGAAACCAAAAATGTTGAGGTGGTTTTATACAAAGAGCTCTAAAAACGGATAGTGTCAGTAATTGTCTAAAAAGAAGCCAGAGAAAAGATAATGGTTAAGCGGTGTATTGGCATAGATATCGGTTCTTCCTGCTTGCTTGCGGTGCAGGTTTCGCGCACAGGTGAGCACTTCAATATTGAAAAAGTCTTTAGCATACAAACACGACGAGACTCAGACTCACCGCCGGAGATACTCAGGTCACTTACGAGCAAATATGGGTTTGACCGGCGGGCGGATGTGGCTATTTCGATGCCGAATGATGCCGTTTTTTATCGAAATCTGGAAACTGATGTTACCGGCCTGGAACAAATCCGCGGACTTAGTAAGCGGGACCCCAAACGCGAAAAGGAGCATCTCCAAACCCAGTCCGTATTAGAGCACAATTTTCCAATAGAACCGGATGAAATTGTTGCTCAGGTATGCTCGTACCGTCAGCCGTCAGGTGATAAATATTCTGTACTTGTGGCAGCGGTTAAGAGAGCATCGCTGCACGAAAGAATGAACATCTTAGCCGAAGCGAAGATGCATCCTAATCTGGTAGAGGCGGCTATCTTTGCGGTTCACTCCGCCATTGCGGTCAACCATCCCGAAATTATGACCGGTCAAGCCATCATTGCATATGTAGATGAATCTTATCTTACTTTAGCAGTTACCGAAAACAACAGTATTTTAATCGTTAGAAATATTCCGATTATTTCCAACTCCGACAACAATGTTGATTCAGCTCAAGAGCAGATTGAAGAGGTGTTGTCACGGGAAGTAGAAATTACGTGGCAGAAAGTATTTGAAAGGGCAATTCAGGAAGACACCAAAATCTACCTCGTAAGCAGAGGCAATGTTTCTAATGACCTTGAAGCGACTATCGCAGCAAACCTGCCTTGCCAAACAACCGTCGTTGATTCTTATGAAAAGGTAGAATGTTCCGCTCAGGGCGATGGTGATACTGAAATAAGTCTTGCTAAGGGTCTTGCTTTGAGGGTGTTGGTACCGGACAGAACAGCAGGTATTAACTTTCGCGAGGCCGATGCTGCTAATGTAAAACCAACGTTAGACCGGAAAAAGGAGTTCATAACTTGTGCGATACTTATGGCTGCAATTGCCGTTGTCTCATTGCTTGGGCTATTTGTGCGATTGTCATATCTGGAAAGAAAATACGCGCATATTAAGAACGAAATCACACAAGTTTTTCAAGCTGCTTTGCCGCAAGAAAAAAATATTGTAAGCCCACTTGCCCAATTAGAGCAGGGGCTGCAATCTTTGCGAGAGGATTACCGGCTTTTTGCCCCTTTCTCTCCAACCAACTTAGGGCCGCTTGAGGTTCTACGCAGAATAACTTTGAGCACGCCTTCGCAGGGAAATGTGAAAATTGACGACCTGTTGATAACCACTGAATCTGTTCGATTAAGTGGAACCTGCGATTCATTTAAATCAGTGTACGAATGGCAGCGCCTTTTAGAGGAAATTCCTGGGTTTGCACTTGTCGATGTGCAGGCTCCGCAACAAGAGCCTAAAAGCGGCACTGTGCACTTTACTATCGTAGTGTCCTCAGTAATACCGGAGCAAAAATGATACGCCTAACACATAGAGAAAAATTACTCGTTGTCGCAGTAGTGGTTCTTATATCAGCTTGGCTGCTATTTGCGTTTGCGGTCAAGCCTACTATTGAGAGGACAGAAACACTCACTCGTGTCATATCGGAAAAACAAGATGAGCTTCAAGAACTTCGCGCCAGAAGCAATGAATATATCTTTCTTCGCGACAGTCTAAGCAATTTACATACGAAAGTTGCTTCACAAGAGAAAGAATTTGAGCTGCTGCCTTTCTTAGAATCACTAATCCGAGAATGCGGCCTTGTGAAAAAGGTTGCGACAATGAAGCAGCAAGTATCGCAGCTTGAGCCGAAATACTATGAGACAATCGTTGAAATAAGGCTGGAGAGTCTGACATTGAGGCAGCTCGTTGATTTCTTCTGGAAGGTAGAATCATCAGAGGTCTTGGCAAGAATCAAAAGCCTTTACATCAAAAAGAATCTGACAAACACAGACTTGCTCGATTCAGTGGTTGAAATACATAATATCAAGTCGGTTCAGAGCTAAATTGCCTGCCTGTAATTTCGTAGCCTCACACTAACCTGCCACTATTTGTTCTTCGTTGAGATCTGTTGTAAAGTCTATTTCACCTGCTGTAGCTCTTGATTTCAGGGCGAACTTACTTTTTTCCTTATGTCGCTGACTTTTGTTCGTGATTATGTAATTGCCTTCATTACAGATTTCAATATACTATGCTCCCACCTTATATACTTGCCTGAATTTCCGGGAGTATTATAGTGATTGTAAAAACCGTCTTACTCAGCCACGGATATAATTTTCAGTAGGGACAAGTCCTTCACACCGACTTATTTGTTGCATTCGTTAAGGGCACTTGCTCTATGCATCTTCACGTTAAAGCGACCCAAAAATGACCCATAGCCTTTATTTGAAGACAATTTACGATTGTCAGAGTGAGCGTTATGTCTTTGTCAGATAAATACTTAGCAAAAGCGTGGCCCTCTGTGACTAAGCCTGTCACCTTAGGTCTTGTGGTTCGCAAATCCCAGATCTTAGAAGGATTATACAATGATAATTGTGCTAATTGGGGTGCTTAAATGAACGCTGCTGCCATCACGCAGTAGCAGGTATTAGCCAGTCCGTGAAATAAAATAGGCGCTAATAGTGACCTGTTCCGGATAAACAGCCAGCCACAGATCATACCCGGCAGAAATGTAAAGACCAATATTATCTGCCCCCAAACTATAATATGGGCAACTGCAAAGCAAGCAGCGGACAGCACTATACTTAGCCACTTCCCTAAGCGGTATTGACCATCCTTACCTGGGTTTGTCAGCCTCAGGATATTGTTTTGCACATAACCCCTGAAAAATACTTCTTCAGCTACGGCCACATACATAAACTGATAAAATAACCAGCTAATCCAGCCCTGTTCCTTTGGCTGCACAGGCTGCAAAGGTAATCCCAATCCGAAGGATTTCAGCAACCACAAGCCAGCAAATAAAGCGGAAAAAACCACTACACACGTCCGGCAAACTACTAAAACTGTAGGGCCGATTTGTCTGATATTAATACCAATCTTCGGAAATTCAGCTCTTCGAATCGCTGTTGGGACAAGTGCAGCAGCTACTAAAATACCAGGACTCACAAACCATGCTGCTCTGGAGATGGAGCTTGCAGCCAAAAGTCGAATTGCCAAGATTGAAGCAATCGTTACCAATGCTGTTTCTGTAAGCAGAAAAATATTGAATCGCTTTAATCCCTTGGTGAAAAGTGGAACCGATTCGACAGTCGGCGGTGAATTGGCAATACTTATACTTAGCTGGCCGGATTGATCGCCCATCTTTAATATTTCCCGGTTGTCATATTACGTGCTTTGCGATTTCGTGCGTCCCGCATTTTTAGTACTACCATTACCACGGCCAACACAATATACGGAAGCATATACCCGACAATATTACCTTCACCGCTGGAAGAGACCGAACAGCCACCGCCGCCTCCACCGCCGCCGACAATAACGGCAGCAGCGCCGCTTCCTCCGAATAGGAAGAATGCCGTAAAGTGTGTGGTCTTGAATGAAAGAGCATGCAAAGACGAAGATATTGGGATATCCTGGATATCTGTTATCCCCTGTTGACTAAGCATCCCACTGAGCGTGCTGAACCATGGCGTCACTAAGCCTTCCGAACCTGAGAAAACGTATGGTATTGTGATCGTAACCGGCTGGCTAAACTGAATTCCACTGGGACCAAAATCGTAACCGCCCAAACACGGTGCGGCAAATTCTGGCAGATTCGCAATTTTTGTTAGTGTAATAGTTACATCATACGAACATGCCCCCGCAGGCACTACGATGGAGACATCGTCTATGGTGGTTATGGCTTGGGGGTCAGTTCCCACTGTTGTGCTGCTGGAAGCGGAAGCAGTAACAAGTTCCGATGCCAGTGCGACAGGTTCTATAAAAGTGCTTCCGGCGTAATAAATATCTGTGTCTGTGCTTCTACTATCAGCCCACATGATATATGGATGGTTATATTCACTTATTCCTATTGCCGGTTCGCCCTGGTTTGCACTTGAACCACCATCATCTACGAAAATATTTGTCCCGGAACCGGAACTTAGCTCAGCGAAGTACAGGTCCGTATCTGTATTCCGCCAATCCTGCCAGCAGGCAAAAACTTTCAAATTATTATCCGTGCTGCCTGTGACTGCAATCGTCGGGTCTAGCTGGTTGGCGCCGGAGCTATCATCGATAATACTACTGCCGGTCAAAGGACTGCCCGGCAAACCATTCGATGATGCATAGTATATGTCATCGTCTCCGGAAGTATCATCGACCCACAGTAAGTGTAAAATTGATCCTGTGGATTCGGCGGCAATCGCCGGACTCGATTGGTTGTTCGTATTGCTTACCATCGCCACATTCGTCCAGGGATTACTCGAGGCCGCTCCGTAAATGTCGCTTGAGCCATTGCGCCCATCCGTCCATACCACATAAATCGTATTGTCAGAGTCTGCCGCAACGGCCGGCTCGACTTGGTCGAAATTATCAGAGGTGATTTGTGAGACCGTTTTTGTTACAAAGCCATCGCTCGATGTAGCTATACAGATATCCTGATTATCTGCACGGTCGTCCTGCCAGACAACGTGTGCATAATTCTGACTGTCAATCACTATAGCAGGATTGACCTGATTACCATCATTCGGGTCATTGACCCTTGTCTCAGTGGACCAGCTTATTCCGTCAACCGATGTAGATACGTATATGTCCCAGTCTCCTTCCCTGTTATCTTGCCATACAACATATAGTTTGCCATTACTATCCAACGCAACAGCAGGGTTACACTGGTCAGTCATATTGTCGGTCAGTTGAACGGTACCACCAAAGTTTTCTTCTCCTGCTGCAAGTTTGCTAATATAAATATCTCTGTTACCTACTGACCCTGCGTGCCAGGCTGCCCAGATATTGCCGCTTCTATCACACACCGTTACTGGTCTATCACTATTAGTTAAGCCTGAATTGACCTGCTTGTTTTGGCCAAATGAATGCATCTCGGTCGCGAAGGAATATGAATACTCGTCCATTACATTTCCGGCAAGGTCTGTAGCATTTACCGTGATAGTCACCGTCTGGTCGTAATAAAACATTTCGCTCGTCGGTTGGTAAACGAATTTATACTCAGCCTTCGTACCTAACCTTCGGCAATCACCATACGGGCTCGTATAGTGGTCCGTGTCACCGAAGTAAACTGTATTGATATTGGGATTATTGTTGACTCTAATCTTAATTTTCACTGAATCGGCATCAACACCTATACCGGCATCGGCAATATTTAGAGTTATCAGGTTGTTCAAAGGCACCTGTATCGAGCCGTCAGCGGGAGAGCAATTAGTGACGGTCGGTGCCAAACTATCAACGTCGACAGTCAAAGTAACCATCTCAGAATCCTGCAGCTGCCCATCGCCTGCAGTAAAAGTGACGGCATAACTACCCACCTGGCTCTGGCTTGGCATCCAGTTAAAGTCCTGGCCTGTAAATGCTGCACCACTGGGTAGAGTACCCACTGAATATGTTATCGCATCACCATCGGGATCAGTTGCATCTATCGTGAAGGTTAAAAGGACATCTGCATAAGCCGTCCTATTACCTATAGCAGTGAGCACGGGGGCTCGGTTCACGTTGATTACCGTTATCGTTATTGCCTGAGAATCCTGAGCCTGACCATCGTCTGAAGTGAACGTAACCGGATAGGCCCCAGCCTGGTCATAACTTGGCGTCCAGGTAAACGTCTGGCTGGTAAATATAGCTCCGGCAGGTAAGCCGCTTACAGAGTACGTTATTGCTTGGCCATCAGGATCGGTCGCACTCACCGAAAAGCTCAGAAGGGCGTTTTCATTAA
>CAYUFX010000085.1:0-21565 GCA_964444135.1 uncultured Pirellulales bacterium | reverse complement strand
TACAAAAGCCGCTGGCGGCTTGAAAAATTCACCTACAAACTTGACGGGCACCCGTTACCTATTTGTTTGTTATTTTTTTCTTGACAGGTCGGATTTTTTTGTGTTTTTTGAAGGTACTACAGCGGCTAGGATTCCTCTGAATGACGAGAAGTTCGGGATGCTATGCGGAATCATATAAGCATTGATCGATCAAAGGAGATAAAGATGCCAGCAAATGAAGTTGCATTCGCAGTTTTCGATCGCGTGCTTGCCGCACTCGGATTGATCAGGGAGGGTCGCCGACACCGGAACGACAGGATAGACCAAGCCCTTTATGCGTTGTACGCAGCCCTTAATGAGACTAAGTCCTATATCGAAAGACTTGATTCCGGAAAGAGACGAAACCGTAAGACAGAATGGGCCATAGCGAGGCTCTGGCATGATGCCAGCGTTCCTTTGCGGGATATTGATCCTGATCTGGCAGACCGATGCTTCATCAAGGGGAGTTATTGGATGGAGCCAGAGACTTGGACAGATGTGAGAATCAAAAGGAAAAGAATTAAACTGGATCAGGTTCTAAAGAGCACTCGGAAGCTTCTGCTTAAAAGTTGATCGAGGGGATTAAAGGTGTACGGTACATTTTTCGATGAGTTGTGCTTGATAATGAAAGGTTTTGATAGAGGAGAGCGGGTGGGCTGAATTACTGCGGAGCTTTGGGACGCAAACATCGGCTGGAATTAAATATGGTGTACCCGGTATTCAAAAATTATGCAACTCCTGAGGAACAGGGAGATTAACGCATGAGTATGGAAACAAATTTAAATGGGCGATTGCGTAACACCTCACTGCCATATAGTCGTGGTTTGCTACCGGTTTTTGATGCCGTGGTAAACGCAATTCATTCTATCGAAGAAGCAGGGCTTTCAACGAACGAGGCAACAATTACCGTAGAAATATTTCGAAAAGTAACTACTGGCCAATTTGACTTCGACGAAGAGAAGAGAAAGAGGGGACCAGATGCTTGCGAGGATATCATTGGTTTCAAGGTGATTGATAATGGTATTGGCTTTAACGATGCCAATATGACATCCTTCAAAACTCTGGATAGCGAATACAAAGCAGACAAGGGATGTCGTGGCGTCGGTCGTCTCTTATGGTTGAAAGCATTCGAGAAGGCGGTTGTTAATAGTATTTACAAAGATGAAAAAGACGAATTTAAGTCGAGAACGTTCGTTTTTAACGCTGCCTCCGGTGTTATTGACGAAAAAATTAGTGATGCACCTAGTGGTGTCGCAAGATCTACCTGCGTACGCATCCAGGGCTTTCGACAGAGATATCGAGAAGCTTCGAATAAGACCATAAGAACAATTGCCAACAGTCTTTTTGAACATTGTTTGTGGTATTTTGTACGTAAAGGCGGTGCTCCAAAAATTATCGTGAAGGATAAGGATATAGATGAGACTATTTACCTTGACAATGTCTATGAAGAACACATGGTCTCATCTGCTGTTCCCGAAACCATCTCGATTAAGGAAAATAATTTTGAGCTAACACATGTCAAGCTCCGAGCGCATTCATCACAGGCTCATATTATCGCTTTTTGCGCATCCAACAGACTTGTGCAAGAAGAGAACATTACGGGGAAGATTCCTGGCTTGTATGGCAAGATGAGGGACGTTAATGGGGAGTTTGTATATGCCTGTTATGTCAGCTCACCGTTTCTTGATGATAATGTGCGATCAGAACGTACGGGTTTTGATATTGTGGAAAATGTCGAGGAGATTTTCGCCGAAAAAGAAATATCGCTAAGCGAAATCAGGGATGCAATCATCAGTAAGGCATCTGATCATCTTTCTCAGTATTTGGAAGAAAACAAGAAGAAGGCCAAAGATCGGGTTGAAGAGTTTGTATCGCACAAAGCACCTCGGTATCGTCCAATTCTGAAGAGGATCCCAGAAGATAAGTTACATTTTGATCCGAATATATCTGACAAGGAACTTGATTTAACTCTTCATAAGCATCTTTCAGAAATCGAAGGAAAACTGCTTTCTGATGGTCATGATGTGATGAATCCTAGGGATCGCGAAGACTATCCGCAATACCAGAAACGCCTCCAAGAATATCTTAAAACGGCCGAGGATATTAAAAAGTCTGATCTCGCAAACTATGTCTTCCATAGGAAAGTAATTTTAGACCTTCTTGAACAGGCAATCCAACGTGGCGAGGATGGAAAGTATGCACGAGAGGATTTGATTCACAATCTGATTATGCCGATGCAAAAGGATTCTAACGAAGTTATGAATGATAGTTGCAACCTCTGGTTGCTCGATGAGCGTTTAGCTTTCCATAACTATTTGGCTTCAGACAAAACTTTATTGTCTATGCCAATTACTGGGAGCACAGAAACAAAGAAACCAGATATTTTATCTCTTAATGTTTTCGACAACGCCATTCTCGTATCGGAAGGAGACCGTTTGCCTTTGGCTTCAATTGTTGTTGTTGAAATAAAGCGGCCGATGAGAAACGACGCTGCGGAAGGAGAAGAAAAGGATCCAATCGAGCAAGCACTTGGCTATCTCGACAGGATTAGACACGGAAGCGTGCAAACCGCATTAGGACGGCCCATCCCCAAGTCGGAGGATATCCCAGGCTTTTGTTATGTAATCTGCGATATTACAAATAGTATTGAAAGTCGGTGTAAAATGCATGATGCGATACGAACTAGTGATGGACTTGGATACTTTTTCTACAAGAATACCTTCAAAGCGTATGTGGAAGTTATTTCTTTTAACCGTCTTGTAAATGCGGCTAAAGAACGCAATAGGGCATTTTTTGCCAAGTTAGGCCTTCCCACGAATGATTAAATGGGGAATTAAAGGGGTACGGCACATTTTTCGATGAGTTGTGCTTGCTAATAATAGGTTTTGATAGAGGACAGCGGATGGGACTTCTCTGAATGACGAGAAGTTCGGGATGTTATACGGAAACCGTATATACATAGTTAGATGTGAAATAAAATAAGAAGGTAAATATGAGTTATACATTAGATAAAATAGTGAACTTATCGTTTGATGATGCAGTAAATAAAATTACTGAAGAATTAAAAAAGGAAGGATTTGGTATCTTAACTGATATAGATGTAAAAGCTACCCTAAAGAAAAAATTAGATGTTGATTTTAGGCAATACCGTATCCTTGGTGCCTGCAATCCTCCGTTTGCCTATCAAGCATTGCAAGCAGAAGATAAGATAGGAGCCATGTTGCCCTGTAATGTTGTTGTCCAAGAAAAAGAAAATGGCAAGATAGAAATATCTGCCATTGACCCAATATCTTCCATGCAAGCTGTGCAAAATGAAAAGCTTTTAAATATTGCTAAGCAGATACAAAATAAATTAAAGAAAGTTATTGATAATTTATAAACATCTAACAACTCAATCCAGCGGACTGTAAAGCTGCGTTTTTCAGCCGCTGATTTCGAATGTTACTCGCGATTCAACGGAATTCAATAGAATGCACGAAGTTCCCTGCTGATTAGGGGGGAGAGAGGTAAATGGTGCGAAATATCGCACCCTACACGGCTTAGGTTATCAGGTGAACAGGAAATAAGGTGGCAGGTTATCAGGCCAGCAGGATATCAGGATTATAGCGATTCTTGATACTGGATACTCGTTAGTGAGGAGTGAGGTAAAGTGAACTAAAGTGCCTAAAGTGAGCTAAAGTTAGATGCTGAATTCTGGATATTCGGTATTGTAAATATTTTTCGCAACCAGATTTCTCGACTGCGCTTCGCTCCGCTCGAAATGACAATTGCTACCATCCACTTCGCTCGCTGCGTTCGCTCAGTGGCTGCCACCCATCGTTAGTGAGGAGTGAGCTAAAGTGAACTAAAGTGCCTAAAGTTAGGATATCGGGTAATCAGGAGCCAGTGCACCAGGTTATCAGAGCATCAGCACTTTAGTCACTTTATAATTTACTCCGGGATGGTCGAAAACAAGCTTACTCACCTGTACCGGCGTTTTCTGTGCCTGCACCTGTGGAAACCTCGCCACAGGTGGCGCAGGTACAGGTGCGGGCAGCACAGGTGCGGACAATGTTTTTGTGAGTTTTTCTTAAGAGCAGCAATAAAAGACCCTTCTGAATCCGTCTATATTATTACAGATTCAGTGTATCGAAGCGAAAATAGGGGCAAATAGGGATTGACCTTTTGCCCGTAAAATAGTACAGAGATAGTTTTGGCAAATGTGAAAAATCAGCGTTTATAGAGGTGTTTGTGCAGATTAAACAAAGAAATACGGCTGTTAGAAGAAATGGCAGATTGTTTATGCGTGCAATCGGCTCAAGGTCGGCTGTGTCGGCACTATTGGTCTTGGTCTATGTTGCGCTGTTGGGCCTGGCCGGTTGCAAATCACCCGCTGAGTATCGGCAGGAAGCGGACAAGACAGCGTATGATATAATCAGGCAGAAGCAGCGTGAGGCGATAGGAAACGTGGAGGATTTTACGATTGAACGGCCGAGCGATATCCTGCGTCGTCGCCTCCTGACTGAACAGCAATTGCTCTATTCTGGTAAGGTTTCACTGGGTACAGATAAGCTCGACCCCATCGAGCACTGGCCGGAAGATGAGTATCCTCAGACCCGTTCCTCTCCGGACGCCAATATCCCTATCGACTCAAATACTCCGCTGAAGATATCTTTGGTCGAAGCATTACAGATCGGGGCACGGAATAGTCCGGAGTATCAGTCCAGCAAAGAAGACGTTTTCCGAGCAGCATTGGACCTCGATTTGGAGCGCAATAACTTTCGAAACATTTTCGTGGGTCAGGTGGAGAGCTTGCTCAATACAGACAGCACTGGTAGCAGCACGGTGAGCGGTACCGAGAACAGTGCGACGGTGGGGGTAAGCCGAACACTGAAGAGCGGAGTGGATTTAAGCACGGCGCTGGCAATTGACCTGGCGAATCTACTTACGCAGGGAGGCGCATCATCTCTGGGTCTGAGGGGGGATGCGACAGTTTCTATTCCGCTGCTTAGGGGCTCCGGAAGACACATCATTACGGAGCCCTTAACACAAGCGGAACGAAATGTAGTGTACGCAATTTACAATTTCGAGCGTTTCAAACGGACCTTCGCGGTTAATGTGGCCTGGGAGTATCTCGGTGTTTTGCGGCAGACTGATCAAGTGGAAAACGCGGAGCGGAGCTACCGTAGTCGTATTGAATCAGCCCGGTGGATTCGTCGGTTGGCCGATGCAGGCAGGCGGAGTGAGATCGAAGTGGACCAGGCGGTACAGAGCGAATTGGGGGCGCGTAATGGTTGGATATCCGCGCAGGAACAATACCGGAATCGTCTCGACGCGTTTAAAACGTCACTTGGGCTGCCTCCGGATGCCCAAATTGAGCTGGACAGAAGCGATCTGGAGTTGCTCCGCCGCCCTGCAGAGGAGCTGGTCAAGAAAATCCTGCAAGAAGAGGATACTGGCGTGGTCCGGGAGACTCCACCGGCTGATGCACCCGTTGAGCTTGTGCCCCCGAGCGATGAAGATGCCGGGCCCCTCGAGATTGACGAATCTTTGGCGATACAATTGGCTCTTGAGAACCGACTTGATTTGCGGGCGGCGATTGGTGAAGTTTATGATGCTCAGAGGCAGGTCGTAGTCCGGGCCGATGCTCTTGGAGCAGGCCTTACGTTGCTGGGTTCTGCTAATCTGGGTGAGGGTAGAAGCATTGTGTCAGCGACTGCGGATGATGCACAGTTTCGTTTTGACAAGGCCAGTTATTCGGCATTGCTTACCCTTGATTTGCCTCTGGAACGAACCGCTGAACGCAACGCCTACAGAAAGAGTTTTATCGATTTGGAGCGAGCTACAAGGGATGTACAAACCCTCGAAGACCAGGTCAAGCTTTCTATTCGCAGTGAGCTGCGTGGCTTGATTGAGTCCCGCGAGAGCCTCAAGATTCAGGCTCGTTCGGTATTTGTCGCACAAAAGCAGGTCAAGAGCAGCACTATGTTTCTCGAGGCGGGAATGGCCAATATGCGTGACTTGCGTGAGGCACAGGATGCGCTGCTTGTGGCACAGAACTCACTGACTCAAGCGGTAATAACTTATCGAACTACTGAGCTGGAGCTCCAGCGGGATATGGGATTACTCCAAGTAGATGAAAACGGAATGTGGCGAGAATTCTCGCCGGAGGTGACCGATAATGTTAAAAAATAATGCAAAAAACAATCGTAGTAGACTCAAATCTCCGAAAGTAATTGGCGCAATTGTAGCAGTTGTCTTAATCTGCCTGATCGTAGTGTGGCTCAAAGTGGTCCGGGGTAGTGAGAGCTCAACGAGCGGCCTTGCTACCTTCGTTGTCAAACGGGGCACTCTGACCATCAGCGTATTGGAGTCCGGCACGATTCAGCCGCGGGAGCAAATCACTCTGAGGAACGAGGTCGAGGGAAGAACGTCTATCTTGAGCCTCGTTCCGGACGGCACTATGGTCAAGGCCGGAAATCTGCTGGTCGAACTGGACGACAGTACCCTCAAAGACGCGAGGATTGACCAGGACATTCAGGTTCAGAGGGCCGAGGCCGCTTTCATCAATGCTCAGGAGACCCTCGCCGTAGTGAAGAATCAGGCTCAGAGTGATGTTGACGTAGCCAAGTTGACTCTGGAATTCGCTCAGCAGGATCTGCAGCAATATAAAGAGGGACAGTATCCAAACGAAAAGACGGCTGCTGAAAACGAAATAACTCTGAGACAAGAGGAGCTTACGCGAGCCGAAGAGACTCTCACGTGGTCGCAAAAGCTGTACGAGGAGAAGTACATCTCACAGACTGAATGGCAGGCTGACAAGCTGGCTGTAACTCGCAGTAATAACAACTTGGTGCTGGCAGAGAACAGCAAAAAGTTATTGGAGGATTTCACCTACCATCGAAATATAGCACAGTTCGAAAGCGACGCCCACCAGGCTAAGATGGCGCTCGAGCGGACGGAGCGTAAGGCCAAAGCCGATGTTGTACAGGCGGATGCGGACCTTAAGGCCAAAGAGCTTGAGTATAGGCGTCAGGCAGAGAAGTTAACGAAAATCGTGGACCAGCTCGGAAAAACGAAGATATATGCCCCAATGGACGGAATGGTGGTTTATGCAACCACTTCCGGACAGCGTGGTCCCTTCGACCGTCGAGAGCCGATGGACATAGGTGTCGAGGTCACCGAGCGGCAGGACTTGATAAACCTGCCTACCGCCGCATCGATGAAAGCTCAGGTGAATATTCATGAGACGAGCCTTGAAAAAGTCCGGGTGGGGCTTCCCGCAGTCATTACGATTGATGCGCTGGCGGGCAAGAAGTTCCTGGGCCACGTGGGTACTATCGCGCCTCTGCCGGACGCTCGGAGTATGTGGATGAATCCTGACCTTAAGATATATCCCACGGACATATACCTCGAAGACAACGACACCGCGCTGCGCACGGGAATGAGCTGCAAGGCTGAGATTATCGTAGCGCAGTATGAGGATGCAGTGTATACACCGGTTACAGCGGTCATACGAGTTGCGGGGCAGCACACTGTCTTCGTTGTTAAGGACGGCCTCCTTGAGGAGCGGAAGGTTGAGATTGGCTTGGATGATAACAAAATGGTCAGAGTCATTAGCGGTCTTGAGGAAGGAGAAGTTGTTTTGATGACGCCTCCGCTTAAAGCCGCAACTATTGAGCCTGGCTCACAGATAGGGGGCACCGGCTCGCCCAATGCCCTTGGTGACTCCGATATCTTAAAGCAGAGGGTGAATCAGAAACTCAAAGAGGCCAATGGAACCGAATTAGATATGCCTTCGGATAATATTGGAGGTCCACCCCGGCAAGAACAAGAGCAGCCGATGGGACCCGGAAGAGGTGAATTCGGACGGGAACAAACGAGTGGAGAAAGCTCTCAGATACCCTCACCAGAACAGATGGAAGAAATGCGAAAGCGTTTCGAAAACATGTCGCCGGAGGAACGAGAAAAGATACGGCAGCGTTTTCAGGGCACAGGCTCGGGGCAAGGAGCGGGCCAGAGGCAGGGTGCAAGCCAGAGACCTCAGGGCTCGGAAAGGAACCAATAGATGGGTGAACAAGCTTTGTCCAACAATCACGAGGAAATCGTAAGGCTTGATAACGCTCGCAAGATTTACCAAATGGGGACAGAGCAAGTCAAAGCACTTGCAGGTATTAGCGTTTCGTTCAACAAGGGCAGCTTCTGGGCAATCATGGGACCGAGCGGCTCAGGTAAAAGCACTATGATGAATATCCTCGGATGTCTCGACCGCTTGACATCCGGCTCTTATTATCTTGACGGTCAGGATGTAAGTCAGCTCGACGATGATTCGCTCAGCGAGTTTCGGCTCAAGTACCTGGGATTCATATTCCAGAGTTTCAACCTGATACCTCAACTGACTGTCCAAAGAAATATTGAGCTGCCGCTTTACTATCTGGGTTTGGATGCACGGCAAAGTGCGGCGCGTGCAAAGGAGCTCGCAGAGCAAGTAGGGCTCGCAGACAGAGTAGGTCATCGTCCGACGGAGCTTTCCGGCGGCCAAATGCAGAGAGTCGCCATTGCCAGATCTCTGGCGAATGATCCTCATGTCATTTTTGCAGACGAACCCACCGGGAATTTGGATTCGACAACGGGTGAGCAAATTATGGAGGTTCTGGCGAATTTGAACCACCAGGGAAAGACTATCATTATGGTCACACATGAGCCGAATATCGCCGCATACGCCCGGAACCGGCTGCACATGATTGACGGGGTGGTTGACAGAATTGAAACGAGCTCGAATGAAACAAACTAAAATTATAAGAAATATATGGCTCGGAATCGAGAATCTGCTGCTTCACAAGCTGCGGTCGTTCTTGACTATGCTGGGTGTTGTTTTCGGCGTGGGCAGCGTAGTAGCTATGTTATCTGTTGGGGAGGGAGCCAGCAAAGAGGCACTTGAGCAGATACGGAAGCTCGGCAGTAACAATATCATCGTTTCATCGGTCAAATCAGCAGAGGAGGAACAGACCAGCACCCAACATTCCCACATGAGCATTTACGGGCTTACATACGAAGATTATGCCAGAATCACCGGGAGTTTCCACGACATTCAACAGACGGCGCCTGTGAAGCTGATGCGAAAGGACTCACGTTTGCGCGAAAGAGCGATGGAACTACGGGTCGTTGGAACGACACCTGAGTGGTTCAAGCTTGTGCCCCGCGAGGTCCTTGCAGGGCGTGTGCTTTTACCATCCGATGAGGCCAAACAAGCCCCCGTGGCGGTGCTTACCGAGTTCGGCGCCCGAAAAATCCTGGCTACAGAGCATACCATAGGCCAGACCATCAGCATAGGGGGGGACCAGTTCGAGATTGTCGGAATCGTCAAAAGCGAAAGCGGACAGGCTGGAAACATCCAGATTCCAGACCAGCAAGTAGATGTTTACATTCCAATCGAGGTGGCGCGCATATACTTCGGCGACATATTTACGAAACGTACCTCGGGCGGGGACGAACGGGAAATGGTAGAGCTGCACCAGGTCATTGTCCAGGTGGATGAGCCCAAAAAAGTTGAGTCCGTAGCGGCAGGAATCGAAAGGATGCTGGAGCAGTTTCATAAGAAAAAGGATTATGTAGTGAGCGTTCCTCTGGCGTTACTCAAGCAGGCCGAGGCGACGAAGCGAACGTTTAATATCGTCCTGGGCTCAATCGCCGGTATCAGCTTGCTTGTAGGCGGAATCGGGATTATGAATATCATGCTGGCCTCCGTTACCGAACGCACCCGTGAAATAGGAATCCGGCGCGCCATCGGTGCAAAGCGGAGGCAGATTATCTATCAGTTCCTTATTGAGACCGTAGTTCTCTCGACTATGGGGGGTATCATTGGATTGGGAATAGGCGTTCTTATCCCGTTCTTAATAACGTACTTTTCCGGGATGATCACGGTGATAACCTTGAAAGGAATTCTACTGCCGCTTCTAATCAGCATGACGATAGGCATCCTCTTTGGTCTGTATCCGGCCGTTCGCGCGGCCAATGTGGACCCAATCGTTGCTCTGAGGCACGAGTAGCACCATTATGGATGTTGATGTTGTTTGGCTCCGTGGTCACAGCAGGTTTGTTGTCCACTGAAAAAGGGCATCGATTTGGCTCCACGAACACACTCGTCACAATAATTGGGTATTCTTTGATAATCCTCCATGGATAGGAAATTCGTAGGTTTTTTCCTTGCCGTGGGATTATTTATGATATATGTTCTGCCTATTCTACCCCAAGCTGTAGAGCACCGCTGCCTGCACCTGTGTTTGCCTCGACACAGGTGGCGCAGGCACAGGTGGAGTGCTGAATTTGAATCACAATTCACTGTGTGAGCCCAGCCCAACGAATGAGCGGGGTTCAGGAGGTGCTTATGGACTACACTTGTGATGATATTGCACAAATGATCGACCACTCGCTGCTGCGACCTGAGCTGACCGAGGAAGATGTTCGCAAAGGTTGCCAGATTGCAAAGAAGTATAAGGTTGCCACGGTCTGCTGCCGTCCATCTGAAGTAGCATTAGTCAAAGAGTTACTTCAGGATTCAGATGTCAAGACAACCACAGTTGTCGGCTTTCCGCACGGCTATAACAAGACCGAGACGAAAGTTTTCGAGGCCGAGCAGGCCATCAAAGACGGTGCGGTCGAGCTGGATATGGTGATTAATATCGGCAGACTTCTCAGCGGTGACTACGACTACGTCAAGAAGGACATCCAGGCGGTTGTTGAGGCCAGCAAAGCTGGTTTGGATCAAAACCCGCCGTTGGCGGGCCACCGTCACAACGTAGTGGTCAAAGTGATTTTCGAGAATTACTACCTTACCGATGAGCAAAAGAAGATTGCCTGCCGGCTCTCAGAAGAAGCCGGGGCCGATTTTGTCAAGACCTCAACCGGTTTCGCAGGCGGCGGAGCAACGTTGGAAGACCTGCGACTTATGCGGAAAAATTCTGGAGAAAAGGTGCAGGTAAAGGCTGCCGGTGGTGTGCGCGACCTGGAAGCGGCTCTAAAGGTCAGGGAGATCGGCTGTGCAAGATTCGGAGCTACGAGGACAGAGACCATTATGGAGGAATGCTATAAGAAGAGCGGGCAGAAGTAGGATATTAAATTTGAAATTTGAGGTTTGAGATTTCAGGTTGGGTAGGATTTAGGATTTTCTTTTTTTGTATGCATATTGTGGAGGTAAAAATCGTGAAAAATAAATATTATCCAAACTTGTTTAGCCCTATTCAGATAGGCAATATGCTCGTACCGAACCGGATTGCGATGGTGCCGACAGACATAAGTTCGGCCAATGCGGATGGCTCTATAAACCCAAGGGTCATCACTTATCATGAGCAAATCGCCAAGGGAGGCTGCGGTTTTATCATTGTCGGTGCCACTACACCTGATAAGTTAACAGGCAGGCCGACAGTAACCTGTGTTGCTGCAGACGAAGACCCTTTGATTCCCGGTCTTGCTCACCTCGCAGAGGCGATGCATCGTTACGGGGCAAAGTGTGCCGTTCAGATACAGCATCCGGGTCGCCAGGCGGCCTGGCCGCGTAAGAATTTGATGTCCGCCAGTGATCATGTGCTGGATGTCCCGGGCTCTGCCGGGCATGAGGTCATATATGCCGAGAGCATCGCCCAGGGCAAGTCGGTACGTGCTATGACGGTCGAGGAAATATACGACCTGATTGAAAAGTTCGGCGAAGCTGCCTGGCGGGTGCAGCAGGCGGGTTTTGATTCCGTGGAGCTTCATGCCGCCCATGGCTACCTCATCGCGCAATTTATGAGCCCGTTTGTGAACAAGCGAAATGACCGTTTCGGCGGCAGTTTCATGGGCCGGATGCGTTTTACAATGGAGATTATAGATCGGATTCAAATGAAATGCGGAAAGGGCTATCCTCTCGGCATTCGCTATTCGGGCGATGAATGGATAGAAGGAGGACGGACGCTCGATGAAACCGTTAGGGTGGCCAAGCTTATGGAAGAAATGGGTTTGGCATACGTTGATATCAGCGCAGGGATATTTGAGTCGCCCGGAGCAGTAATGGACCCGATGTATTATCCCGAAGGATGGAATACGTACACAGCCGAGGAAGTTAAGAAACACGTCAAGATTCCCGTTATTACCAGCCATTCCTTAAGAAATCCTGATTACTGCGAGAAGATTCTGGCCGAGGGCAAGGCCGATATGGTTGGCTTTAGCCGACAGTTGATAGCCGACCCATATTGGGCTAATAAAGCTAAGGCGGGTAAGAAGGAAGAGATACGACGGTGCATTTCCTGCCTTGTTGGCTGCTGGCAGGAATCGCTGATGATTAAGCGTGATATGCGATGTGCGATTAACCCGGCTGTTGGAGATGAGCGATTTATTCATCTGGAGCCCGCTAAAAAATCCTGCAAGGTTGCAGTCGTAGGGGGCGGGCCTGCGGGTATGGAGGCGGCCCGCCTCTCCACTCTGCGTGGACACAAGGTTACCGTGTTCGAGAGAACCGGTGAGCTTGGCGGCGCGATGCTGTATTGTTGCACTGTGCCGGGGAAGAACAAAATGCGATGGTATGCCGATTGGCTCAGACAGCAGATAAGTAAACTCGGTATCGAAGTGAAATATCGTACTGAGACAAAAGTTAAGGACCTGAAGGGATTCGATGTTGTTTTGCTTGCAACAGGAGGCAGGGTTGCAAAGCCCGACATTTCTGGAATCAACCTGCCCTTTGTTACCACGTTTGAAGATGTTCTGCGTTGCAAGAATACGAAGTGTGAGTATTATCCGGATGATAAGGCAAAGCCAGTCGAATGCGGTGGTAACGTGCTAATCTGGGGCGACCACTTTGGCGCCGCCGACACTGCCGAGAAGCTTGGCTGTGCCGGTAAAAAGGTTACGATTGTCACTGAGAATCGCGATTTCGCCGAATGGATGGAGCCTTGCCATCGCGATGTGATGCTCAAGCGCTTTGCGTGCGGCAATGGCGAGGGGCTAAAGAGCAAGACTTACAAATACCCTGTCAGGATAGTCCCTGATTCTTCGGTCCTGGAGATCAAGAAAGGCGGTAAGGTCATTATCGTCAGTAGTACCTTTGAACGCTTTGAAGTGAAGGTTGACACGGTCGTCCTTGCCAAAGTCGAACCTAATGACGGCGCATACCAGAGCCTTTTGGAGAGGGGTCTGGCCGTGGTCAGGATCGGTGATTCGAAGAAAGTCAGAAACGTGCGGGGAGCGGTGACGGACGGTGCGAATGTTTCGCTTACGATAGAAGAAGGCGTAACGCTAAACGCCAACAACGAGCTCATCTCGAATCTGCCGACCGGCATTGATTTGTCATAACGCCGATGAGCAAATGCAAGGAATCAGAGATATGGAAAGAATTAAGGTCGGTGTCATTGGCACGGGTTTCATTGGCCCGGCTCACATCGAGGCGTTAAGGCGTTTGGGCGATATCGATGTTGTAGCTTTGGCGGAATGCTCCGACGACGTTGCCAGGTCAAAGGCCGAAATACTCGGCATTGAACGGTATTACGGCGATTACAGAGAGCTTCTGAAAGACGGCAAGATCCAATCTATTCACATCTGCTCGCCGAATTACCTGCATTACGAAATGGCTAAAGCGGCCCTGGATGCCGGAAAGCACGTTATTTGTGAAAAGCCTCTTGCCATCAGCGCCGCTGAGGCGGAGGAGCTGGTCGAGCTGGCGGATAAGCAAAGCCTTGTGAATGTCGTCAACTTCAATATCCGTTATTACCCGCTAATGAGGCAGCTTCGATTGATGGTTGACAAGGGTGACGTGGGCGAGATATTTGCCGTGCAGGGCTCTTATTTGCAGGATTGGCTCTTCCATCCGACTGACTACAACTGGCGGCTGGAGCCGGGACAGTCAGGTAAGTCACGGGCCATCGCAGATATCGGTTCCCACTGGATGGACCTCATCGAATTTGTAACGGGCCTTAAGATACGGGAGGTCTGCGCCGATTTCGCGACCTTTCACAAAGTCAGAAAAAAGCCGTTAAAGCCGGTCGAGACCTATGCCGGTAAGGTCCTGAAACCGGAAGACTATCAGGACATGCCCATAAATACGGAGGATTATGCAACGGTTCTCTTTAGATTCGAAAACGACGGCCGGGGTGTAATGACCGTCAATCAGGTGGCTGCGGGAAGAAAGAACAGGCTCTGTTTTGAAATAGACGGCTCAAAACAGGCCGTTGCATGGGAATCCGAGATGCCGAATCAAATCTGGATTGGGAACCGTGACGGTAATAATGAAATCATGATGAGAGACCCGTCCCTGGTTTATCCTGAATGTCGTGGGCTGATTGACTATCCGGGCGGCCATAATGAAGGATTCCCCGATACTTTCAAGCAACTGTTCAAGGAAGTATACGGTTTCATATCGGGTCAGAAGTCAGGGCCTATCTCTTATCCGACCTTCCGGGACGGGTTGCGTGAGCTTGTTCTTTGTGAGAAGATTATGGAGAGCAATGAGAATAAGAGCTGGGTCAAAGTTTCATAATAGGAGTTGTGAAGATGATTAAGCTCGGTTTTGTAAGTGCGATATTAGCGGATCAAACGTTCGAAGAGGTAATATCTTTTGCGGCCCAGACAGGATACTCCTGCGTTGAGATTATGTGCTGGCCTGTGGGAAAGGCCGAAAGGCGCTACGCCGGAGTTACGCATATTGATGTAGCGGACCTGTCAAAGAAGAAAATAGATGAAATTCACAGTCTTCTTGAGCAAAAGGGTGTCACTATCTCGGGCCTTGGATATTACCCGAATCCACTTGAAGCCAACAAGAAAAATGCCGACCGTTATGTTGCACACATTAAGAAGGTCATTGACGCCGCCCAGCGATTAGGCCTTGAGAACATAAATACATTCATTGGCAGGGACCACCTCAGCAGCGTTGAAGACAATTTCAAGCGGTTCAGGAAGGTCTGGCCTGGTATCGTAAAATATGCTGAGAAGCGAGCAGTGAAGATTGGCATTGAGAACTGCCCGATGTTCTTTACAAATGACGAATGGCCCGGAGGCAAAAACTTGGCATCGTCGCCGGCGATTTGGCGAAGGATGTTTGAAGAAATTCCATCAGATAATTTCGGTCTTAATTATGACCCTTCCCATTTAGTCTGGCAGTTCATGGATTACATAAGGCCGATTTACGAGTTCAAGGAGCGTATATTCCATGTGCATATTAAAGATGCCAAATTGATGCGCGAGAAACTCAACGACGTCGGTATTTTGGCGACGCCACTTTCCTTTCACCGACCTAAACTGCCGGGTCTGGGAGACGTTGATTGGGGGAGGTTTTTCTCGGCCTTGACGGACATAGGATATGACGGTGCGGCTTGCGTCGAAGTTGAGGACCGCTCATACGAAGGTTCTTTGCAGATGCGGAAGCGCTCCTTGATTCAAAGTCGCGAATATCTAAAGCAATTTCTGGCTTTACCCCGTTAGAAGGCGACGGATTACTTCTAACGGGGTTTATAGAGTTGTCTGCTCATGAGAGAAATAAGAGACAGGATTCGGCGGTTTCTAAAAGACAATGGGATGTACAATGAAGATATCGACATGGACGCATGCTGCAATATCTTCATACAGGAAATGCAGGCAGGTCTTGCCGGGAAAGGCAGCTCACTGGCGATGATCCCCACCTATATTGAGGTCGGCAGGGACATCCCGGCCGGCAAGCGCGTCATTGTATTGGACGCCGGCGGTACGAACTTTCGCGTGGCAACAGTTTACTTTGGCATGCCCCTGCGTCTCCCGACGCAAGACGGGGCAGCGGGTGACACCCGCCGGCCACAAGCGGGGGCTGTTATTGAAAACTTCGTTCAGAAACCTATGCCCGGACTGGACAAGGAGGTCGGTAAAGAAGAATTCTTTGCAACTATAGTCGAGTATATGGCTGACATCGTGGACCCCGTTAGAAATTCTGTAACGCATAAAATGACACACAAAGAGGAGATTTCTAACGGGGTGGATGTAAGCAGCAGCATTGGCTTTTGCTTTTCGTATCCGACTGAGATACTGCCGAGTAAGGACGGCAGATTGATTCGATTCTGCAAGGAAGTAAAGGCTAAACAGGTCGAGGGCGAATTGATAGGTGAGAATCTGGTCGCGGCCATCGAAGCAGCAGGTTATAAAGGTAAGAAGCGGGTCGTGATTCTCAATGATACTGTTGCAACTCTGCTCGCTGGCATGTCGGCTTTCCTGCCCCCGCGTCTCTCGACGCGAGTCGGGGCGGCGGGTCAGGACAGAGCTTTCGATAGCTACATTGGATTTATTTTAGGCACGGGATCAAATTGTTGTTATATCGAGTCCAATCGAAATATCACAAAGAAGAACGATCTGGATCCCAACAAAGAACAGATAGTAAACATCGAGTCCGGCTCGTTCGGAAAAGCTCCACGGGGTGGAATAGATTTGCAGTTGGATGAGTTTACACTCGACCCGGGCAAATATACCTTTGAAAAGATGTTTTCGGGGGCTTATCTGGGGACGCTTTGCCTAATTACCGTCCAGCGGGCAAGCAGGCAGGGGCTTTTTTCAAAAGCTGTTACTGAGGAACTACTTGCCCTAAAGGATTTAGAGACAAAAGATATAAACAGCTTTATGTACTTTCCTGAAGGTGACAATCCTTTGGCTGTTAGCTGCAGCCGTGGGCAAGAACAAGATAATATCGCGATATGGTATTTGCTCGACGCCCTTATAGAACGGGCGGCGAAATTGGTCGTTATTTTGTTGTCTTCTGTCGTGCTTAAAACGGACAAGGGTAAAAATCCCTGCACTCCGGTTTGTATTACGGCCGAAGGTACAACATTTTATGAGTTGAAGTCACTCAAGACGAAGGTTGAGTATTATCTGAAGAGTTTTCTGGAGGAAAAACATAATCGATTCGTCGAAATCGTGAGTGCGGAAAATGCAACGTTAATCGGCGCCGCTATTGCGGGTCTAACGAATTGATGCGGAACATCCGTAGGTCATAAGAAAGTGTTACTATTATGAAGGAGGTCTGATTATGAAAACCTACTGTTACTTTCTGGTTGTATTGTTCGCGATAGCTCCTCTTGCCTGCACCTTGTCGGTTTACGCAGGCACAGGTGCCGTGCAAGCCGGTGAGCCGATTTTCATTCCCGTCAAGATAGACGGCCCTGCTCACGAACCCGCTAATCACAGTTATTGGTTTGGTCCGTTTTGTGAATGCGCTTCGGTTCTGGACGTCGATGGTGACGGTGACCTCGATATTGCCTCCGGCCGGAACTGGTATGAGGCCCCAAATTGGGTCAAACATGCGAACTTTCGTGACGGGGCGGAGACCAACGGCCCGGAGACCGACGACAACAGCGAGTTTGCAATGGACGTCAACTTCGACGGGCGGATGGATATCGTCAGCTCGGGGTGGATGTTTATGAAGGGGGCCTTCTGGTACGAGAACCCAGGCGACAACAATACGGTCTGGAAATCCAAAAGGATTCACCTGGCTCTAAATATGGAAGGGGTAATCCACGGAGATATCGACGGTGATGGTGACGACGATATCTTATGCAATCACTGGTCCCTGGTAAAAGGCCAGGGTATGACATGGCTTGAACACATCGACAGAGAGCCGTGGTTTGTAGAGCATGTCGTAGGCACACAGGGCGATGTTCACGGAAACGGCTTAGGTGATATCAACGGCGACGGGCGAATTGATATTGTTACACCTGTAGGTTGGTATGAGCAGCCCAGGCGTGCGGTGGACACACCGTGGAAGTTTCATGCCGACTATCGATTCGCACCTGCCAAGGGCAGGGGAGGCGCCGCTTCGCATCCCATCCTTGTGCAAGATGTAGATGAGGATGGTCTAAATGATATCATCATCGGTTCTGCTCATGCATACGGATTAGCATGGTTGCAGCAGAATATCGACAATAGTGGCAAGCGCACCTTCAAAACGCATTGGGCTGAGACCGAATTTAGCCAGTTTCATACAATGGCCTTAGGCGATTTGAATGGTGACGGCAAAGTGGATTTGGTAACCGGTAAGCGTCTGTTCGCCCACCACGGCGACGACATCGGGGCCTTCGAGCCGTTGTGTGCCTTCTGGTACGATATCAAGGGCGGCCAGGCCGAAGGCCTGGACCGGATCAAGCCGCCCTTCGGGCGGTTTGAGCGGCATGTCCTCTCATTTAACCATCTGCCGCATTATCCGGATGAAGGAGGAATCAATCCGCCACCTAATTACGTGGTCAGCGTTGGGATGAAGCTCAATATTGCAGATATGAACAAAGACGGACGTAACGATGTTGTCATCGCGGGAAAGGGTGGCCTCTATGTGTTTTTCAACCACGGCTTCCCCACAACACCGCCCCGCGCCCACAAGCTACCGCCGCGTGAGACGTATCCTACATGGAGGTCATGGCCGGGTTATGGTATCCTGTTTAACGGCAAGGACTTTAACGGATGGAAAGTGCCGGAAGGTGACAACGGTCATTGGAAGGTCGTTGATGGCATGATTGACTACGATGCGATGTCCGAGGACAAGGATGACAAAAATCTCTGGACGGAGGAATCGTTCGGTGATTATGCCCTCCACATCGAATGGCGGTTCAAACGCACCTCGGGCCTATATCAGATGCCTATAATCCTGCCTGATGGTTCATATAAAACCGATGCTGATGGCAACGTAATTGAGACGCCAACGCCTAATGCCGACTCCGGCATATTACTTCGCGGCACAAGTGGAAGCCAGGTAAACCTATGGTGCTGGCCGATAGGCTCAGGCGAGCTCTGGTCGGTTCGGAATAATAAGAAGCTCGCGCCGGAACTACGCGCTGCTGCCGTACCCAAAGTGCCGGCCGATAACCCGGTGGGTCAGTGGAACTCGATGGATATCACTATGACAGGCGACAGGGTAACGGTAATGCTTAACGGCAAGATTGTAATCGAGAATGCACAAATACCCGGCATTGCGGAGGAAGGTCCCATAGGTTTGCAGCACCATGGGGGCATTAACAAGAGAACCGGAGAGCTAAGCCCGGCTTCAAGCCTGATTCAGTTCCGGAATATCTGGATAAAGCGACTCTAAATGAAATCAAGTTTCAGATTTGTAGTATATCACTTATTTATAAAGGGAGAAAATATTGTGCGAAAGATGTTATTGACAGTAATGACAGTGGCACTCTTTGCTGGGGTTTCGGGCTGTGCCGGTTCTTTAGAGGAAATCGAGAAGAGTAAAGGTTATTACAGTCTGGCGCCGGACAAACATGGAGTTGTTCTCAAAGCCCCGAATGGAAAGACGGTATTTCGCTACATGACCAAGAAACCCAAAAAGACAAACTTAGCGGCTAATAGTGTATGTTGTTTTCATCCGCTCAACACGCCCTCCGGCCAGCGGCTGACAGATCTGGCCCCGGGCGACCACCATCATCACCGAGGTGTTTTCCTCGCCTGGCACACGATGACCTTTCGGGAGAAAGCCGACTTCTCAAAGTTTGGCCCAACCGGCCCAACTTACGGCTGGAACATCAGCCGGGCTGATTTCTGGGGCTGGGGTGAATTTGCACCTACGCAAGGAAGGGTCATCAAGAACCTCAAAATCGATTTGGTCAAAGCAGATGCCGAAGAAGCCGATTTAAGGATTCACAACGACTGGATAACCAACGAACGAGTGATGATGGCCGAACATACTTCGGCAAAGGTTCGTAAGCAGGATGGAGTTTATGTCATTGACCTCGATTACCGACTTACCCCAAAGCTTGATATGACATTGAATCATACAGCTTTCGGTGGATTCTGCGTGCGTGCCCGAAATGATGGTGATTCCTATTACGCCACTGCCGAGGGAAAAGTGCAGCTCCCTGACCCCCATTATTCTGTTCCGGAATTGAACTGGCCCGCCAAGCGATGGTATGATTACACGATAAAGCTCGACAATGGCCGAACAATCGGTATTGGTGTAGTGGATCATCCGGACAATCCACCGGCAACTTGGCACAATCCACGTTATGTCTGGATGGTCAATCCATGCATCGTCGCTGCCGAGCCGGTTCAGGTGAAAGAAGGCAAGATGCTGCGGCTTCGTTATCGTCTCGTTGTTCATGATGGGCCAACACCCGTAGAGCTGCTGGAGGCGCTCTCGAATCGCTGGTAACCTTAAACGTAGGTAAATTTATCACAAATAAAATGAAAGGCAGTAAATATGGCAGAAAAGACAAAAAACCAAAAGATTTCACGAAGACGTTTCCTCAAAACTTCTGCGAGCGCAGCATCCCTGGCGGCGCTCGGAGTCGGGATGCAGGCCAAGCTCTACGCAGCCGGTAGTGACGTCATTCGAATAGGCCTAATCGGTTGCGGTGGCCGCGGTGCCGGAGCTGTTGTCAGCGCCTTGACCGTAAATCCCAACGCTAAACTGACCGCAATGGCTGAGCCATTTAGCGACCGCCTCCAAAATACAAGAAAAAATCTTAAGAATAGAATGAAGAACCAGGTCGCTGTGGATGACGAGCATTGTTTCACCGGATTCGATGGCTATCGAAAGCTCATCGCCAGCGGAGTTGACGTCTCTATCCTGGCGTCACCGCCGCATTTCCGTCCCATCCACGCAGAAGCATGTGTCAACGCCGGCGTCCACGTTTTCGCTGAAAAACCCATGGCCGTAGATGCTCCGGGAGTGCGCCGAATATTGGCTGCGGGCCAGAAAGCACGCGAAAAGAACCTAAGCTTTGTCAGCGGTTTCGAAACTCGGTATTCTGACACTGCCCGCGAGGCAATGAGGCGTCTGCACAACGGCGCTATTGGTAAAATCCTTTCTATTGAGGGAATCTGCAATCTTGGTTTTCTTTGGCACCGTGGCCGGCAGCCCGATTGGACCGAAATGGAGTTTCAGTTGCGGAACTGGTATTACTTCACCTGGCTTTCCGGCGACCACATCGTCGAGCAGCACGTGCACCAGATGGACATGGTGGGCTGGATCATGCAGGAAGAACCACCGCTATACGCATGGGGTATGGGTGGCCGGCAGGTTCGGACCGACCCTAAATACGGTGACATCTTTGACCATCATGCTGTTGTTTATGGGTATGCCGATGGTGCGCGTTATTATTCCTTCTGTCGCCAGCAGGACAATTGCTATAGACAAGTGTCGATTAGGGTCCAGGGCAGTAAGGGCCGGATGACTGGTTGGGGCAGGTATATCATTGAGGGAGAAACTAACTGGGATTCCGGAAGACAACGAACGTATCCCGAAATCAACACATTCAAGGAGATGTTCGCTGGTATGCAGGCAGGTAAGCCAATCAACGACGGTGTCGCCATGGCTCGCAGCACGATGCTGGCTATTCTCGGTCGAATGGCTACTCACAGCGGCCAGCGGATTACCTGGGAGCAAGCGCTCCAGTCGAAGAGGGTCCTGGCTCCGGAGCGCTACGCCTGGGACGCAGTGCCACCGGTTCTTCCTGGTCCTGACGGCAAATACCCACAACCTATTCCCGGCGTAACCAAAGCCTTGTAAGGATACCTAACAACTGTGGGTTTGAAGGTCGTTGGGTGCCCGTCAAGTTTGTAGGTGGATTTTTCAAGCCGCCAGCGGCTTTTGTAA
>CAYUFX010000084.1:0-21970 GCA_964444135.1 uncultured Pirellulales bacterium | reverse complement strand
ATCGATGCCTTGGCTCCAGCAGCATAATCAATTATGAAAAGTGCGAAAGTTAACTGTATCAAACGTCAAATAGTTTCGAATCTCTTATTTTGCTGCACTCTTCAAGATGTCCGCCTCACGCCTTTAGGGAAGTAAAATAACACAAAAGAATGTAAAAGTCAAAGGAATTTTTGGGTTAATTAGTGAATGGTGAGTAGAGAAACGGTGTGCAGTGCACACCCTACAGAATCAGAAAAGGTTTGGTAAGGGGCAAGCAACCCACGACAGTACCGGGGGCTAACAGGTATTGAGATTGCTTTAGTGCCTTATAGGCACGTAAGTATTTGCTCGCAATGACCCCATTAGAGTAAACCCCCGACAGTGCCGGGGGCTAACAGGTATTGAGCTTGCTTTAGTGTCTTATAGGCACATCAGTATTTGCTGGCAATGACCCCGCACTAATTAGATCCCCGGCAGAAAAGCAAGTAAGCACACACCGGGGACAAGCTGGCAACAAAAGTGCGGGGCAGGAAACGCCGTGTTGCCAGAAAAATTAGCCACACCTCGCGAGACAACAAATCTCCGCGAATATCCTTTAGAAATCCTATTTTAGAGATATTCACTGAGGTTTGTGGATAAATATCTTTGATTTGCGAAAAAAAAGTGTGTGAACAGTTTATAATCATTTAATATATCAAAGGCTTACCTTGAAAAGAGGCCTGTTTTTTTTTAATAATATTGAACCACAATAATCAAATTGGAAAGGAGCTGGTATGAAACAGTCACAATCAGCAAAAACGATGGAGATATCACGGCGGAACTTCCTGCAAGCGGTGGGCAGCACAGCAGCGGGCATTTCGTTGAGCTCCAAGGAGTTACTTGGCTCTGGAGCTTCTACAGAGAGCAAGGCCCGGCAAAAGGGGCCCGCTATAGTGCGTGGGGCCTTTGTGTATCCTCCAACCGAGTCTCTAAGGAAAGTCGGTTATTATAGCTGGCCGGGGTCCAGTTTCGATGCCGAAGGGCGCCAAAAGCAGTATATGGACAGGATTAAAAGAATGGAACGAAAGCTGGGGATGCGCATCTCAATGGACAAGCAGGCGCTCGATGATGCAGTGAGTGTAACCCGGTTTATCAACGAAGTTCAACAGTCAAAGCCCGATGGATTACTGCTTATACCTTTCAAGAAAAGTCATTGGGAACACGTTACTCGTATCGTTAAAGAAGCAGGAATCCCCACGGTTGTACTTGCCACGTTGGGTATCCTGCTCGTTGGGCACATCAATCAGCTTCACGAAAAGTCCGGGGTGTATCTGATAAACTCACTGGATAACCTCGATGCTGTTGAAGAGGGGATGAAGATGATTCAAACGGCGCACTGGATGAAGGAAAGCCGTATCGTCAACATAGGAGGCTCAGAAACCAAAGAAACCACAGTGCCCCATCTTGGAACGCAGGTATGGACGGTGCCGCACACGAGGTTTTATGAGGAATTTGAGCGTACTAAAGCCGCTGATGCCGTGAAGGAACTTGCCAATGCATATCTGAAAAATGCTAAAAAGGTAATCCAGCCCACCGAAGCTGACATCTTAGATGCCGCAAAAACATATTTTGTGCTCAAACGAATTATCGAGACAGAAAAAGCTGACGCTTTGATGATGGACTGTTTACCGGGACTTAGGAAACCACACAAACATTGTCCCCCGTGTATGGGCTTTATGAGTTTGAGGGACGAAGGTATCGCTGCCGGCTGTCAAGCTGACCTTAACGCAACGCTGACGTTAATGTTAGTGCAGCAGCTCTTCGACAGACCCGGATTTCAGCAGAATGCTTCAATGGAGACGGAGAAAAACCACTATTTCGGTGCCCACTGCACCTGTGCCTCCAAGCTGAGCGGTACAACCGGCCCTTCCGAGCCTTACATCTTAATGAGCCATGCTGAAGCAGGTTGGGGCTGTGTCCCTCGCGTGCTCTGGCGCATCGGACAAGAGGTTACAATGGCCCAATATCTTTCAGGAAAAACACCGCAAATGTACCTCTATAGTGGACAAGTGGTAGGCTGTCCGGACATCCCACGGACGGGCGGCTGCCGTACGAACGTAGAGATGACTATCAACGAGGTGGATGATGTATGCGATGTCAAAGGCATGCACCAGATTATATTCTATGCTAATTATACCAGAGAGCTGCGAATTTTCTGCCAACTATACGGCATCAAGGTCGTCACTTAAGAGGGCGAAGAATAAAAACCTGAGTCTCTGGTTTTGTGTCCCGAGTCTAAGGAAGTATTTCAAGGGCAACTATTGTAATATCATCAATTTCAGACGGTTCGATGTTTTGATTATGGGCAATCGTGTTAAGTCTGTCTATCATCTCAACAACAGACAAATCTTTGACTTCGCAAAATTCTTCGCTGAAACCGAAGCCGGTTTTGTCATCGAACTTGCCTATGAAGGGCTCTGCCCCGTCGGAATACATCAGCAGCTTATCGCCTGGCTGAAGCTGCACGGTCTGCTGGATGTATTCGGCCTGTTCAAAAACTCCCAGCAGCGAGCCTCGTATTTCGAGCTGTTCGGTTTGCTGTCCGGGTCTGATAAGGATTGGATAGGGATGTCCTGCCCGGGCGTATGTGAGCTGTAGTGTTTTTATATTTAAAAGACAATAACAACAGGTGGCAAACTGATAACCGGAGAGTTTCTGTGCTGCCATTCGTATATTCAGATTTTTTATAACCTCTGACGGGGGAAATATGCGGTAATTACTCTCATATGTCTCTCGCATAAGCAAGGCCTGCTTAAGAAAGATTGTCAGCAGTGCTGCAGGCATGCCATGCCCCACCACATCAGCTACATAAAAGCCGATGTGCTGCTCGTCTATACGTACGATATCATAAATGTCACCCGAGACCCACTCCGCCGGCAAAAAAACTGTGGCCCACTGCACTTGATCAGTATTTGACAGATGGGTGGGGAGAAAATCCTGCTGTACAAGACCAGCTAAACGAAGCTGCTCTGCCAGATTATCTGCGAGGGTTTTTGTTATAGAAAGCTGCTCGGCCAGTTTATTCTTGTGAATTTTTAGCACATGCTTTCGTGGAACTAAAGGTTTTGTCGTAATTCCATAACTTTTTTTACGAAATGCAAGATTAGCACTTACTTTGAGCCATAGCTCATCTATGGAAACTGACTCCAAGGTGTTGATCATAGAGAAACTAGTCCTTGATGGGGATATTGAAAAACTTTTAACGGGCATCTCCGGGCGGTCTGTGAGTAAAATCATGCCAATATTTTCCATCTCAAGGGATTCGATTATTCGGGCCAATTGCTGCTGCTGCGAAACGTCCGATTCTTTCATATCTATAATGACGGTCCCAATCAAATCGAGTCTGTCACGTACTTTGGAAAACTTATCTATCGGAAGAGTGCGGTAAGAAAGCTTCCTCTTCTTTAAAAGTCGCTTTATTTCAGACGGGACGTGGCTTTTATTAGTCAGATACAGAACATCAGTATAGCTTTTTTGCAGCTCAATAGCAGTTGGTAATTTTACTTTTTCCATTTCACCCGTTCTTCTTATTGTATTATGAGACCTTGAACAAAGAATCACTTGTTCAACTACCGGCATTTAACTGAACGATTGGCCGTTAAATACCATTCACTAACAACTGTTTGCTATCCATTAAGCTAATTTCGGCTCGTTAAGGGCTGTACTTTGGATTTTTTTTTACCTTTTTCCGCTGTTGCAAGACCTACAGAATTCATACGGGCTGCAAAGATACGAGGGTACAAATTAAAATTTGTTCGGAGTGTAAGAATGGAAGTACGAAAATTACTAAACTATAGTTCAAGTATCCTCGATGCTTGTCCGGCTCAAACCTGCTCTTAACCGGCGAAGATCGCCGAGCCGATGCGAAGGATAGTTGCCCCCTCTTCGACTGCAATGTTGTAGTCTGAACTCATACCCATACTCAGCTCTGTAAACTGCCGTCCGACAATTTTTTCGCCGCGCATCTCTATAAATAACTCTCTTGTCCGAACAAAACAGGCTCGAACAACGTCCTTATTATGGGTCAAAGGTGCCATTGTCATCAGGCCGACCAGTTTTAAGTTCGGCAAGGTCTCTATCTGCTCAGCCAGATGTATTGCCGCACCTACCGGCACACCGTATTTTTGCGGTTCGTTAGAAGCGTTGACCTGCAGAAGCACTTTTGGGCATAAGTTTAGTTTTGCCGCTGAGGTGTTTATTTCTTCGGCCAGCCGAAGTGTATCTAACGAATGTATCAGAAAAGCTATAGGTAAGACGTGGCGGACCTTATTGCGCTGCAGATGACCAATCATATGCCAACCGACCTTTCCCGGCAGGCCCAAATCACCATCAGGTCCCTGTAAAAATTCATCTACCTGGGTGGAAACTTTTATCAGTTGCTGAACGCGATTTTCCCCCAGGTCGGTGAAACCCAGACGAATAACTTCTTTTACGGCTTCAATGGTAGCGGATTTTGTTACAACGACAAGTTTTATCTCGCCGGGGTTTCTGCCGACACGGGCACAGGCAGAGTTAATGGTGTCTTTTACACGCTCTATTCTCTCCGAAATTTTTGCCATAGCAGAAAAGCCAAGAGTCAAAAACCAAAAATTCAATCCACCACAAACCAGGGACGTATTCAAAATATCAATCCCTGAAAGTTTTTGCCAGCATAAAAGCAATCACAGCGAAAATTTTGATGGTTTTTTTCAGCTCCGAGGCAAATATTCATTAAACAACAATTTATAAGATTTATCGGTCGTAATCAGCTCCAATAAGCGTAAGTATTCAAGCCATTTGGCTTTATGATTTCTGCTGATATAGGAAAAAGTTCCCAAAAAAATCAAAAAAAAAGCGATTTTTAACTTGCATTTTATCACCATAACTTGTATACTAACTGTGTTAAGGTAGTATGGGGTGGCGATAAACCCCTTGATGATTTTTGTTGCTTATGTATTTTTCGTTCGATGGGATTTTCTGGAAGCGTCAGTTTTTTCTGTTAGTGTTTAAAATATAACGCTGTTTTTTTTACAGCTTATAGACCTCGGCGAGGCAGTGTGGTCCACCGGTCTCCCCCCCAGCCGGAACCACCACCTCGCCTTATTTATGCGCATAGTCAAAGACCGACTCGTCCACAGGAACTAAGTTCTGAGCATCACTTGAATTCTTTATTCGCCGCGGATTTGGACAATTACCTTTCTGCTGCGTGGACCATCAAATTCACAGAAAAAAATGCCCTGCCAGGTGCCGAGGTTCAGAGATTTGTCCTTTATCAGGATTTGTTCGCTACAGCCGAGCAGAGAGCTTTTGCAGTGTGCATCGGAATTGCCCTCAGAATGCCGATAGCCCGAGCGATGTTGGGGCACTAATTCCTCCAGAGTCAAAAGTATATCGTGCGGGACAGAGGGGTCGGCGTTTTCGTTTATGGTAATCGCCGCGGTTGTGTGAGGACAATAGACTATAACATCGCCGTTAGCAATACCTGATTGACTGACGATCGAATGAACCTGGCTTGTTATGTCAATCATCTGGTTACGGCTTTTCGTGCTTATACGGAAATCTTCCTGGATAATTTTCATTTTTGTCTCTCACATCTGTTCGACAACTTCGATACCCAAAAGCTCACTTAGGCCGTGTTTGATAGTCTTTGCAGTTAAATCACAAAGCAAAAGTCTGGTAGGCCTCTTGGCCGGCTCGGCTTTCAGGACAGGACAATTCGTATAAAATACGCTGAACTTCTGCGCCAGCTCATAAAGATAGGCGGTCAGGTAGTTCGGCCTGTAATCGGCAGCGGCAGCCTGTATCGCCTCACCATAGCGAATAAGATATTTTGCCAGGTCCAGCTCAGCCGGGTCAGTCAAATTCAGGGCCTGCAGACCGGCAAGCTCATCTTCAATATCCACATCTTTGGTCTGTGCCTTTCTCTCGATAGATTTTATGCGGGCGTATGCATACTGCATATACGGGGCGGTATTGCCGTCCATCGCTAACATCTTATCAAAACTAAAGACATAGTCACTGGTGCGATTGTTGGAGTAATCGGCGTATTTTACCGCACCGATTCCAACCGCCTTGGCTATTTGCTCTTTCTTGTCCGGCGAAAGCTCCGGGTTCTTTTCTTCGACTATAGTCTTTGCACGTTCAACCGCCTCATCGAGCAGCTCTTTTAATTTTACATTCTCGCCGGCGCGTGTTTTTAACGGTGTGCCATCATCTCCCAAAATGCTGCCGAACATAACGTGTGAGAGCTTTATATCATCACTGACCCACTTAGCCATCTTCGCAACGGCAAAGAGCATCTCAAAATGCAGCTTTTGCCGGGAATCGGTAACGTAAATTATGGCGTTCGCTTTTAGCTCATTAACCCGGTATCGCAAAGCCGCCAGGTCGGTTGTCGCATAAAGATATGCACCATCGGACTTCTGAATAATAAACGGCAAAGGCTGCCCTTCTTTATTATTAAATCCCGGCGGAAAAACACAAACCGCACCATCAGATTCTTTTGTAAGGCCAACTTCTCCGAGGTCATCGATTATTTTGGGTATCTCGTCTTTATAAGCACTTTCGCCTCGAATATCCTCTCTTCTAAATATTCCACCTAATAAATCATAGATCTCAAAGCAGGCCTTGAGTGTTGTTTCCCTCGCAATTTTCCAGTTCCCAATGGTCCATCGGTCACCGCTTTGTAAGTCAACAGTGCTCTTGCGAGCTGCTTCTGCAACTTTACTGTCCTCCTCCGCAAGCTTCGTAACTTTTTTATAATAACCCTCCAGAGCATCCAAATCCAAATCCTGAGTAGGCAATTCCACATCTTCAGATGGTTTTTCTACCCAAGGAAATTCTTCGTCTGTCTCTTTACGATAAGCGTATTTGTTTACAGCATAAGCAACCATTCCCATTTGCAGACCCCAGTCTCCGATGTGGTTTTGGCGGATGACTTTATGGCCTAAGAATTCAAGTATTCGGCAGATACAATCGCCGATGATGGTGCTTCGCAAATGGCCGACGTGCATTTGCTTGGCAATATTCGGGCTGGAAAAATCGACAACGATAGTCTTTGGTTCAGCAGTTTTATCTATGCCGAGATTGGCAATATCCCTGTTGATTTCAAGTAACCTGTCGGCTAAAAATTCAGGTTTCAGACGTAAGTTTATAAAACCCGGACCTGCAATTTCCGGCGGTTCGCAAATATCGCTGACATCTAAATTCTTCACTACGTCCTCGGCAAGTTTATGGGGATTGGTTTTGAGCTTTTTTGCCAAGGCCATTACACCGTTGGCCTGATAATCGCCGAACTTAGGGTCGGTAGAGGGTCTTACTATAGCCGCACAATCATCATGGCCGGTGGCAGCGGCCATCGCTATACTAATTCTTTCTTCAAGTATATCTACAACAAGCTTCATTTTATGTTGTGTTCATATATTAAAAAAAGTCATTCCTGCGGAAGCAGGAATCCAGTAATTCTCAGAATAGATGTTAATTGCTCAGTGTATAATACAAATCTTCTCAATTCGGATTAGAACTTTCTATCAATTCCAACTTCCATTTTCTTTTCCACTTTTTCATGCATTTTTCTCTTCCTATGGCATCGTCAATATTCTTATATGCTTCGTAATATACAAGATTGTGGACGTCATATTTTTTAGTAAAGCTATCTGCAAGATTATTTTTATGTTGATTGACTCTTTCGAGCAAATTATTCGTAACACCAATATATAATGTTCCGTTTCTCTTACTTGCGAGTATATAGATAAAATATTGTCCCATTTCCTGGATTCCCGCTTGCGCGGGAATGACAAAGAGTAACCTCATTTATGATTATTTTTATGTGTCGATAACCAATCTTTCCGCATCGCCCCAGAGTAATTCGAGGTCATAGTAGTTGCGGTATTCGCTGTCAAAGATGTGGATAACGACGTCAATAAAGTCGAGCAAAATCCAGCGAGCCTGCTCGTAGCCGGCCCGGCCGAAACGCTGTATCTTTTGTTTTTTTGCAGCGTCACAGATTTCATCGGCCACGGTGCGCATCTGTCTATCACTTGTGCCGGTGGCAATTACAAAATAATCGGTGGCAGGCGATTTGCCCCTTAAATCCAGAACGGTAATGTTACTGCAATGCCGGCTGGCCGCCACCTTAGCTGCTTCCAGAGCAAATGCCTTTGCCGGATTTGAGACTTTCTTTTTTTGTGTCTTTGGTTTGGTTACAGAAACCTTCTTACGTGTTTTTTTCTTAGCAGTTTTTGAAGTTTTCTTTTTGACCAAATTTATGTCCTCAATTTTAATGAAAAAAGGGCGGCTCGTTCGTCCACCCTTATAGATTACCTTTATCAGCCGATTGCGTCAACTGCACAACTCGGACATCAAGCCCATTAATTATTTGCCGCCGAGGCCGAGCCAGCCGCTGATAACGGGAGCGAATTTTACCACAACGCCTGAGAAGACCACGCTAACCATCGTCATCAGCTTTATCAGGATATTCAGGCTGGGCCCGGAAGTATCCTTGCAGGGGTCGCCAACGGTGTCACCGACGACGGCGGCCTTGTGTGCATCGGAGCCTTTGCCGCCGTGAGCGCCTTTTTCGATATATTTCTTTGCATTGTCCCAGGCGCCGCCGGCGTTATTGAGTGTAATTGCAAGAACAAAACCGCAGCTCAATCCCCCTGCCAAGAGTCCCATCACACCAGCCACACCTAAGAGCAGCCCCGTTAAAACAGGAATGATAATCGCCAGCAGCGAAGGCAATATCATCTCCTTCTGTGCCCCGCGTGTTGAAATGGAAACACATCGGGCGTAATCAGGCTGTCCCGTGCCTTCCATAATGCCGGCTATCTCCCTGAATTGCCGTCGGACCTCATTGACCATAGCCCCTGCGGCTCTTCCGACCGCCTTCATTGTCATAGCACAGAATACAAAGGCCATCATAGCGCCAATAAAGAGACCGCAAATGAGCTTCGGATTCATTATTGTCAGGTTATAAGCTGAGATAAAATCCATAACCTCTGCCATCTTTGCGGTTTCGGGCGTAAACGCAACATCACCAACCTGGAAAATTCCGCCGGCATCTGTTGCAAGCCGTGATATCCAGATGCGAACCTCTTCGATATATGCGGCCAGAAGTGCCATCGCTGTCAGAGCCGCCGAGCCAATCGCAAATCCCTTACCCGTTGCCGCGGTCGTATTACCGAGGGCATCGAGGGCATCGGTTCTTTTTCTGACCTCCGGGCCCAGTCCGCTCATCTCGGCATTTCCGCCGGCGTTGTCCGCAATCGGGCCATAAGCATCGGTTGCCAAAGTAACACCCAATGTGGCGAGCATTCCGACAGCGGCAAAGCCGATACCGTAGAGGCCCATCGAAATATTCGAAAAACCGCCCGCAAAGCCAAACGCACACAGAATACCAATCACAATCGTTACCACGGGCAGCCCGGTCGAAAACATGCCGGTCGCAAAACCGTCAATAATTGTTGTAGCAGGTCCCATGTTGGCCTGTTCAGCAATACCCCGGGTCGGGCCGTATTCATCAGAGGTGTAATATTCGGTAAGCTGACCTATAATTACACCGGCAAACAATCCGGCAATTACCGAGCCGAAAATACCCCAGGTAATCCAGCCAAACACAGCCAAAAGCGCCACGGCTCCAAGAATGAACACCGAACTGCCTAATGTCCCCAACAAAAGTGCCCGCAGCAGATTCTTCTGGCTGGCGTCCTCCTTACAGCGAACCATAAAGATACCCAAAATCGAAAGTAAAATACCTATACCGGCAACAAGCATAGGGGCAAGAACAGCCTTGAGCGGGTCCATACCCCTGGCCGCAAGTGCCACTGCCGGCAGTGCCGCACCAAGCGCCGCGGTAGCAAGAATTGAGCCGCAGTAACTTTCGTAGAGGTCGGCGCCCATACCGGCAACGTCACCGACATTGTCGCCGACGTTGTCAGCGATTGTGGCCGGGTTTCTGGGGTCATCTTCAGGGATGCCGGCCTCGACTTTGCCGACCAGGTCCGCTCCGACATCTGCGGCTTTAGTGTAGATTCCACCACCGACACGGGCAAACAAGGCCTGAGTCGAAGCGCCCATACCAAAAGTAATCATCGTTGTTGTAATTTCTACAAGTTTATGATGTGGGTCCATAGCTTCGGGCACAAGCTGCAATCCCAAAAATCTCAGTCCCGTTTCCATATTTGCCGCAGTATAAACTATCTTATCAAGAATAAGATACCAAAGGGATATATCCAGCAGGCCAAACCCGACGACGACAAGGCCCATAACCGCGCCCGAACGAAAGGCAACCTGCAGGCCTTGATTCAAACTCACGCTGGCACCTTGAGCAGTACGGGCAGAGGCGTTTGTCGCCGTTTTCATACCCAAAAAACCGCACAGCCCGGAGAAGAAACCCCCCGTCAGAAATGCGACCGGAACAAACGGATTTTGAACGCCCAGATAAGCGCAGACCGCCAAGATGACCAGAAGAATCAAAAATACGAGCGTCACAATGCTGTACTGCCTGAATAGATAAGCGTAGGCACCTTCACGGACGTAACGGGCTATACTTATCATTTTTTCAGTGCCTTCGGGGGCTTCCATCACCTTCTTGTAAAAATAATACGCAAAACTCAATGCCAATATCGCCGCCACCGGCGCAATCCACCAGCTCCAGGGCGTCCCGGCCATCTCAGCCGTTTCTGTGCCTTCTGCCGCCATTGCTGCTGCACTAAAGGCAAAACTCGGCACCAAAAATCCAAGGGTACTCTTAGTAATTTTCACTTTTTTACTCCTTTTCGAATTCGATTATTGTCCCTACTACTCTGTAACAACAACAACTCAAATGAGGGGTGTCATTGCGAGCGAAGCGAAGCAATCTAAAGCATAACGGATGAGATTGCCACGGCCTGCAAAGCAGGCCTCGCAATGACAACCATGCAAATCACATGCTATGGAGTACTACTGCTATAACAGACTTAAATTGCCCGCAGTTTAACCCAATGGATTGGTTTTTCAACTGTTTTATTACGGGAAAACCAAAAATAGGTCAAAAGTGCATAAGGGCATAAAGAATGTACAAAAGTGCGAAATGCTTGTACTCTTATATTCCCCCTGTCAAGTGTGATAGTCAGCGTTGATTCTTACATATTCGGCGCTTAAATCGCAGCCATAGCAAAAATCGTCCGCTTTGCCAGCCCCTAAATCTACGGTTATCGTGTGTTCGGTTTGCGAAACAACCTTACTCGCCTTTTTTGCATCAAATTTTCTCGGCGCACCGTTTTTAAGAACGGTTATCGGCCCGAGCCTACAGGAGAGTTTATTCGGATTCAACTTGACAGAAGCCGAACCGACGGCACAGATAATTCTGCCCCAATTTGGGTCGCCGCCGTTCACTGCACATTTTACCAGCGAATAGTCGGCTACTGCCCTGCAGGCCTTTGCGGCATCAGCCTTTGTAGCTGCACCCTTGACAACTACCTTAAATATCCGTGTTGCCCCTTCGGCATCGAGAGCCATTTGTCTGACTAAATCATCGCAAACTTCAGCCAACGCGTTGGCAAACCTTTTATACCGCAGGCACTGACTTACTATTGGGCGATTGCCCGCTAAGCAGGAGGCAAGAATTATCGCGGTATCATTTGTGCTTTGATGTCCGTCAACAGTTAACCTGTTTAACGAATTGCCGATGGCAGCCTTTAGGGCTTTCGCCAGCAATGGTTTTGTTATAGCTACATCCGTAGTAATAAAACAAAGTGTGGTCGCCATATTAGGCGCAATCATACCGGCCCCTTTGACTGCGCCGCCTATTGTAACTTGAGTGCCTGATATTTCGAGTCGGCGGATGGCTTGTTTCGGCTTAGTGTCGGTCGTCATTATCGCCCGTGCAAAATCCAGGCCCGCTTTGGAAGAATCTGAGAGCTTCGCCGCCGCCTTTGTAATGCCGGCGATAATTTTCTTAATCGGCAACTGTTTTCCGATAATGCCGGTCGAAGCAACAAGGATATTTCGATTTTCGATTTGCAATTGCCGTGCTGTTTTGCTGCACATTGTAATTGCGTTTTTAATTCCCATCCGGCCGGTACAGGTATTAGCGTTGCCGGAATTGACGACTACCGCGTATATTCTTGAGCTTCTGGTGTGCTTTTTGCAGACCTGTACTGCTGCCGAGACGACCTTGTTAGTTGTAAAAACCGCTGCTGCGTTTGCACCGGCCGGGCACACAAGCAGCCCCAAATCAGATTTGCCCGATTTCTTAATACCGCATTGTACCCCTGCCGCCAAAAATCCTTTAGGTGCAGTAATAGTATTATTAGCCATCTTGTGCCTCTTACTACTTCAATAAACTGTTAAAGCCTTCTAATATCCCTTCGTGCTCAGAAATCTTACTAAACTCTAAAAGCCATCCGGTGATGTATTCAAGTTCAATCGAGTCTTTGTTCTTAATTAATATACTCTTTACGTCTTCGGCATCAACAGCTCTTGCTGTGATCATTTTGTGGATAATAACATCCTCGCACGAAGCGAATTTCACAGGATAATTATCGATGATGATTTCTTTCGCTCTTTTGATGGCCTGCGTCTCGTACGGAGAAGAAGAGAATATAAAATCTATACGGATTCCCGAAGTCGGCTTCTCTGCAGGCAGTACATTCGTTTCTTTGGCAAAGTTCTTCGGGTTCTCAGGCAGCATCTTCAGCTTTAACTTTTTGCACGTCTTCTCGACAAGCACAAATTCGTCTGCGTCAATCCCTAATGTTATGTCGATGTCCCGCGTCAATCGCGGTCTGCCATATATGAGCACCGCCTGGCCGCCAATTATCATGTAGGGAATTCTCTCTTCGTCCAAAGACTCAGCTATCTCTTTTATGAGCTTTTGTATCACAGACCCACCTTGTTTATCGCCCTGGCAATTCGGAGGACGGCTTCAAAGCCATCCCAGATATTCTCGTGGCTGATTGCACCCAACGCAACAGCTTCTTTGTGCAAGGCATCGTATATCCGTACAGCTTCCTTGTAAGAGAGACTTTCATCTGCGTCTAACTTTCGGTAGAACTCATCCAATTTTCGTTTGTTTCTTATCATTATTGACCCACTTATCTCATACTTAAAGCCATACCATCTCTTTAAGGACGCGGCAAATCCAGGGATTGATTTGCGCCTGCATTTTCTCCAATTCTTCGCGGGTGTAAGGGAAAACGTCACAGCAGATTGACAGATTATCGGGAATAAAATCAGGAATTCTGTCTAAAAAGCGTTTGCTGCTTTGCTGTAAAATTATAAGCAGGTCCACATCGCTGGCCGGGCCGTATGTGTTATTCGCGTAAGAACCAAAAAAACCCACCCGTTCCACTTCCGCGTGTGTCCGTTTGATGCTTTTCGCGTAATCTTTTAACTGACGCAGGACATTCGCTTTGTCAGCAAATACAACCTTCACAGAATTCGATGATTTGTTGAGCATTTTCGATTGCCTGTTGCGCATCGGTTTTTGTGTAGTAGTCACCTGGAGCTCCGGGGTCAAAGCCGTTAGGATAACGCGTGGGGATGTAATGTTTGTCCAGAGCTTTTGAAACATCTAACAGCCTCTCCGGAACATCCACCTTATCGCTGAGTGCGCCTAATAAGCCATAGACCGAGTGTCCCCAGCCTTCGCCGTGCAGGTGAAGAAAAACCGCCTTCACCGCCTTTTCCGCCGCATGCTGGGTACTAAAACACGACCACTCAAAATCCCCGTCTCGGCGTGCATTTACTGCGTGATTTAAATCGCGTTTGGCCTGGGTCAACCAATCTCTCGACCTATCCGGCATTTTTCATTCCTTTCTGGATAGACATTACTCTTTCCCTCCTTGATTATTATAAATATAAACGGCTGATTTAACCAGCTTTTTATTCTCAGAGTAGATGTTTTCAAAGCTGGGTTGTGATTCTTGAGCGTCTGTCTTTAATAATTTTAGGGCCGTTACTAAGGGCTCCGGCGATAACCATATCCCTGAAATTAGCCATCGGGTCGTAGAATTTTTTGCTCAAATCGACTGTATTAACCATCAAGCCGGGGTGATTTTGGCTTAGCTGTTTTACGATTCTGCCGTCCGGCTGGATAAAACACGATGGATACGGGCAATAATAGCCGCTCGAATTTGACATACTCACCCAAAAATGATTCGTCGCGGCCCGGCACTGCATCGTTTGTCGCATAATGTACGTATGTACGCTCGGCCCTTTTTGGCGGGCGTTGTAAAACGACTGGAAAATGCAGTTGACTTTTTGCTTATATAATTGTCGATAAATCTCCGGAAACCGCAAATCAAAGCATATCAGCAGCGAGCATTTTACGCCGTTTATGGTGAAATCCGCAAATCTACTGCCCGGCGTCAGCCGGCGCAAATCGCCCAGGGTACAGAATCTTTTGTCATAGCGGTCAACAATCCTGCCATCGGGATTTATAAGGTAAAGACTGTTATGCGGCTTGTTCGGCTCAGTCAATCTGTGTGTACTGCCCAGAATAATCCATAGGCGCAGCTTGGCAGCCAAGGCCATAATCTTTTGCGTTTCTTCTCTTAGCAGGTCCCAATCGTACCCCTCGAAGTTTGGAAAGTCGGTGCCCACGTAGCCGCTAAGAGCACACTCTGAGAAATGAACAATATCGGCCTTGGCCTTTTTCGCTTTGGGCAAAAACTCACAGATTCTTTTGGAGTTTCTCTTTATCGAAGCCCCCACGGCAAACTGACACGTCGCAACTTTAATCACACCGTCAACCATTGTTGCTCCTATGATAGCCCCATTGTCTCTTCCAGCCCGAAGACGATATTCATATTCTGAATCGCCTGGCCGGATGCGCCCTTTACCAGATTGTCAATGGCTGAAAAACAGACAATTCTGCCTTTGACATTGGTTACAAAGATATGGCAATAGTTTGTCCCTGCGACATCTTTAACAGCAGGGGCAACTTTACTTACCTGCACAAATGGCTCAGCATTATAGAAATCATTGTAAAGCTCTAAAAGCTCGTCATTGCTCAGGTTCTTCTTAGGTTGGCAATAAACCGTCGAAAGAATTCCCCTATCAAAAGGTCCTACATGCGGTTGAAAAAGGACAGTAACCTTCTTACCTGCCACGTCACTTGCGATTTGTTCAATTTCGGGCATATGGCGATGATTGCCGATGCCATAGGCGAACAGATTCTCATTCATATTCGGAAAATGAAATTTACTCGAAGGTTTCATCCCCGCCCCCGATGCGCCCGTTACCGCATTAACAATAACGGATTCGGTTTCTATCAAGTCTTCTTTGAGCAGCGGTGCAATGGCAAGCAAAGCTCCGGTCGGGTAGCAGCCGGGATTGGCGACGAGTTTAGCACCTTTTATTTGTTCACGGAAAAGCTCAGGCAGGCCGAACACGGCGTGTTTTAAATTCCCGATATCGGTGTGCTTGACGTAATACTTTTCATATACTGCAACATCTTTGATGCGGTAATCGGCACTAAAGTCGATTACTTTCAGCCCGGCATCTAAAAGTTTCGGCACGAATCCCATAGAGACCTTATGAGGCAGACAGCATAGAGCGACATCAGACAAGTCCGACAGCTTGTCTAAATCCAACGGCTCAATTTGCAGAGCGCACCGTCCATTAAATTGTGGAAAAACGTCCTCGACCGCTCCGCATTCTTCCGGCAGGGCGGTCAGGTAGGTAAGCTCCGCCTCATTATGCCCCAGAAGAATCCGTATGGATTCGGCACCGGTATATCCGCTTGCTCCGATTATTGCAACTCGTATCATTTTGTTTTCCTTTCTTTTCGCAAGTATTGGCCAAGAATATCAGTTTCGATTTTAGTGGTCAAGTTTTCTCCTGACCAAAACGGTCGCACAAGCACCAATAACCAGCACAGTACCCAAAAGGCAAGTCGCCGTTAAAGGTTCGCTGAATATTGCCACACCGGCTACATAGCACAACACCGTCTCGAGCATAAGCAACAATGAACCGATCTTGACCGGCACATATTTAAATCCCTCCGTCATCAACAACTGTCCCACAGTGACACCAGCGCCGATACCAAGCAGTATGAAGACTCCCTTTAAGCCAATTCCGCCTCCGGTCGTGAAGGCCGGTACTATAACCAGCCACATCCCGACTGCACACTGCGAAAAATAAATTGCAAGTGAATCATCGGTATCGTGGAGCTTGCGTATCAACGTTATAGCTATTCCGGCGATTATCGCTCCGAGGACCGCCAAAAGCTCATATTTCCCAAAGACCAGCAATGAAGAACTCTGTTGCTTGTCATAAGCGATAAAGTAAATACCCAGCATGGCCACTATAATTGCCACGAAATCTAACGGCCGAAGCCGTTCCTTCAGGAAAATCGCACTTGTAATGCTTGCAAAGATAGGGTATGAGCTTACCAGCACCATTCCCTTTCCCAGTCCCAGTTTAGTAATAGATAACAGAGTTATAGAAACAGCTATACCACCGGCTAAACCCCGTAAAAACAGCAGCTTCTTGTTATTAAAGACGAGCTTAACTCGTCCGGACATTGCAGCGGCGGCGATCAGGCCCAGCCCTAAGACGAACCGAAAGAATGCCAGCCTGTATGCGCCGATATATGAGCCGGACTTGATAAGACAGCCGGTCATACAAAAAAAACCGCAAGCCAGAATTATCAGAGTGGCTCCTTTGGTTTTATTTTCCAACCTCGGCATCACAATATGCTCCATAAAAAAAGCCACCGGAAATTCCAGTGGCTCTTTGGTAAGTCTAAAATGATTCGTAAATTAACGCTTCGAGAACTGGAATCTTCTCCTTGCTCCTCTTTGTCCGGGCTTTTTCCTTTCGACCATCCTGGGGTCGCGAGTAAGATGCCCGCCGTCCCGCAGTGCCTGGACATAGTTTTCATCATACTTTTTCAATGCCCTGGCAATTCCCAACAGGGAGGCACCGGCTTGTCCGGTAGTTCCGCCGCCTTTGACATTAATAAAGACATCGAATGATTTTTGCGCATCAACGGTCACCAGAGGCGCCAACACTGCCTTTCTGTCCTGCTCCCTAACAAAGTACTCTTTGAACTCTTTTTTGTTGACGAGCAACTTGCCGTCGCCGGGTCTGATTCGTACACGGGCGACGGAGCTTTTTCTTCTGCCGGTACCCCACCAGTAACCACCCTTTGGCTCACTGGCCGGGCTCGATACCTGCTTGGTCTGAGTACTTGCTTTGATATTAAGCTGATCAGTTTTGGTCTCTGCCATAACAACTCGTTCCTCGTGAAAATCCTAATATCGAATATGGATACATACGCTTCTAACAGGCGTATCTAAATCCGAAGCAAAGTAGTTAATTGGTTAATTAGTTCCTGTTGCGGAAACAGTATTTGTCATTCCCGCGAAAGCGGGAATCCAGTTTTTCGCTCTGGACCCCTGCTTTCGCAGGGGTGACATCGTCGGTTTTCGCTTTCCGCAACATATACTATTAGTTAATTGGTTAATTGGTACTTCGTATAAAACTCACTACTCACCAATTAACTACTCACCACTCACCAATTATTTCTTTCGTGCTTCGTGCTTTTTTTAGTTTCGTACTTCGAATTTCCAAAATTGTCCATCAAATCAGTTCTATCTTTTCAGGTTTTTGGGCCTGGTTATCGTGTTCCGGGCCTCGATAAACCTTCAACTTTTTGAGCATTTTTCTGCCGAGCTTGTTCTTCGGCAGCATCCGCCTTATGGCCAATTCAACAACCTTCTCAGGTTTTTTCGCCATCATATCGGCAAAGCTGACGAATTTATGCCCGCCTGGGAAATGTGTATAATAGTCGTACTCCTTCTTCTGAGCCTTTTTGCCGGTAAGCTGAACTTTCTCGGCGTTCACTACAATCACATAGTCGCCCGTATCGACGTGCGGTGTATATGTGGGCTTGTTTTTTCCCATAAGTATAGGCGCGATTTTAGCCGCCATTCGACCCAGAACGGCCCCATCGGCGTCCACAAGGAGCCATTTCTGCTCGACCTGCTCTTTCGTTGCCATAAAGCTCTTCATAAAAAACTCTCTTTCGCTACACAAAAAGTGGTATTTTACCGAATTTAACCAAGCTGTCAAACTATTTTTGCGGTGAAAATTCAATAATTTGGGCTTCATCCGGGAACAGAGGACGGAGGACAGAAGACAGAAAACAGATAACAGGCCCCCTTAGAGTATAAAGCACTCTAAACAAGGGGGTAAAAAATTGGGTTTGATTGGGTTTGTTTTCACCAAGTGTCCAATTGGATTTATTTTCATAAGCCTTTTGTGAAAATATACTTACATTCATTTGGCTATACTGGAAATTGGGTTTGTTTTGCATAAAAGGGGTCGATTTGTAGAGGATTCTCGACAGATGTAGAGGGCAGATGCTCGTATTGCGTATTGCGTATCGCGTATTGCGTAATTCACGGTACATTGTTCATAGTTAATGGTTCATTGGGTAATTGTCTGGGCCAACTGACTCTAAGTCCTTGCTGCGCTGCAGCTTACGACATGCAAAATGATATGTCATCTTCGCCTGCTGGCGGTTTATGTTTGCCTGCTGGCTAACATAGGCGTATTTTAACATCTTAACAAACAATGTCAACAAAAAAATGAATAAAAAAGCACTTTTTTTAGCCACAGAGAAAGCAGAGATTTTATCTTTTTCATTAACCACGGATTTCACTGATTACACGGATTATGTTTTAGCCAGCTTGGTGTTCTCGGCAATCTCTGTTCAGAAAGCGAGCCCATTCGACTACGCTCAGGGCAGGCTTTGCCACAGAGACTTGCTTTCGCCCACAAGGCCATCGAAATGGCCTTTTTCAGAAGCTGGCTAAGAACGGTTCTTGTAGAAGCGGATTAGCACGTACGGAAGACGGATGACGGAAGACAGAAGAGATGCTTCTAACGGGATAAATATTTTTCTTGAAAATTTTACTTCAATAGTGTAGATTTTCTCATTAGCGAGCAACGAAGAGAGGACATCTTTGATTAGCGGTTCATGTTTTGGGCGGTTGATGGGCTTTGCCGGGCTAATATTTTGATAATAAAGCGTGGCGTGGATTTAACAAGTGACCGGCTGTAGTTTATTAACACGTAAGCGGGCATCGCTAGCGGGATTTAGCTTGACCAGTGTGTCTATTACCTATACACTCTACTTCGCATATGGTCACAAATGGAAAGCAACCAAAATTAGATAGGATGTTTACCCATCATGTTTCAAAAGGGAGCGAAATATGGATGTACCAGCCACTGAATTTCAGCAACGACGGATAGGAGACCCAACTCATAATTCCTACGTAGCAGAAGGGATTGACCGGCATCGGCCTACGAGAATGGCGCCCTTATCGCTGTTGCGAGCAATGTCTCCTACGAAGACGCGCGAACTCAAGCTACGATATGGCGAGGTCAAGAAATCACTTATAGATGCCATCGGCTCGCCGCTATATTCAGATAGCGGCTTCTTTCTTTATTGCGGCGACTCGTTAGAGCTACTCCCAAGACTAGTGAGTGCGAATCTGAACATCGACCTTACCGTTACGTCACCACCGTACAACATAGGCAAGGAATATGAGGAGGTTTTAGGAGTACAGGAATATGTGGACTTTTCTTCAAGGTGGATGAGCCAAGTGTATGAGGTCACAAACCCGCAAGGGGCCTTTTGGCTTAACGTGGGGTATCTAGATGTTCAAGATCGGGGCCTGTGTGTGCCAATACCATACCTAATTTGGGACAAGTCACCCTTCTTTCTTCTCCAAGAGATTGTGTGGAAGTATGGTGCTGGGGTTTCCACAAAACGGCGGTTGAGTCCCCGGAATGAGAAGTGGCTTTTCTATGTTAAGGATCCAAGCAAGTACACCTTCAACCTTGATGAAATTCGAGATCCAAATGTCAAGTATCCTAATCAGAAAAAAAACGGAAAATACCGGTGTAATCCTCTCGGAAAGAATCCCTCAGATGTATGGGAGTTTCCCAAGGTGACTACTGGGTCAAAAAGAAGCTCGAAAGAACGCACCGGACACCCAGCACAATTCCCACTTCCCGTGGTTGAGCGAGTTGTGCGAGCTTCTTCTCATCCGTTACAGCTTGTGCTTGACCCATTTGCGGGGTCTTGCTCTGCTGGCATTGCAGCCGTTGGTCTTGGAAGGCTCTTTATCGGGTTCGAGATTAGGCAAGACTATTGCGAGCTTTCAATAAATAGGTACGAGACATTCAAAAGGCAACAAAGCAAGTTACAGCACCAGGGTGAACTATTCTGATGAGCCCGGATAAAGCTCGATTAGCTTTATCCTCTCGATCGGCGGCGGTATCCTCGACTGCTGGCCGGTTGGTGCCTTTTGTCCTATCCAATCAGTCGCATCGATCCAGCCAAATCTTATCAGTTTTACCGCCGGCCGAATGTTCTTCTCTACGAATTTCTGGAAATTAACGGCTAGGTAATATCCAGACTTGGCCTTCCCCCCCTTGGCACCTTGTTGGGCATAGCTCCGATTCCCAAAGATGTGCCGAGAACTCGATGATGTCTTAAGCTCAATCGAATAAAACTCGTCGGGAACGTAAACAAGATCTTTGTCACCTTTGGAAAACTCTGCTCGCCAGACATCTGGGTATCGTGTGGCAAATTCCAATGGTATGAGCTCGTGCAGAAAAAAACCCATTATCTGGGGTTTAGGGAAGATGTCTACGCCAATCCTGAAACCTTTCGAACCCATAGTGGAAGCAAAAATTGAATCCCATGTGCTCAAAACGACATCAACTATTTCCGAAGCAGGCAACGGATGTTGCTCAAGCAGTTCGCGAGTTACAAGTGGCCAATTCTCTAGAGGAATACCATCATACGGAGACTTCATTAGTCGATACCCTCAAGAAGATAGGACACCTTGACACCTAGGCCTCGTGACAACAGAACGATGTTGAGCAGGCTTACGTTCCGTTCACCGCGCTCAATACCACCGACATAGTTGCGGTGGAGACCGCAAAGCGCAGCGAGCCCCTCTTGCGACAGCTTTGCTTTCTCCCGTAATAGACGGACTCTCTGGCCGAACACTTCTCTTGGGTCATTACTCATAATCATAAGCTTAGGCGAAAGACACACAGAGGTCTACACACTATGAGTGGTATGTGATAAAAAAAGGATACGTACGGACAAACCTATTTTCTCTGCGAAGAGGGGATAGGATTTTCGAATTTCGCGCATCAAGAAGGGGGATAGTGATTAGGGAATCAGAGAATTAGAGATTAGAGAATTAGAAAGAAAAAGGAATAGGAAGGATTAAGAGAAGAAATATCGAATATCCAACAAGGAATGTCGAATTTAGAAGGGAAGAGTTAAGAGGAGTACAAGGTTATGTGTTTTAAGCTACTTGGAAGCGAGACATAATAATCGGCCGTTTTTCATTGATTAGCAAAGCCGGTTCGGAATTCTCTGTCACCATATCTTTTTCTCTTTGTTTTTATGTCCTTATTTTTTTAGAATGTGATGACAGATAATACCAATTACAGTTAAAAATTACCGAAAGAATTGCATATAATACACATAGAGAGACTGGATTCCTGCCTTCGCAGGAATGACAGAGTCAGATAATCGGCAATCAATAAATAGAATTGGTATAAGAAGTTTTTCTCTTTGGAGTTTCTAATTATTATCTGTTGTGGAAAACGAAAATCGACGAAGTCACCCCTGCCCCTGCCTCCGCAGGGGAAACTTGTCCCCGCGAAAGCGGGGAGCAGGGGTCCAGAGCGAAAAAGCTGGATTCCCGCTTCCGCGGGAATGACAGATATTGATACTTACGCTTCTAACAGGCTTACTATTTCCAAAACAGGAACTAATTAGGTATAAAACGATTGTTGAGAAGTAATGGACGAAATTCTTTTATCCGAATACGGCGATGCATCTGTGGTTCCTGCTCCGGTCAGCAGGATGATGGCTTCTTTTGCAGCGGATTTCGGGTGTGACAAATTTTTCTGGCGCTCAAAATAGGTAATCTGTAGAATGTAGGCA
>CAYUFX010000083.1:0-22247 GCA_964444135.1 uncultured Pirellulales bacterium | reverse complement strand
GGGACCTGCGAAAACGGGCTGCATAGCCCTGCCAGAATATCTGGTCGCACCCAATAGGCACGTAAGTTCTAATTGTTGGAATACACAATTAAGGTTATAATGCACAGTGAGAAGTTCTGTTCAATTTATTCGCCGTTGTAAAGGTAAATCTAATGGAAAGGGGAAAAGAAATGAAACGTACAATAACACGCCGGAATTTTTTACAGAAGACCTCTCTGGGATTCGGGCTGGCCATTTTAGGCGGTGCCAAAAAAGCATCGGCAGCAAACCTACGGTTCAAACCCAGACCGCGAGAGGAACGACTGCCGCGGGAGGTGTGGATAGCAACCATATCGCAAAACCGGATGGAGGCAAAGAATTACGAACAAATGATAAGAAAAATGCTTGCTCGAATGGAAGAGTTGGTTTCCTATCAGCCGGATATAATTTGCCTTCCTGAAGCTTTTCCTTTCGCCGATCTTTCTTCAGGTCGAACACCGCTTTCGGAGGCGGCGGAAGTGCCGATAGGAGAGATTTCTCAGCCTTTCGCTGAGTTCGCCCGGAAACACCACTGTTATGTGGTTTGCCCGATTTATACAAAGGAGAATGGCCGTTATTATAACGCAGCGGTCTTTATCGACAATCAGGGCAAGCTGTTAGGCGAATATCGCAAAATCCATCCGACCATCGGTGAGATAAACAACGGCATAGTGCCTGGGCCGGTGCAGCCGCCGGTATTCAAAACCGATTTCGGCATCGTAGGTGCGCAGATATGTTTTGATATCGAATGGTACGACGGCTGGCAAAATCTGCGCAAAGCCGGCGCCGAGGTGGTCTTCTGGACTTCGGCGTTTGCCGGCGGCTCGGTGGTAAATACCAAGGCCTGGCAGAATAAATATGTTGTCGTCTCCAGCACTCGAAAGGATACCTCCAAAATTTGTGACATCTCAGGCCGGGAGATTGCCGGCACGGGCCGCTGGAATGACTGGGTGTGCGCGCCGGTGAATCTGGAAAAGGCTTTCCTGCATACCTGGCCGTTCTGCCGAAGATTTCAGGAGGTCCAGGCTAAATACGGAAGGAAAATACGAATCGAGAATTTTCATGAAGAAGAGTGGACCGTTATTGAAAGCCGCTCACCCGATGTCAAGGTTGCCGAGGTGTTGAGAGAATTTGAGTTCCAGACTCATGAAGAAATGATTCAAGCTGCTGACGAAAGGCAAAACAAGGCAAGACTCTAAGTGTTGCAGGGGTGACGTCAGAAGGTTCAGGCAAAAAGGCTGCCAAACGTAAGTGTTTGACAGCGCTAACGTTAACAAACGAGGCCGACGCGACTCGAACGCGCAACCTTCGGATCGACAGTCCGATGCTCTAGCCAGTTGAGCTACGGCCCCGAAATCTCACCTAAAACATTAAATATACCAGCACACCGACTTTTATGTCAACTGTTTTTTATACAAAACAACCTCATCACCGGCTAAAGTTTGACAAAGACACTTATAAATTGTGCACTTATGTTCTCATCTTCTTGAAGACCGTGAGCGTCTGACAACTGGGTGTGATTTGCTGTCCTTCTTATGGTTTTGCTGCAGGATTCTCATTGCTTTTGTCACGTCGGCGACTTTTAAAACACCCGTAGTTCGGCCCCCTTTTGCGCCCGCAGTGCAATACGCGTAAGAAATATTTATATGGCTCTTGGCCAGTTTTTCCGCAACCGCCGCCAACGCACCTGACTTATTTGTCAGTGTTACACACAAAACCTCTGTTTCGTTATGGGGCATATTTATTTTTGCTAACACTTCTTTTGCCTTCTTTGGCGCAGCAAAAACTACTCGCATAACCCCGTGCTCCACGGAATCCATCATTGTCATCGCTATGATGTTAATCTTAGCTCGTGCAAATTCGCCGAGCACCCGAGCTAACACTCCCGGTTTGTTGACCATGAAAATCGAAAATTGTGTTGCAATATACATAACACCGGCCTCTCTGATTAAATGCATGCCTGCTTTCGCAGGGCCTGGCCCGTACTTGATTCGGGCAACGGCATCTCACCCCCCACAAAACTGGGAGTCAATCCGTACTCACTGCCTGTATGCCACTTTCTTTATCCGGGAAAAATCTAAAAACCTTATCAAGATTGGTTATCTTGAAAACCCTGTGCAATTGTGGATTTATCGCACTAATCACAACCTCGCCGCCGTACGTTGCCACCTTGGTCCGGATGTCAAGAAGCAGTCCCAGCACCTGGGAAGAGAAAAACTTTACACTCCCAAAGTCAAATATCAGCTTGTTGGGTTGGTTTTCGTCAATAAATTTTTTTATCTGCTTGGAAGCGGCGGTTATTCCATCCACATCACTTACTGAAGCAGACTTGAAAACCACTACGGCAACATTGTCCTGGCTTGTTATTTCTATGCCGCCTTCTTCATCCATGTTTATCGACGCTCCTTCAAAATCAAAAATTTAAACAGTTGTCCCAAATTTAACAACTCTGTCCGAGTTCTTACTCATTCTTGCTTATTTTCACACATTTATCAATAATATTTATCAATTATCAACTTTTTTTAGCATTTCCGGCAGGCAACAAAATGCCCATTATTAGTGTTTTTTACCCTTTTCAATGCCGGCATCTGCTCTAAACAATCATTCTGGCGCCGAGGACACCTCGGGTGAAAAGGGCAGCCGGATGGTGGGACCCGGCCTTGCGGGAACCGGTTCAAGGCGCTCGGCACTTCGCCACCCAATATGGTTCTGCGGCTATGCTGAGTCCGCCCAACTGCCGGGACAGCCGAGATAAGGGCACGCGTGTAAGGATGCAGAGGGTTTCGATAAAGCTCTTGTGCCGTGGCCTGCTCCACTATCCTGCCCATGTACATCACCGCCACAATATCACAGAAAAACTCCACCACAGCCAAATCATGTGCGATAAATAAGAACGTCAGGCCAAATTCTTCCTGCAAATCTTTGAGAAGATTCAAAATCTGCGATTGAATCGAAACATCAAGGGCGCTCACCGGCTCATCGCAGATAACCAGTTTTGGTTCCAGCGCCAAGGCCCTGGCGATGCCGATTCGCTGCCGCTGTCCGCCTGAAAACTCGTGTGGATAACGGTTCATATAGTCAGGGGACAGCCCAACCCTCAAAAGCAATACCACAACCCTTTCGGTCAGTTCACTGCCGGTTACTCCTTTATGAACCTTCAACGGCTCACCAACAATATTACCAATAGTCATTCTCGGATTCAATGAGCCGTAAGGGTCCTGAAAAATAAGACTAATCTGGCTGCGAAGACGGCGCAATTCAACCACCTCGGCAGCCAGAATATCCCTCTGCTCGAAAAGGACCTTTCCCGCCGTGGCCGGCACTAATCGAACTATACTTCTGGCAACAGTTGTCTTGCCGCAGCCGCTCTCACCGACAAGGCCTAACGTCTGCCCCTTTTCGATACCAAAACTTACCCCGTCAACCGCTTTGACATAACCAACAGTCCGACGCAACAGACCTTTCCTTATCGGAAAATACGTCTTTAAGTTATCGACTTTCAAAAGATATGTATATTCTGAATCTCGCATTACGTTTTGCAATAGTCAATAATCAATAGTCAATCATCAATATGCCAGCAGGCAACACACCGTCCCGGCTGGACTTCTCTCAACTCAGGCTCAACGGTCCGGCACCGCTTGTCTGTTTTAGCTCTCGGGCAGCGAGGATGAAATTTGCACCCTCTCGGAAAATGCAACGGCTCGGGAACATTACCTGAGATTGTCCACAGCCGTTTCTCTGAAAAACCCAATCGCGGCAGAGACTTTAACAGCCCACGAGTATAAGGATGTAAAGGCCCTGCAAAAAGATTCTGCGTCTCGGCTACTTCCACTATTCGCGATGCGTACATCACCGCGACGCCCTCGGCCCGCTCGGCCACAATGCCCAAATCGTGGGTTATCAGCAAAATACTCATCCCGTTTTGTTTTTGCAAATCATCTAACAAATCAAGTATCTGCGCCTGAATCGTTACGTCCAGAGCGGTTGTCGGCTCATCGGCTATAAGCAGTGCCGGCTCACAGCTTGCCGCCATTGCTATCATAATCCGCTGCTGCATACCACCGGACATCTGATGTGGATATTCATGAGCCCGCCGGGCCGGGTCCGCAATGCCCACTTTCCGCAGCATCTCGACCGCATCCGCCCAGGCCTCTTTACGCCTTTTTTTCTGATGGCCCCTGATGGCCTCGGCGATCTGGTTGCCCACAGTGTAGACCGGATTGAGAGAGGTCTGCGGCTCCTGAAAAATCATAGCAATTTTCTCTCCGCGAATTTGGCGCATCTGTTTTTCGCTCAGCGCCGGCAGATTCCGTCCCTCAAAAACAATTTCGCCTCCGACGATTTTGCCCTGCGGAGCCGGAAGCAATCGCATAATCGATAGTGCCGTTACACTCTTACCGCACCCGCTCTCACCAACAAGCCCAAACGTTCGGCTCCTCTTTATCGAAAAGCTCACATCCTGCACCGCCTTTACTACGCCTTCGTCAGTAAAAAAGTGCGTCGAAAGATTCTTCACCGACAGTAATGTTCCATTTTCACTCATACTTTCCTGTATTTCATATTTCGCTTCGTGCCTTATTGAATCCTGAGCTTCGGGTCGAGCGAATCCCTCAGGGCGTCGCCGAAGATATTCAAGGCTAATGACAGGAAGAATATTGCCGCCGTAGCCGCCGCCATTTGCCACCATACACCTCGCGAAAGCTCAATCCTGGCATCATTTATCATCGCACCCCAACTCGGACGCTCCGTTTCTCCAAGCCCTAAAAAGCTCAGAATAACTTCCGCGTGAATGAAGGCCACAAATCGCAGCGAAAAGTCGATTATCACAAGATGAAAAACATTAGGCAGCAGATGTCTGAAGATTATCCGCCGGCGATTGCACCCATAGCTAATCGCAGCTAAGATATATTCTCTGCCTTTGTGCTTGATAACTTCACCGCGAATCAGCCGACATATACCGACCCAGCTCGTCAGGCCGATAGCTAAATAGACCGCCGTGATACCTGTCAGCTTATAACCAAAAAGAGTCCTGTCCCGCAGCACAACGGCAAAAGCCAGTATCAACAGAATATATGGGACAGAGCTTAGAGTTGAATAAATCCAGACGATTATTTCGTCAACGAAGCCGCGAAAATAGCCCGCGACAGCCCCTAAAGGCACACCAATGGTGATACTGATAAGCGATGCACATAGCGCAACCGTTATCGATATCTTTGTTCCGTACAGCGTCTTTCGCAGAACTGACTGCCCAAAAATATCCGTGCCGAAAATATTTTTTGAGCTGGGCGGCGCATAAGATTGTCCGGCCTGTTCGGCCCACAGTGTCGGCCCAATTCGCCAATCGAAAAACTCCGCCAAGTAGATAAAACCTGCAAGCAGAAAATATAATGTTAGCACGCCGAAGCAAAACATCGCCGGCTTGCGCCTGCGAAGGCTTCTGGCGCCGTCCTTCCACAGACCTCTGCCCTTCGGCGGCTCTTTCTTTATTAACTGCTGAGATTCACTCAAGAGAAACCCTCGGGTCAACAAGCGAGTAACAAATATCTGTTATAAGATTAAATACCACAAAAAGGAGCGCACTTATGTAAGTCATAGCGCTGATAACGAAATAGTCACGTGAGCCGATTGCCTCGGCCATCAGATAACCCAGTCCCGGAATGCCGAAAAACCTTTCAAGCAGCAGCGACCCTAAGAACAAAAACGGTATCGCTAAAACCACCCGCGTAATAATCGGTATCATCGCATTTTTCAACACGTGCTTGAACAGCACACGCCTGGTTGTAAGCCCTTTTGCAAAAGCGGTCCGAACGTAGTCGTTTCGCATCTCATCGAGCATAACTGTTCTAAAAAATCGCAGATTCCTTCCAAGACCTGCTGCTATACCAATTAGCACAGGCAAGGCTACGTATTGGGCCGTCGTCAGCTCCGGTGAAAAGAATACCGGAAAAAGTCCCCACTTGTACGCGAGAAAGTACTGGCCGAAAAGAATAAAACCAAGATACGGAATACTCATTCCCGCAACACAAATAACCGCTGCTAAAATGTCCCAGACAGTACCGCGAACAAATGCTACGACAAGTGCCAGGCTTACCGAAATTATCACGACCCCAAAGAATATCGGCACCGTCAACGCCAGAGAAGGTCCCAGACCCCGCTTGATTTTATCGATAACAGGTTCGCGGTCGCGTGCCCTGCCGAAATTAAATGTCAGCGCATTCTTGAAGTGGTTTACGAATTGGCTGTCCCACGACAAAAACAAGGGCTTGTTAAGGCCGTATTCTTCACGGATTTCGTCTATTGTTTCCTGGGTGGCTCCTTTGCCGGCGATTTCAATAGATATGTCACCGCCAACGAGGGTGAACAATACAAAGGTCAGCAGAAGCACGCCGAATACAATCGGTATGGTGTACAAAAGCCGCCTTATTATGTATGTGCTCATTTAATTGTCTTCAAAAGTTTTTTATACGCTGTGCGTTTGGCCAAATCGATTCTGCGGTACTTGCTCAGCCCGTATGCGAAGGCGTGCGGCTTGTAATTCTTATACCAGTCATGATGCAGCACATACGCAACGCGATGGTTTAAGAAGGCCGCGGGGCAATCTTCCAGAACTATAAGCTCCATTTTTCTATACAGCCGGTGTTTTTCGGGGCCGTCGAGCATTGCTTGCGCTTTTTCATATAATTCGTCAAACTCCGGATTGGAATAGTTGAATTTATTTGGTCCCGGTGCACGGTATCTGCTGTAAAACATTGCCAGAAAGTCTTGTGCATCGGGTGTGCTGGCGCTGCTGCCGGAGGTGAACATCTGAATACTTTTGGTATTGACCTTTTCCAGATAAGTAGGGCGGTCCATATATTCGGTTTCAACTTCGAGACCGACGGCACTCAAATTACGTTTGAGGAGCTGACCGTACTGACGGTACCACGTATTTGTGCCCGGTAGAGTTATTTTGAGCGTGGGCAGTTTTCCGCCGTGAATTTTCTCGGCCTCCTTCAATAGCTCCTGTGCCTTTTCCGGGTCATATTGGGCATATCCCTTTTCTTTTATCTCGGGATTGTAAGAGGGCATTACCGGTGGTATAAGGCCGTGGGCAACCAGATGTCGATTGTTGAAAAACAGCTCTATAAACTTCTCGCGGTCTATGGCGTAGCTTATTGCCCGGCGAAGCGGTTTGTTTTTACCGAAGACCCCCGTGCTTTCTGCGAAAGTAGAAACGGGGGCCATGTTAAAACCAAGCCAGTAGGTTGACGGGTCCTTAAAGGTTTTCAGGTGTATGTTGCGTTGTTTCATTGCCGGCGTCAATTCACCTGTCCCGCCCATAACCTCGTCGAAGTTGTCTTTTGGGATTACAGTGGCATCGACTTTGCCCTGCAAAAATAAAAGCCAGGCCGGCTGGCGCTCTTCAATTACGGTCCAGACGACCCTGTCGGCAAAGGGAATTGGCTTTCCTGCATCATCCAGGTAGCCGGCCTCGGCATCGCCGGGTTCGCCGCTGCTCGGATAAAGCTCGCCTCTGAAAGCCTGGTTTCGGACAAGCTCGATGTAGCTGCCGCGGCGCCATACATTCAACCGGAACGGCCCGGTGCCTACGGGATGGCTTATAATGTCCCTGCCGTAATAATCGACCGCCTCTTTCGCTACGGGCGCTGTGGATGTATCCGCCAGCGCCATGCACAATTGTGGCCAGGGTTTTTTGAGCTTGATAACGAGTGTGTAGTCATCGGGAGTTGTTAATCCTTGAACTTGCCGCGAGTAATCGACGTCCGCCTCACTTTTGCGCGTTTTCGTATATTCTCGAAACTCATCGAGCCCGTCAATTTTGTTATCAAAGATAGACCAGTTTTGGCTCAGATACTTAATATTTGCGATTCTTTTGAGCGAGAAAACAAAATCTTCAGCCTTCAGCTCGCGTCCTTTACCGTTTGGCACAGAGCCCCCCGCCGTTTTGCTTCGCAAACCGAAGCTGCGGGGGGAACCAAAACACGGGTCATCCTGAAAGTAAACGCCCTTTTTGATTTTTATGGTATAAGTGAGCAAATCGTCGCTGATTTGCGGCATATCTTCAGCTAATAGAGGCACCAGCTCGTACGGGCGCTTCAGGAAGTGATATTGATAAAGGGGCTCGAACATCTGGCTGGCGACTATAACGGAATAAACGTCTCGCATATTGCCGGGGTCGAGGCCTTTTATCTTGGCCGAAAGGACGTGATGCAGGACCATTTCGTTCGGTTCTTCAACAGACCCTGAGTCATTACATCCTGAAGTAGTCAATAACGCTGTGATAAATATAATGCTTACAGACTTCAATGCAAAATCCATTTTGCTTTAAGCTATTTAGTATCTGTTGCGGAAAACGAAAACCGACGATGTCACCCCTGCACCTGCTTTCGCAGGTGTAAACTCGTCCCCGCAAAAGCGGGGAGCAGGGGTCCAGAGCGAAAAAGCTGGATTCCCGCTTGTGCGGGAATGACAAATACTGTTTCCGCAACAGGAACCATTTACCCCTTAGGTACTGTATCGCGTCGAGCAGACTCAAGTATCAATTACCAATAATCAATTACCAATAATCAATTGTCAATAATGAATAATTATTTTGGTTGTTTGGTGGGTGGGTCGGGCAAAGGCAGTGGTGCGGTGCTTTTGCTGCTGCCGGTCGAGCCGTAGTCGAATTTCAGAGTAGCAGGTAGTTGGCCTGGGGTTGTTGCGGTGCCGAGTAATCTGTCGTGCTCGTCCATAACGGCCTGTACGTTTTGCCGCTCGAGGGCCCTTCTTATAGTCAGTTGTGGATTTCCCAGAAGTCGGCCGAGACACTTGTCTTCGGTCTCGACCAATACCGAAGCCAAATGGCTTTTCTGGGTATCGTTCAAAAGAGAAGCGCCCTTGATGTACCTTTGTATCGCGTAAGAATACAACTGCGCAAAGCGCCGGGCAATCTCAGGCTTTGTATCAGTTGTTGTCGGCAGCAGTCCAACCGGAGACTCGGAGGATAAGGGTATTTTGCTGCTGAGATATTTCAAGAGTGCACTATCATAAAGTTCATACTTCACAGTCCAGTCGGCGTATTGTTTAATTCGCAAATCAGCTATTTGGATTAGTAACTGTTCAGCTTCCGGGATGTCCACGCCGGCCGCAAATTGAGCTATCAAAGCTACTATCTCAGGCGTGCTGTTATCGACAATCCCTTTAAGCTGTGCTGCAATAGCCGATGCCCGGTTTGAGTTTGTCGCGGCGTTTAACTGTGTTATGATGTCGGTATTGGTAAGGCAATGGACGGCCCAGTAACGAATAACCATATTCTCATTTTTTAGCATCGCCATAGCCTGGTCTGCCAATCCCAGGTCCTGCAGACCATCCATGAGAATCAAGAGATTAATCATTACTGCGGTTGTTCGCTCCGGTCGCCTTAATTCTTGAGCCTGTAGAAAACCAGCAGCGATATGTCTGCGGGCCGACTCAGAAAACTGTTGAGCGTATTGGCCCTGGGTGCTCTGCCTGCTGAGGATGACTGTACGAATCTTTGCTATGGATGTAAAATCCCTCGTTTGTACCAATTCTTGTATTGCCTGAGCAAGAAAATCGTCGATAATTTTTAAATCGCTATTATCGAGCACCGCCTTTTTGCGTACGTCGTCAACCTCTCTGGTAGATACGGCTACAGTGCCCGAATTGAACAGCATAACAAAAAACGCCACCAGAACAGCGAAAATCAGCCATTTTATTTTCATTTTGTAAACACCCTAAAAATTGCTGGTTTTGGATTAGACAATCCCCAGCTTATACCAACATCCAACACCCCCAGTTTAACTTTAAAACGAGGCTTTGTCAAGTGAATTTGTCCCCGAAGTAAAAGCCGAAAAATATGGGCTTTGGCAGTTTGCCTTTTTCCTTATTAGCTTTTTCTGTAAAAAATGGTAAAATTGGCGTAATATCGTAAAAATCAGTATGTTAAAGGCGATTGAAGCCGGTATTTGAAGAATTCTCTTATAGAAAAAAATGCCGATGGTATATTTGATTTTTCCTTAACTAACGAATTTAGGTATAACAGGGCGACAGTTAGTTTTTCGCCCGGTGAGAGACGAGGTACGCAGAATGCCCGAGTCATCTCCAAAACTTGTTCGCATCGACCCTTTTCGCCTGCGTATGGAGCGCCGCGGGCAGATGGTGACGGATGCAACCATTTTTGCCTCAGAAGCCGTCAACCTTGAACCTGATGCAGTTCGTCAGCTTTATGATGCGGCTTCATTGCCGCCGGCTAAAAAGGTTCTGGCCACTGCTGATATCCACGTTGGTTTCGGCGTACCTATCGGGGCCGTATTGGGACTGGACAGTGCAATTATGCCTCCTGCTGTGGGGTACGACATAAATTGTGGAATGCGGCTGCTGCGCACACCCTTTTCAAAAGGCGACATTGATACCGATAAAATCGCTGTTGATATAGCCCGTGACATTCCACTCGGCGAGGGCAAAGAAAATTTGCAGTTAAACAAAACGGGCATTGAAGCCGTTATCAATAAAGGTGTCGTTGCCGTACCGGTTCTTGCAGAAAAAAGCAGTCACCGGGCGTGGGAAGCCTTTGACCCGGACCAGTTCGCAGATGACCTCAAAAGAATCGAGGAAAACGGTCGCCTTCCGTCTGGCCCGGCCGCGGTGCCAAAAAACGCAATACAAAAAGGCATGAATCAGCTCGGCACACTCGGGGGCGGTAACCACTTTATTGAAATCCAATACGTCCAGGAAGTCTTTGAGCCGGATTTGGCCAAGGGCTTCGGGCTTTTCAAAAACCAGCTCGTTGTAATGATACACTCCGGCTCGCGTCGGTTCGGCTATGAAATCGCCGATGAATATATGAATATCGCCGCCCGCAGACCGGAGAATGCCGACCGCAAAAAAATGCTCTCATACCTGCCGACCGAGAGCGACTCCGGTAAAAACTATATCGCTGCAATGGCCGCCGCCGCAAACTTTGCATTTACCAATCGCCACATTATGGCTCTGCTTGTGAGGCGCTGTTTTAACAGGATGTTTGGCCCAGCGCCATTGCCGCTCGTTTACGATGTCGCTCACAATATGGCAAAGCTCGAGACACATAGCGGCGTCCGGCTTTGGGTCCATCGCAAAGGTGCCACGCGGGCCTTCGGTCCTAAGCAGATGGCCGCAACTATTTTCGCGCAAACCGGCCAGCCTATAATAACGCCCGGCTCAATGGGCACCGCAAGTTTTCTCCTTGTCGGAACGGGTGATTCCGAGGAGTCTTTGAGTTCGGTCAACCATGGTGCAGGCAGAGTGATGAGCCGCACCGCCGCTCGCGGAAAGGCCCGTAAAGGCAGAATTATTACGCCGGCTTTGATTAGCGATGAGCAGTTCAAACGGAGTATGGAGGGTATAAAACTTATTACCGGCGATAAAAGCAAAATAAAAGAGGAAGCACCGGACGCCTACAAAGACATCGAAGAGGTCGTGCGGATTGTTGTCGAATGTGGCTGGGCCAAGGCCGTCGCCAGAATGGTCCCTTTAGCCGTCTTAAAGGGCTGAGAAGTTTCGTCCGGCACATTTTCCCGTAAAATGCTTTTCCTGTGCGATTGTTTTTTAGTAGTCCTTAAACGTTCTCATCCATTGAGGCCAGTCGGACGATTGAACGCCGCCGGCTGTCGTCCAGGGACCCTGAGTATCAAAGTTGCGGTGCCAGTTGAACGTCCAAAGCTCCTTCAGGCCTACCTTCCTCACATTAAGGTCCAGAAATACGGCATTTATGGCGCCTTTGTGCCTGTTGATGCAAACTAAGTGCATTTCATTTGTAACAATACCATCGACCTCAGGCGGGCCTTGTGTGTGGTCGCAGTAGGTATCCCAGACTACACAGTCAAAGAACATCGGTATGTTGTTTGCCTGTTTTTGCTCTCGATTTCTCCAGAAGTTATCACCAGGTCGATCGCCGAGCCATTCATCCATGCCATAACTGCCGTAATCGTCACCGGGTTTGCTCTCAAAGTTTGTCCATCCTCCTCCTTCTGTTCTCCATCGCCAGGCACCAAAGGGGACCTTGCCTCCATCGGTATAAGGTTTTTTTGCCGATGGACACAAGGTCAATGCCCCCCGGTCCTTGTAATACGGTCGCAATTTTTCAGGCCAATCTCCGGAGGCTTCGGCACCGCTCGGAAACTTTCCCCCGGAGTCCTCAAGATACATATGCCAACAATAGGACCATTGTTTGATGTTGGACATACAGGCAACAGCCTGTGCCTGTTTCTTTACCCTTTGCAGCGAGGGCATCAATATGGCCAATAACAGGGCGATAATGGCAATGACCACCAAAAGTTCTATTAGTGTAAATCCCGCCCCGTTAGAGAAATTTTTTCTCCCGAAGGGATGCCCTTTGGTTATAACGGGGCCCTTTAGAAAACTCCGGTGTCTTTTCCGGAAGTCTGTTTGGCTTCCTGCGAAGCGGTGTCCCTCCCCGTGTCTTTCGGGCAATCTTCCGCTTTGGCGAGCAGGAATCTTAATTTCTAACGGGTTAAAGACTTTTTGTTTTCGCATGACTGTTCTCCTTCTCTTTTGAAGAAAGCTGTTTCCAGCCGAGAGTTTTCACCAGAGATAATGAGTTTCGCTGGTATGCTTGTCTGAGGTTATTATAACACAAGCGGTCGTGGTAGTGCAATACATTGGCGGCAAGAATTCTGTATTCGGAACTAATAAAAGCAAGCCAATTCGGGAAATCCGGGTTAAGAATTCTCTGCAAAAATACCATAAAACAATAATTCAGCACCAATCCCGTTGTGTCCATGCTGTGATAAGATTTGCCGGTTTGGAGTCGGGATTGGTGCTGGACATTTATTGTCTGATGCCTTATGCTAATACAAAACAAAATCGGGTGGTTTTTGCAACTGAATGATTTCGCAATTGTTTGTCGGAAGGTGAAAATGGCTAAACGCCTTGTTGTTCTTATAACTTCGCTGATGGTACTGGTCTTTATTGCCGGTTGCCCCCCGGTAGAGTCTGAACCTGTTGAGCCCTCGAAAGCTGAAATCCTCAAGCCCGAACCTGCTAAGACCGAACCTAATGATACCGAGCCTGTTGGATTTGAGCTTGTTGAGGTAACACCTGCTCCGAGCGAGCCCAATCGAGTCGAGCCGGATGAGGTTGAACCTGTATATATCGAACCTGAGGAAATCACTCCTGAGAAGCTCGAAACTGTTGAGCCTGAACCCAATGATGTCGAACCGGCCAGGATTGAACCTAATGAGCCTGAACAGCGGGGAGCTGAGCCTGATGAGATTGTGCTTGCTGAGTCGGAACCCAATGATGTCGAACTGGCTAGTGTCGAGCCTAATAATGTCGGGCCTGCTCAGGTCGAGCCTAATGACCTGAAACTTAATAAAGCCGTATCTTTTCACGACAAGTGTGCCGAGATTCTGAAGAATTACGTCGATGATGAAGGGATGGTTGACTATAAAACGCTCAGGCGAAAAAGGCTTGAGCTAAAAGCCCTCCTTCAGGAATTTGATAATCTTGACCCGAATGAATATAAATCCTGGCCCAAAGAGGACAAAATCGCCTTCTGGCTCAACGCATACAACATCCAGATGCTGAATATAATTACAGAAAATTATCCCATAGAATCATCGAGGTTTTTACGTCTTTTTCCAGGCTGGGGCCCTAATAGCATCCTGCACATCAAGGGGATATGGAGGAATTACAAATTTCTTGTGATGGATGAGGAATTCACCCTTGCGGAGATAGACAGGCGGTTTTTCCGAAAAGAATTTGACGACCCCAGAATATTTTTTGCCATATCCAGGGCCAGTCTGTCGAGTCCGCCGCTGCGCAACGAGCCTTATTACGGGTATAAGCTCAACGGGCAGTTGGACGGCCAGGTCAGGCGATTTCTATCGAGTCCGCTGGCATTCGGGACAGACAAAGAAAAAGGTAGAGTTTATTTATCTTCCTTATTTCAATCATCCTCGTATGGCAAAGAGTTTATGAGTAAGTTCGCAATAGATAAAAAGTTCAAAGACCAGGAGCCGGCGACTCGGGCCGTCTTGAATTTTATTACCAATTACGTTCCTGACGATAAGGTATCTTTCCTTGAAGTAGGAAAATATTCTGTTAAATTTATGAAATATGATTGGACGATTAACGATGGTTCGTAGTGCTCTGTCAAGCATGATTTGGGTTGTTGTCATTCCGCACTTGATGCGGAATCCATTTCTAACAATCTGGATTCCTGCTTTCGCAGGAATGACAGCACATCAATCGACATTTGACAGAGCAATAGTCTGTGAACTACGAGCTGCGAATTATGAAATCTTGAAAGGACAAATTACAAATGGCAAAAAAATCAACTCACAGCAATCCTCATCTTGACACCAACGAATACCTTTTCACCAGCGAGTCCGTAACGATGGGACATCCTGACAAAGTGGCCGACCACATATCCGATGCAATTCTTGATGCTATGCTCGCGCAGGACCCAAAGAGCAGGGTGGCCTGCGAAACTCTTGTAAAGGCCGACATGGTCGTTGTAGCCGGTGAGATTACAACAAAGGCCATTGTTGACATTCCAACAATAGTACGTCAAACGATAAAGGAAATAGGATATGACAAGCCGGAACTTGGTTTTCATTACGATAATTGCGCCGTTCTGGTGTCGGTCACAAAGCAAAGCCCCGATATCTCACAGGGTGTAACCGAAGGTGTGGGCCTGCACAAAGAACAAGGCGCCGGGGACCAGGGAATGATGTTTGGCTATGCCTGTAAGGAGACGCCTGCACTTATGCCGATGCCGATTCAATTAGCGCATGCGATAACAAACAGACTGGGAAAAATGCGACAGAGTAAAAAACTACCCTGGCTTCGGCCCGACGGCAAAAGCCAGGTAACAGTCGAGTACCAAAATGACAAACCCGTACACATCAATACTGTCGTTGTATCTGTTCACCATGCCCCGTCTGTTCCTGACCGGCAGTTGCGAAAACAAATAATAGAACAAGTCGTCCTGCCTGTTCTGCCAAAACGCCTCGTTGACAAAAACACTATATTCCACATTAATCCGACTGGTAGATTCGTGGAGGGCGGTCCAAAAGCGGATTGTGGTGTTACCGGCAGGAAAATCATCGTCGATACCTACGGCGGAAGGGGCAGCCACGGAGGAGGTGCCTTCAGTGGAAAGGATCCCACAAAAGTCGACAGGACTGCAAGCTATACGGCCAGATATATAGCCAAGAACGTGGTTGCGGCTGGTCTGGCCGATACCTGCGAAGTCCAGTTGTCCTACGCTATCGGAGTAGCCGAACCCATATCAATCCTTGTCGATACCGGAGGAACAGGAAAAATCAACGGGCAGAAGTTGAGCCAAATCATAAGAAAGGTTTTCCCCTTGACCCCAAAGGCAATGATTAGACACCTGAAACTCGCTCGTCCAATCTTTGCCGAGACCTCTTACGGGGGCCACTTCGGACGGAATTTGCCAAACTTTACCTGGGAAAAAACCGATATGGCAAAAAAACTCAGAAAGGCTGCCGGATTGTAAAGGTGGCCATATAATTGCCATAATCTGTATAATCGCGGGTATTTTTCTGGTTTTCCACGATTTTTTGTAAGTTTTCTGTGCCTCAGGGGTCTAATATAGAAGGTCATGGCCGATACGATTGATGACGAGCATCTCGTCAAACAGTTCAATCGGGGTGACGAATCTGCATTTGACAGGATTGTCGAGCGATATTCGTCCGATATTGCAGCACTGGCCAATCGATTGCTCGGTTGGTCCGGCGAGGTCGATGATGTTACGCAAGACATCTTCCTCGCAGCATTTCTCGGCCTGAAAAAATTCCGGTGCGAATGCAGCCTTAAAACCTGGCTCTTTACCATAACGGTTAATAAATGCCGCAGCTACCGATATAAGCGAATACTTCACAGGCGACGAATTTCACAGGCTGCCGATAAAGCCTTTTTGACATCGGCCGGCGAAACGGATAAGACGCCGATGGACAGCGAGGCCTTCGAGAGTGTTCGTCGTGCTATACAGGCTTTGCCCGCTAAATATCGCGAGCCGGTCGTACTAAGGTATCTGCAGGAGCTTCCGACTGACCAAATCAGCCGAATCCTCGGAATATCGAAAAACGCTTTGCAGGTCAGGCTCAACCGCGCCAGAGCGCATCTAAAAGAGGACCTGGCTGAACTAACAAAGGAATAGTTATGACAGAAGACAAAATACAAAACCTGCTTCAGGAAGCCGACCGTATGGCTGGCTTGCCCAGCCACGTTTCTGCTAATCTGTCCGCTGTTGTCCGACGCCGTGCTCATCGCAGGCGCTTTGTGAATTTAGCTGCACCACTGGCCGCGGCCGCTGTAGTTCTAATCGCTGCCGGCATCTGGAATCTTGCAATCAGGACTACTGAAACAACACAGGAGAAGCAGAAAATCGCCTTGCTCGAAACCCAGCTCAAACAGCTCTATGTGAGAACCGATGCCGCATTAAATTTAATACAGGACGTGCTTGAAAAGGAGCAAAAACAACATTCGCTTGACGAGCTCGAGGCCCAGCTTGCAAGCATCCCGGACCCCCTCGAAGAAATCCAGAAACAGGTTGACAAAACCGCCTTTATCCTCGTCTATCAGGCCGACCGTTTGTACCGCGAGCTAAACCGGACAGATTCTGCCGTCGAGACTTACAACCGCGTCATCGAGCTTTTCCCCAAAAATCGATGGGCCCAGGTAGCCCGCCAGCGATTATCAGAAATCGAAGAACAACGGAAAATCTAACAAAATGGAAAAGAGTTATGCAAAGTATGCCTAACCTCGATTTTGCAGAAGACTTAAAATGTAAACAAAAGGAGAGTTGAAATGGAAGCCACGAAACACATCGTTGTCTTGTTAGTTTTATTACTTTTAATATTAGTTCCGGCACAATCAGCCGACAATCCGGCAGCAGCTCAGATTTCAAACACGCACACTGCGAGCTGTTTAGTCAAGATAACATTCGACCCGCTTGTTTTGCCGCTTGATGATATAACTATAGACTACCTGCTGCATAGTTCCAGCATCGGTGGCAAGGTCGCCCGTGAAGTGCTCAATATCTCCCCTGATCAGGTTTCCGATATATTCAAAATCGAGTCGTTGGCCGGCGCTGCCGGCAGGATACTACCAGAACTTTCACCCAAACGAATATCGACACCTACAAACATGGAAGATTATGATTATGAGATGAAAATGGAGATGGAGGGGATGGGGCGAGGGGGCACAGCTTCTACAACCCGGCCCAGGTCTTACGGCAGAGCTCCCACAACCACTGCGAGACCTCCGAGTTCTGCTGCTGAGCAAACACTTCTTTTCCGGCTGTTAGTTGAGCTTGGCAACGACGTAAAGCCGGCAGCCGAGGAATTTATGAATGCTCTTGTTGGCAGCCTTCAGAGCACTCTTGTTAAAGTTTTTGAGGACTATAAGCTTAGATTCAATAACCAGCTCCAGCTCGCAGAGCAGGATGCCACCAGTGCTGAAAACGACCTGCGTGAAAAGCAGAAAACACTCAGGGAAATTTCGCGCTCCCGCGTCCTTGACCGTGACAGCATTCTCGCCGATATTTACCGCCTGCGTCAAGACTTTCAGACTGCCAATATGAATCAGGCTTCCAACCAGGTCATTATCGATGCTACAACCAGGCGAATAGCTGATATTCAGGCCAGGATAAAGAAACAGCTTGAGAATGACTCAATCACCACTGAGCTCCAGAGCATAGTCGAAATGAGTGGCAAGCTTGTCATTGAAGCAGAGAAACAAGTTAAAGCAGGTAAGATTTCGTCTCTTCAGCTTGATGAAATAAAGGAAAAGCTCGCCAGAGCCAGAATAGAGATTGCAAGACGCCGCGAACAGCTCAGCAGCTCTGTAGGTGGTAACCTGATAGAGTCTCTCAATAAAGAATTAGCTGACCGTTCGATACAAGCAACTCAAGACGAGGCATCCATTCGGAGCCTGGAGCAGCAACTGGTCGAGGCGGAATCACTGCTCGCCAAAGCCGACGATTATGAGCTGCTATCGCTCAAGGCCGAGATCGCCAAACAAAACCTTCAGGAATCAATTCTATGGCGTGATAGAATGAGCCGACAAATTCGTTTTCTACAGTCGCCGATGGTGTCCATCCTCGGCGGCGAATGACATCTGAGCAAAACGGTATGCCCGGTGGCCCGCTACCACTCTCCGGCGGGCCCCGGGCAAAAACCAGACATCAGCAAAATTATATCCCGCTTCCACATCACGCGATACGCGCGACACAATGTGAGATTAGTGTTTAAAGTGTTGTTTACTTGTGGAGACCACCACAATGCGATGCTTATAAAAATTGATTAAATTCGTCTATAGTTAATCCGGCCTGACGTATAATAGACCTTAAAGTGCCTTTTGCGATTTCTTTGTGGTCCGGCACGGTTAACCTGCGATAGGGAGGGCTCTGCTGCCTGAGGATAATATGGCTCCCAGTCTGATGGTCTGCAAGATAGCCAATCTTTCCCAATATCTTGCAAAGTTTTTTTCCTGATACTACGGGTAACTTGCTCAAATTGTTACCTCAACAATCTCTTCTTCAATCGTTGGTGGAATAGGTTCGTTATGCTTTTTTAGACTTTCCAAGTACCCCTTAATAGCATCTCGGATATTCTCCAGGGCTTCTTTTCGGCTTCTGCCTTGTGAAATACATCCGGGTAGAGAGGGACATTCAGCAACGAACATCCCATCTTCGTCTTGCTCAATCAGAATTCTATACTTCATAGTTTGTAACCCAATCTCTTTCAAATATCGTATTTTTTCTTAGTGCTTGAAGTGTCGTTTTCCGGTAAAGACCATCGCGATGCCGTGCTTGTCTGCGGCGGCGATGACTTCATCGTCTTTTTTGGAACCGCCCGGCTGAACTATTGCAGTTACGCCTGCCTTGGCGGCGTTATCAACATTGTCCGGGAACGGGAAGAACGCATCCGAGGCCATCGCACAACCGCTCGACTCATCGCCGGCGTGCTTAAATGCAATCAGACCGGACTCAACGCGATTCATTTGACCGGCCCCTACGCCCAAAACCTTCTTATTTTTGACCAGCACGATTGTATTGCTCTTGGTATGCTTGGCGACAAGCCAGGCGACCTTCAAATCCTCAAGCTGACTTTTAGTAGGCTTGGCTTCTGTCGGATACGTCAAAACATCCGGCTCCCAGCCAACCAGGTCCCGTTTCTGTAAGAGCAGTCCGCCGATGACGCAGCGAACGTCAAACTCAGCGTAGTCGATCTTGGCTCTGTCAATCGGCCCGGTTTCCATCAGCCGGACTCTGCCACCCCAGGCCTTGAGCGTCCTGATTATCTCGACCGCATCCTTATCGAATTCCGGTGCGATAATCACCTCTGCAAAGAAGCCTCCGGCCCCTAATGCCTTGCCGAATCGGCTGTAGGATTCCATAATCGTTCGGGCCAATTCAACGTCAACTTTCCTGTTCAGGGCGATAATACTGCCGAACGCACTGACCACATCGCCTTCGTAGGCCTTGCGATATGCCACGCAGATATCCTCGTCGATGGCACACCCGCACGGATTAAGATGCTTAACAACAACCGCAGCAGGCTCGGTAAATTCCTTTACTAATTCAAAAGCTGCATTAGTGTCCAGCAGATTATTGAAGCTGATGCCTATGCCGCCCTCCAACAAAGTGCCGCTGCTGACCGAAGTTTCACCGTTCGGCGGCAGCTTATAGAATGCTGCGGTTTGATGAGGATTTTCGCCGTAGCGCAGGGACGCCGTTTTGCTCAGCGCAATTGAAACCTTCTCTGGATACTCCACATTTGCCCTGGTGTTAAGATACTTTGCAATCGCTGCATCATACGAAGCTGTCAGACTAAACGCAATCCGTGCACATTCACTCCGCAGTCCCTCGCTTACAGCGCCGTTGTTTTTCTCCATCTCTTCGATGACCTTGTCGTATTGGTCGGGTTGTGTTACGACCGTTACGAACTTATGATTTTTTGCAGCCGAGCGAAGCATACTGGGCCCGCCAATATCAATATTTTCAATCGCCTCGGCCAGAGTGCAATCCGGCTTGGCAATCGTCTGTTCAAAAGGATACAGATTTACACAAACCAAATCAATCGGCTCGATATCATGTTTTTTCATTTCTGCTTTATGTTCGCTCTTATCGCGAAGTCCCAACAGTGCGCCGTGTATCTTGGGGTGAAGCGTTTTCACTCTGCCGTCCATCATTTCGGGAAAGCCCGTAACCGACTCGATACCAACAACGTCCAGGCCTGCTTTGCTGAGCTTTTTAGCTGTTCCGCCGGTGCTGATTATCTTAACTCCCATCTCGCTGAGCTTCTTTGCAAAATCAATCACACCGCCCTTGTCAGAAACACTTATCAATGCCGTCTTGATTTTTACGTCCATTTAGAACTCCTTTCCGTTGGAAAATTTCTTCATATTAGTCTTTTATTGGTCCCTCGCATTCCGTATTGCATCCGGCCGGTGCCGCATATCGATGCCATACTGTGGAACTACGAACTATTCAACCGGTTGTAAACAGGCAATCCGGCCCTGTTCATCGGCGATATAGATTTTCGAGTCCGCTATATTGGCTGCGTATCTTGAAACCTGTGCAAAATTGACCGAATACAGTTTCTTTGCTCTGAGGTTGTCCATTACCACCAGCGTTCTGTTCTTTGTAATTACATAGGCCTTGTCATTTGCCTCAGCTAACAAATCAACACCTCCCGGCACCGACCACAACGGCGTGCCGCCTCCTTTGTCTATCGCCGTTACGCCTTTCCCGGGGACATACTGATAGACGATTCCTCGTGTAACACGAGGGGCATTTTCAAGTATCCCGGCCGTCTGATACTTCCAGGCAAGCTGTTTTCTCAAAGGTAAGCCGACAATATCAACTCTGTAAACGTTTGTGTCCTTACTGGCAAAAAACAGCGATATTCCATCTTTGATGATGGGCCCTGCTATACCACCTGCTGCATCAAATTGCCACAGCCGTATGGGTCTGTCCGGCATAATGCTTATCACATTGCCCGCCGCTGTGGCAAAGATGACAGAAGTCTCATCAGCGATGATAGAAGTAATCATCGACTCGTTATCAGCGGAAACCTCAAAAGTCTGGACCTTGTCTTCGGCACGCAATACATGCAAACGTTTGTCAACTCCGCTCAGGTAAAAATACGAGCTGTTGCGGGCGGCAGGACAAACTATACTAAATCCCACATCTACGGCCTTTCGATGAGCACCCGAATCCGGGTCAATCTCAATCACTTTAGTGCCGGTTATTGATATAAGCTCATCGCCGTAAAGCTTCAATCCCACAACCGGCAAGCCTTCCGGTGCAACGACTTTGCCGAATATCATATTTCCGTTTTCCCTGTTCAGACAGACCGTATAATTCCGGTTGGAAATTGCAAAGATACGGTTACCGAAGATAAGGAGCTGCTCTAAACTCTCGTCCTTTTTAATCGGCAGCTTGTTTTCCCACAATATTTTCAACTTGGCATGTTCGAGCAGTTTCGGTGAAACAAGCCATTGCGGACCGCCTTGGGCTGGGACCCCGCTTTGCGGGAATCCTGCAAAGCTGTTCTGCACAAAACAAAAAACCAAAAGACACAAGACACAAGACACAAGATAAAAGACAAAAGACCTGGGTCTGGAGTCTGGATTCTGGATTCTGGATTCTGGTTTGCTTTTCAACATTCTTTCCATTTTCATAAACCCTCACAAAAAACCTTACTTTTACGGTAGTTCGACATAATCAGTCAAATCGACATTATTTTCCTTTTCGAATTTTTGCATCTGGCCGATGCGCTCGATATCGTCTTTTATTCGATTTATCAGCTTAAATATATACGGCTTACCCGCTAAGCGGTTTTCCAGGTCATCGAGCATCGGCTCCCAGGTTCCGCCGTACAATTGTGCCTTGAGAACGACCAGCATACGGTGCTCATCGCTCAGGCCGGCGACAAAATCACTCACGACCTTGCTGACGTTCGTTTCACAGCCTTTATCGCTATTTTCGCTCGGCTCATCCATCCCGCACCTATTGCTCGAAGTTGACGAAACACTACTCCAACAGAGCTATTGCTAACTGCCTAGCTTCAATAGGTGCTGGATACTAACCGACATTACCAAAAATTGCAACAAATTTTCCTAAATTAGTCTAATTCGGGTGCCCGTCAAGTTTGTAGGTGGATTTTTCAAGCCGCCAGCGGCTTTTGTAA
>CAYUFX010000082.1:0-22370 GCA_964444135.1 uncultured Pirellulales bacterium | reverse complement strand
GAAGGTGGGTGCTTGAATGTTGAAGCCATAGAGCAGGAGGCTTATAATTAAAAATATGACAGCGAAATCAAAGAAGAAAAAAATATCGAAGAGTAAATCCCGGCAAGCGGCGGAAATCCAGGCGGCAATTGACTACGGGATATATGTTTCAATGCTGATTGAGAATGTCAGCAGAAGCTGCACTGAACGTATTATAAGACATCAAATCGCACTTAATACCGTAGAGAAACTCCGGAAAGCGAGAAGACTGTGAGCAGAGACTTCTTAAACCTGCTTGAACGGCTTATTAGTACATGTATGGATTTTTAATAGTGGGAATTTTTTTAGTTAGAAGACTACCTCTCTGCCGTTGAAGACGGGGCCGTCTTTGCAGCACATTTTGTAAATGGTCTCATTTGAATTGCTTACTTTACATTCGACTGCGCAGCTCTGGCACAGGCCAATGCCGCATGCCATTCTTCGTTCCATACTGAGCTGGCAGTCGATATTCTTGTCTTTAGCGATTTTGGCCACTCTTGCTAACATCGGCTCGGGGCCACAGGCATAGATAATCGTGCTATTATTGTCCAAGCGGGATTGGCCAAGCCATTCAGCGAGGCAGTCGGTAACGAAGCCGTGGTACCCGGCCGAGCCATCATCCGTTGCCACCAGTGATTCTAAGCCGTACCTGGCAAACTCCGGTATTGAAAATCCTAATTGCTGTGATATCTCATCCAGTCTGCCTTCGAAAGGCAGCTCTTTTGCTGTTTTCGCTCCGGCAAACGCAATGACATCAATCCTTTTGGTTCGGGCATCTGCTGTGAGGTGCTTTGCCAAATGCAGTAGTGGGGGGACCCCCATCCCTCCGACAATTAGAAGGGCGGTTTTTTTACCTTCCGGTACCGAGAAACCATTTCCGAGAGGTCCGATTACGCTGATTGAATCGCCGGCTGATAAGGTTGTCATTCGCAAAGTGGCAGGCCCGACAACACAATAAAGAAGCTCAGCAAAGGTTTTATTCTTTTCGATGGTGACATCAGTGAAACTAAAAGGCCTTCGCAGCAGAATATTGCGTCCGGCTGTATCGAGCAAATCTTCCGGTATGTTTTCTACGGACGGCAGGGCGGTACCGGAAAGGTCTAATTGGGCGAACTGGCCGGGCTGGAAATCAGCGAAAGCTCTTGCAGCATCTGCTAAAAACTCCAATCTTAGCTTGTAGAAACGCCGCCCAATTTGTCTGTTGGCAGAGACCGCAGCCGAGAAAACGCCTTTTTTTTCGGACGAGTAATGCTTTGCCATATCATCCATATTATTTTTTTTTGCTTAACGGAAGATTATATACAGCGTTACTGTAACGATGATGATTATAATGCCGCCGAGCTTGGCGGTGGCGCTGCTGGTCATGTCAATATCACTGGTTTTTGTAATGACCTTCGGCTCGGGTAAGGGTTTGATAAGAGTTATGATAGTCATAACAACAATCAAAACCCCAAAAGTAATTGCCATACGGTTCAAAAAGGCCATCTCAGATACTCTGGGCGCAAATTGAAGTATCCCGTACAGAGGAGCGCAAAGGACCAGCCCAGCGATTCCTGCAAGCGGCGGTGCTTTGCGTATAATCATTCCGAAGGCAAAGGCAGCCAGAATTCCCGGCGAGATGTAACCCTGAAATTCCTGGATATAGTTGAAAATGCCGCCGAATTTAGGATTTCCCAGAAAACAAGCTACGATACAACCGACCACAACGAATACTGCGGTAGCAATACGGCCGACTAAAACAATATTTTTGGGGGAAGCGTCCTTCTTCAAATGGCGTTTGTAAAGGTCCATTGTGAAGATTGTAGAGGCGGAGTTTAGCATAGAATCGAGCGAGCTCATAATGGCACCGAATATGGCGGCAAACATAAGTCCGAGCAGGCCGGTCGGCAGAAGGTTCCTAAGCAGCAGCGGATATGCCTGGTCGGCTTTCTCAAGGGGGAGCTGGTCGCCGTAGAGCTGCACGGCCATTATACCCGGGAACACGACAATAAAGGGAATAAGTAATTTCAGCGCAGCAGCAAATATAACTCCCCGCTGGCCCTGCCTGAGACTCTTGGCACCCAATGTCCTCTGCGTGATGAACTGATTCAGACCCCAATAGTAGAAATTGGGTATCCACAGTCCGATGACAAGAGCCGTCCAGGGTAATATTTCGTGGTCTGCAGGGAGGAACATGTGAAGGCGGTCGGTGTTGGTTTCTAAAAAGTTTGTCACTCCGCCAACCTCTCTGAACCCTAATATCATAACGATTGCCCCACCTATAAGCAGGGCGGCACCGTGCATAAGATCAGCCCATACTACTGCTTTCAAACCACCATAAATGGTGTAAGCACTCGCAATCAAGCCAATCGAAAATATCATAAGGTACAAATTCATACCGAATATAGTCTTGATAGCCAGGCCGCCCGTATAAAGCACAGCAGCGATGGATACAAAGACATATACTACCATTATAAATAAGGACATAATGCCTCTTGCTGCGGCGTTGTAGCGGTACTCAAGATACTCGGGGATTGTGTAGATGCCGGCTTTGAGAAATCGCGGCAAAAAGAATATGCCCACTACGACGAGTGTAATAGCGGCCATCCACTCATAGCTGGCGACAGCTAAACCGACATTGCCGGCGCCCTGTCCAGCCATTCCGACAAAGTGTTCGGTGGAGATATTTGAGGCAATCAGTGAGAATCCGATAAGCGGCCAGGTCAGGTTTCGTCCGGCCAAAAAGTAGTCTTCGCCAGTTTCTTCTTTGCGGCTTTTATACAGACTGATACCAACGACAAAGGTGACAAAGCCTAAGAACACAACAACGTCAGGCCAGTTTAACTCCATAGCACAAACCTTCCTTTCTTTTTTGGTTTATTCATCCTTCGAGTGTCTCAGGTGTATCCATGACAAATGAGATGTGTGTATAGACGGGGCCTCCGGCCATCAAGACTTCTAAGGAAGCGGCCTCGTGAATCTGTTCTTTTGTTGCTCCCGTTTGGAGGCATTTTTTTTGTGTGTGCTCTGATACAAGGCACACAGCGTTGAGCTACGCCAATGCCGAGAGCAATACATTCCTTTTCTCGCAGCGTTAAGGCGCCGTCTTTCATAATTTTGCTAAACACCCCTGCGAAGCCATTGATGGTGTCGGGAGCCTGCTCCTTTATTTTTGTCATGTCGTTTTAAACTTTTCGAAAAATTTTTTGTTTCATTTTCCACGGTTTACCTTCGCGCAGTTAAGTTAATGGTTTAGTGAACACTACAGTTATGAATCTTCAAAAACACAGTGGTATCTAGGGAGTTGAGTTCCGTAATAAATCCTTTACTTCTGCTTCAACTTCTCTTTCTACTTTATTTTATTATATTTAGCCGTAAATCCTCTTGGCATTATAGCTGCTTTCGGCCATGTGACAACAAAATATAAATCCCTGACATCTTTTGTAGATGACTAAACGGGCTCGGCGATTTATGGGGATTGCAAGGGTCCGTCCTTGGAGTGCTTCTCTATTTGGAATATGAAGGAATTCCCCTTGTCCTTAGGCTCAACCCATATATTCCCCCCGTGCTTTAAGATAATTTCCTTAGTAATAAACAGGCCCAGACCGGTACCTTTGATTTTCTTTTGTTCGGCGGCCTCCAGCCTGGAAAACTTCTTGAAAAGCTTGGTCTTTTCCTCCTTTAGAATGGGCCTGGAGTCATTATAGACTTCGACCTGCACTTTGTCCATGAGGTCCTCAGAGTTCAGCACCACCTTTCCTTTTTCCAAACCGTACTTGATGGCGTTGCCGAGGAGGTTATTTGCCGCGATATGCAATAAATCAAGGTCGCCCTGCACCTTGATTCCAGCCGCAATGTTGTTAATAATTTCCATATTCCTCTCAGCTATCTGTCCGCCAAAAGTTTCCAAACATGGGTCGAACACATCTTCTCTGAGGCACAGCTCTGTTCTGTTCACTACCAGCTCACCTTTTTCTATTCTGCTCAAATCAAGGAACTTCCTCACAGTCTCTTGTAAGTAATGTAAGTTCTTTGTTACCGCCTCAAGTGATAGCTTCTGTTTGGCATTTATCTCACCGAAGAGCCCGTCCCTGACGGCGGCAGCGTTCATAATGGTTGTAGCCACTATCCCCTTAAGCTCGTGCGATACAAAGCCCACCAGGTCAAGGTAATTTTTGTTCAGAGCCTTCAGTTCCTCGTTTATTTTCTTTAGGGTCTCCTCCCTCTGGCGAAGTTGTGCCGACATCTCATTGAAGGAGGCCGCCAGAGCATCTAATTCCATCGTTCCGGTTTCTGTGCTCACTTCATATCCGAGACTTCCTTCTGAAAGTTCTTTGGTCGCATTTAGCATACGCTCGAGTGGTCGAGATATTGTTTTTGTCAGCACTATCTCAAGGGACGCAGCAAGGGCGGCTGCAATTGAGACTATGGCGAGAAAAACAATGGATATGTTTCTCGCCATATTGGTAAAAGGCTGCTCAAGGGTGCCGACATAAAGCATTCCAACGATCTCGCCGTTTATATCTCTAATTGGTTCATAAGCAGTTTTGTACCAGTGGGTAACTACAAAGGCCCGACCCACCCACGACATGCCTTTGACAAGCACTCGTTCGTACACCTCCTCAGAGACGCGGGTTCCAACCGCGCGGATGTTGTCTTGCGTTTTGACATTGGTAGAGATTCTCAGGTCACCCTGGAAGATCGTGGCTGTTCCGACATCTTTACCTTTATAGGTTTCTCCTTTATAGACAATCTCTTTGACCTTATCTACAATTTCATAATTTCTGTTGAGTAACTTGCCGCCGTAGAGTATTCCAAGTAGCCTCCCATTGTACCCTAATACAGGGGCGGCAGCTTTTATCATCATCCCAGAAGCTTCTTGAGTTTCTGATCTTCGCTTTGCTTTTGGGGTAGAGATAAAACTTATATGTGCTTGCTCGGCCAGGTCCTGGCCTTCCTTTAAGAGTTCTTCTCTTGGTACTATAACTGTTCCGGTGATAACTTCTCTGTTTGAGAGTACTTTATCGACCATCGGGTCATCTGCTTGATTATCCCCCGTTACTGATGGATTTCGGCTCCGGATGACGACTTTTCCAGATGCATCCGTAAGAGTCAAGATGTCCAGGGATTCCGACTTCCTTATCTTATCCAACTCCACAGTCAAGGTCTGCTTGTCGTTATCGGAGATAGCATCTTTTATAAAAAACCTCACAGCGGTGAACCGTACCTTATCTTTTACGTTTTCAAGTTCCTGGATATAGATTTCTCGAGCGGAGTTCAAATCATTTTTTACCTTTGTCTGGGCCTTATTTATAACCTCCTTTTCTATGACGTAGTAGCCTAATAGTGCTACCAAGAGCGAAAAGGCCACAATGACAATGTCGAACGAAACCAATATCTTTGTTCTGAGCTTTTTGGTTTTCATTTACGTGCCTTCGGTCTTTTGTTTATTGGTGGTTGACGTTTGGGATACCCGGAACATGGTCGCTGATTTTCAAGATGCCGGCTGTATAATAAGCCCCTCTCTTCATATCTTCGGAGCCGCTGGCAGGGGCACGGGTCTTAGCTTTGCAGCCGGTCTTATTGTGCAACCTTTCAAACTAAGCTCTGACTCCTATTAAAAGCCTCAGGTAGTGTATCTATTATATCGGTGGTCATCAGGCTGACCTGGCCGATTTTTTCTGCTGCGATGTCGCCGGCCAAGCCGTGGATGTAAACGCCCAGAACCGCGGCGTCAAAGTCGCTCAATCCCTGGCCTGCGAGTGCAGTTATAACACCTGTTAAAACATCACCTGAACCGGCTGTGGCCATGCCGGGATTGCCGGTCTTATTTATGTAAACTCTTTGGCCATCGGTAACGACGGTTCCTGCTCCTTTGAGGGTGATGACGGTTTTGGTCTTCTGTGCCAATTGGGCTGCTTGTCGTTGGCGGTCGGATGGTATTATTTCTCTGAACAGGCCTGACCATAAGCGTTTCATTTCGCCGGGATGAGGCGTTAGAATCAGCTTTGCTTTTAGTTTAATCGGCCAGTCTTTTATGCTGGCCAGATTATTTAGGCCATCGGCATCTATTATCAGCCGGAGTTGGTCTTGTTCAAGAAGTGCTTCAAGGACCGACCGAAGTGCGCCGCTGGTGCCGATACCCGGGCCGAACGCCACAGCATCGTTTTCTCTGACGGCTTTGAGGATAGGATTGATTGCCTTTGCAGATATTCGGCCGAGGTTGTCTTCGGGCAGGGCGATAGTGGTAAAGGACGGCTCTATTGAAGCGACTATCGGCAAAACGCTTTTCGGTGTTGCCACCCGCACAAGGCCGGCACCGGCCCGCAGGGCGCTTCGGCCAGCAAGGGCGGCGGCTCCGCTCATGCCAATACTGCCGGCAATGATACAGACTTTGCCGAAATCGCCCTTGTGAGCATCAGTTGCCCTTGGTTTTAGCTTTGGAATTGTCTCTATTATCTGCATACAAACTCGTTTCGTGCAGTATATTACAAATAATGCAGGATATGGTCAATAAAAGATTTGACAAGCAGACAGGAAGATTTATAATGATTTTTATACCGCAAGCGTCTTATATAGAATCAGATAATACATAGTTGGGCTTCATAGATTTAATGACGAGGCTTACATGGGAAGAATGCGTCAAATGATCAAGGTCAATGGAAGAGAATGCTGGACATTATTTGATACAGGTGCACGGAATACGTATGTTGTTCACTCGGTGTCCTCATTATTGGTAACTTCAAGAATCAAAAAACCGTTTCGTTCTGCGATAGGTGGCCAGGTTAAAGAGACAACTGAGACAGCACTTTTAGAGGCTGAAGTAGAAGGACGACGAATATCCACCCATGCGATGGTTATCGATGAAATTGGAAATGATGAAAATGGAGCTCCCATTGAAATTCTTTTTGGTGCATTGGCGATGCAGCAGTGGGGTATAAGGCTGATTCCTGAACAAGAGAAATTGGATATGTCACATTATCCAGAAGAATTTGTCGAATTCTAAATGGAGGTAATAAATAAAAATGACATATAAAGATAAAGTAGCAGCAATCACAAAGCGATTCAGACAAGCCGTCGAAAATAAATATAACATAATTGAGATGAAATTGTTTGGCTCTTTTGCACGTGGAGATTATTCAAAAACATCCGATATTGATTTAATGGTAAGACTACCCAAAGTAGATAGAAACATTGAAGAAGACTTGTTTAATATTGCATACGATTTAGAGTTAGAATACGATTGTGTTATCGATGTTATAGTTCTTCCGCAAAATTTTAATAATAATATCATGATATACCAGAACATTCAGAAAGAGGGCATCGCGATTTGACTAAGGAAGAAAAACAAACTTTAGTAAAATATCGATTAGAACGTGCATATGAGTCCCTAAAAGCGGCTCAATTATTGTTTGAGAATAAACTATTCACACCTGCAATGAATAGGATTTATTATTCCATGTTTTATTCGGTTCAGGCATTACTTGTTCTTGATGAAAAAGCTTTTTCTAAACATGGGCAAGTAAAGGGATATTTCAATAAGGAGTTTATAAAAGCTGGCATTTTTCCCAAAGAGTTTGGTAAACTTTTTAACATTGTCTTTGAATACCGACAAAAATTTGATTAAGCTGACCTGTTTGTACCTGAAAAAGAATTGATTTCAGATTACATCGTCGAAGCAAAGAAATTTATTGCTCAGATTTCATCTTTTCTTAAAGATGAGATTACAGATGTATAAGCATTTTTCCAAATTGCGCTGTGCTAACTCGGAAGGTATATAATCATCAAATAAGGTGAACGTATGAAGTATTACAGTTCGTGCTTCGTAGCAAAGGATTCCAGCCTTCGCAGCCGCTTCGGCGGAGTAGGCAATTCGCAGAGTGGCATTGGGGTATTATCTGCAAGTAAAGACTCGATAGGTGGTTTATCTGAAAACTATATAGACATAAGTTCGGAGTCAAAGCAGGAGGTGTACCATGAGCATATGGCAGAGATTGTTCCGCTCAGGAGGGAGTAGTCGAAGAAAAGTGAAGCCCGGCGCTAAGGATAAGTGTCCGCATTGTGGTGCTGAGATCCAGATTCCTAAGAAGAAGACACCGGAATATGTGCCAGCAAACGTGGAATACATTGAGGCCTTCGAATTCAGATATCTGCGTTCCGTAAAATAGATATATGGCCTCTTTACTTCCGAGCCCAGACAATGAGGAACCGTTGATTGTTCTTTGCATCTTCAACGTAAATTTATTTAACATTTATTGAGAGGTTAACATGCTTTATTGGGCAACGTCGGTAACTGCGATTGGGTGGTTCCTACTAGCGAACCAAATTTCAAAGTACGCCAAAACCAATAAGGACGGTATCTTTCTTCTTGCCACACGTTACCGGTCAAGGATTGGTATGGGTGCTGAGATAAGTTGGAAGATGGAAGAAATGAAACCACTGCCAAAGATAACAATAATTCTGATGGCCGTTTTTTTCTCTGGACCTCTTATGGTAATACTGGTGCCTTGGCTTTGGTTAAGAATAATACCTCTAATTATATTCACGTTTATGTTTTTGTTGTTATGGTCTCTACTATTCCACAACGGCCAAGTCTCTATCCTGAAAAGTAGTTTTTGTCATAAAAAAGAGATCTCGCGAGAAAGGGTTGATGACGAAAAATTCAACATTGCATATGGTCATGATGGCCCAACTATCGCCGATGATGCAAAAAACTGCGTATTTTCATTATTACCTGTATCATATGGTTTGATTTTCATATACTTTTTAACACGTTTTGCTTCACTTAATGGATGGGCAATGCTGGGAGTGATTTATCTGGGACTTGTATTAATGGTAGTAGCTGTATTTTTGATTGAAAAGCGTAGGTATGAGTATAAGCGGCGGTATCCGTACTTCTTCTGCCGCTATTGTGGAGCGCGTTTAAAGATAAAAGACCGTCCCTCTTTATCCAGAGAACATATAGCACAGAATATTTATGCAGAAAGGACTAATTACGAGCTGGTTAGGGCATGTTCGCGATGTGGCTTTGAATCCGATGGAGCATGACTTTATTCATGTACGTCTTGCGATTAAGTAGGTTATAATGTATTTATGTTCCAAAGGGATAGCCTAACAATAGGACGAATTCGGAATTTAGCGGCTTTGCCAAAACTCGTCAAGGCAGCCCGACGTGAGATAGGGATAATATCGCAGCTATCACCGGCGGGTCGTTAGTCTTTGGTCTTGGGTCTGAAGTCTTGCGTCTATTATATTCTGTGTACGGTAAAAGTCCCCTGGTCACCCCGAGCGAGGCCGAGGGGTCTATTTAACAAATCCGCGAAGCGGTTCCGCATAATCCTCTTTTTAGTCGTACCAGCTTTCACTTAAATCGTTCCAGGCAGGATTCTGCGAATCAATAAGCTTCACCTTTTTTTCGCGACTCCATGCTTTAATTTGTTTCTCACGTTTAATGGCTGAAAAAGGGTCATTTATTGTTTCAACGTAAAGAAGCCGTTCAATCCTATATTTATCTGTAAAACCGGGAATCAAATGATACTTATGCTCATAAACTCTTCTTTTGATATTATTAGTCATTCCAACGTATAAGGTTCCAGTTTTACTTGCCATAATATAGAGGTAAAATGTCTTACCGGTTAACGTTTCACTCATTTCAAATTTTTGATTGGGAAAGGAAATTTAAACAGATTTCTCGACTCCGCTGCGCTTCGCTCGAAATGACAAAGAGGCTACGCTCCGCTCGAAATGACACAAAAGTGCCTTTCTTTCCCACTTACTTCATATTTTTCCAATTCGCTTCTATCTTTTTGTTTATCAGGGTGGCGGTGACGGCTGCGGAGAAGCCATTGTCGATGTTGACGACGGTAACGCCAGCAGTACAACTGTTTATCATCGTCAAAAGGGCCGAGAGCCCCTCGAAGCTGGAACCGTAGCCAACACTGGTCGGCACGGCGATTACCGGACAACTAACCAGGCCGCCTACAACACTGGCTAGCGCTCCTTCCATTCCCGCTACGACAATTACGACATTGGCACTTTGGAGTTTCGGCAGATGTTTGAACAATCGGTGCAGGCCGGCTACTCCGACATCGCAAATTAGCTCCGTCCGCTGGCCCATAATCTCGGCGGTAACTTTCGCTTCGCTGGCAACCGGTAAATCGGCGGTGCCGGCGGTAACTATGGGCAGGACGGTCTTTGAGGCCGGAAGGTCTTTCTGTTCGAGGACGATTGCCTTGGCTAATTTTTCGTATCGGGCTTTGGGGAATTTATCTGTTTTCGCTAAAGCCTCGAAAACATCCGGCTCGGCTCTGGTAGCTAAGACGTTATTGCCTTTTGCGGCGAGGTTATCGAAGATTTTAATTATTTGTTCGGTAGTTTTGCCGGGGCAGAAGATGACCTCCGGAAAGCCGCGACGGATTTGACGATGGTGGTCAATACAGGCAAAACCTAAATCCTCGAACGGCAAATGGCGAAGTTTCTCGATGGCCTCGTTTATGTTTAGCTCGCCGTTTTTGACCTGCTCTAATAGTTTTTTTAATTGTTCGGTACGAATATTTCACCTTCCTTTGAGCCGTCATTCTGAGCGCAGCGAAGCATCTTATTTGCGAAGGCCAGATGCTTCGCCTTCAGCTCAGCATGACAAGTGCTGCGTTTCAGCCGGTGGCTTTGGGCTCGAGGGTCAAGTTTGCAAAAAGCCCGGCCTTGAACTTATGATACGCCAGAGAAGCTACCATAACTGCGTTATCAGTGCAATATTGTTTTGGGGCAACGAATAGTTTTCTCGGGGGAGTGGCATTGTCGCACATTTTTTGTAAATCAGCTCGAAGTTTATTATTAGCCGCGACTCCACCACCCAACAAGACAGTCTTGGCGTTAATTTTTTTAGCGGCCCGCTGTGTTTTTTTCACGAGGACATCAATCACAGCGGCCTGGAACGACGCCGCGATGTCAGCGATTTGCTGGGCGCTCATTGAATCGACTTTGTTTTCGCCTTTCATATCCTGGCCTCGACAGTAATACAGCACTGCTGTTTTGATACCGCTGAAAGAAAAGTCCAGCGAATCGGGCCCAAGCATCGAACGGGGGAATTTTATTGCATCCTGATTTCCCTTTTCGGCGGCTTTTTCGATATTAGGGCCTCCGGGATAGGGCAGCTTGAGGATTGTCGCAACCTTGTCGAAGGCCTCGCCGGCGGCATCGTCAATGGTGGAGCCCAAAAGTTTAGGTGTCAGCGGCGAATGGTAATCGTAAAGGCAGGTATGTCCGCCTGATACGATTAGAGCAACTGCCGGTAATTGCGGATTGTCCTCAGACAGCATCGCCGACTGTAGATGGGCGTGCAGGTGGTTTATTGCTATTAAAGGCTTTTCCCAGGCGAAGCTGAGGGTCTTGGCGGCGGTAACGCCGATAACAAGAGCGATGGTTAGGCCGGGCTGATTTGCAACGGCGATTGCGTCGATATCATCTTTAGCGACATCGGCCTGCGCCATTGCCTCTTTTATAGCCGGATATATTTTTTCGATATGTGCGCGGGAGGCGATTTCCGGTACGACGCCGCCATATTTTTCGTGCAGCCTGGTTTGCGAGGCTATCACCGAGGATTTGACAATTTTGCCATCGGCAACAACGGCTGCGGCAGTTTCATCGCAACTGGTCTCAATACTGAGGATATTTATGGGTTTATCCTGCATAGAGCTGGATATTAGCCAAATAAGAAGCGACTGTCAACGTTCCAGGAATAAGCCTTTGCAGTATAAAAGTGTGCTGCAATTTCTTGTTGCGGGAAGTATAATATGATATGCTATTGCGGCCGATTCGTAACTCTGTACTAAACAAAGGTTGTGTATGAGTGAAGAACTTGAAGTTTTAAAGATAGTTACTCAGCGTTTAAAAGAAGCTGATATCAATTATATGGTTTCCGGCTCTATCGCCGCAAATTATTACACTATACCACGGATGACCAGAGATATAGACGTGGTAATAGAATTAAAGCAGGATGGTATCGATAAATTTACCGGCCTTTTTGAAGATGATTTTTACGTAAATAGAGAAATGATTACGAATGAGGTTTCTCGCCGGGGAATGTTTAACTTAATCCACGATCGGTATGTTATCAAAATAGACTTCATTATTAAAAAGGCCTCCGCATATCAGAACGCTGCGTTTTCGCGCAGAAAGCAGGTTCTAATAGAACAAAGTCCTATGTGGTTCGTTTCTGCCGAAGACCTGGTTATATCCAAGCTGCTCTGGGCAAAAGACAGTCACTCTGAGATGCAGTTGAGAGATGTAGGAAATCTGATAGAAACGGTGGACAATTTAGACTTGAAATATATCGGTAATTGGGTTCGAGAACTGGGTTTGGAACAGATTTACAAAGAGGCAACACAATGAATGACACGCATCCTGAGATTTCTGTTCGATATCGAGATTTAATGATGAGCAAAACCGGCCAGGAGCGTTTGCTGATGGGCTTCTCTATGTACGATACCGCCAAGCAAATAGTACGCAGTGCCATTTATCATAGCCGTCCTGGAATAACGAATACGGAAATGAGAAGAGAAATCTTTTTAAGATTTTATGGGCTGGAGTTCAGCCAGGCCGACAGGGAAAAGTATCTTTCAGTCCTGGCGTCAGATATTGGATAGCTTAGCTTTCGTTGGAATGGAGTTTTTTGAAAGCGGCTTTCGTGAGGAGGAGGATTTGTTTGCAGATGCTTTTGCAGACGTGCGGGAGTGAGAAACGAATTGGAACCATTTTGGGTAGTTGGAAATCTGTGCATATATTTTGGGGGAAGTCATCGCCGGCGATTTCAATCTTAGCGATGTCTGAGCAGCCGAAACCTATTTGTCTTGCTGTTTTGATAATCGGCACGTTCTCCGGTTCGATACCGACCAATTTGGCGCAGATGGTTTCACAGGCGATTGGGTCGGTTCCGCTAATGAGCCAGCCGAGGGGTCTGGTTCTGCCGCGAATCGGGCCCTGGCTGTCCATTGCTATAATGCCGTCGATGATGGTCAGGGCGGGATTCAGAAATTTGAATATCTCGATAAGTAATTCACAAAAATCGTCGGCATTTTTGCCCTTCGCAAAGTGCCACAGAGCTTTTCGCTTGCCGCTGACACAGCCGAACATATTTTTAACGGCAAAAGTCGCTGTTAATTGCTGATGCGATTTGAATTTCGGCAGATTTATGATGACGTCGGCGTCGAGAGCAACAGAACTTATGCCGACTTTAATGTTTTTTGTTTCTATCCAGCACCATTTTGGTTTGTCGAGCTGTTTTACCGGCACTGATAATTTCTTCAGTGGTTCCTCTAAACGTAATGCTTTTACGCAGGTAAAGACATTGCCCCACGCGGGTGAATCGCCAACAAAAGGCCTTGCGCCGAAATCTTTTAAGAGCCGGGCGGTCTCGATGATTACTGTGGGGTGGGTCTGAGTTGCGTGGCGGCGGGACCTTGGGGCGATGAAATTCGGCTTAAGCAAAACGGTGTCGCTTGGTCTTACGAATTTTTCCAGTCCGCCGAGGAGCTCGAACTGTTTTTGTAATGCTTCGGCAATCCCGTGCGGGCTGTAATCACTGCATCGAGACAATATCACTGTTGGATTGGGCATAGGGCGGTCAATAATTTGTCCGGGTACAAACGAGTAAGAATATTCTGACGGCAGGCTTAAGCTCGGGCGGCTTACGCTCGGTTTCGCTGATGAACAGGCTGCCTTTGGGATTGCTGAAGAAAAGACTGCCTAAAGCTGTTTGGTCGCTGATGTATTCTTTCGGTCCGAGCAGGACAAAATCGCCCGGGCCCATTTTGAGTGCGAAGGCGGCGGCGCTGAAGGGAAACTCGCGCATTTTTGTTCGAGCGTCCAAAAGTGGGATTGCAGCTCTTCTTATCGGTGGCGAAAATACGGGATAGGCGGTAACGTTGCATACGCCTCTTGAGCCGGGTATTGTTTGGGCTGTGAGCCGCAGGGCAAGGATACCGGGCCCAATGTTTGCTCCTTCCCTTGAGCCGTAAGTTGAGATGAAGAAGATGGTTCGTGGGCCGTCTAATCCGGTGATGGCAATGGACTCGGGCAGGCCGTCGGCCAACATCAGCGAAACTTTCGTTAATATTTTGCCGCTGGCGGCAAGCAGCAAATTGTAGATTTCGTCCAACATTCGGATTTGGCCGAAGTGGACCGAAAACGAGTTGGCGCCGAAGGCATAAAGACTGTTAAATCGCAGAGGCTTTGTGTACAAATTCTTGCGAGTATCATCCAGTTTGTCGATGTTCTCGGCTGGTATTTCCAAAATATGGAGGTCGAAATTTATCGTCTCAATCAACGGCGATGGGGGCGGCTTGCCGTCCTGACGGGGGGCCAGGTCACCGATTTTGATGTTTTCCCATATCGGCTCTTCTTCAGGAGCAGTACAACCTATCAGGCAAAAACTTAACAAGACCAAAGACACAAGACACCAGACACCAGACCTAAGACGGAAGACAGAAAACAGAGGACAGAAGAGAGAGGGCAGAAGGCAGAAGAGAAAGGACAGATGTTTTGCCTCTGGCCTCAGTAGTCCGGAGTCTGATACGGCCGCAATTTTAAGAGCACGAACCATAAAAATAGATTAGCAATTGTGTAAGTAGCTGTCAATAAATTCGATGCCCCATCTTGTAGAATATGGTATCTTCTTGACCGGCTTTGCTGTTTTGTTTTTAATAGTGCAGTTGGTTAAGAGTATCTAACAAAAATTCAGAATACTGAAAAGAATAAAGAGGAAGAAATTGTTTAACAGATTTCTCGACTCCGCCTTCGGCTACGCTCGAAATGACGGGTGTGTTGCCGGGGGCTACGCTCGAAATGATTGTTGAAATTAGTTGCTCATTTTGTAAGACATTTAAGTAAAAGAAGATTCAGATTTGAAAGGTTCAAATAAGATGAAAGTCAGTAAGCGGGCCCAGGATGTACTGCCATCGGCAACTTTCGCTGTTACTGGACGGGCGCAGGAATTAAAGGCGCAGGGTGTGGACGTAGTTGGTTTTGGTGCAGGGGAGCCGGATTTCGATACGCCGGATTATATCAAGGATGCCGCTATCGAGGCTCTGAAGGCGGGTAAGACCAAATACACAGCCACAGCGGGAATAATTGAGCTGCGAACCGCTATAGCCGATAAGCTTAAAAAGGAAAATGGTATCGAATACAGCCCCGACCAAATCATTGTCAATATCGGCGGTAAACACTCGGTCTATGAGGCGATGCAGGCGGTGCTTGACCCTGGTGATGAGGTTATCCTGCAGACACCATACTGGGTAACTTATCCGGAGACAATAAAGCTGGCCGGTGCTGTTGCTAAAATTGTTCAAACCGATAAGAGTAACGACTACAAGATTACGCCGTCGCAGTTGGAGGAAGCCATTACGGAAAAAACGGCAATGCTGTTGATTAACTCTCCGAATAATCCGGGCGGCTTTACTTATAAGCCGGAAGAGCTAAAAGCCATTGCAAAGGTTCTCGAAGGAACAAATGTGATGGTGCTCTCGGATGAAATCTATGAAAAGCTAATCTACGGCGATACCAGATTTGTGAGCTTTGCTTCGCTGAGTGAGGATGCCTATAACAGGACTCTGACTCTTAACGGCTTTAGCAAGACTTTCTCTATGACCGGGTGGCGTATGGGGTATACAGCCGGGCCGCTGGAGGTTATAAAGGCAATGGGTCGTCTTCAATCTCATATGACCTCGAACCCTGTAACTTTCTGTCAGTATGCGGCGATTGCGGCTTTAGGTGAGCAGGGCGAGCAGGCCATAGAAAAAATGAGAGTAGAATTCGAGCGTCGGGGCAAGTATATGGTAGAGCGGCTAAACAGCATCGAAGGCGTGGAATGCCCCGAATCCACCGGGGCTTTTTACTGTTTCCCTGTTGTTTCCAGCCATTATGGCCGAAATATTAATGGTACGAAAATTAACGGCAGTATGGATTTTGCAAAAGCACTTCTGGAACAGACCAATGTGGCGCTGGTTCCGGGCCAGCCGTTTGGCTGTGATAATAATGTTCGTTTGAGTTTTGCCTGTTCGCTCGAGCAGATTACCAAAGGATTAGACAGACTGGAAGAATGGCTAAAGCAATAGAAGACAGAAGTCAGAAGTCGGAAGACAGAAGTCAGAAGTCGGAAGACAAAGGTCAGAGGTCGGAAGACAGAGGCCAGAAGTCGGAGGTCAGAAGTCAGATGTCTTCAGTTCTCTGTCGTCTGTCGGTTGTCCTCTGTTGGCTGGCAATGCTTATTTTTACCTTCCATGCCTGCACACACATGGTAGCAGCGGGCGATACCTGGGTTGCGATGGCGTGCGGACGACACTTTGTCAATCATGGGGTGGACACTATCGAGCCTTTCAGCGCAAACTCACATAAAGCAGGACCGACGGAGGAAGAGATTAAGACCTGGCCGAACTGGGCCCAATGGATTACGGACAAAGTAGGCATTAAGACGGTCAAGTACTGGCATCCGACCGGCTGGATAAACCAGAACTGGCTGACGCACGTTATCTTCTATTCGCTGGTTCCCAAATCATCATACGCGGACGGCGTGAGTTTTCCCTCCAATGCGCTGGTCTATTGGAAATTCGCTATTTACATATTGACCGTGATTTGTGTTTATTACACAGGTCGGTTATTGGGAGTTAATCCGGCTCTATGTGCTGTTTTTTCCTGCTTTACGATGTTTACAGGCCGTTCGTTTCTCGATATTCGCCCCGCGGGTTTCTCGAATATGTTAGTGGCTGTCTTTTTGCTCATACTTGTCCTTGCTACGTATCGAAACGTGTTGTATATATGGCTTATTGTGCCGGTAACTGTTTTCTGGTGCAATGTCCACGGCGGATACATCTACGTGTTTATAATGCTCATTCCGTTTATAGGTTTGCACCTGCTGACCAACTGCAATAGAAAATGGACCGCGATTCTATACAATGTTACTGCCTGGCCATTCTTATATTTAGTCCTTTCCAAAGCAGGCCTTACATTACCCACATTTCTATTTTTCATCCTGGTGATAGTTTTGGATATTGTCCTGATTTTTTTCAAGAAAAATCTTGTCTCTATTGGATGGAAGGGTGTTTATCATACAATCGCCGCTTTTATTGTTGCTTTCTTTGCTATGGTTTTGTTGAATCCTTTTCATTTAACGAACCTGACTCACACTTTCGTCATCAGTGTAAGCGAACACGCTGCGAGATGGCGTAACATCCACGAATGGTGGCCTGCTTTCGACTGGGACAATCTGGTCGGTGATGAAAGACCTTTTTTAATAATGTATATTATTGCCTGGGTAACTCTTGCGGTTTGGGCTGTTGTCCTGATAAAGACTTCCAAATCTGTCAGCCGGCAATCCAAGCGAAAAGTAAATATTACGGAGGAGTATCAACGGCCCAAAATCGATATATCGATAATTCTTATTGCCGCTCTTACGATTTATATGGCCATCCGTTCCCGCAGGTTTATTCCGATAGCAGCCATTGCAGCCTGCCCGGTTATAGCGATGTTTATCGACCAGTTCGTTCGTGCAATTTCAGCAGTGCGAAACTTGCGGAAAAACAATCGTCTGATTGTCTCGGCGATGCCTTATAATCTGCAATTATTTTTTATCCTTGCCGGTGCCGGTGCGGTCTCGTTTTTTGGGACATGGTGGGGGCTTAAATTTAAGCGAATTTATCTGGATTCCTGGCCTCGCGACCCAAAATTAACTTCGATGTTCATGCGGATGACCGATTCGGGCCAAAAGCCTTTTTACGCCACTAAGTTCATAAAGGACAACAAGCTCAAAGGGAATATGCTTAATTACTGGACTGAGGGAGGTTTCATTGCCTTCGGTCAGCAACCGGACCCGAATACCGGTCGAACACCTCTGCAATTATTTATGGATGGCAGGGCACAGGCGGCGTATAACCGCGAAGCCTTTGAAGAGTGGTCTACTATTATGGCCGGAGGTCTGATTACAGGCCAGATAGCCGCACGTGCCGAGGCCAGAAGACAGAGTGTAAGCAGTGACGATTATGTAAAAATCGGCCAGTGGATGGATGAACAGTTGAAGGACCATAATGTCTGGGTGGTCTTAATGCCATACTCAGAGTATCGTACCCCTCCGCCACAGGAGTATTATCGAAAAATGTCCTATCACGCTATACAAGGTATTGAACGTAATCCCAATTGGCCTCTTGTTTTCTTTAATAACAAGCAAAAATTGTTTGTCGATGTAAGAACTCCACGTGGTAAGGAACTTTTCGATGGCATATTTAACGGAAAAACCCTTTATCCTGATGATTTCCACCGGAACCTTATTTGTGCCCGTAGTTGGCTTTTCTATCGTCGTGGAATAGATGAAAAAAGGAAGGGCTTTGATTTTGCTGTTAAAGCTTTCAATTTGAATCCATCGCCTGCCCCTATGGAGGAAATAATGTTTGTTGCTTCGAGGTTCGCCGAGATACAACCTGATGTTAATAAGTTTTGTGAAAATTATGTTCGCGAATTCATAGAAAATGAGGCTGCTTGGGCCAAGCTGGACGGCTATCGTGACAGAGTTGAAGCTGCGCGGTTAGCATGCTTCTATTTGGGGGATGTTGCCCGTACACAGAGAAACACGAAACTCGTGAACTTTTACGCCGCTCAGGAGAAAGAATGTTTAGGCGAATTACTCAGGGTGGCTCAAAGCAAGAGGTGGTAAGCACAGGTTTAATAACATAATTTATTTCTAATTATGACTGAGCTTGTAAACAATGTTTCTATCAGTGTTTTTTTCCCCTGTTATAACGAACAGGACAATATTACCCGCGTAGTAGAACAGGCACTTACGGTCCTGGAAAAGCTCAACGTTGACTTTGAAGTAATAATCGTTAACGACGGCAGTACCGACGGTACAGGCCAAATTACTGAGGAGATTGCCGCCCAAAAGGACAGGGTGAAAGTGGTGCATCATCGGACCAATCTCGGATACGGAGCGGCCTTGCAGTCCGGCTTCAAAGCGGCAACAAAAGAGCTTGTCTTTTATACCGACGGCGACGGCCAATTCGATATTAACGAAATGCCGCCGCTGCTGAGGTTGATGGAGCAATACGATATTGTTAGCTGCTATCGACTGAACCGTCAGGATAATCTCATACGCAAAATCAATGGCTGGTGCTGGACGAAACTGGTTTGCCTGCTGCTCGGTATGAAAATCCGCGATATCGACTGTGCTTTCAAGTTATACAAAAGGGAAATTTTTGATAATATTAAAATGGTAAGTACCGGCGCCCTTATCGATGCTGAAATCTTAGCTCGTGCTGTTCGTAGAGGTTACCGTGTAACTCAACAAGGGGTTCATCATTATCCACGGACAGCCGGTTCGCAAACCGGTGCGAATTTGCGCGTAATTCTTCGTGCATTTAAAGAGCTGTTGAAGTTGCGTAGCCAAATCCGGTAACACGGACTACAGGGATTGAAATAGATTAACACGGATTACGAAATACGATATGAACGAAGAAAAGGTCAATCTGTTCATCTACGGCTCGCTGCGGGACCGCAGAATCTTCCAATCAGTCAGCGGCTTAAGTTTTACCAAAAAGACCTCTAAAATAAACGACAAGACCCTCTGGGCCGAACCAGCATTGCTTCCGCATTACCGAAAAGTCAGCCCCGACAATGTCTATTTCTATGCCGTTGCAACACCGTCTTCAAACATTGAAGGCCTGGTGGTCTATGATGTTCCTACCTGGGCAATGGCTGAAATCGACAGGTATGAAGGCAAGCGTTATGAAAGAGAAAAGGTACAAATCAATACGGCCAATGGTCCGGTCTTTGCACAGGCTTATCTTGTATCTCATAGTTCAATGAAAAAGCATTTTGGTGACAGGTTCCACGTTAATCTGATACACGAGCTTTGGCTGCGAAAACGTATTGAGAAATTCATCAAAAAGCACACTCGGCCCGGTGAGCGCACGGCAGATGCGGACTCGGAACGCCGAGCCGACCGTGAGTTGCTCGCAACCACAGAACGTGACCTGGTCATGAGCCATTATCACAGCGATGCGGTTAGTGATTATTATCTTGAGCATGAACTCGACAGACCTCGGCCGAGCATAAAACACTTATACGACGACCCCCAGGCCAGGCCGTTTATGAAAAACTATTTAGCTTTAGTTCTAAAACAGGTCCTGCTCAGTCAGCTCGAAGAACAAATCCAGTCCAGATACCGCTTTGAGCTTGAGCATATGCGTATTTCAGAAAGATATTTTAAGCGGTCGGTTAGTGTGCTTGTGGCTTTGCAAATGGTAAATGCAAACAGCGAGGCTGTTGATTTGATTATTGAGAGAAGCCTTCAGACGATGCCCTGTGACAAACACGACCTTGTTGACTATATAAAATTCGCCGTACGAGCATCGAACAGTATATTTGATGCTCGGATTGCCCGGGCAAAGCTGGAGCAAATTCGTTCGAATCTTCAGCCCGGGCTGGTTCCACTTGGAATTGAGGTAGAATTAAGTAATCTTGGTCCAGCGGCCGTCGAACCCCAAAGAAGCATTCAGAAAAAGATTGACCCTGTTTATGACGGATTTAAGTATTTCTATGACTTTCGCCTGGATGTTTTATCCTGGAAGCTCGGTGGCTATATCGATGACCATACCGGTTCAACCGACCAGGCACGGCGGTCCGGTTTTTTGGAGCTTGCTCCGGGAAGGCTGAATATCCGCGGCGAACTGTCTCGACCGGCAACTGCAGACCCGTGGCTTCTTAATCAGTTGATACACGAGATTGTTAATTTCTATGACGTTCGCCCACATAGTTTGCATCTTTCTTTCCAGCTTCGAAAAAAACAGCTCGGCAATCAAAAAATTCTACCTTTGGGTTTTGTCAAGTGCCTGCTTGTTCTTGGCGGTGGTCCGGAACTAAAGGGCACCGGCAGACTGTGGGTTTCCAGAATGGGCCATGATGAAATAACCCAGTACCCCGATGCTGCATTTGGCGGCACCGAACGTCGGGATGAAGAACTCGTATTTGCCAGGACCAGCAAGCGCAGATGGTACCTGGGTGCAGACGCCATAGCAGATAAACCCCCGGCACAGGCAACTACGTATGTCCAGCAGTATAAATTTATTCGTTTGGAACAAAGGGCCAACTATGAGCCGTTAATCTTGTGTCTTAAGGGCCTCCAATTGGCCTATAATCCGGCGGATTATTTGACTGCCGAACAGTTAAGGGGCAGCCGAAAATTGCAGCGTCAGTATGAGCAGTTAAAGCAGTGGGCTGTCGTACCTACAGAAATCAGCCCACAAACAATAAGCAGATTCTTAAAAACCGTCCAAAGCGGCTTGATGAACGAAGGACACCACCGGCCCACTCACAAATTACATTACATAGATTGGGTACTAAGCGCTATCGACGTGCAACTGCGCATGTTTAACAAGCAAGTAAGACTCAAGAACTAAGATGCCAGACTCAAGACCTAAGACTCAAGACTCAAGATCTAAGATTCCAGACTCAAGACTCAAGATTCCAGACTTTAGACTTTGGTCTGTGGTTTTGAGTTTAATATTCTGAAGGCCGTGGGTCTTTGGGGGACCCACGGCCAGCAAATGCTGCATATACGCACGCCCCCCCCTCTCAAAGATTTCGGCAACGTATATACGTTTATTAGTTAGCAATCAAAAACAGTTGAGCTATTTCCGATTTTAATACATTCTTTGCCCCCGCTGCTTGGTTTTGCGAAGCAAACAGCGGGGCTACGAAGAAAAAATAGTCAATCAACAATTCTCTTATCTGTCAGTTCGAAGCTGCCTTTGGTCAATCTTTTGTTTTATGAACTTGGCTGTTTGCCAAGCAGCATCCTTGCCGAAGTCAATGCACTTGTGTATCCCAGAATGAAAAGATTTTGCGAACTCCTGACTCGTAATCCGTGACTCGTGGCCTGTTACCTGAGCGACGAGCGACGGGCGACGAGCGGCATTATTCTCCGGAACGGGCGCCAGAGTGTAAATCGCAGTTGCAAAGCCGCCGAAATAGACTATCAACAGAAAAATGAATTTGATTCTCCAACCTCTCATAAAGATTCTCCCTTCCTAAGACACGTTTTATCGGCCTTCCCCACCACCGGCCTTTTGGGTTTGCCTTAATTAAAATTTAACAAAAAAAGCCGTTGATGACAAGCGCAAAGTGTGAAAACTGTGCTATTTATTTATTTATCTTCAGAATTATCTGACCAATTATACCAATTGTAATGAAAAGTTGCGCTTTACATCAAAGAGGGTGTGGCCAGATTTTCCGACAAGCGATTTTAAGTTCATTTTGGCCTTTCGTAAATTGGGTTTGAATTGGGTTTGTTTTGGGTTTGTTTTTTTGGGCCGGAAGGCGGTTTCATTTTCATA
>CAYUFX010000081.1:0-22889 GCA_964444135.1 uncultured Pirellulales bacterium | reverse complement strand
ACCTACAACCTAGCGGTTAACAGCCGCTCGCTCTACCAGTTGAGCTATCGGGGAATAGCAAAATGCAAATCAATACATCGGCTTTTAGGGCCATTTTTCATATAAACTTTAATATATTATCTGAAATTTGGCAATTTTGTCAAACACAATTGTCGTTTGGTAAATGATTTTCAAGAACAGATTCTATCCATCCACGCAGGCTGATATCTGCTTGTGCAGCGCGTTCAAGCAGATTCTTGTGGCGAACGAGGCCGCCGGGATTGCTGGCTATCGGACAATATGTAAGGTTGTGCCACAAACAGGCCGCGAGCCATTCTTTCACAGGCGTTCTTTCTTCACCAAGATAGGCGTATACGCGAAGTATCTCATTTTGTGATTCGAACCCAAGGTCTATGTGCCCTAAATCCAGAAGGACAAACTGCATCGGTAAGCCTAACAGCCATTTGTCCAATCCCAGCACGTAACCGAACAGCAACCGGCCGAGCCTTTCCCTCTCTGTACCGACTTTGCGGGTCGGGATATCCAATTTGCCGATTCCAATACCATGAATCCAGCTTTCGATGTAACGAAATGTGCTATGATGGCAATCGGACAAGGTGTGCACACCAGAGGCAATGGCACAACAGGTTTTATATAACTCTTTTTTTCGTGAATCCTCAAGGCTTTCAAGGTTTTCCTGATATTCCGGCTTCCACTTCGGATAGACACGGGGCAGAGCAGATTTCTTTGATATTTCCAAATCGAGATGAGCTCCCTGCCCACCCTCCCCGAAAAGTTCCTTGACAAACCTCTCACCTTCCTGCAGTTTTGAAATATCATCGAATTGAGAATAAGGCACCGTATCACTAGTCTTCGAAAAGTATTCAATAGTAAGAAGCATCCGTTCCATCATCAACTTCTGGACTTCCGTGAGCTCTGTTGCCGGCTCAAGCCAGTCATAAGTGCGGTTAATGAATCCTGCGGCGTGAGGAAATTCCTTGATAAAACCCTCTCTGGATTTGCCTGCGAGATAACCTGTTAATACGGTATGTATTGTTCTCATGCTCTCCATATGAGACGGCTGGGTGGTTTTCTGTTCCCACCACATGCCGGAACACCAGCATCCGTTGCGAAATGAGGGCTCATTCAGTTTCCCTTTGCCGATGGCGTTCAACAATTCGTCAACAGTAACCGGAAATCCACTATCACACGGCACAAGGCTCGCGATATGAGCGCGAATCCGCCGGGTGCTGTCATCCAGAGCTCCTAATTCGCTCTGCATGCCGTTGATGTATTTAATTTCCTCATCCCAGTTCTTTTCCTCTCCCGGAAACGTCCAGGAAACAACCGGCCACTTCCTTATCTCATTACCCGTTTCGTCTGCAATAACGGTTGTAATCATCTCGACTTTCTCGCCTTCGGACGAAGCTTTCCTGCCCGTGTATATCGCCTCAAAACCCGGAGATACCATATCGTACGGCACCAATCGCTCTTTCCTTTTTTTCATTATTCAGCCTCTTTAATTTGAGACACACATTGTATTTTACAAGCCGAAAATAATCCGGACCGAGATACTCAATTAAAAGCATACTACTATGTTCAATAAGGTTGCACAAGCCTGCAAATGCAGGTCCCCTATTTTATTCGCTATAGGTTTGCGAACGTGGCCGCTCTGAAAAGCAGACTATTGCTCGTAGTGCCGGAGCCGTGTATAATTTCGCTGTTCATAATACTGTATCTTTTATGGCACGGCCGCAACTTATGAGCAGCTCTACCTTCCAATGAAAACCGGCCGGGTACAGTACCTTGGAGGTAAGCAGATACCATTAACGGGAGCCAGGAGTCCAATGAAGAAATCCGCAATAACAAGAAGGCAGTTTTTGAAAGCAAGCACGGTATTAGGGTCAGCGGCATTTGGAAACTGGACGGGTAGAAAAATTTTGGCACAGGAAGGTATGTCACCTCGGCCGCGAAACTCCAAGCCCAAAGATTCTAAACAAAGACCAAACGTATTATTCATCGTAGTCGATGACCTGAATAATTCCCTTGGATGTTACGGCCACTCTGTGGTCAAATCCCCCAATATCGACCGGTTAGCTGCGCGGGGTATTCGTTTTGACCGTGCTTACTGCCAGTTCCCTATTTGCAATCCGAGCCGCACATCGTTTCTCACCGGACTGAGACCCGATACAACCGGCATTTTAAATAATACCACGCCTTTCCGCTCGAAGCTGCCGAACGCCGTAACTCTGCCGCAGCTGTTTCGTAAAAACAGATACTTCACGGCACGATTGGGAAAAGTTTTCCATTCAGCCAGGAATATGGATGACCCTCAGGCGTGGGAGGTGACATCTGACCCAAAAGGAACACCAGCGGGCAAACAAGGGCAGGGAAGAAATCTTACCGGCGGTCGAGTCAAATGGTGCCGATGGCTTGCCGCCGAGGGAAACGACGATGACCAGCCCGACGGTCAAATTGCCGCAGAAGCCATACGTTTGCTGGAACAGTACCGGCGTGGCCCGTTCTTTCTTGCGGTTGGATTTCACAAGCCGCACGACCCGTTCATTTCGCCAAAACGATATTTCGACCTCTATCCACTTGAGAGTCTTAAACCGCCGAAAGACCCACCCGACCACTCCGCTGAGCTTGTCCAGGCGATTGGCAGCGGCTGGAAGGCCGAATTCGACCGTTTCACCGACCGGGAGCGCCGCGAGTTTATGCGCGCCTACTACGCCGGGATATCGTTTATGGACGCACAGTTGGGAAAGATAATCGCGGCTCTGGACCGTCTGGAGCTCTGGCAAAATACTATTGTGGTGTTTTTCAGTGACCATGGTTATCATCTCGGCGAACGCGGCTGGTGGAACAAGAACACCTTGTTTGAGCTGTCGGCGCAAGCCCCTTTGATTGTGGTGATGCCGGAAATAAAGACTGCGGGAAGGGGCTGCTCAGGGATTGTGGAATTTGTGGACATTTATCCCACACTTGCCGACTTGTGCGAGCTTTCGCCTCCTGCGAATCTGGAAGGGACCAGCTTTAAGCCGTTACTCAACGACCCGGAGCTGCCCTGGAAAAAGACGGCGTTTACGCAAGTGCAGCGGGGCAGGATAGCCGGCCGTTCCGTGCGAACCGAGCGCTGGCGCTATACGGAATGGGACGGGGGCAAACAGGGAGCAGAATTGTATAACCACGACACTGACCCAGGGGAATACTATAATCTTGCCGGTGACCCTCAGTACACCGAAACCGTTGCAGAGCTAAGGAAATTGCTTCGGCAATCTACAGGATAAAAAAAATTTATCATACAGGTTTTGAGAAAATAATATGGCTCAAAGTATAACCCGCAGGAAATTCCTAAAACGCTCCGCCCTGGGAGTGGTAATCGCTTCGATACCGACAGCTTCATCGTATGCAAAAGGCAATAAAGATAATAAACAACCCAATATTATTATATATATTTCCGACGACCACGGTCTGGATTTTCTGGGCTGTTACGGGAACAAAGATATCCAGACCCCTAACATTGATAACCTTGCAAAAGAGGGGATGCTCTTTACAAATATGTTCGCCGCATCGCCAACATGCGCGCCTTCCCGTTCGGTATTGTGGACGGGGCTTCATTCTGCTCGTAATGGTTGTATGGGAAATCACACTGTCTGCCGGGACGATATCACGTCACTGCCGACCTATCTGAGCCATTTGGGCTATCGGATTGTACTGGCGAACAAATTTCATGCCAAGCCGAAAAAAGTCTTCTCGTTCGAATATATTAATGCCGGACTGCCGCGTAACCCCGACAATCACAGAGTATATCGCAGGGAAGGTCTGAACGTCAGGGCCGTCGATGATTTTCTTGCAGAACATTCCAAGGAGCAGCCTGACAAGCCTTTGTGTCTGATTCTTGCCGACAGCAGTCCGCATGTCACCTGGGAGCCGAACAAGATCTACAATCCGTCCAAATTGAAGTTACCCCCCTATATTGTTGACACGGAACTGACCCGAAGGGCAATGGCCAATTATTATCAGGACATTACGACGATGGACAAACGGGTCGGCGAAGTCAGGGCCTTATTGAAGAAATGCGGTTTTGAGGACGATACGCTTTTTATATACACAACAGATCAGGGCTCCGAGTGGCCGCATTCGAAATGGACGGTATATGATACCGGCATTCATGTGCCTTTTATTGCCATCCGGCCCGGAAAAATCAAGCCCGGTTCGGTTTGCGATGCTCTAATTTCGTTTGTCGATATAACGCCGACCTTTATTGATATCGCAGGCGGGCCGCAGCCCGAAGGACTGGACGGAAAAAGTTTTTCAGATGTATTGGCGGGGAAAAGCAGGACCTTCCGGGAATTTATTTATGCCAGCCATACACGTGACGGCAATATGAATGTCTTTCCTCAGCGCGGCGTTCGGGATGTACGCTATAAGTATATTTTGAATCTTAATCCGGAAAATACCTGGACCACACATTTTACAAAGGTGCCGGACATCCCCGAAAGCCATAAGCAGGTCTGGGACACCTGGGTAGAAAAGGCCAAAACCGACCCGCAGGCCGCCAAACTGCTGGATGTTATTGAGCATCACCCGGCCGAAGAATTATACGATTTGCAAAAGGACCCTTACGAGCTTAATAATATCGCCGTCAAGCCTGAGGCCGGGCCTATTCTAAAGAAAATGCGGCGGCAGTTAAAGAATTGGATGCTCTCGCAAAACGACCCGGCTCTAAATAAAGTGTAAAGTGCCTAAAGTGACAGCTTTACTGTCATTCTGAACGAAGCGCAGCAAAGTGAAGAATCTCTGTTTTGTTGGCCAGATCCCTTCGGCAAGCTCAGGGCAGGTTCTTCGGCTTCGCCTCAGGATGACACTTACGTGTCACTTTAGCTCACTTTAAGTATTTTGGCTTTAGCTGCCAAACTGTTGTGTTGAATATAAGATGTCTCTTTTTTGAATTACTTTCTATTATTACTTTGGCGGCTGGTTGCGGTCTTGCGAAAAAGGTCAAAAAAGCATATAACATTGGCTGTTATGGCGAAGGATATTCAGAAACAAATCGAGCGATTGCGGGAGGAGATTCGAGGGCACGATTATCTTTATTACGTGCTCAATCAGCCGAAAATCAGCGACCGGCAATACGACAAGCTCTTTGCCGAGCTAAATAAGCTGGAAGAGGCCAATCCGCAGTTTATAACTGGCGATTCACCCACTCAGCGTGTTTCGGAAAGGCCGCTTGAAGCTTTTACCAACGTCCGGCACGCAGTGCCGATGCTGAGTATGGACAACACCTATAACGCCGATGAGCTAAGGGCTTTTGACGAGAGAGTACGCAAGCAGCTCGGGAAGGCAGATTTTAATTATGTTGTCGAGCTTAAAATCGATGGGGTGGCTGTTAGTCTCCGCTACGAAAAAGGCACTCTCGCCACAGCCGCCACTCGTGGAGATGGTCGGGTGGGAGATGAGGTTACCGCCAATGTGCGGACAATAAAAGCAGTTCCATTGACATTAAGAGGTGAAAAAATTCCCGCCGTACTCGAAGTTCGCGGCGAAGTCTATATGCCAACCAGTGCTTTTGTCGAGCTGAATAAACTCCGCACCGAAGCCGGCGAGACCGCCTTCGCCAATCCGCGAAATGCAGCGGCGGGGTCATTGAAACTATTGGATGCAAGAATTACTGCTGCGAGGAACCTTTCATTCTTCGCATACGCGACCGGCGAGATTTCCGAGCCATTAGCGGACAATCATTATCAAACACTTCAGAGATTTAAAAAACTCGGCCTGCCGGTTAATTCAAATATCCAAAGAGCAAGAGACATAGACGAAGTAATAGATATTTGTTTGGCTTCGAGTGAAAAACGCTCCAGGCTGGATTACCAGATTGACGGCATGGTTATAAAAGTAAATCGTTTCGAACAACGGGACATATTAGGTGCAACAGGCAGAGCGCCTCGATGGTGCATTTCTTATAAATTCGCAGCCGAACAGGCGGAAACTATCGTCGAATCAATCGATGTCCAGGTCGGCAAAAGCGGCATTTTAACACCTGTGGCAAATTTAAGACCAGTACTGTTAGCAGGCACAACAGTTAAACGAGCAAGCCTGCACAACTTTGACATGCTCGCAAAGCTTGACGTGAGATGCGGCGATACGGTAGTAATAGAAAAGGCCGGAGAGATAATACCACAGGTTGTTAAAGTGGAGATGCAAAAGCGGAAAAACGTAGTTGGTGAAATCTTTGCGATTCCTTTGATTTGTCCTGTATGCGAATATAAAGTAAAAAAAGACGAAAATGGTATATATCTGCGCTGTGATAATCCAAACTGTGTTGCAAAACTGAAGGAGCGTTTGGAACACTTCGTAGGCAAAGGTCAAATGGATATCGATGCATTAGGTCCGGCCCTTATTGAACAACTGGTTGAGACCGGCATTGTTAGGAATTTCGCAGACCTTTACAAGTTGAAAAAAGAGGACTTGATTGAATTGGAGCGAATGGCTGATAAAAGTATAGACAATATAATTAGATCTATTCGGAAAAGCAGACAGAGGCCGCTATGGAGATTATTAGCAGGGATTGGTATTAGGCATATTGGTGGACAATCAGCACAAACTCTCGCAAATCATTTTGGAACATTTGAAAATCTCATATCCGCCAAACGTAAGGATTTGAAGGAACTGAAAAAACAAGAACGAGCGAGGAAAAAATTGTTGCAGGAGAAACGTAACAGATGTGAGATAAGCGAGGAAGTATATGAAAATGAAAACAAAAATCTCCAAAAAAATGAACGATTAAAAGATATCGGCGATGAAATGATAGACAGCTTCTGTGATTACATAGAAGTTGAAAAAAACAAAGCAGTTCTGAGAGAATTGATATCATTAGGAATCAAACCAGAGGAAGCACATTTTCAGCACGAACCTGGGGGATTAGCAGGCAAAACGATTGTTGTTACAGGCACCTTAGAGAACTTTACACGCCCGCAAATAGAGGAAGTGATAAGGCGGGCGGGAGCGAAAGTCTCATCCAGTGTAAGTAAGAAAACGGATTTCGTATTAGCTGGTATTAATCCGGGGAGCAAATTTAGAAAAGCTCAAGAGCTAGGTATCGAAGTTATTGATGAAAATCAATTCATAGAACGTATCGGGCATAAACCTTAAGTTAAAACAAAAAGGAAATTCATGATTATGATTAATTATATTGAGATTTTGGCTAAAAGTTCTTCTGGTAATCCATATACAGTTCGATTTTATCTTGAAGAAAATGAAATCTCAGCTTTTTGCTCATGTCCTGCTGGAGATAATCGAAAACTATGCAAACATTTAAAACGTATTATAGCTGGCGACGATTCAATTCTTTTTGACAGTAATCAGAAGAATATTTTTTTGAAAATCAACTCACACTTAGAAAGAACATCTATTCCAATTCTTTTATCTGAATTGAACGAATCTGAAATTCTATTAGAGAATGCACAGAAAAATGTAAAAAAAGCAAAGAAAGCTCTTGAAAAGGCAGTTTTGAGAAAATGAAATCAAGAAACGAATCTTTACAACTTCTGCAAGGACTTATTGCCCAAAAGGCTAGACAACATAGGCGTACCAAATGTCTTAAGAACCCCGAGCGTATACATATAGACAAAGATGAATGGTTCATATATGTCCCATCTTGTTTCAATGACTGTTTGGATATAGCAAAAACTGATCGTGTTGAAACAACAGGCAAACTTATATTGGATGAAAAAACACAAAAAATGAAGCCGGAAAAGAAAACTAAGAAAGTTTGGACACAAGGATCTCTTTTTGCTTTTCATCGTGGATGTATCCTTTACGACACCCCAAAAGCATACGTTAGATGGGGTGACGCGGTTAAGGAAATAAAATACTGTATTTCAATTCAGGATGGAGAAAGTGTAAAGCTAGCGACGAAGAAAGAGAAGCGAAAACCTGGTAATGTCAAATTCGCAGTTCTTAAACCTTCCTTACGAACGTCAAGCTTAGAAGAAATTGGTACATTCGAATTAACACAAGATGGATTTGTACGATTTCTAATTGATGGAGACCCACAAATTATTCCATTATAGGAGCTAATGTAGAGTTGATTACCACACGAGATGAAAAATTCATGTGGAAAGCATTAAAGCTTGCCCGAAAGGGTATCGGTTCTGTTGAGCCGAATCCTGCGGTCGGGGCCGTTATCGTAAAAGCCAATCAGATTATCGGCATCGGCTGGCATAAAAAGTTCGGTGGCCCACACGCGGAAATAAACGCCCTGGAAGACTGCAAGACCTTAGGCGTCAATCCTCGCGGCGCTGTTATGTACGTTACGCTTGAGCCGTGCTCTCACCAGGGTAAGACCGGTCCCTGCACGCAGGCTATAATTGAAGCCGGATTGGCGAAGGTTATTGTCGCAACGATAGACCCATCGGAACACGCCAAAGGTAAGGGCATCGAGCAATTACGTAATGCAGGAATTGAAGTACAGACCGGTATCTGCGAAACCGAGGCAAGACTGCTGAATGCCCCTTTTATCAAATTTGCGGCTACCGGAAAATGCTGGGTGACATTGAAATGGGCACAGAGCATTGACGGCAAAGTCACCACAGCCGAGCCGCAGCCGTCAGGGAGCGGTTGGATTTCCGGCGAACAAAGCAGAAAAGACGTGCACAAGTTACGCCGGCGCGCCGGAGGCATATTAGTCGGTGTAAATACCGTAATCGCGGATGACCCGCTATTGACGGCCAGGCCGAGCAAAGGCAAAAAACTCACAAGAATCGTTTTAGACAACCACCTAAGGCTTCCGCCGGATTGCAAGCTGATTAAGACAGCCAAGAAAAGTCCAGTATTGATATATACGAGTGAAAGCGCAGTAAAAGTTAATACGGAAATTGCAGAAAAGATTACCAAGAAGGGGGCCGAGGTGCTTGCCTATCCGGATATGGAAGGCCGGTCCAACCTGCATTCTCTGCTCGATGAGCTGAGTAAGCGCGGCATCGGTCATCTGCTTGTCGAAGGCGGGCCAAGGGTGATGACCTCGTTTTTGAAAGAGCAGCTTGCCGATGAGATTGTCGTTTATATCGCACCGAAGATATTAGGTGCGCAGGGCAGTGTCGAGATAACCGGGCCGATGGCTGAACTAACACAGGCAGTCGGCTTGCATTATGTCGATATTGAGCGTTTCGGGGATGATGTTCGCCTGAGAGGCCTGACCGGAAAGGCACTTAGCGATATTTCTGTATCCTCCTCTGAATAGTGCTTTGTTACAGATGTATTGACGGATGGCGATTTTACAGAATGTTGTCACCCCGAGCGAAAAAAAGCTTGCTCTGAGTGTAGCCGAAGGATCGAGGGGTATTTTAAAACAGATTCCTCGACTCCGCCCCCGTGCTTTCTTGCTTGCCTCTGCGACTCTCGTCGCAAGACGAGGCAGCAGGCGAAAGCAAGAACGGGGCTGCGCTCGGAACGACGTCGGTGTGTGTCTCGGTCGGAATGACAATTCTTCAAATCACGAGTGACAGAGCAATAGTTTCAAATTTCATTATAATTTGGGGATATGGTGAATGGATAAAAGAGAGGTGGTCAAGCTGGCGATTGAGGGACGTAGGGTTCCGTACGTTCCCTGGCAGTGCGGCTTTACTGTTGAAGCGGCTGAGAAGCTGCGGAATCATTTTGGCCGGGATGATTTGGAGCAGGTCCTGGACAACCATTTTCTCAAGTTAGGCAGGAATATGGGTTTTTTTACTGCTCTCGGCAACGACCGCTTCCGTGATTTCTTCGGGGCGGTGTGGGACCGCAGGATTGACAAGGATATAGGTAATGTTGAGGGGTGTGTTTTGCCGGAGCCGACCCTGGCCGGATATGAGTTTCCCGACCCGTTAGACAGGCGATTCTTTGAGAATATCCCTGAGCTGCTGTCCGAGTACGGGGATTGTTTCCGGGTCTTTAAGATTGGATTTTCGCTATACGAGCGGGCCTGGGCAATGCGGGGGATGCAGAACCTGATGATGGATTTCTTGGACCATCCGGCATTCGCGCACGAGCTGCTGCATACAATAGCCAACTATAACATCGCCCAGCTCACCGAGGCCCTCAAGTATGATATAGATGCGGTCTATTTCGGCGATGACTGGGGCCAGCAGAGGGGCCTGCAGATGGGGCCGCGGCTGTGGGCGGAGTTTATCCGGCCGGAATTGAAGCGGATGTATTCGGTGGTTCGAGAGGCGGGCAAGTACGTTACTATCCATTCGTGCGGCAAGGTGGATGAGCTTTTTGATGATTTGATTGAGCTTGGGCTGAATTGCTTTAATCCGTTTCAGCCGGAGGTTATGGACGTCTTTGACCTTATGAAAAGGTACAAGGGACGGCTTGCATTTCACGGGGGACTGTCCACGCAGCAGACCCTGCCCTACGGCTCGGTCGAAGATGTTAAGAGGGCAACAACAAAACTGCTGAAAGCAGGCAAAGACGGCGGCTATATCTTCGCACCGGCCCACGCCGTCGAGGGCGATGTCCCATTAGAGAATATGTTAGCCTTTATAGATGTCCTCCACGCCCAGACCGGCTACAACCGGAGGTAATTGCTTGGGTCATTATGGCTATCGACTACGGTAGTGTGCTGTTCTTATAAGCCAAATTCATTTCGGCCAGACTCTTTCGAGAATAGCATCAATAACAACTTTCAGAGATTTCTCGTATAGTTTCCACAGAAAAGCTTTTATCCACCCGAGTTTACCGAAAGGCTTACTTTGCTCTGTTTTTGCGGGCTTTTGCTCCTGTTCAATTGGTTGTGAAATCCGCCAGGGATAAGTGGGTAGTTCTCCCCTCAATAGGGCGTCACGAGCGTGTGGGCACTTTTTTACAAAAAAGAGAAGTATGTCTGGGCCGGTTCGTTCAGGTCCTCGAAGTCTTAGCGCCGTGTTATTATTGCAATCGCGAACTCGACCGGCTTCAATAGCCAATCCAAGCGCTTTCCTCAAATATTGTTCCAAGTGTTTCCCAGCGCGTTCACAAACTATTTTCACTTCCTCCAACCATTTGGAGTGGTCATAGTAGAGTGCTATGAGAAGCTCTTCCTCATTTGGCCCAAGCGTTTGTGCTTTATGCAAGTCTATCTTGTCTTGTGGAAAAACTGGACGTAACATAAATCCATCGTATTCCCTTTTGTTATTTTGATTACTCTTACCCATTCCTTTGTTATCCCGATATATATCCAAACCAAATGTTCTTCTGCAGGGGCTTTATAATTCATTTTAGCAAAGGCAAGTTTTAAAGTAAATATAGTATGTATAGGACCCTGCAGAAACGTAGAACACAGATGTTTTCGCCATTTTTGAGCCAATTTTTTCCTTGATTTGACTTCATTTCTTTGTATATAATCGTAAATGTAGCTTAGCGAGGCGTACCGAAACACTAAACTGATGGAGGTTACATAATGAAACGACAATCAATTCTTGTTTTGGCAATAGTCGTCTTAATGGCCTCTGGAACGTCAAGAGCAGATATGATAATTCAGTTAGGCTCATGGGACCTCTCTGAAAGCTTCTCGATAACGGCACCAACAACCTACTCACACAGTGAGAGCGACTCAGTTCCCTTCTCATTATTCGACCCCAGTCTTGGCCACTTGACCAGCGTAGAGTATAAGCGTATTTCTGGCGTAGCCAATACTCGTGTTTATGCCCATAATATTTCTCAGCAGGAGGGATATTTTGACTATCATTATAATGTTGTTGGGTACGTTTCGAGAACTCCATTGTCTGGTGAGATTTTATGGTTCTCTTCGTCTGGAGGTTTTGGTGGGGGCTCGCCATTTCCTGACCCTTTGCAGGACTGGACTTTAGTGGGAGGGGGTGGAATTGACAGTGAGGGTTCCTATACACAGTACTACTCTGGCTCAGAACTCGACCAATTCATTGGAGTAGGTACATTTGACCTGGCACCAAGAATCGATGTTAGTTTTAGTGTTACCAACATTTCGCCAAATATTGAGGCAATATTTGAGGCCAATTATGCCTTCGCATATGAGATAAGTTACGTATATGAACCAACCGTTGTCCCCGTCCCCAGTGCCGTTATTCTCGGCAGCATCGGCATAACATTTACCGGCTGGCTCCTCCGCAGACGCAAGATGCTGTAGATTTGTTCTTATAAAAAAATATTGTCCTCAAGCCCCTGCAGATGTTCTCGCTTTTTCCTCTCCCTCCGCACTGATGGGGCTTTTCTGTTTGGCTTGGGTGAAGTTATTGGTCAGGACCGGCAGATTTCTCGTCTGTCTGGATACGGCTTGCTTCGCCAAGACGAGTGGCCGATTTTGAATATATCGTAAAGTGAGCTAAAGAAAGAATAAGGCTATCAGGCCATCAGGTTACCAGGTAGTGGCTATCAGGGTACCAGGTTATCAGGTAGCCCGCCATACATCTGGCGGGTCAAGTTATCAGGGCATCAGGTTCATTTTTCTGATACCCTGCTCTACGGATAACCTGCATCCTGATTTCCTGATACACCGATACTCATACTTTCGATGCTTTCGTTGACTTTAAATATTTTTCAAGAATTTTTTATTGTTTTTTTTCTATTTGTTGATAAATTATCATAGCCGGAGCAGCTAAGCACGGGTCCAAGTGCCAGGTTTGAGGTTGAGACAACCTGGGGCGTTAGGACAAGGCCTTCAAAAGGCTTGCAATCCGGGATTCCGGAGCGCCTACCTCTTTGTGACAGGTCTGCTCCGGCATTTTTCTTATTTCAATACTTTGTTCAGATTCCATATTCTTAAGTTTATCAGGTCTTCGCTGCCGGCAGCAGGTTGGTCCCCGGCCGGTCGAACGAGCCCTTTTCGGTCGGTTCCTATGCCGGCATAAAATCAAACTTACCCATAATACCTGACGTTATAACGTTATCTTTGGGTATTTTTTCCTTGATTCGCAGCATAAAAAGGTGTACAATTATATTGTTTTTAGCGGCCTTCGGAGCGCTGAAAGGAGAAGGGAATGCAATTCCTTTTAGTGGGCTTTTTTATAGGTCCTGCAACGGCATCAACCTGACATTAGGCTCGCTATAAATATTCACAGGAGGTATGAATCTTCGATTTTTATCGGTTGTTATGGATAAAGATTATCACATTAGCGATAGTCCATATTCGTTTTTTGGGTTAACTTGGTGAAGACTTAAACCGATATATTAACGGAAATTGTGTGGCATTAAAACGAGGATTGTAAATCCGTCTAAAGGATTTTCTTCTCATTTTTCTGCCCGGAGGTGCGAAAGGGGATATAAAATGAAAAGATTTCTGAATATCTCGGTTGTTTTATTAGTGTTTGGTTTGTTGGTTTCTTCCGGTTGCGAGAGCGGGCAGGGTCTTTTTGGGGCCAAGGAGGAAGAACCGGAACTACTGCAAGCTGAAAAGTTTTTTTGGGCCAGTGGCCAGGAACCTATATCTATAGCTCCAATACAAACCGTTCCCCCTTCGGTAAAGGGCGTAAAGGGGCCTGCTGCTGTCGAGTCCGAACTGGTAGCTGTCGATGGGGTCGGCTCGTCTGTAATCTCAAGAACCTATCCCTGGACAGAATGCGGGATTATTCAGTTAGACAAGACTGTGCCGAAGGAAGTTGAGCTAAACAGAACGTTCGATTACTTCATCAAGGTGACAAATCTAACGGATGTAAAGCTGACTGATATTCTGATAACCGAAGAGCTTTCAGATAATTTCGATTTCACAAGCGCAAGTCCTGCAGCGAGAGAAGATTTGAACAAACTTGTATGGGAAATACAGTCGCTTGGACCAAAAGCGAGCAAGCTAATTACGGTTTCCGGCGTAGCTACACAGACCGACCCCCTTGAACACAGCACAAATGTTGTTACTCCCATCGTTCCGGCCCGTGCCGAGATAAGGGTTGTCCAGCCCAGGCTGGAGCTGACGAAGACGGCGCCGGTGGAGGCCTTGCTGTGCGAGCCGATTCCGGTGGTATTCGTGGTGTCCAATTCAGGAACAGGGTCCGCACGAAACGTCAAAATCGTGGAAACACTTCCTGCGGGGCTGCTGACGGTCGATGGCAATAGCAAATTAGTATTTGATGTAGGCACCCTGACGGAGGGTCAGTCGCAGCAATTCTCGGCTGAACTGCGGGCCACTAAGTCAGGCAGCTATATCAGCAAGGCGGTGGCCAGCTCATCTACCGGTCTGAGTGCTGAATCAGCAGAAACCACAACGATTGTGGACATTTCTGTGCTGACAATCACCAATGACGGTCCTGAACAGCAATACCTTGGTCGGCCATTAACCTATGAAATAATAGTTGCCAACAATTCAACAACACCGGCGAAAAATACCGTTATAGAAGATAATATCCCGGAAGGAGTAACCTCAACAGAAGCAAGTACAGGTGCAAAACTCTCCGGTTCAAAATTAATCTGGGAGCTCGGTACTCTTGCACCTAACACTTTCAAAAAGGTACGTGTATCCTACCTGCCAACTGAAGCGGGCACGCTGACAAATAGAGCAATTGCAACTGCATATTGCTCAGAGGCTGTGACTGCTTTGGTGAAGACCCTGATAACCGGTATTTCTGCTGTAGCGCTGGAAGTTGTTGACGTCGATGACCCGGTTAAAGTCGGCGCCCGCACGACGTACGTAATCAGTGTGACGAACCAAGGCTCTGCTGCTGCTACAAACGTTCGTATTGCTTGTATTTTGGAAGATAATGTTCAATACGTTTCGTCAGCCGGCGCAACCGCCGGTTCCGCAGAGGGACGGATGGTGAATTTTTTCCCGTTAAGCAGTCTCGCACCGAAGGACAAAGCGGCCTGGCGCGTGGTCGTCGTGGCTGTCAAGCCGGGTGATGTACGATTCAAAGTCGTCATGAACGTTGACCAGCTTACACGGCCTGTTGAAGAAACAGAATCTACGCATCTGTACGAGTAGTTATGGCGATATGATATAGAAACAACAAACGTTAAAGCCTATCCTACCTGCTACAAATCAGGAATCCCCTCGGTTCAAATTTAGGTTCTACGTTTCCTTATACCGCCCCTGATTTAAGAATTGGCTGTTTTTTCCTTGATTAGTGTAAAAAAGGTGGTTAGATAAATGTCGTATAATATATCTATCAGCCAATAACAGTTTTTGGGAGGTTTAAGATGCGAGTGATAGAACTTTTGGACAAGTCGGCGGTTCGTTACGAGGTTACTGAACACCCACCAGCCTTTACGGCGCAGCAAGTGGCGGCGGTAGAGCACGAGCCGGGCAAATACGTAGCCAAACCGGTGATAGTCAAAGCCGACGGAAAATACATGATGTGTGTGCTTTCAGCGTGTTACAAGATTGACTTAGGGGCGTTGAAAAGTCAACTGGGCGCTAAATCAGTTGAATTAGCCCAGGAAAAGGAAATCGGCAAGATATTCGACGATTGTGAGCTGGGAGCTGAGCCGCCGTTCGGCAACTTGTACGATTTGCCTACTATTATGGACAAGGCTCTTGAGAAAGACGACCATATCACGTTCCAGGCTGGCTCGCATGAAAAAGCAATACGGATAAGCATGGATGATTACCGAAAGCTGGTTGGGCCTAAGGTGCTCGAGTTCAGCTATCACATGACATCGTGATTGTAGCTTGTCTCGGCGCATATATAAAAAACCCCAGGTAGAACCTGGGGCTAAATATGAGATTCTTTGCTTCGCTCAAAATGACAAAGGTGGGTTTTAGGTAATTTCGTCGTCGATCCAGGCCAGGAGCTCTTTCAGGTCGTCGAGAGTGATATCACCCATGTGGGCGATTCGGAAGGTTTGGTCTTTCAGCTTGCCGTAGCCGTTTCCGAAAATGGTATTATGTTTTTGCTGTATTGCATTGATAGTTTCGGCGACGTTGATGCCGTGGGTATTCTTGACGGTTGTGAGGGTGTTAGAGGCGTACTTTTCATCGCATAAGAGGTCAAATTTTTCTTTGGCCCAGGCCCTTACAAAATCACCCATTTGTATATGTCTTTCCCAGACATTTTCCATACCCTCTGCGAGCAGCTTTTCGCACTGGTAATTCAGGGCCATGATATGAGGGATATTCGGCGTGGCAGGAGTCTGGTTCTTCGCGGCCATTTTTGCATAAAGCTGGAAGTCGAAGTAGTAACCTCTGTTGGGGACATTGCCGCTTTTTTCCAGGGCCCTGTTGCTAACCGCAGCCACAGCTAAGCCCGGCGGGATTGCAAATGCCTTCTGGACCGAGGCGAACACGATATCCCAGCCGAGATCGTCGAAATGCAAAGGCAAACCAACCATCCCACTTACGGCATCAACAAAAACAAGGACATCCGGATATTTTTCTTTCATCATTTCGCTGATTTCATAGACTGGATTTGTAAGGCCGGTGCTTGTCTCATTATAGACGAGGGTAACAGCGGCGTATATGCCTGTAGCGAGCTTTTCGTCAATCATCTCAGGCAAGGTAGGTTTGCCCCATTCGACTTTCAGCACCTCGACATTTCTTCCGCAGCTCTTAGCTACATTTGCCCATTTATCGCTGAAGGCACCGCAGCAGGTGGCCAGGACCGTTTCGTCAAAACCAACACAATTGCGAATGGCGGCTTCCCAAATTCCTGAGGCTGAGGACGTAGAGAGAAAAATGTTCTGGTCTGTAAAGAGGATTTTTTTGAGCATATCGACTGTTTCGCCATGCAGTTGAGCATACTCTTTGCCGCGATGTCCCAGTGTCGGGCGTGCGAGCTGTCGTAGAACGTCTTCGTTTACCTTTACCGGCCCGGGAATGAATAATCTCGGTGGGTTTTTCCAATCTACCATATCATCTACTCTCTTCTTTCTGTCATTCCCGCGAAAGGCCTGCCCTGAGCGAAGCCGAATGGGCGGGAATCTATACTATTTTTGTTAATAGGTCCCTGCTTTCGCAGGGACGACGTCTAAGTCGGTATTACAGTTTTTGAATCGTCAGGCCTGTATATATTTTGGGATAAAAGTAAGTTGATTTTTGCGGCATTCTCTCGCTTGCGTCCGTAACCAATTTTAGCTGCTGCATCTTTACCGGATTCATAAAAAAGGCTGCCTGTTTGTGCCCTGCGTCAACCTGAGAGATTGACTCGTCGATTGCATTGGGTGTGTCTTTTACGTATTGAAGATTTTCACCTTTGACTAACCTTTCTTCGTCAATGCCCAAAATTTTTTCCAGAATAAGCTTATGCAGGATGGATACGTCGAGCTCTCTCCAGGCCGTACTCATATCAGGCACAAACGAATCCATCACTTGTTTGTCCCTTAGGACAGCAACGTAAAAGGCATTATTTGAGCCGTAGATTCCAAAGACATTTTTATTGTTGTCATGCTCGGCCTTCATTTGCGCAAGCATCTTTTGCCTTGCGTCCATTTTAGTTTGAGGTGAATCGAACTTGTACTCGGTAAGCTCGAAATTTCCTTTGAGCTCGGCAATCAGTTTTTCATAACAAAAGTTTTCGAGATTACCGACAAGTCGGTGAGTGGCTAAAACTATTAGCCCTTTCTGAGACATGTTGGCAAAAGCGAGCATTTGATACCTGTCTGTCGTGTTGCCGCTTTCCTTAGAGTAATTCAAAGCCGTGGTGTAGCGGTGATGGCCGTCGGCTATGATGCAGCTTTTGTCGTTCATCATTTTCGCTATTTGCTCAATATCTTCCCTGGCGGTTATCGTAAAGAGACGATGCCGTACATTCTGTTCGTCGATAGAATCGATAAGTGCTCTGGTGGTTGTGGCCTGGTTTATGATTTTGTCTGCGACTTTTTGCTCATCTTCGTAGAGCATAAGGACTAAGCCAAACCTGGCTGTGGTTGCTCTTTTAAGATTGAGTCTGTTGAGCATTGGCTTATCCATGACCTGTTCATGAGGCCTGACGGCTTTTCCGAAATCTTCGAGCTTGGCCAAAGCGATAAAGGCCAGACGCTGAAATTGTGTGCCGGCCAGCTCAAAGTCCTGGACATAAGCATAGATAGTCTCAGTGGCGTCCTGCTTCAAAGCGCCTTGCTCTATCCATTTATTGAGATAGTCGGCGGCCCTTGTGTATTGATTATTCTCGCCGTTATCAGAAGCAGTTGTCTTTCCTTTGATTATGCGCACGATATTATATTTGCTCTTTTTATAGAGCTGTTCCTGCTGGGCGTCGCTGATAATATCATAAGGAGGAGCAATACATCTGCCCACATCGCCAACTACCGCCCCATCAAACCTGAACGCTTTGAACGGCTTAATTTGCATATTTGTGTCTCGTATTCGACATCGGTGTCGATTCACTTATTTAAGATTGTCAAAATTGCAAAAGCGGGGAATAATACCAAAGAATGGGGAAATTGTCAAATACGAACAAGATATTTTAAAGAGGTAGATGCGGCTGGATAGGTACTTTTAAGATGGGAATATTCCGGATAAACTTACTTTAAAACAAAAAAATAGACCGTTGATGACAATATGGTCGAAAGTATCCTATCACAAAGGTTTTTCTCCGACATATACCTAAAAATCGAGTTTACTCGTATGTTGGGAATATTTAGCTCTTTCGCATCCTTTTTTTGGCAGATTTTTTGTGAATATTCTTTGACAGTGCAGAGCAGTTAAGCTGAATATGCTCATCAACTATTTGTCTAACGAGACTTAAGAAATCGTTTTCACCTAATTCCTGACTAATCAACCTGGCCTGCAAATCCTCGGGCAAGGATATCCACAGGTGCAATGCGGCTGCCACTGCGCGTTTTTGCACCTTTCCGCGTGACTTCCATTGTTTCTCAAAAGCATCGAGCAAAGGAATTTTTACATCTGCTGCTAAAGTTTTTTCATTTTTGTTATATGCTATAACTCCATTACATACAAAGAATTAGAAATGTTCTAACAAAATATATAGTAATAATTATTAGAAATTCTTATTATTTTTCTTGATTCGTCCAACACGAAGAAATAGCATTCCCCTCATTAAGTAACGGAGTTGTACAGCGTCACTGCGACGTGATTAGGGACATAAGTTTTATGGTTTTTTTGGAAAGGAATGAGTTATGGAAAAGAGAATGTTACTGTTAGTTGTTGTGCTTATGGTGGCCGGTTTGTGGAGTTCGGCTGCTTGGGCCTTACGCCCGATGGGACCTCCAATGGCTGGCTTGGAACAAAGTCAGATGAGTGTAGGCTTTGATTTTTCCTGGAGTAAGATGAACCTCGAAGAAGATGGAGGTACTGCTGAAGATCTTGAGTCGCTTGCCTACTTGGCCAATCTTGGCTACGGTATCTCTGATAACTGGGAAGGATTCATACGTCTGGGATTTGCTGGCATCTCGGCCGAGGACTTCGAGGGCAACAATCAGTTTGCTTATGGTTTCGGAACAAAGGTAACTTTTGCAGAGAGCGATCCCCTAACCTGGGGTGGACTTTTTCAGATGGATTGGACAAAATCTGAAGATGGTGACGTTGAAATTGATTCTTACGAAATTCAGGTTGCAGCAGGACCAACCTATCAGATGGAGGGAATGAGCCTCTATGTCGGGCCGTTCCTACACTTCGTAGGTGGAGATGTTGGAAAAGTTGGTCCTCTTCTTGAGACATTAGATATCAAACAAGAATCAATATTTGGCGGCTATATTGGTGCACAGTTTGACATCGCCGAGAATGCTTCCTGGAACATCGAGTATCAAACGACGGGCGATGATGCCTCGGCTATCTGTACGGGCATTGTTTGGAGATTTTAGCCTTAGCTGAGACTTTGGGAAGTTCCCGTGAGTTCGTACAGAAAAGGCTGTGGAGTTTTTTCCCCTTCGCAGCCTTTTTTTGCTATGTGCAAAAAAGAACTACTCGGTCGTTGGTTTTATTTAAACAGTTTTTACATTGGCTTTTCTGCCAGGTATTGGTTTATAGCTGCAGCGGCTATTCGGCCCTGGCCCATTGCTAAGATAACGGTCGCGGCACCTGAGACGATGTCACCGCCTGCGTAAACGCCCGGTACCGAAGTGGCCATAGTTTCCTCGTCAACGACGATGGTGCCCCACTTAGTAGTTTGGAGTTCCGGCATCGTCTGCGGGATGAGCGGATTGGGCTTGTTGCCGATAGCTACGATGACCGTATCAAGCTCCATAGTGAACTCTGAGCCTTCGATAGGAATAGGCCGGCGTCGGCCGGAATCATCCGGTTCGCCGAGCTCCATTTTGATACACTCCATAGCCACGACGCGGTGATGGTCGTCGCCGATGATACGGACGGGATTATTCAGGAGCTTGAACTTGATGCCTTCTTCTTCGGCATGGTGGATTTCCTCGTCACGGGCAGGCATTTGTTCGCGGGCCCGGCGATAGACGATAGTAACATCGGCACCTAAACGCAGCGCCGTTCGTGCCGAATCCATAGTCACATTGCCGCCGCCTATAACAGCGACACGCTCGCGTTTTATGGGGGGCGTGTCGTACTTCGGAAACAGATAGGCCTTCATCAGATTGGAACGGGTCAGGTATTCGTTGGCTGAGTAAACGCCGACCAGGTTTTCGCCCGGGATTCTCATAAATGAAGGCAGACCGGCCCCGCTACCGATGAATACGGCATCGTAACCTTCCTTATCCAGCAATTCGCGGACTGTGCTATTGCGGCCGACTACAAAATCCACCACGAATCTGACTCCAAGTTTTTTGAGATAATCCACTTCGGCCTGAACGATTACCTTTGGCAGGCGGAACTCAGGAATACCATAAGTCAGAACTCCGCCGGCCTCCTGCAGGGCCTCGAAGACAGTGACCTCATGTCCGAGTTTTATAAGGTCACCCGCGACGGTGAGTCCGGCAGGTCCGGCACCCACAACAGCCACTCGTTTGCCGGTTTTGGCGGGGATTTGCGGGACCTTGATGTTGCCGCTGTTGCGCTCATAGTCAGCGACGAACCGTTCCAGCCTGCCGACAGCTACCGGCTCGTCCTTGACGCCGAGCACGCACAGCTTCTCGCACTGTTCCTCCTGAGGACATACGCGTCCGCAAACCGCCGGTAGTGCGTTTTGCTCCTTGACCTTCCAGGCCGCCTCAATGAACTTGCCCTCCTGCACCAGAGCGATAAAAGCAGGTATATCAACATTAACCGGACATCCCTTTATACACTTCGGCTTCTTGCACTTTAGACATCGGCCGGCTTCAAGCATAGCGGTTTCTTCCGTGTAGCCGTATGGGACTTCCTCGAAGTTTCTGGCCCGGTCTTCCGGGGCCTGCTCCGGCATTGGTTGTCTGGGAATCTTTTCTTTAGCCATTGGTTATACTTTGCTTTCAACTAAAGTTTTGCAAAAGTCTTGTTTTAATTCAAGACAAACACCTGCAATTATGTTCCTCTTTATGGTACGGAGTGACAGATTCGGTACGTCCGACCAGATGTATCTCTTCGGCACTATACGCCGCACGCCGGTCCCAAAGCTCATCCCAATCGACAAGATGCGCATCGAAGAACGGCCCATCCACACATGCAAACTTCGTTTGGTCGCCGACTGTTATGCGACAGGCCCCGCACATACCGGTGCCGTCCAACATAATCGGGTTCAGGGCAGCCAACGTTTTTACGCCGAACGGCTCTGTCTCCTGAGCCATCAACATCATCATAAATGGACAACCTACTGCGATGACAAGGTCGATTTTCTCACCGTCTTTAAGCTTTTGTCCAATCACATCAATCACATGTCCCTTGATGTTCAAAGAACCGTCAATTGTTGTTTGGATTAACTCATCGGATACAGCTTGAAGTTTTTCTTTGTAATAATGTTTATAGTGACTGCGGGCTTCCGTGATAGTGATAACCCGATTGCCGGCTTCTTTTAACGCCGGGGCTATTCGAAGGATTGCTCCAATTCCATAACATCCCGCAGTCAGGGCCACTGTGCCGTAGCGCTTTATTTCCAGAGGAATGCCAAGCGGCCCTACTAGGTGTGCTATTCTATCTGCCGCTTTCAAGAGCACGAGCTTGCGGCTGGACTGGCCAACTTCCAGCACTATCAGTGTGATGGTCCCCTTTTCAGCGTCCCAGTCACATAACGTGAAAGGCACACGCTCGGATTTCTCATCGACCATAATAATAACGAACTGGCCGGGCTGGGCTTTTTCCGCTACCTTCGGCGCTTTGATGATGATTTCGTGCACGTTAGGGGAAATCTCGGATTTTTCCAGAATTTCGAAGCCCTCCGTTATCTTGCTTTCGACTCTGGGAGCTACGGGAGTATCGTCAACAGGCAGTTCCTGCAGGGCCAGCACTTTTTCGTCGATACGGTGACCTCGGAAGAAGGTTCGTCGCAGCTTGGCATTCGTAGCGGCGGCAGGAGCATTCTTGGGCTGGGCCAACAGTTCGGTTGAGATTCCCAGCTCCCGCGTGATTGCACCGGCTGAGTCATACTCAAAATCTTTGGCCCCCATTGCGCGGGCGAGCGAGCTGATTATCCACCATTCGGCTTTAGCCTGGCCCGGCGGTTCACACGCTTTATGCAGGGGCCTTTTTTGCCCCGAACCGTCGAGCATGGTCCCACTAATCTCGGCGAAGACCGCCGCCGGCAGCACAATATCAGCACGTTCACTCACAGCGGTGGGGTAACAATCCTGCACAATCAGCAGCTCAAGTCCATCCAGTTTCGTCGAATCGATGAAATTGCCCGTCAGCAATGCTGCTTTTGTACCTTTCGGCAGCGAAGTTCGCGAAACGCCCCGAGCATCAGGCTCGACCTCGATGTAGTTTTTCGATTTCATTACCTCATTGGTGAAATTCTTAAAGAGATGGCGGTCCTCAAGCGTGCTCGTTGTATCGCAGACCATCACGAAACCATCGCCGAGGAATTCCTTTAGTTTTCCTGCTGTGGTTTCGAGGGCTTCTTCCCATTCGGTTTGGCGCAAAACTTCACCGACACGCACGTAAGGCATATTCAACCGGTCGGTACCGTTTAGAAATTCGGGAATAGCAAATCGACCTA
>CAYUFX010000080.1:0-22944 GCA_964444135.1 uncultured Pirellulales bacterium | reverse complement strand
GGGTATTTGTTTCTCTCCGACGCTGCAGTCACACCGGGATTCAGTAAGGGTCCGAGTCCTGCCAACGGTGCCATGATCGAAGACACATGGGTAAATCTTTCGTGGCGTCCCGGAGAATTTGCAGTTTCGCACGATATGTATTTGGGCGATAATTTCGACGATGTGAACAACGGCACCGGCGATACCTTCATAGGCAACCAGGCCGGCACATTCATTGTTGTAGGCTTCCCGGGATTTCCTTATCCGGATGGCCTGGTTCCGGGCACGACCTACTATTGGCGAATTGACGAGGTGAATGCGCCGCCGGATGAGACCGTCTATAAGGGCAAGGTCTGGAGCTTCTCGATTCCACCGAAGACGGCTTACAATCCCGACCCACCCGACGGAGCAGAGTTCGTGGACCCTGGCGCGACCTTTTCCTGGACTGGGGGGTACGGCGCCAAATTGCACACCGTTTATATCGGCACCGATTTCGACAATGTCAACAACACTGCCGGAGGCGCCCCGCAGGGCCCGGCAACCTACAAACCCGCATCCCTTGAGTTGGAGAAGGTTTACTACTGGCGGGTCGATGAGTTCGACGCGCTGGCCACGTATAAGGGTGACATCTGGGCCTTCACAACTCCGGGCGCCGCGGGCAATCCGCAGCCGTCTAACGGTGCGACGGGTGTACAGATGACCGCACAGCTTGGCTGGACACCGGCTACCAACGCAGTCTCGCACGATGTTTACTTTGGCACCGACAAAGATGCGGTGAGAAACGCCACGACTGCTTCGCCCGAATACAAAGGCAACAAAGCAGCGGGCGCTGAGAGTTACGATCCAGGAAAGCTTGCCTGGCACAGCGACTACTATTGGCGCGTGGATGCGGTCTATAATACAGGTAAGGTTAAGGGTCTCGTCTTGAGCTTTACGACGGCCGACTTCATCACTGTAGAAGATTTCGAGTCCTACAACGACATCGACCCGCCGGACCCGGCAAGCAACAGGATATTCGAGGCGTGGATTGACGGCTATGGAACCACGGACAATGGCGCTCTCGTCGGCAATGAAATGCCTCCCTACGCAGAGCAAAGTATTGTTCACAGCGGCATCCAGTCGATGCCGTATTTCTACGACAACAACCTGAAAACCTCCGAGGCTACGCTGACGCTGGTCTCTCCGCGTGACTGGACCGAGGAAGGCGTTACGAAGCTGTCATTGTGGTTCAGCGGCGCGTCGGCCAACTCTGCTGAGCGGATGTTCATAGCTCTTGGCAATGCTATAGTCTATCACGATGATCCCGCTGTGACGCAGACACCCGGATGGAACCAGTGGGTGATCGATCTGCAGGCGTTTGCCGACCAGGGTGTGGCCTTGACCAATGTCAATACTGTTACCCTTGGCTTCGGCACGAAGAATAGTCCCGCAGCAGGCGGCTCGGGCAAGATGTACTTCGACGACATTCGGCTGGTTAGGTAAGTTCTTTGGAAGCTAATTGAAGCAGCAAGTAACTGCGCTGCTGAGAAGATAGATTTGCACCAGTTCGGGGTCTATGCTGATTCACTCGGTATAGGCCCCGGTTGTTTTGCTATGGTCAGAAATGCCACTTAAACTTGTATGCCAAGTCCCATTCGACATAACAGTAGAAAATGTCGAACTGCTTTTGGATATGATATCCTCAATTTCAAGCAAAACATCAATTGAAATTCATCCTCTTCTTTGATTGCATGTTGTCTGCATACAAAAGGTGGTAATCCAACTGCCCAAATATGGGGTGAGTAGGACAGAAAAATGACAGGAGTAACAAATCAAAAAATTCAGAGGACAATTTCCGTATGCACTGTCGGATGTGTTTTTGGGCGGTCAGCCAGACGATGGTTTATTCGACACCGAGACCGATTTAAAGAATTTGCCTTGACGAGGAGGTAGCTGATTTGGTATAAATAAACAAGACAAGGTTTGTGATTTGGGTTTTCTGAGTTAATGGCGTTTTGCAGCCTTTCCTGAAGGGAGGAGTTATACGGCCTAAGGGACAGAGCAATAGTGTAAGCTTTCGGCCGCAGTTCAAGGGACTCCTTTCGGAGAATCAGGATTGTTACATTTCAATTTAGATTCTTGCAAGGAAGGAGGTAGAGTCAAGACCTAAAAAGTAGCGTTGATTAAGGACAATGGTGTTTTGGTGCGTGGCTAAAGCACAGTAGTTGTTATTGTAACCTTTTTTATAGGAGGATGTATCATGAGAACTCGAGTTGTATTGTGTGCAGGTATTGTTTTGTGTTTGGCCGGCACACTTGGCGCCCAATCGTCAACGACATGGCTGGAGACGAAAAGCGGCAAATGGAGCGATGCTACTAATTGGTCGGGAGAGACGTTACCCTCGCCCGATATTAAGGCCTTTTTTAATGGCCCTGGTGATTGCATAGTTGATACTGCGGATGCCGGGGCGTGGCAGATAGACCTCGCCGGAGGTCCATTGAAAATAGTCGATGGAGGAAACCTGACGGTCACCGATTGGTTCATACTGGGTTATAACCAAGGCGATGTAGATGATAATGCCGGTCGTGTAGAGGTGTATGATGGCGGGGTGCTGAATAGCATGGTGCGTTTCTATGTGGGCTTCAGGGGCGAAGGGTACCTGAGCGTGTATGAAGGTGGGACGGTCAATATACATACTCAAACCTTCGGGGTCGGTCAGGAGCCTGGGGGTAACGGCGTTGTCACACTGGAAGGCGGCACACTGAACCTCCTCGCGGGGACGAGTGCGCAGAGCCTGAATCTATATACTTCCGAGGCCAGCATAGATTTCCGTGGCGGTGCCATGACACTTCCGGATACGACGCAAAATATAGACCATCTCAACTGGGCTATTAGCGATGGTGTTATCAAGGCCTATGGCGGAATCGGCGAGATTGTTGTGGACCCCAATGAAACGCCGGGCAGGTTAGCGGTAAGGGGCGTTCATCCTCTTAAGCCCTTCCCATCAGATGACGGCGTTTCATCGGCAGGCGAGGTAGAGTTGAGCTGGACTTTGCCGGAACCGTCTGTCCCCGGTCAGCCGGTACCTGTTGACGTTTACTTTACCGACGACCTGCAAGCCCTGGAACTGTTTTACGACCCGGCAGCCATCCAGGTTGTTAACAAGCAGAACGTGACTTCCGTTGTCGTGCAAACTTAACCAAAGACGCGGTACTATTGGGCCGTCGATACCTATGTTGACAGCGATGCCGATCCGGTCATCGGTCCTATCTTTAGCTTCCTGGCAGATAATATGCCTCCCAAAGTGGACGCCGGCGCCGATGTAGTGACCTGGCTGGAAGGGGGTTCCAGGATAGGGAATCTGGACGCGACCATCACTGACGATGGTGCGATAAGTCCCTACACTGTGCAGTGGACGGTGGTTAGTGAACCCAATGAAGGGGTTGCTGTTATAGAGACAGCGACTGCCGAGGATACGAATATTACCTTAGCAGACCTGGGCGAGTATGTCTTGCAGATGGAGGCCTTTGATGGCGAATACTCCGGTTCGGACACGGTCACTATCAACGTATATAACGACAGTTGCCAGGCAGCGCAGTCACTGCCGGACTATGTGCCCCTGGTAGGGGACCTCAACGGGGACTGCCGAGTCGATGAAGCCGATATGGCATTGCTGGAAGAAAACTGGCTGCAGGATAATTCACTGACTGAAGAGTGGTTCAAGGTTGATTAACTGGGGTCACTATCGACTTTAGCTTACCGGGGCGTTTGATATGCGTATCAAACGCCCTGGTTCATATTCTTATGTATCGTAAGGATTTCTCTGTCCGCTTTAGCCGCGAGACTACGAGGTCGTGCCATTCCGCTAAACGCCCTTCAAATTCCGGTGTGGCCGGATGAAACATCGCTGTCAGATGTAAACCTTGTCCATCATTCTTGGGAAGGGTATGCACTGTCGGATGTGATTTTGGGCGGTCAGCCAGGCGATGGTTCTTTCGACACCGAGCCCGATTTAAAGAATTTGCCTTGACGAGGAGGTAGCTGATTTGGTATAAGTAAACAAGACAACGGTGTTTTGGTGTGTGGCCAAAGCACAAAAATCGTTTTTTTAACCTTTTTGTTTGAAGGAGGGCTATCATGTCTAAAAAATTGTTATTTCTAACTTCCCTTGTTACGAAAACTAAACAACGATTTTTAAGGAGAAATACAATGTTTAAGAAAATGACCTGTTTGATTTCTTTTGTCCTGCCGCTGTTTTTGTTCGACAGTGCCTCGGCGATTATATCCTGGGACGACGGCGGGGCCGACCATCTCTGGAGCACAACAGCCAACTGGAGTTCCGATATCGTCCCGACCATCGCCGATAGCGTTTCAATCGATAGTCCGGATGACACACATTGCGAGATCCAGGCTGGTATTACCGCCCAATGCTCTACACTGAGGGTCGGCAATTCCAGCTTCACCACAAACCTGGATATTAGCGGCGGTTCACTTTCGGCAGATGGTGCCTACATCGGTGTGGATAATTCCATCGGCCACGGCATCCTGAATATTAGCGGCGGCTTATTTTCCACCGGGGGATTGCAGATAGGCTGGAGCGGCATCGGTACGCTCAATATGACAGGCGGAACTATCGAGCTAAGCGGCAACCTAGTGATACCCGGCCAGAGCGGCACCGGCTCGGTGAGCCTGCACGGCGGCACTATCAATGCATCCGATCTCCGTTTAACCTCCGCCTCCGGCTCAATGGATATTACCATAGGCACACTGATCCTTGCCGGCGATGATACCACAACAATTCAAACCTACATCGATGACGGCTGGATTACCGCCTATGACGGTAAAGGCGCGCTGCGCCTGGATTATAACGTCACGAATGAAGGCAAAACTACGTTGACGGCTATGTCACTGCTTAATCCGAATCCGGTCGACGGTAGTTCAGTATCACCCGGCGAGGTGGAGCTGAGCTGGACTTTGCCCGACCCGTGTGTGCCCGGTGAGCCGGTACCTGTTGACGTTTACTTTACCGACGACCTGCAAGCCCTGCAACAGTTTACCGACCCGGCAGCCATTCAGATTGTTAGCAAGCAGAACGTGACTTCAGTAGTCGTGCAAACTCAGCCAAAGACATGGTACTATTGGGCCGTCGATACCTATGTTGACAGCGCCGCTGCCTTTCCGGTCGTTGGTCCTATCTTTAGTTTTTTTTCAGATAATATGCCTCCTAAAGTGGACGCCGGCGCGGATGTAGTGACCTGGCTGGAAGGGGGTTCCAGGACCGGGAATCTGGGCGCGACCGTCACCGACGATGGTGCGATAAGCCCCTACACTGTGCAGTGGACGGTGATTAGTGAACCCAGTGAAGGGGCTGGGGTTATAGAGACGGCGACTGCCGAGGATACGAATATTACCTTAGCAGAGCTGGGCGAGTATGTCTTGCAGTTAGAGGCCTTTGATGGTGAATACTCCGGTTCGGACACGGTCACTATCAACGTATATAACGACAGTTGCCAGGCAGCACAGTCACTGCCGGACTATGTGCCATTGGTAGGGGACCTCAACGGGGACTGCCGGGTCGATGAAGCTGATATGGCATTGCTGGAGGAAAACTGGCTGAAGGATAATTCATTGACTGAAGAGTGGTTCAAGGTCGAGTAACGGAGAGAACTATCGAATCGAGCTTACCGGGACATTTGATATGCGTATCAAACGCCGTGGCTCATATTTTTATATATCGTAAGGATTTCTCTGTCCGCTTTAGCCGCGAGAGTACGAGGTCGTGCCATTCAGCTAAACGCCCTTTAAATTCCGGTGTGGCGGGATGGAACGTCGCCGTCAGATGTAAACTTTGTCCATCATTCTTGGGAAGGGTATGCACTGTCGGATGTGCTTTTGAGCGGTCAGCCAGGCGATGGTTCTTTCGACGCCGAGTCCGAAGCCGCCGTGCGGTACCGAGCCGTATTTTCGCAAATCCAGGTACCACTCGTAATTTTCGACAGCCAGGCCCTGTTCGCCGATTCGCGCGACCAGCAAATCGTGGTCGTCTTCTCTCATTGAGCCGCCGATGATTTCACCAAAGCCGGCGGGAGCAAGCAAATCGAAATTCAAAACTACCTTTTCATTGTCCCCGTCGGCCTTCATATAAAATGCCTTGGCCTGTTTGGGATAGTGCGTGACAAAGACCGGTTTGTCGTGCATTTGCGAAATGATGGTTTCATCCGAGCCGCCGAGGTCTTTGCCCCATCGAAATCGGTGAGCCAATTCGGCGTGCTTGGGATTGTTTTCGATTTTTGTATCTGTCTCGGCAAGAGCGGTTCGCAATTCTATTAGCTCAGCGGTGATTTTATCTTTCTGCCATTGTTTTATTTGGCCGGCCTGCTGGGTTTCAAGCTCACCGATTCTGGCTTCCAATTGCTGTTTCTGGTCTTGCAGCTCCTTCAACTGCCCGGCGAGAAAATCACGCGTCTTCCGGCTGGTCAAAATATTAACTACCTCGGTGTAAGTTAATCTATAAAAGGGTGGTTTGATATTTTTGAGTGACGCAATGTCGGCCTCTAATGTTACAAGCTCGTTTTTGTTATTTTGCAGGACCTGGGCGACGATGAAGGATACGAAATTCTCTGCTAATTCGAGCAGGCCGTCAAGGTCGATGAAGGCCACTTCCGGCTCGACCATCCAGAACTCGGTCAGATGCCTTCGGGTCTTGCTCCTTTCCGCTCTGAAGGTCGGCCCAAAGCAATATACCTTGCCGAAGCTCATCGCCGCCGATTCGAGATGCAACTGGCCGGTCTGGGTCAGGTATAGGGGGGAACCGAAATAATCGACTTCAAAGAGTGTTTGTTCTTCTTCACCTGCCGTAGCGGTTAGGATTGGCGTATCTATTAGAATAAAGCCGTTGTCGTTGAAAAATCTGCGGATGGCATCAATAACGGTATGGCGAATCTTTCCGATACACCACTGCCTCTGAGAACGAAAGTGCAGGTGACGGTGCTTGAGGAGAAAATCTATGCCGTGCGATTTCGGCGTGATGGGATAACCATCCGCTGGTGAGATTATTTGTGCATTGGTTACGGCTAATTCGTAGCCGCCGACACTTCTTTCGTCCGCCCGCACGGTACCGGTTATGGTCAGCGATGATTCCTGGCCGAGATGTTTTAATTGCTCAAAAAGCCCATCAGGGACGTTGCCTTTTTCGATGACGCACTGGCAAAGTCCCGTGCCGTCGCGCAGGACTAAAAATTGGACCTTGCCGCTTGAACGGCCCTTGTACAGCCAGCCGGCTAATATAACTTCTTTGTCAACAAAGTTAGATAAATCGCAGATTCGGGTAAAAGAATTTTTCATAAATCCAGTTTCTCCCGTAAGTGACTAAGCAGCTGGTTGGTTGAGACCCTTATCTGGTCCATCGAATCACGCTCGCGGACGGTAACAGTTTTGTCGTCCAATGTCTGGCCATCAACGGTGATGCAGAACGGTGTGCCGGCTTCATCCTGCCTGCGATAACGCCGGCCGACCGCGCCCTTTTGGTCATAAAAGCAGTTGAAATACTTTTTAAGGTCGTTGTAGATATTCTTAGCTATTTCCGGCATACCCTCTTTTTTCACCAGAGGGAAGACAGCGACTTTCACAGGTGCAAGGGCGGGATGAAATCTTAAAAGGTTTCTCGTTTCGCCCCGAACCTCCTCCTCATCGTAAGCATCGACCAAAAAGGCAAGAGCACTTCGGTCGATGCCGGCACTCGGCTCGATCACATAAGGGATGTACCGCTGTTTTTTCTCGTCATCGAAATAAGACAGCGGGCCTTTATTGTAATCCTCGGCTTCTTTGGCCAATTCTATATTCGTCAGCTCCCGGTCGTTTTCATACCATTTATTGAGCGTTCTTATGCCGCGCTGATGCTGCCGCAGGTCGTAGTCCGTGCGGTTGGCGATGCCTTCAAGCTCCTGCCAGTCCCCGCTGCCGAACGGAAACCTGTATTCGACATCCACACAACTTTTGGCGTAATGGGCAAGCTCATCGGCATCGTGCTCGCGGAAGTGCAGATTTTCTTTCTTCAGACCAAGGCCGATATACCAGTCGAAGCGGGCCTGCTTCCAGTGCTCGAACCACTGCTCATCGGTGCCCGGCTCACAGAAAAACTCAAGCTCGGCCTGCTCGAATTCGCGTGTCCGGAAGATAAAGGCCTTGGTCGTCACCTCATTGCGGAAGCTCTTGCCAATCTGGGCGATTCCGAAAGGTATCTTGACCCTGGTGGTATCGAGGACGTTTCTGAAATTGGCAAAGATTCCCTGAGCGGTCTCCGGCCGAAGCTGTATTGTCATCGAGTCATCGACGTTGGCGCCCATCCGTGTCTCGAACATCAGCTTAAAAGGCATCGGCTCGGTAAATTGGCCCACCGTCCCGCAGGCCGGACATACCTTGTTGCTTAAATCCTGTGCCTGGGCCATGGCCGCATCGATATCGATATGCTCGGTATGCTCCTGGGTTTGCTCGGTAACTTTTTCTTTTAGGTGGTCGACGCGGGTTCGGGTATTGCACTTTTTGCATTCGGCTATCAGGTCGGCGAATTTGTCGGCGTGACCGCTCGATTTCCAGACCATCGGGTGCATAAGGATACTGCAATCAAGGCCGACTACATCGTCGCGCATCTGCACGACGCTTTTCCACCACGCTTTTTTGACGTTGTTTTTTAATTCGACGCCGAGCGGCCCATAATCGTAACAGCTTGCTAAGCCGCCGTAAATTTCGCTTGACTGAAATATAAAACCCCTTCGCTTACACAGCGATACAATGTCGTCGAGCTTGGTAATTTTAGCCATATCTTGTCTCCATTATTATCGATTGGGCTTAGAACCTATCCAAATAACCCGCTCTATTGCGGCCGGCTGCAAAGCCCGATGCCTGCGTTGTCGGCCAAAAATGTTCTCAACGTGGAGCAAACCACGCCTCCGAGCCTTTTTGGCCTGCCGCCTTGGCCTCGGACTTTTCGCTCGGCCTCATAACGACCCGGTTATCCGGATAGGCTCTTATTATATAAGCAAAACCTCCGATTACAAGGACTGAAAGCGGCGGTTTGAATATCGAATAACAAACACTGAATATCGAATTATGAAATTAGGGAGCCTAATTTAAATTTTATAGAATTTTATTTGGCATTTTGTGTTTTTATGTTAACATTACTTATAGATGTTAACATAGGTTAACTTACTATATTGTGGTTAACGAATGTGTTTATGAGCTAACCCGATATTATATAAGTACTTACAAGTATTCAGAGGTGGTTTTTATGAAAAAAGATGAATATCTTACAATTCCCCAATTGGCCGAGATTTTAGGCATTAGCAGGATAGCCGTGTACAGGAAGGTCAAAAAAGGCCAGATAAAGGCGGTAAAGATTGGGCGGGCCTTTGCTGTCCCTCAGAAACAAATAGCGGGTATTTTAGGAAAGAGTCTGCGACAGCAAGATAAAAAGGAAATCGACCGAGCCGTAGCAAAAACCGTTAAAGAGTATGGCCAAACACTGAAGCTTTTGGGCAGCGAATAATGAAGACAATAACCATACAGGAGGTTGAGTATATAGCTTTCAAATTGGCCAAGGAGAAATTCTCTTTTGACGAGCCGATTCCGGATTTCTCCACGCGTTTTCCCAACGCCCTGGAGAGCTGCTTAGCCGTTCCTTTTCAGAGGTTCTCAGGCAAGTCTCCATATCCGACTCTTATATCCAAAGCAGCTATGCTCTTTTACCTTCTTATCAAAAATCATCCCTTTCAGAACGGCAATAAACGCATCGCGATGACCACTTTGTTCGTGTTTTTATACAGGAACGGAAAATGGCTCAGGGTCGATACGCAGGAGCTTTACAACTTTACCGTATGGGTCGCCCAAAGCCCACGCACCGTCAGGGAAGAAACCGTCAGCGCCACGCAAAAATTCCTGAAAACACACCTCATAAAGTTCGAAAAATAAACCAACACCAATCATCACCAATAGTCAATATCGTAAATCCGCCGTTTTTGGCGGAATAAATCGAACAGGCCCGGATCCTTCGGCTATGTTCAGGACAATTTTTGGTTTGACGGGTGCTGTAGTTTTAGGTATGATAGAATTTGAATCTTCAGGATTTGTCAGCAGAGATTTATGAACAAGAATATAGTAATAGCGGAAGACAAAATTCGAGAGTTTTGTGAACATCATCACATTCGCAAATTAGCAATTTTCGGTTCGGCCCTGCGGGATGACTTCGGTCCGGAAAGTGACGTGGATGTGTTGGTGGATTTTATGCCGGGTCATACTCCTGGCTTTTTCAAGTTGTTCGAAATGGAAGAAGAGCTATCCGGTTTATTAGGCGGGCACAAGATAGATATGCGCACGCCGGAGGATTTGAGCAGATACTTCCGCGATAAGGTTGTCGCCACGGCACAGGTGCAATATGTCCGAAATTGACAACGTTCGCATTCACCATATTCTTGATGCTGCTCAGGAAGCTATTAGCTTCGTCGAAGGCCGATGCCGTGTGGACCTTGATACCGACAGGAAGCTAAATCTGTCGCTGGTTCGACTGCTTGAAATCATAGGCGAGGCAGCCCGCGGTCTCTCGCAAGAATTCCGTCATGAGCATCCAGAACTGCCGTGGAAAAGTATGGTCGGAATCCGCGACCGACTTGTTCACGGCTATTTTGACATCAACCTTGACGTGGTGTGGGAGACCGTCACTGAAGACCTGCCACCCCTGATTGCCCAATTGGAAAAGTTTGCGCCTAATTAAAACCAACGAAAAATTCCTCAAAAAACACCTCGTAAAGCTCGAAAAATAAACCACAGCCAGTCATCCTAAATAATCAATCGTCAATATCACAACTCTGCCGTCTTTTGGCGGAATAAATTTACTATTCACTATTTGGACAAACGAGAGATATTATTCAATTTTCTGTTTACTGCTGGCGGTAATACTGCATGGCCTCTGGGAGCAATCTCTGGAGATTGCTGATTCTGGTGGAGTCGGCCGGGTGTGTGCTCAATATCTCCGGTGGCTGGGGACCTTGTTTTGCCAGGGCCATCCTCTGCCAAAAGCTCAAGGCCTCGTTGGGATTGTAGCCGGCCATCGCCATAAATATCAGGCCCAGATGGTCTGCCTCGTTCTCGTGGACCCTGCTGTATGGAAGCAACACGCCGAGCTGCGTACCTATGCCGTAGGACTGATTGAATAGATTCTGTGTTTGGGCGGGTCTGTTTGCCAGGGCCTCCGACAAGGCCATTCCTCCTAAATCTACCAGAAGGCCCTGCGTCATTCTTTCGGCGCCGTGCTTTGCAAAAACATGTCCGATTTCATGGCCTATGACCGTTGCCAGGCCGGCCTCCGTCTGGGTTACTTTCAACAAGCCGGTATAGACAACCACCTTTCCGCCCGGCATGGCCCAGGCGTTTACAGCATCATCTTCGATGAGATTAAACTCCCACTGGTATCCTGATAATCGATCTTCTATGCCGTTTTGAATGCAATATTGTTCTACCGCCTTTTGGATTCTGCCCCCGACCCGCTTTACCATCTGGGTTTTGCTGAAATCTTTACTGAGCTTGCTTTGGGTAAGAAATTCGCCGTAGGACTGGAAAGCCATCGAATTTATCATCGAGTCGGGAACGAGATTGAACTGCTTTCTGCCGGTGATTGCGACCTCCGTGCAGCCTAAGAGCAATAACAGAAGACCACACAGAACGACCAGCTTTGATTTTACAGCATGTTTCATAGTACATCCCCCTTTCGTAATAAGGTACAGTAATAATTGTCCCGCATATTTAACTTTATATATTTAACCAGACAGTATCACCCTTTAACAAGCATTTTTTTGTATGTGTTTGATTATTTTTCGTTGATTTCGTTCTTGATTTCGTTAAGCAGATTGATTGCTTCGATGGGGGTGAGATTATTCACGTCAGTGGAGGCCAACTTCTCTAAAACGGATTTGTGTTTCTCAACGAAGAGGGAATCTTTGTCCGGTTGTTTTGTTTTGTGTTTTGAGAGATGTTTGCCGGTAGCCTCTTTTTGGAAAGTGCTTTCGAGCTCTTCTAAGATTTCTTTGCTGCGTTCAAGGATGGTTTTTGGCAGGCCGGCTAATTTGGCGACGTGGATGCCGTAACTTTTGTCGGTTCCGCCGGGCAGAATCTTATGCAAAAATACCACCTCATCCATCCATTCGCGGACAGCCACGTTGCAGTTCTTGAGGTTTGTAAACAGCTCGGCTAATTCGGTCAGTTCGTGATAGTGCGTGGCAAAAAGGGTTCGGCACTTTAGCTTATTTGCGATATGTTCGGTAATCGCCCAGGCTAGAGACAGGCCATCATACGTGCTCGTTCCCCGGCCGACCTCGTCAAGAATGACCAGCGATTTATCGGTGGCGTTGTTGATAATGTTGGCCGTTTCGGTCATCTCGACCATAAATGTTGATTGGCCGCGAACCAATTCATCCGAAGCACCAACGCGGGTAAAGATTCTATCGACCAGACCAATCTCAGCATCTTTAGCGGGGACAAATGAGCCGGCCTGTGCCATCAGGACCAGCAGGGCCACCTGTCTGATATAAGTGCTCTTGCCGCTCATATTGGGGCCTGTGATGATGAGGATATCGCCGGCACTGTTGCCGAGCTCGACGTCGTTCGGCACAAACTCCGGGCCAAGCGTTTCAGCTAAGACCGGATGCTTGCCTTCGTGGATAATAAGCCCGCCGCCGCCGGTTACTTTCGGGCGGATGTAGTTTCGGCGCTTAGCTAAATATGCCAGGGCTGTTAGACAATCGCATTGGGCGATAGTATCGGCAAGCCCCTGCAATCGGCTTACATACTGTGCGGATTGACGGCGGAGCTGGTCAAAGAGCTGCTGCTCCAATTCGAGTGCCTTTTCCTCGGCGCTAAGGGCCTGGGTCTCGTATTCCTTAAGCTGTTCGGTGATGTAGCGCTCGGCGTTTTTGATTGTCTGCTTGCGGACGTAGTCGGCGGGGACCTTATCGGCCGAGGAGTGGTTTACTTCGATATAGTAGCCGAAGACCTTGTTATATCCGATTTTAAGGTTTGCGATGCCGGTCCGCTCGGACTGTTCTTTCTGATAGTTTTTCAGCCAGCTTTGGCCGTCTCTGGAAATTGAGCGCAGACGGTCAAGCTCTTCGGAAAAGCCCGCTTTTATAACGCCACCGTCACGAAGATGCGAAGGAGGTTCCGGCTTGATTGCCGTCTCGAGCAGGTCGGCTAATTCGTCCATACTGTCGCATTGGCCGGCCAATCGCACGAGCAGGTCGGCGCCGAATTGCTGCAGGATTTCTCGCAGTAGGGGTATCTGCCGCAGTGTAGCAGCAAGGGCCACCAAATCTCTCGGAGACGCCCGGAACGTGCTGATGCGAGCGGCGATTCGCTCGGTGTCGGATATATTAGAAAGCAGTCTGCGAACCTCAGCTGATTTGTCATCGACGTCTTTGATTTCTTCGATGGCATCCTGGCGCAGCTCGATAGCACCGAGCTCACACAGTGGCATACACAGCCAGTTCCTAAACATCCTGCCGCCCATACCGGTTATCGTTTCGTCGAGGCAGTCCAGCAGTGAGCCTTTTTTGCTTTCGGTGCGAATGGTCCGCAGGATTTCCAGGCTCCGCAGGCTGGCCGGGTCGATTTGCAGAAAGTTCTGGCGACTGATTTTTTTCAGGTTCCGGATATGGCCAAGCGTGGTCTTTTGTGTCTCGTTGAGGTATTCGATGACAGCACCGGCAGGACAGATAAGACCATCCTCATCGTCGCCGATGCCAAAGCCTTCGAGCGTAGCTGTCCCGAAATGCTTTTGCAGACGCTGCCTCGCCTGATAGGGGTCGAAATACCAGCCGGGACGTTCGGTGACAATGGCGTTGGTCAGTTGCGTGATGTCTCGGACGAGCTTTTTTGTCTCGGCTTCAAATAATTCGCCGCGCCTGTCGGCAAGCAGACACTCGGCCGGTGACAATCGCAGAATCTCATCGAGCAGTTTTTCTTCACCCAGCTCCTGAACAAAAAAGTGCCCGGTCGAAATATCGACCCAGCTTATAGCAGCCTTTTGCTTTGTGCCCAGACTGACGGCGCAAAGAAAATTATCCTCTTTAGCGGTTAGCAGCATATCATCCGTCAGCGTACCGGGTGTAACGATTCGCACGACGTCGCGTTTAACGACGCCCTTTGCGACTTTTGGGTCTTCGACCTGCTCGCAGACTGCGACCTTGTAGCCGGTCTGTAACATTTTTTTCAGATACCCGTCAACAGCGTGATATGGCACGCCGGCCAGCGGGATGGGATTGCTGCCTTTGCTTCGGCTGGTCAAAGTTAAGCCCAGGACCTTTGAGCAGGTCTTGGCATCTTCGTAAAAGGTCTCGTAGAAATCGCCCATGCGAAAAAACAGTATGCAGTCGGGATGTTTTTGCTTGAACTGGTGAAACTGCTTCATCGCAGGCGTTAGTTTTTCAGCATTTACACCCATAGACGTAGATTATACACGAAGCTGACCATTTAACAAACGTAATCGCGATAAAAAGCGGCCTGCAGCGGCTAAACCTGCAAAAAAATATGCAAGATACTGGCAATTTCAGGCCAGATGTATTATTTTACTGAAATAGAAAGCTTGCCACTGTGGCTAAGCGTTCTAAATGCAAACCTCAGTTCAAGAGAGGAGTAAACCATAATGAACCTATCAACAACTGCAAAACTGCCTATGAGTTTAAGAAGCGCTCTTCCGGCCGTGGCAGCTTTTCTTGTTATCTTAGCTGCCGGCGTAGGGGCCCAGCAAAAGCTTGGTGACCTTGTAACAATGGGCGGCTTCGATTGGATGGTTGGTGAATGGGTGGCTACGACCGACCAGGGCGGGAAGATTCATTCTTTCTATAAATGGGAACTGAATAAGAATCTTGTTACTCTGGGCTTTAAGATGGGTGAGTTTGAGGGTCGCGGAATGATCTACTACGTGCCTGGTGAGGATAAGGTGGTTCAGGTCGGCGTAGATAACAGAGGTGGTATAGCCAAAGGTACCTGGGATGCTGATGGTGATAAGGCCGTTGCAAGGATCGAGTACACTCCGGCCGAGGGCGAGATTCGAAGAACGGCTTCCGTTCACTCAAAGGTGGATGCCAATACGATGAAGGTGGAGTTTTACGAGGTGGACAGCGATGGCTGGCTTGCCGAAGAGCCGCGGGGTACGCTTCAGTATAAACGTCAGAAAAAACAGGCCGACAAAAAAGCGGGTAATAAATCCGGGTCAAAGGAAAAGGCTGACTTTATTCCCGTCCAGGAACTTAAAGTGGTGCGCTGATGCCGGGACATCAGTATTCACTTGCAACAACAGTGCCTATACAAGCGGTTCGTAGAATTTTTTTGGCCTTTGGCCGAGGGTGTTTGTTAACGAGCCGAGTTTCTCGATAGTACACTCGATGCGGTCTACCGGCTGTAAGTAATCGCCTGTGGCCAGGCCTACGCCGGACGGTGTGCCGGTGGCGATGACGTCGCCCGGCTCGAGTGTCATTATATGGCTTAAAAACGAGACAATGTCGGCAACCGGATAAATCATCTGCGAGGTATTTGCTTTCTGGCGGACCTGGCCATTGACGGTAAGGGTCATATCCAGATTTTGAACGTCTGCAATTTCGTCGCTGGTCAGCAGGTACGGCCCCATCGGCAAAAATCCGTCTGACCATTTGCCGTTCAGCCAATCGTAGAATTCGTCCCACGGTCGTTCGGCCCTGTTCTTTGTAAAAGTTACGCTGCGGGCTGATATGTCGTTGGCGATAGTGTAGCCGGCTATGTAGTCAAAGGCACTGTCGGCTGTGATGGCCTTGGCTTCTTTGCCGATTACCACCGCAAGCTCAAGCTCATAATCTATATCTTTGCTGTAAGCTGGCCAGGGTATCTGAACATCGGGCCCGATTACCACTGTCGGCGGCATAAGAAACGGCCTGGGCACAGTCGTCAGGCGCGGCGAATCCGAAAGTCCGACCTTGAAACCGCGAGTGACACTGGCCTCCTTGATATGCTCGCTGTAATTGCCTGCCAAAGCGAGCACTTTGCTCGGACGAGGGACAGGTGCAAGAAGTTTTACCGAATCGAGGGGGATTAAATTGTCGGCGCCCCGCCGTTTTGCTTCGTAAAACGAAGAAGCGGGGCCTAAGTCGGCAAGTTTAGCAAGGCAGGCTGGGCCTCTTTGGAGAATTTCTTTGACGCTGCGGGGCGGATTTGAGCCGTCCCAGGCAGACGGGATATCGATTAACCCATCGTCAGTCAGTATCCCGCAGGATATCGATTTATTTTTAGAATATGTAACCAATTTCATTTGTTTAACTTTATAGCCGATTTTTTTCTAATAGTGTATGAACGCTCTGCCTTGACATTTAAGCTTAAATTCCTCCTTTAGTCAAATGAGATACCGTTTTGTGGAGAAAAACCTAAAGTCACTACACCTGGAAACCAGGTTAGAGCTTCATTTGATGTATTAAACTCAATTTTTGAGTATGCAAGAGTAGTGAGTGAGGTGGAGTTTAAAAAGATATAGATTTAACCGTCCCAATAGCTCATTAAAGGTTCCCGGCCTCGAGAAACTTCACAAGATTATACACAACAGAATTGTAAGGGACATCAATGCCGAGCTTGTCTGCTAATTCGATAACAGCGCCGTTCAGGGCGTCAATTTCGGTTCGTTTCCCGGCTTTTATATCCTGAAGCGTGGATGACCTGTGCTGAGCCGTGTCCGGTACAAGCGTGCTGTAGAACACGTCGAGAAAAGCATCAGGCGTCTGAAAATGTGTCTGGTAACCTGCTGAAGCCATAACGGCGAATACTTCTTGAACGATGTGGGCCATGATGCGACGGGTGGACTGGTTCTCGGCCAGAACGCCATACGGAACGTCAAGCAGTGCGCCTAAAGGGTTCAGTGCGCAGTTGTAGAGCATCTTGGCCCAAAGGTATTTTCCTATCTCGTTTGTAACCTCGCAAGGTATTCCGCCCTTTGTTATGGACTCACAGAGGCATTCCATACATGATGAACTAACGCCAAACAGACTACCGACACGAATTGCGTCGGCGTGGACGGTAATAACAACTGTATGCTTATTCGGTCTTTGGAAGCCGGTGATTATTCGTGCATTGTACACTCGCTCTTGTTCGAAGAAGGTTGTGAAGATTTCTGCATTACCCCAGCCGTTCTGACACAAGACAATTTTAGTCTCAGGGCCAAGCAGGCTTTTGTGTTCTGCAAGGTCTCCGGCAGCTCCATAAGAATCAAATGACTTTGTACAAACCAGAATGTAATCGTATTCTTTCTGAGAGAGATCTCTGAGAAAAGTATGGCTGCGAAATCCAGAGGGGTCCGCTTGAAAATCGCCGAAAATACCCGTCCTGTGTAAGCCATGTTCGCGTAAGGATACCACGGTATCGCCTTTGCCTACTAAATCCACCTCGGCTCCCGCTTTCAGCAAACAGCCGGCAAGGCCCAGTCCAACCGCACCAGCACCATATATCAGTATTACCATAGTCATGATTCTACTGAGATTGTTCCTTATTCGCCAGTCTCTTATCAATAAACGATTTGCCGGTGGTAGCCGTCAAGGAACAGATACACACGACGAGTCAGGTTGATAGGAAAAACTATGTTCCTGGATGTGTTTTCCTATATTGAGCGATGAGGTGATTTCGGAGGGTGCAATGTTTTACAATCGAAGCCTATTAGTATTGGTCTGAAAAAAGAGCAATACATCGACGAAAAACTTTTGCTGATTGACCAATTCTGTTTTATGTTTTTATATCCGCACAAGGGATTGTAGATTTATCTTGGCGAGTTTATTAAAAAAGACTTGAACTTGCCGTAGGAAAATTCTTTAATATGGTAAGTGGGTTATCAGGTTATCAGGTTGCAGGAGATCAGGTTATCAAGGCTTGGGAATCGAGTTAGGAATTTAGAAATGACTATAAAAGACATCTGGGCGGAAACAGGTAACTGGCTGCGTTCTCATAAATTATCCAGAGTAAGAAATTCTCAGCCGGACATAGATGACGAGGGTCTGATTAGCCAGGACTCTAAGTCCACAGAGACGGCTGTTGATGATGTCGGGCGAACCGGTCAGCAAAGTGATAAGCTTATTGTAAAAGCGGTTCCGCCGATGGACAAACATGAATCGCTCGAAAAACTGCATCAGGGCTTTAATAAACTCGTTGAGCAATTGCAGGGTATTAACGAGCACTTGAACCGTCAGGTTACTCAGCATGAAGATTTGATGGGCCGAATCGAACAACTGCCCAAGCTGCTCGAAAGTTTTCCTTCTGTTGTAGAAAATCAAAAGCAGATAACAGAGCAGCTTCTCGAGCAGTTGAGAGCAGCCGCTGCGAAGAACCAGCAGTTTTTAGATGCTGTTGAAAAAATCCCTAATGAAACCGCTAAACAGACCGATGCCCTGGTTGATATCGACCATCAGCTTGGCGCCGCAGCCGATACCGATGTGCAGATGGCTGAGAGCTTTAACAAATTTAACCAGACTATGGACAAATTGGACCAGAGCACCATCGCCCAGACGGACAGTATCATGCAGATGAGCCGCACCTTCGCCACCAGCGACAGATACCTGAAATACATCGTGTCCAGACAGAATAAACGCTTTGTCTGGGTATTTATAACTGCTTTAAGCGTATGCGTAGCTGTTATCTTGATTCTGACGGGCATCATTATTTATTTGAGATATTAAGAGTATCTAATAAAAAGACAGGATACTGAAAAAAATTAAGGAGAAATTGTTTAACAGATTTCTCGACTCCGCCCCCGTACTTTCTTGCCTGCACCTGTGTTTGCCTCGACACAGGTGACGCAGGCACAGGTGCGAAAGCAAGAACGGGGGCTGCGCTCGAAATGACAATTGAAGTCAGTTGCTCATCTTGTTTGAGGTTCCAAGAAATTTTTATTTTTGTTTGACCATTGCCGGGTAGTTTGATAGCATTTTTTTGTTCTTTGACAAGAATATAACCTGACTGCAGGTCCTGAAGGTTTGCTTTGGGATAGTCAAATGGGAACACGGTTAAATTCCGTGACGGTCGCGCCGCTGTGAGCGTCTGTTCCGATTGATGAATCGGAAGTCCGAGAGGCATTTTTATCCACTGTCCGGCACTAATTTTTGCATCATTGAGTGTGCTGTAAAAAATTAGTTCCGGATGGGAAGGAGTCTTGAGGTAAGAGGCAAGTCAGAAAACCTGCCTGTAGTTGGTTGCACACTCGTAGGGGAGCCTGTTTCGCCAATCATCAATAAATTTAGTTAAAGCTCAATTTATTGGTGCTGGATTGCGAAATGGGAGCCCTGATGTTCTCGCGAGTTGGAACGTAAGTGCAAGTCCGGGGCCTGAGGCTATTGGCTGGGATTTGGTTTGATATGAATGGGAAAAAACCGTCGTTCCTTTCGTGGGAACGGCGGTTTTTTTATTGGTTTTTACAAACGCCCTCGCGATAAGGGCCAGCAAAAAGGAGGTAAGAAAAGAATGCAGTGGAAAGTTTTTGAAGAGCAGATGGAAATTTTTGGGATTGGAGGGGAGAAAACAATGGCTTCGGGAAGATTGATGAAATTTAGAAATCTGCTCTGTTCATTCGTTGTTTTGACAATAGTAAGTACAGCAAATTCTGATATAGCTACTTTTGACGATTTGAGCTTGCCGGCTGAATCATACTGGAACGGCTCAGATGAGTCGGGCGGTTTTACCAGCGGGGGCGCCTACTTTAGTAATAATTATGATTCTACGTGGGGTTCGTGGGACGGCTTTTCTTACTCGAACATCACCGATACTGCAACAGGCGGGGCGGCTGCTCAGTATAATGCCATTGCCGGAGGAGGGCAGGGCAATTCGACCAACTATGTTATCGGTTATGTCGGCTGGGCTTCGCCGCCGACCATTACGCTGAACACAGCGGCCATTGTTGACGGCTTGTATGTAACAAATAACAACAGCACTTACTACTCGATGCTTAATGGCGATGCCTTCGCTAAAAAGTTCGGCGGTGAGAGCGGCAATGACCAGGACTGGTTCATGCTGACTATTACAGGCAAAGATGTTGACGGCATTGTGACCGGCATGGTTGATTTCTACTTGGCTGATTACCGGTTCGCCGACAATGACGCCGATTACATCGTGAACACCTGGCAGTTTGTTGATTTGACTTCATTGGGCGCAGTAAAGAGCCTCAAGTTTGGCTTGAGCTCCAGCGATGTCGGTGATTGGGGTATGAATACGCCGGCTTATTTTGCGCTCGATACCCTCGTGGGTGAGTCGGCGTTTGTATATTCCCAGCCTTATACCGAAGCGGGTATAAACGGATACATAAACCCCGACAATCACTGGCGGCATGCCAGTCCGCAGGACCCCAGCGCGGTTATCAACCCAGTATTTCGGGGCTGGGCCACGGAGGTAGTAAGCTACAAGCAGACGCCGGGAGTGGACCCTCGGTGGTCTGAGCCGAATAAGGCCTTAGGGCCGGCAACGGGTAAGGGAGATGAGGACATCTTTAGTCTGGGTGATCTCAGTAGAGAGCAAATCAATCAAGGTGCGCTCCCCGGTCAAATAACTTTAATGTTTGGCGAAGCGATTCGCAATGGTGGGGGGTACGACTTTGCGGTCTTTGAGAATGGTTTGCTCTCCGAATTCACAACGCCGGCCGGCTCTGCTGCGGGACAGATGTTCGCTGAATTAGCCTATGTGGAGATCTCTTCCAATGGTGAGGATTTCGTCAGGTTTCCTGCGGTCTCTTTGACGGCGGAACCTGTAGGTTTGTTCGGGACCATCGAGATTAGTAATGTCTATAATCTCGCCGGTAAGCATCCGAATTCGGGGCGCACGTGTACGGGAACGGGCTTTGATTTGCAGGAGATAGCCAAGGAACCCGGTGTCATATCAGGCCTGGTTGATATAAATGACATAAGGTATGTGCGAATAGTTGATATACCCGGTACCGGCGATTTCTACGATGAAGCTGTGAGACACATCGACCCGGGTACCTGGCCTGCCTGGGACTGCTATGCAAATAATCAACCGATTTATGATGCGTGGGATACATCGTTAGTGCCACTGCATCCTTCGGGCGGATTTGATTTAGAGGCGATAGGTATTCTGAAAGAGCAAAAGTATGGTTCTGATATTGATTTGAACGGCGTGGTTGATATGTATGATTTTGCCCTGTTTGCCTCGGCGTGGCAGAGCCATTTTGGCCAGGCTGATTGGATAGCAAGATGCGATTTGGCCAAGCCCAAAGATTTAATCATTGACACTTTTGACCTTGCTGTTTTCGCCGGGCAATGGCTCGGAACAGAAGAATGGCGTTATTGATGATATGTTTGATTTGAATAAAACTATACGTAACCAAAAACGAAAAGCTTTTACTTTGGCTGAGATATTGGTGGTGATCTCTGTGATTGCCTTGCTAACGGCCATATTGGTGCCGGCGTTGGCAGCGGCAAGGTCACGGACGCAGGCTTTGGTCTGCAAATCCAATCTTCGCCAGCTTCTGATAGCAAGTATCGGCTATGCTACTGAAAATGATGATTTTTGTGTTCCGGCTGCGAGCGATATGTGGGACAGCGCCGGCTTGCATCGCTGGCACGGTGTAAGGGATGCTATTGATGAACCATTTAATGCGGGCAGAGGCCTTCTTGTTGGGTATCTCGCTGAAGGCCGGGTCAAGGAATGTCCGGCAAAAGTGGGGTTCGTAAAAGGAGAGGATTGGAGTGCAAACTTTGAACAGGGCTGCGGTGGTTACGGTTACAATATGACTTATATCGGCAGTCGTATCTGGCAATACGGTATCAACGGCGTGCAAGACTGGAAAGGTGCCTATGCCCGGACGACCCGTATGACGGAGATCGCCGGGCCGGGTGAGACGTTGATGTTTGCGGATACAGCAATGTCTAATGATGGAATATCTCTGATTGAATACTCTTTTGCTGAGCCGCCTTTTACTGTTAGCAACGGTCTGGCCGTGACGAGCTTTTACATGTCACCATCTATTCATTTCAGGCACAGGGGCCTTGCAAATATCGGCTGGGCCGACGGTCACATTGAGACGCGCCGGATAGCGAAGTTAGACAACAAAAATGTGTATGGCGTTGATTCTTCCGAAATGAAATTGGGGTGGTTCGAGCCTATAAATAACACGCCGTTTGACCTTGAATAAAAGGCACAAAATCTAACACGAAATATACAATTCAATGTGGATACATACGCTTGCCCTGTTGGAAGGGGTCTTTGACTAACAGGCGTATCGCAGTTCCACCCATGTCGTAATCCATAATCAATTATCATTTTAAAGGGGCCTATACCGAATTGGTATAGGCCCCGAATCGACGCAAATCTGTTAAATCAACCGTGTAATTTTAATTGCCACTAAAATCCAGGCTTACAGTGCCGGCTCTGCCGGTCGATACAGACGAATATCATCAAAGTACATCATACCCGAACCGCCGGCTAATGGATTGTTCTTGTCGCCAAAACCAATAGCAATAGTATTGACATTGGCCAGGTTCACGCCCTGGTCTGCAAACCCCTGTAGGTCAATAGTCCATTGGGTCCAGGTATCTATCTGTGCCGCGTTGGGATTATCGTGAGTGACTACTGCACTGCCATTGAGAGCAACATACATCGACTCAGCAGCATTATCCGAAACGCCTCTGAACCAGATTGACAGCACTCCTACACCCCCCTCGGTCCAGTCACGCGGATAGGTCAGCGTCTTCTCCACCTCTGAATACCTGAGGATGCTGTTGTCGTACCAGAATGGCATCGATTGGTTGCCTCCGTGAACGATAGTTTCCTCGGTAAAAGAAGCAGTGCTTTCGTCACCTACAGCAGAGCCGGTTCCATTACCGGGATAGGCTGGTTCATTATCGTGCGCGGCATAGCCAAGCCCGTCTTTCCAGGTGTACCATATCTGGTTGTCCCCGGTATCGTAGTCCTCGAAATCGTCCACGACAAGGA
>CAYUFX010000079.1:0-23077 GCA_964444135.1 uncultured Pirellulales bacterium | reverse complement strand
ACATACAATCGGATAGTCTATACCGAACGGATAAATTTTCAAAGCGATTTTATCCGCCTAAATTGGGTTTGATTGGGTTTGAATTGGGTTTGTTTTGGCTTTGTTTTTTCATAGCCCATATCCGCATTTTTCTTCATAATCCTTTGTAAATACACACTTTGCATCAATTTTACCCTTTCGGCAATTGGGTTTGTTTGGGTTTGAATTGGGTTTGTTTTTTCCACTTAACCAAGTGTCCAATTTTTCATATTTACTTTTCATATAAGAGTTTACGTTAATTTGAGCGTCCTTGACATTGGGTTTGTTTTGCATAAAAAGGTTGATTTGTAGAGAATCCTCTACATTTGTAGAGGAAAAAGGGCATATCCACAAAGGCATTAAGGCACAAAGAGAATTTGACCACGAATTAACACGAATTTTCGTAACTATATTCATAATCTTGTTTTGCTTGGCTTTATTACCATAGAATGCTTTTTGGCGTGTCCAGCACCAAATTACGGCAACAGCCTATTTGGTGCGGGACGATTCGTGCGGTTCTCCGCAAAACTGCCGCCTACTGGCGGTTTATGTTAGCCTGCTGGCTAATATGTGGGTATTATACCATATTTATCATTAAAAATCAAGTTAAATCAAAGAAATTGTCCATTAGAGGACCCCGCAATTGACTTAGTCTTTACTTGACGGCGAGTCTGGGCGTGTGGTATATTACATATCAGCGATATTCGGAAAAGCCGTTGATTGCCCTGCTATACAAAAATGGGGGCGGAGGTGGATGGGCCTTGCCGGGCCTTAGACGAGAACGATGTAGCAGTGCCCTTTTTTTGGCACACCTCAAGACAAGATCTGTTTTTTTAGGTGCTGTGATATGAAAGCGACATGCCCTTTTTGCAGGAGAATAATTAGCCTCGAAGGTCTACATCCTGACCCTGATGCACGTTACGTTTGCCCATATTGCAGCAAGAAACTTGGAAGGATTCGCGTGATTTTTGAAGTTGCAAATGACTTGGCACCAATATGTCAAACACGGTTGGAACCACAGGAGTCCCATGATGATTATTTAGTAGATTTTGTGGCAACCGAGCTAAAGAAAGATATTAAATCCTTGACTAAATTGGGTATAAAGTTAGATAAGGGACACTTAGCTGCCAAGACAGGAGGTGTAGCGTGGGCTGGCTATGAGGCTTTCACAGGTAACTGGCTTTCTGCACTGATTGTAGGTGGTATTTCACTGCTTGTAGGTGGTCTTACGAACGGATATAAGCGAATCAAAGCTATGGAAATGCAGCAGAAATGGAAAGACCGGCTCTCAGACCTGAATCAGGACCAGCTTGAATATCTGGCGGCAGGATTGCAGCGGAAATATCCTCTACTCATGCGTAGATTTCAAAATCTCCTCCGAGCAGGTCAGAAGCAATAATGTATGCGTCAGCTTTCTCAGCCGCCACACTCTTGTTGCTTGGCTTGTCCAGTAGCGTTGGCTATGACAGTGTTATTTTGCTCGACTTGCCCCATCTATTTATAGCCTAATAAATTTTTAACAACAGCTTAGTCGATGTAATGCTATTAAAAATTCGGAGATGATAGATATGCCTTTGACCGAAGATCAGAAGCAAAACATCGTGAAGAATTTGGACAACTTTGATGCGGCACTGGCCGACAAGCCAGTACTCGCTTCTATCTACTGTCCAAAATGGCGGAAACAATTCCGGCAAAAAGCTCTTGGAGTTATTACATTTGGAGACAGCTCATACCCTGAAGCTTATGGAGCTCCATACTTCGAAAACCTGCGACAATTCCCTCGGTGCTACCAACAACGTCTAGAAGAAGGAGCGAGCGTGCTTTTGCCCAAACTTATGAAATCAGATCGGAACAACCTCATCAAGCGCCTTCGTGAGACCAACCCTGCTTCTGGAGCAGAGGAAATCTTGCTGGCCCGTGGTTTCGCTCTCCAGTTCGGCGTAGACTCGATTGAAGCACCTGAGTCTGATCAGAGCAAACCACGCCCAGAATTCATAGTGAACATATCTGTGAAGAAGATCGAGATCGAAGCGAAAGGACTTCTTGATTCCAAGAAAGTCCAGGAGCTGAATAGTTCGGCACGAGAGCTCGGCCAGAGCTTCTGGATTACATTTGATCCAACGATAAACGATCTCCGTCGGGTAGAAAACGCCATAAAGCGAAAACTCCGTAAACCAACATGTGGCGATGCGACCTTGGTGGTCTTGACTCAGTACACTGCCTGGCCCGCTTTTAATGATACTATCAGTCTCGTTCGCAAAATGGCGCTCTGCCCTCATGACTTCGGGGTCTGTGAAGCACAGTACCCAGTTGCTCTCGCGCTCACCTCCTCGTGCAGACAAATCCATGGAGTATGGTTCAACTCAGTCGTGCTTGAAAGAGAAAGGATTGATGATCTGAAGAAGGAACGCATACGCAGCTCGTTAATGCAATCATTCTACTCGTGCACTGACAGCGTTTTCTTTGATGAGAGCATGAGCGAAGGCGACCATAAGAAAATGTTGGAGCGTGTGCGGGCGCGCGGTCATATCTGATGCTTAGATGCGTATGTACGCTGTGCATTACAAAAAATTTTTCCAGTGGCAGACATACAGTGGCCTGAATACCATACAGATGCTGCTCGGCTTGGGTGCGGGTGTTACCAAAGACGGGGCATCGGGGAAGCCGCAGAGCAATGAAACGGAACCACTCTGCGGAAATCCTAAATTCTAATCCATCGACTACGCTCAGGACAGGTATCTAAATCATAAACAAGCCCAAATGAACAAAAACTAAATGTTCTCTCTGGGGGACGCTTTACGGTGAAAACAGCCAAACGGTGTGCAATGCACACCCTACCTTTTCTGGATTCCGCATCCCCCGACTACAGCATTCGAGGGCAGGCAAGTGGGGAATGACCCCGGACCAATTAAGATTAGGCTTACGCCTAAATTGGTGCGGGGAAAGCAAATTCGGGCAACCACGTGACGAATCTGGGCAACCACATGGGGTTGCCCCCTACAACAGTGAAAAATTGCCGAAAGAATTGCATATAATATTCATAGAGAGTCTGGATTCCTGCTTGCGCAGGAATGACATGAATAGGCAATCAGCAATAAATAAATAGAACCGGAGTCTACTCTTGTATTTTTTTGTTTCGGTATTGAATATAGGCATTGCGCATTGCTATGTAAGGTTCCAGAGAAGCGGCCTTGAAGTCTTCGTACTCTCCAACGTGAAATGAGCCCTCGTTCGTAACACTCACAGCGGATATACCTACCGAAGTCTCCCAGGGGTCCACGTAGCTCACGGGATTGAGAAATATATCACCCACCATACCCAGCGAGTCCCGTACGGTCGATGGGCCGAAAAACGGCCAGACAATATAGAAGCCGTTGTCAAAACCATGTATCGCTAATGTCTGGCCGAGGTCTTCCTCGGCGGGTTGCAGTTCGTATTTGTCTCTGGCCGGGTCGCCGAACCCCAGAACACCTGCCGTAGTATTGACCAGGAACCGGCGTAATTCGGTGTCAGCGGAATCCCCTTTTCCTTGCAGCAGGCAGTTTACGTAACGAATGGGCGTGGTGAGATTTTGAAAGAAATTACGCACGCCGATTCGAGCCGGTTCCGGTACAACCGCTTTATATGTCCCCACAAAGGGTCTGACAATCCAGAAGTAGAGCACATCATTAACGCCGAACATTAGCCGATTCAAAGGCTCCAGCGGGTCGGCCACCTCCACTACCTGCTCGTCAAGCTCATCTTCCAGCAGGTCAAAATCTTCATCTTGATTCTCGAATCTTGACCCAGCAACGCTGGGTTCCGATCCAAACCCGCCGTTGGCGGGTTGATTCTCGTCGAGTATCGAGTTCTCGGAGACCGCGCAGCCCGCAGTCATAACAGCCAATAGAATGATAGCCCATACCTGTGTTTTCATACCTTTCCTTTTGACGACTATGGTTGATTCTCTTGATGCCATCTTATAGTAATCGGTTCGGGCTTTCAAATCTCTTTACCAAAAGGTTTCACGAGAATCAACATTTGCGGCAGGAGGGTAAGGGCGGCGAGAAGTGCAATAAGCAAGGCTAATCCGGTCAGCAGGCCGAAATAAACACTGGGAATGAAATTGGACATAACCAGGATGGAAAAGCCGATGACAATAGTAATCGAGGTATAATACAAGGCGCGGCCAATGCTTCCATGGCATCGATGCATTGTAGGCAGATACATGTGGTCTTTCTGGAATTCGTCTTTGAACCGGTGGATATAGTGAATCGTGTTATCGACGGCCATTCCCAGGCTGATGGCCGCTATTGTTATGGTCATCATATCCAGAGGGATGTTCAGCCAGCCCATCACTCCGAGCACACCTGCGATTGCAAGCACATTCGGAAGCATGGCTATCAGGGCTAATTTGAACGACCTCAAGAGCATCAAAAACATCCCGGTCAGCAGCAGCACAGTAATGCCCAACGTCAGTATCTGTGAGCCGAACAGGCTTTGCAGCATGTTGTTGTACAGGACCAACAGGCCGGACAGATGAATATCTTCCTCATTAATCCCCAGCATGCCGGTCAGGTCTTTCTTGATTTTTTTCAGCAGCTCGTTACGCCTCAGAGTCTTCTCGGAATCCCTGACCCGGGTCCAAAAGCGGACCTGATTATACTCTACTGAGACATAGGGCTTGATAAGCATTGTCTTGAATTTTTCCGGGCTTTCACTGTAAAGTAAAGCGAGTTCAAGACTGTCGAGAGGCTTGCCGCCATTTAATTTCTCCGTAATTCTCAATAATGTGGCCAAAGATAACACCTTGCCGTTTTCAGGCAGGTTGTCAAGATAATTGTGCACGGCCTTGACGCGGGCCATCTTTTCGGCGTTAAACCAGTATTTCTCATCCGCTGCGGCCTTGTCGTATTCATCGAACTCATCAAATTCGTCGAATGTCTCATCACCTTCTGTCACGGCAGGGGCGGTGGATGCCGGCAAAGCTGCGGATTCCTCGAAATCTATAATTACATCCAGTGGAGTGGTGCCGCCGAGTTTTTCATCGATAACTTTCATGCCCTTATGTATCTCGGTATCTTTGTGAAAGTAGTCGATAAAACAATTTTCCACGTCTAATTTCGAGATGCCGATAATGCTGGCGGTAAGGAACAGGCCGCTGACACCCACAATCAGCCGACCGTGTTTTTCGGTAAATTTCGCAAGGATGGATGTCAGGGAAAAACGCCATTGGCCTGTTTTGGGTGACATCTCTTTTGGAATCAGTATCAGCACCGCAGGAAAAAGCAGAAAGGTCATAATCAATGACACAATCAAACCTCCTATCATCATCCAGCCAAAGTTGATGACCGGCAGGATGTTACAAAGCACCAGAGAAGCAAAACCGGCTATCGTGGTCAGTGCCGCATACACGCAGGGTTTCAGCTTTAAGAGAGCAGTATCAAGAATCAACCCGCGATTGGGAGCCTGCGGATTCTGGACAAGCAGCTCCCGGTATCGCACAATCAGATGTATTACAATAGCCAAGGTGATGATTAACTGCAAAGAGATGAAATTGGAGGATATGACCGTTACCTCCCAGCTAAACCATCCCAACAGACCAATCATGCAAATCGCGGAGACCACACAGCAGAGCATCGGTAGTAATATCCAGCGTATTCTCCTGAAGATAATAAACAGCATAATAATCAGAAAGAGCAGGACCCCGAGCCCAAAAATCTTCAGGTCGTTCTTAATGAAGGTAATCATGTCGTCAGCAATCATACTGACGCCCCCGAGAAACAGCTCTGCATCCCGGCGATAGTTATCAATAATATTTCGTATCGCCGTGATATCCTGATGGCGCCGCCGCCTCATTTCGTCCTTACGTTGTCGGCATTGCTCAACCACGTTCTTGAGCTCGACACGCTCTGCAGGAGTCAGTGAGCCTGAGTCTTTTTTCTGCTGTAGCTCATTGCGTTGCTCTAACAAATCGCGATAAACATCATCGTCTGATAAATAGACCAGAAGGCCCGTAGTCTTTAAGTCTGAGCTCACTAACAGGTTCTGATAAAGAGGACTCCGGCGAAGCTCGCTCCTGGCCATATTCATATCCGCCGTCGGTGATTCGAGTGTGGGCAGTTCGCCCGTAAGCTCCTTGAGTGAGAGGGGCGGACTTTCCAGCAGAGGGACATTCAGAATGGAAAGCACCGATGAGACATTTTCCAAAGACCGTAAATCGTCTCGCAGCCGGGCCAAGGCGTTCAGCGTTTCCGGCGAGAACAGGTCGCCTCTGGGAGTATATGTCAGGACGAGAAAGTCCTGCTGTCCGTAGCGGGAGCTGATTTCACGCGAGTATCGCAGGTCCTCATCGTTCTCCAGAACCAACGTTTCCGCTGAGGCGTCCAGTCTGAAACGTCTGGCGCCGAAACCGAGAAAGCCAGCCACTATCAGCACACAGAGAATGACTGTCTTAGGATGTCTTAGGACGACTCGGTCGAAAAAAAAAGCTACTGGGTGATGTTTCGTCATTCTCGTTTCTCGATTCTCGTTTCTCGATTCTCGTCGAGTATCGAGCACTTAGTATCTATTATCGAGGTGCCTGCTCAGCATATCTGGGTTCAATCATTTGGTGGCTTCTCGAGCCGAGAAAGAAGCTCCTCAACAGTGCCGCGGCGAAGGATTTCATCGAATTGTGACCGGTAGGTCAGGAGGATGCTAACGCCTTGGATTTCCACATCGTATATCTTCCAGCGTTTGTCTATCTTGCGAAGCTTGTATAGTATGGCCACTTTTTTATCCTCGTGTATAAGTTCGGTTGGGATGGATATAGTATTCTTTTTCTTTTGCGTTGCAGGCTTGAACAGGACTTTTTCATCCTTGTAAAGAGAGACTTTATCAAGATACGATTTTTTGAGCCGTTCGCTAAAAAGCCGGGTGAATTTCTCACGTTGTGGCGGGGTAAATTTTGGCCAGTGTGTTCTTCCCAGCGCAAGTTTGGCCATTAGTGGGAAATCAAAGAGCGGAGTTACGATTTTATTGATTTTCTCCTCTTTTACATTCGGGTCGATGTCTTTTTTCTGTAAAATTGAAATAACAGCGTCCCACTTGTAACGCAAGAGCTCATTCGGGTCTTCCGGGATATTAGGGTCAGTGGGTTCGTTCGGTTCATTCAGATTATTCGGGTCATTCGGGTCCTTATTATCCGCATTGACAACCTGACATGCAATCAGCAAAACCAGACCTAAACAAAGCAATCCAAGCCAAAATTCCTTACAGTTGACTTTATTCATTTAAGAATCTTTCCTTATAAGGTAATCCGAAAATTTATTCTTATTCAATTGTTGATGGTAATCAGTTCGAAATATTTATCAATCTTCAAAAGGAACACTTGCGGAATAGTTTGGCGCTTCTTTGGTTATTTGTATATCGTGCGGATGAGACTCACTGACCGAAGCCGCACTTATACGTACAAATCGGCTGTTTTTCCTAAGCTCTTCAATATTTCTCGCCCCACAATAGCCCATACCTGCTCGCAGACCGCCAACTAATTGATAGACAAAATCACTGAGTGTCCCGCGGTACGGCACCCGTCCTTCTACACCTTCGGGCACCAGTTTGCTTCTCTCGGTCGAGCTGCTTTGCCCGTATCTTTCCGCTGAGCCTTTGACCATCGCCCCTAAAGAGCCCATACCTCTGTATTCTTTGAACTGTCTGCCTTTGTAGATAACTAATTGGCCGGGACTTTCTTTCAGGCCTGCAAACAACGAGCCTATCATCACACTCGAGGCCCCGGCTGCAATCGCCTTGGTTATATCACCTGACTGCCTTATTCCGCCGTCGGCAATAACCGGAATATCATGCTTTTGTGCCACCTTGACGCAGTTGATTATCGCGGATACCTGAGGCATTCCCGCGCCGGAAATTACCCTCGTGGTACAGATTGCGCCGGGCCCAATACCAACCTTCACGGCGTTGGTACCTGCCGCTATCAAATCCTGTGCCGCCTCTGTGGTGGCAATATTACCAGCAATCACATCGATGTCATATTTGGATTTTATCTTCTTTACGGTATCGATGACGTTCTGCGAATGGCCGTGGGCGGTATCAACCACGATAATATCGACGTCCGCTGCTATCAGTGCCTCGATTCGCTCATACTCGTGAACGCTCACCGCAGCACCGACGAGCAACCGGCCTCGCCGGTCCCTGGCCGATATCGGATATTGCTGAACGCGGTCGATGTCCCTCATAGTAATCAAGCCGGCCAACTCGCCATTTCCGTCAACCAGCAGTAACTTTTCCACCTTGTGTACCTGCAGAGTCTCCTTGGCCTGCTCAAGTGTCGTCCCGGCGGGGCCTGTAACAAGATTGCTCTTTGTCATTACGGAGCTTATCTCGACATCATAGTCTTTTAGAAATTTCAAATCCCTGCGTGTCAAAATGCCCACCAGCTTTTTGCCCTCGACAATTGGGATGCCGGAGACATTCTGCTCGCTCATCAGCTCCTGTGCTCTCCTGACGGGCTGGCCCGGCGACAATGTTACCGGGTCGAGAATCACGCCGTGCTCGGAGCGTTTGACCTTGGACACCTCTCGTTTTTGCGCCTCGACCGAAAGGTTCTTGTGAATTATGCCGATGCCGCCTTCCTGGGCCAGCGCTATTGCCAGTGCCGACTCGGTAACCGTATCCATAGCAGCCGAGACAATCGGTATATTGATCGTGATATTGTCGGTCAATTGTGTGCGGGTGTCCGCCTGGCTCGGCACAAAATCGCTTTGGGCCGGTATCAGCAGCACATCGTCGAAGGTTATTCCCTCAGCGACAATCTTACTCTTATCCATTTCTTGCTCCAATAAGAAGTACCAGCCCCCGCGTCTCCCGCCTGCACTCGCGTAACCGCAGGTGCGAGCGACGCGAGTCGGGGCGGCGGGTAGTTGTCATTCCTGCACAATATTGAGCAACGAGTATAATATTGCTTTAAACCAGCGTCAAACCTATTTTTCTTGGGGGGGATATGATGTTCCCTGGACATCTTACCTGATTAGTAAAGATTTCTTGACATCCGTAGTGTTTTTTGTTCTAATAAAATTAGTGGTCCAATCATAGGAGGTTGACTGATAATGCACCTGAATCGTATTTATTGGCCCCGAGATGGGGTCTGCGAAGTTATTCGGCCAGTGCTTGTTATGGTGGGATTGATGGCCACTGCTCAACCGGCTGTGGCTGCCAGGCCTGGCGTGTTCAGCATTCGAGACTTTGGGGCTGTAGGGGACGGCAAGACGCTCGATACTATGGCGATAAACAAGGCAATTAAGGCCTGTGCAGGGGCCGGAGGCGGCCAGGTCCTGCTCCCGCCCGGTCGATACCTCTCGGGCACCGTGCATCTGGCCAGTCGCGTAACGCTCCTTCTCGAAGCCGGCGCCACGCTGGTCGGGACCAAGAAACTCGACCAATATCAGTATCCCATACCCCCTTCCTTCATGCCCGAAGCCAGATGGGGCAAGTGGCACAGGGCGTTGATACTCGGCGACGGGCTTGAAGATATTGCGATTGCCGGCCAGGGCGTGATTGACGGCAACAAAGTCTTCGACCCGACCGGCGAGGAACGGATGCGCGGGCCGCATACTTTCGTGTTCATCAATTGCCGCAAAGTTACGGTACGCGATGTTTCTTTTGTGGACTCGGCCAACTATGCCATTCTATTCCAGATAAGCGACCAGGTGGACATTCGCAATGTCAAATTCACCGGCGGCTGGGATGGCGTGCATTTCCGCGGTGCGCCGGACCGCCCCTGCCGGGACGTGAGCATCGTGGGCTGCCACTTCTTCACCGGGGATGACTCCATCGCGGGTCGGTATTGGGAGAACACATTGATTTCCGATTGCATTGTGAATTCCTCATGTAATGGTATCCGGCTCATCGGCCCGGCCAAGCACCTGATTATTCACGATTGCCTTTTCTATGGTCCCGGTATCCACCCCCACCGCACGTCGAAGCGCCACAATATGCTTGCCGGCCTCAACCTTCAGCCCGGCGCCTGGGACGCCACGCAAGGCAGCCTGGACGATGTGCTGATATCCGATATTACCATGCACAACGTTTCGGCGCCGTTTCACTTCTCGCTGAAACCCGGCAACACCGCGGGGAATATCATCGTCAACCGGGTGACAGCCACCGGCGTGTATCGGGCCGCGTCTTCGGTCGAAAGCTGGGCGGAAACGGCTTTCAAGAATGTCGTCTTTCGGGATGTTACAATCGAATACAAGGGCGGCGGCACGCGGAAACAGGCCCGCATGAGCGTGAAATCGCCGGGTGTAGATGCCCGGCCGCTGCCGGCCTGGGGCTTCTATGCTCGGAATGTGGACAATCTCCAGTTCGACAATGTCCGGCTGCGCTACAAGAAAGAAGACTTGCGGCCCGTGCTGCTCTGCAATGGTGTTAGGCGGCTTACATTGGACGGCTTCAAGTTCCCACATTCAGCCGATGCTGCGAACCTGATGGTTCTGGATAACGTCGAGGAGCTTCAAGCTCAAGAGGCCGATGTGTCACTTGTGCAGCCACGGTGCACGGATATAAGACTTACTCCGGAGGATGTTTCGGGCCGCTTTGTCACGGGTGGAAAGTACACGGTAAGTGTGACAGTGGAAAACGGTAGTGAGGAAGGGCTGGCAAAGGTCGAAGTGACTGTCGTTGAGCAGGCGACAACGCGTTGGGTGTGGCTGCGAGCCAACGAGAAGAAGGAGGTCGTTTTTGCCGGGCTGACGGTACCACGACCCGGAACGCATACGGTGCGAGCAGGGGACCTTACTAAGAGCTTTACTGTCGAGGAGCGGTAATAGACAAGCGAAGGAAAGTTTTCGCTCATCAAGGCAAACCGGACGACACGCAGGAATTAAAAGCCTCTAATGCTCTAAATAGTATCTGTTGCGGAAAGCGAAAATCGACAATGTCACCCCTGCGAAAGCAGGGGTCCAGAGCGAAAAACTGGATTCCCGCTTTCGCGGGAATGACAAATGCTGTTCCCGCAACAGGAGCCAAATAACTACTGGTAGTACGGTGGCTCTTCAATCCCGTGTGAGTAAGCACTTGCAAACCATTCGCAGGACAATTATAATCTAATGTGATTTCGGATTTGTTTTTTAGATTATTTTCGGGAGAAATACTATGGATCGTCGAGAGTTTCTTAAAGCCGGCGCAGCCGGACTGGCTTTTTCCGTTAGCGGTAACTATACTCCCGTATTCGCCAGCCAGAAGTCGAAACGTGTCGGGCTGATTGGCTGCGGCTGGTACGGCAAGAGCGCTCTGTTCCGCCTGCTTCAGGTCGCACCTGTCGAGGTTGTGTCGTTGTGTGACGTTGACAGGAAGATGCTGGCCGAGGCTGCCGAGATGGTGGCCGCCCGCCAGGCATCGAAGAAAAAGCCGCGCACCTACGGCGACTACAGCGAGATGCTCGAGCGGGAGCAGCTCGATATCGTGCACGTCGCCACACCCGACCATTGGCATGCACTGGCGATGATAGCCGCCGTTAAGGCCGGGGCCGATGTCTATGTCGAGAAACCCGTCAGCGTGGATGTCGTCGAGGCACAGGCCATGCTTGCTGCTGCCCGAAAGTATGACCGGGTCGTGCAGGTGCACATGCAGCGGCGCAGTACGCCGCATCTAATCGAAGCTCGTGATAGAATCATCAAAGAAGGCAAGCTCGGCAAGGTCGGCCATGTCGAGATTTGCTGCTACTATCACATACGTGCCCGGGGGAATCCGCCCGATACGGCTCCGCCCGAATATCTCGATTATGAAATGTGGACCGGGCCGGCCCCGATGCGACCGTATAACTCATTGGTGCACCCGCGGGGCTGGCGGGCCTTTATGGAATACGGTAACGGTATCGTAGGTGATATGTGCGTTCACATGCTCGACATGGTACGCTGGATGCTCGATTTGGGTTGGGCAAAGAGCATCAGCTCGTCCGGCGGTATCCTGGTGGACAAGGAAAGTAAGGCCAACATCACCGACACCCAGACAGCCACGTTCGATTTCGACAACCTGCCCGTGGTCTGGACGCATCGCACCTGGGGCAGTGCGCCCGACCCTGATTATCCGTGGGCCGCCTTCATATACGGCGATAAAGGAACGCTCAAGGCCGACGTCTATAAGTACGATTTCATTCCTCGCGGCAAGGGCGAACCGGCCCACGGCGACGTGCTCTACGAGTATGACAAATTCCCGGAAGACAAAACCGAGAAGGACCTGGAACGTCATGTAGCGTCCGCAATCCGGCGGCACTGGAAGAATTTCTTAGCGGCGATTGAGACTCGCAGTAAGCCTGTATCTGATATTGAGCAGGGCTATATTACTGCTACCGCGTGTATCCTGGCCAACATCTCATGCAAGCTCGGCCGGTCGCTTACCTGGGACCCTGAAAAAGGCCGGGTCGTGGACGATGACGAGGCGAACCGTTTGCTGCGTCGGCCTTACCGAAGACCATGGCTCCATCCCGAGCCTGAAAGCGTCTGAATCAGACCTTAGAGCCTATCCAAATAACCCGTTCTATTGCGGCCGGCTGCAAAGCCCGATGCCTGCGTTGTCGGCCAAAAATGTTCTCAACGTGGAGAAAACCACTTCTGGCGAGCATTTTTGGCCTGCCGCCTTGGCCTCGGACTTTTCGCTCGGCCTCATAACGACCCGGTTATTCGGATAAGCTCTTAGTCTCGCGTTAACTCTGTAGATTGCGGCTGCCGGCAGCGCTTTCTTTCCGGATATTCATATCCATTATAGTTAAAAATTGCCGAAAAAATATACATTATACAAAATGGGAAGGCCTGGATTCCTGCTTTCACAGGAATGACAGAGTCATGTAATCGGCAATCAATTAATAGAATTAGTATTATATATAGATTGCGCGAAGGATGGTTCAAAGGTTAAATCCCAGACAAAATTTGGGTAACTTTCCTAAAAATTTGTGGTTGAGGTAAAAAGAGAAGGTCTCATTGCCGATGTTAGCTAAAAGAACAGTAAGGAGACCAAAAATGATTCGATATATAGTACCTTCTGTCAATTCCCAGCAAAATTTGGAAATACCTTGACACATTCGCTTTTTGGCGAAATAATGATGATATACGCCCTTAGTGAAGGGTTTTTTTGCTTTTTAAGACCGCGAAAGGACAAAATTATGAACCGTTTGTTTTTAAGTCAAAGACTTTTAATCTGTGTTGTGATATTTTTTGCTGCTCTTGGCTTGAGCTGCAGGCCTAAGTCCACTGAGCAGGTCGATGCCGATAAACCTCAGCCGGCCCCCGCCCAAATCGAAGCCGAAGCCGACGTCAATGTAGCTGAACGCCGCCCCTCGGAGGGGCTGGCTGAACCCCAAGCCCCTGAAGAACCCGCTGACAGCGTTGCTGTAACCGTCAACGGTGCCGATATTACCGAGGCCGAGCTGCAAGAAATCATCAAGCCGCAGCTTGAGAAAATGGCCCAACAAGGCAAACAACTGCCGCCCGCCTTTGCCCAGGCATACGAAAAACAGCTCAGACAACAAGCCATCGATAGAATAATTATTGGATGGCTGCTGGATGAACAGGTAAAAGAAGCCAATATTGCAGTGACCGAAGAAGAAGTGATTAACCAGATAACAGTAATGCTCGCTGCCCAGAGACCACCGGTATCATTGGAAGATTTCAAAAAGACAAGAGCCGAATCCGGCCAAAGCTTTGACGAAGTAAAAGAACAAGTCCGAAAGGGAATGGCATATCAGAAAGTTGTGGAGGCCCAATGGGCCGGCAAGATAAATATTACAGAAGAAGATGCCAAAAAGTACTATGATGAAAATCCAACGAAGTTCGAAGTAAAAGAGCAAATAAGAGCAAGCCATATTCTTATAAAACCTGATACCACCGACTCTGAAGCCGACCCGAACCAGGCCAAAGCCGAGGCTAAAGCAAAGATTCAGGGCCTGCTTGAACAAATCAAAGGCGGAGCCGACTTTGCCGAATTAGCCAAAGCCAACTCAGACTGTCCCTCTGCGGCAGGAGGCGGCGATTTGGATTTCTTCGACAGAGGCAAAATGGTACCGCCCTTTGAAAAAGCTGCATTCGCGCTGAAAGTAGGAGAGGTCAGCGATATTGTCGAGACCCGATTCGGGTACCATATAATAAAAGTTACCGACCACAAGGACGCCAGCATCACTTCGTTTGAGCAGGCCAGGAACGGCCTCGTAAGACAGCTAACGCAACAAAAACATTCTGAATTAGCTAACAAGTATATCGAATCGCTCAAGGCCGCGGCAGACATAGTTTACCCGCCCGGTAAAGAGCCGGCACCACCGGCACCGGCACCTGTTCCCCGGTAGCCCGCCGTCAGAAATCAGAAGTCAGAGTCTGTCCTCTGTTCTCTGTTTTCTGTCCTTTGTCTTCTGTTCTCTGTCCTCTGTCTTCTTTAATAGTGTAGCCGGGTCGAGATTGTCTGATTCTATGTCCTTAAAGTATTTTACTGTGCCAACCTTCAGCTCACTTGTGGCCTCTTCATCGCAGACAATAATGCCCTTCGGGTGCATTTGCAGGGCGCTGATTGTCCACATATGATTTACGCCCTCTTCAATAGCGTGCTGCAACGCACGGGCTTTATTATGACCGTTAACGATAATCAGCACCTCCTCGGCATCCATAACAGTCCCAACGCCCACTGTCAGAGCGGTTTTGGGCACTTTGTTCACGTCATTATCAAAAAATCGCGAATTAGCCACGAGGGTATCGTAAGTCAGCGTCTTAAGACGCGTCCTTGACGACAATGACGAAGCCGGTTCATTAAACGCTATATGGCCGTCAGGGCCTATACCGCCGAGAAAGAGCTTAACGCCCCCTGCCTTTTTTATTTTTTCCTCATAGCCCGCACATTCGGCTTCGAGGTCCGGTGCATTGCCGTTGAGAATGTTGATATTTTCTTTTTGAATATCTATGTGGCTGAAAAAGTTGTTCCACATAAATGAATGATAGCTTTCAGGATGCTCCTCAGGCAGATTTACATATTCATCCATATTAAAGGTAACAACATTTTTGAACGAAACCACCCCTTTTTTATTGAGTGTTATCAGCTCTTTGTATATTCTTAGCGGCGAAGAGCCGGTGGGAAGACCCAGCACAAAAGGTTTAGCCTGGCTTGGCTTAAAGTCATTTATGCTTTTGGCTATATAATTAGCAGTCCACCTGGCTGCCGAGACATAATCCGGTTCAATTATCACTCTCATAAACTTGTCCTCGTCACTTGGGTTAGCAGTTAATTGGTTAATTGGTGAGTGTTTAATTGACTACTCACTACCGGCTACTCACCAGTTTTTGCATTCGGCTGATAAGCTCATCGCCGAGGGCTGTTTTTCTGATTATATGTTTTTCAATTTCCAAAACGAAACTGTTTTCCTCGAATGTCCCCCGTACCTGTTCGAAATCGGCCTGCTTTATCCCTTTCTTACCGTCAAGCCCGTAACCGATTTGAGCAGTAGCGGCAAATTCCTTTTTCGCATCTTCATAAAGCATATGGTCGAGCCCTACGACAGCCGTCTTCCACTTTGTTGTCAAATCAATAATATCGGCTGCCGTTACCCTATCGAGCGTTTTGCCTAAGCGCTGCTGCAAAACGTTGGCTGCCCAGGCCCATTCGTATTCAGGATAATTGTCGGATATAGACTTAACTGCATCTGTTAGCTGCTCCAATGTGCCAATAGTACCATTTTCAATATCGCTGAGCATGTTTTGCACGGCTTCTTCCGGGACAAACAAGCCAGCCAGGTCCACCCATTTTCCTGGCCCTGCGTCGGTTTTCGGCCTCAGCTCTTCGCGAAGCTCATCAACACTTTCGAGCTGCTTGTTTTCCAGCCGCTTAATCAGACAATTGCCTAAGAATTTATCAATGCCTATCTGGTACAACCTAACGCCCCTGTCCAACGATGATTTTTTAATCCTGACACTGTTATAGGTAAAGTATTCGGTGTTCTGGCCGGACGTTGCTTTAAGGTTCGCAAGCAGCCGGCAGCCGTTAAGCATCTTTTGAATCGTATATGGGCTTAAAAGTTTGAAATTTATGTAGTCCAGCTTCCTTGGGTCTTTTCGCTTGTCGCGCCTTGGCCATTTTCGAGCATCGCGAACAGTCCCTACGCTGCGTAAATTCACGCCGGGGGCAAGAATGCTTTCGTCCTCGTGCTCAATAAGGTATGAGAAAGGCAAATCCGAAGTATCCGAGTTCTTATAATGCCGGCCCATCACAACGGTAAAGGCCCCGACCTTTGCCGGCCAGAGCATATACGAATCGCTTGCGGTCTTCGAGCCGCGTTCGACAATACCCTGGTGGGTCGGCCCCAGCTTGTACATATGATTGCTCTGGTTGGTACCACTGCCGGCGTTCAAAAAGGAAAACAGCCCGGAGATCAGGAGCGTGGACTTATGATGTGTTACGGTATAAGGCCCGGCAAATACCGAACAGGCCTCGCCGTGAAAACCACCGCAGTTAGCGAAGAACACCGAGTTTTCCGCGGAATACTGCTTGGCTAATACAGTGCCCTGGCCTACAAAGCATTTATATATTATTGTCCCATCTGTAATGTTCGAGCCGCTGCATGCGATAAAATCTTCCGCAAAAACACCAGGTCCAATATAAACCGGGTCCTCCGGACAGCTATTGACCGAACCGTTCTCCAATCTGCTCACACCCTCTATCACGCTTGTGGGACCTACCTTGGTGTTCTTGATAATTCTGCAGTTAATGAGCCTGGCACCTGCGCCCACAACACCCATAGAGCTGGTAACAGAGGCGGTGTAGTCGGCTATCATTTTTTGCAGCTTTTCAATAACCTGCGGCCTGTGCCGATAAAACGCTATCATATAAGCCGTATGGGCAGACAAATGGTCATAAATCGCTATTTCTCTGCCGCCGGCCTCGTTAACAACAGCAACTTCCGTCCCGTTACCGAATGAGCTTTCGCCTTCTACCGCAAGCAGGTCAATGTTTTCTATCACAGCATCATCTTCGATTTTATAGTTGGCGATGTAGTTCCTCACATGACTTATATACACATTATTGCCGATTATACAGTTATGGATAGTTGCGTGGCTGATCCCGGCCGGTTTCGTAACGCCGCCGAAAAATGATACCTGCTTTTCAAACGCACCTAACTTGACGTGCCCGCAGAAATGTGTCGATTTTACTGTATTTGCATTGAAATCCTCAGCAACCAGGACCTTCGACCAATCCTCACAGCTACATCCCTGGTTGATTAATTGAGTGATTTGCTCCGAAGACAATGGACGAAATCCTTTTTGAAGGTTATCGGATTCTGATGCCACTTCTTTTCTTTCTGTTTCCAAATGGCTTGTCATTTTGAACGTAATCCTACTTTTTCATTCTCGCACAAAGCCCGCCCTGAGCGAAGCCGAATAAGCGAGTATCCATTTACCCTGCGCTGTTACCACAGGTTTTTCACCTTAAATTTGACAAAGCGTATATTACAGGGCTTAATTCCATAAATCAACATATTTATAACAGGTTACTTGTGAGGTGTTTTGTTTTTCATATCTTACGGAAACTTGCAGCATTCCAAAATCTTAGAGGATTTTCCCCCTTTTTGGGGTGAAGTCGCAGCTCCGGGAGCCGGCAAAGATAAATTAGAGATTTTTTGGCAAAATTTGGAGCGATTCGTTGGTCAGTGCCGATGTTTACAGTATAAGGGACTGCACTTACTTTTGTTAAGGATGAGACTATGCCGAATCAGGCAAGGGTAGCAAAAGTATTGGCGATGCTGCTGGCCTCGATGACAATCGGGGCGATAAGCCTAATGGCGCTGGGCCATAATCCCCCATCTGCCGGCCCATTCTCTCTTTGGACATATTACCGGCTCGACCCTGTCCAAAAAGCTATTTCTTCTCGGGCAGCCCAGTCCCCTGACCGCTGGAACCGCATCGAGATTTACTACAGCGGTACCAAAGCCGGTAATATAGAGCAACTGGCATTGTTCAATGGTCTGGCCGATCCCGAAGATATTAACTTCCACTTCTGTTTATGCAATGGTCTTGGCGCCGAAGACGGACAAATACAGCCAACAGAAAAATGGCAGAGACAATGGCCGCTCATCCCCAGCCGTACCTGGTACGGCAGCAGTCAGACTATCCGAATCTGCGTTATAGCTGACGGCAAAACGACTCACCTGACCGATTGCCAGATAAAAAGGTTGGAAACGCTCCTGGATGGACTGTGCAAAAAGTTCCGCATTCGGCCTGAATCCATCTACTACCCAAACGATTGGCGATAAAAACACATTGCATTCGTAACTCTCAGGCATATACGAAGACCCCCTTTATAGTTCAACCGTATTTAGAGCCTATCCAAATAACCCGTTCTATTGCGGCCGGCTGCAAAGCCCGATGCCTGCGTTGTCGGCCAAAAATGTTCTCGACGTGGAGAAAACCACTTCTGGCGAGCATTTTTGTCCTGCCGCCTTGGCCTCAGACTTTTCGCTCGGCCTCATAACGACCCGGTTATTCGGATAAGCTCTTAATGACCGGCTTGGTGATTGGTTCATGTCTCTATTACCGGCAATAATCGAGATATCAATAATAACATTGTAGATCATTCAAGACTGCGTAAAAAAAAGAGACGCACAGAATGCGTCTCTAATGTCATGAGCTGGGGCCGATATTATTGGGCCGGCAGTACCGGAAGTCCCTTTTCCCGGCGGTATTCATTGTCCCTCTTGATAAGTTCCTGGAAGCGTTCTTCCGAGACCCATTCTACGTGGCCATCCAGGAACAACACATTTCGTCCATCCCCATGATTGCTCAGTTTCTCATAAACCGTAATCATCCAGGGAGTATCTGATGTTGTGATTGTTGCCCCGCGATAAATGTAGGAGTCTTTCAGATTTGTGGCGGGACACACCAGGCCCTTAGGAAGCATCTCTGCTTTGCTAATCAGTGTTTCCAAATCCGGAGGGAACTGGTCGTTATAATCATTAGCATAGATCAAGAGGGCCTTGCCGATGCCTTTCATATTTGTTGCACAGGCATAACGAGTAGCTACCGCACGGGCTTGCAGCAGGAACGGAGTCACAAAGTTATTGATGATAGTGTCCGCAGTCGTAGAATCAACTTGTAAAAGCAGGCGTTTGCCATGTTTGCGAGGTGTCAGAAGTTTAAGTACCTGGTCTAATTTCGGCATGAATTCCCTGGCCTGGGGGTTTTGCCCCGCCCAGGCGTAAAGACCTTTAACAAGTGTCAACATGCGATCCGCCCCGTCGGCACTCGCCGACTGGATCGTCAGGTCCAAAGAAATCGAGGGCGGGCCGTCCAGCCCCAAAGCCGCCCACTGGAGATCCCCGCCAAGTGCTGTCCATTGAATCTTGCCGGATTCACTGGGAACCTGCGGTAACATTTCCGACAGAATACGACGTTGATCGGAACTTGGGAACAGCACAATCTGAACGGTTTTGTCAGCGCAGGCTTCCAGGCTTTCTTGAAGCACCCGAGACCGCATCGGCGAGGCCGTTCTGATCCGTGTGACGGTCCGTTCCAATCCAACCAGGATTAAACGACGCACTACGTGCGTCTCGACATCTCCGACATCAAAATCCTCGGTCAGCTTCAGCACTTGTTGGTGAAGCCGGGCGGGATCGCTGCCTGAGGGCACTGGAACCGCCACAAAGAAATAAGGAAAGTCGTACATGCTGAACACTGCGAAGATGTCCCTGCCGCCGGCCTTCAGTAAATCATTCAATTGCGCCCCGGCCTTGGCCTGAAAGTTTTTGAGATTGTCCTGTATATTTTTGGCGATATCAGGCTTGGCATGTTCGCTTACAAGGCTGAGAGCCTGACCAACAAAGGCATCAAGGTCCAGCTTTGTGATATCGAGATGGGCTACCGCAAATGTCTGGTCGTCAAGGCATGGCCCTAAAACCTGGTCCAATCCTGTAGATGCACCAGCGGCAGCAGGCAGACCGACAAAAGAACAGAACATCAACAAAATAATCCGATTCACTTTTCTTTTTGTTCGCATAATTATGCTCCTCAATAAGAGTGGATATTCATAAATGGTTCTATTGCTTGATGGTCAGATCATAAACTGGCCGCCGTTTACTTTCAGCAGGCGCAACTGGTGCTTCCAAACGAGCGTTTTGTGCATCAATTCGGCGGTAAACAAAATCCTTGCCTGTCACTGGATCTGCAGGTATCGGTACGGAAGTGATTTCGGCAAGTGAGCCGGGCAGTTGTCCGGAATGGTCCGCGGCAAACATGCGTATCGCTTCTATAGTTCGCAACAGGGCAATATTTCGGTCAAGACGCGCCTGCAGGAAAGTAATCCTGGACAAGGCCGGTAACAAAGTGCAGAAAAGGTTTACCTTGATCCCTTTAGTGCTAATATGATCATTAAGTCGCTTTCCGCCTTCTTTCAGATGGGGCTGCGCCTGGTAGTAGGGAAGCGAAAACCACTTAAACAAGCTATCAGCCATTTCCAGGTATTCCTGTTTCTGATAGATCAAAACCGCCTGAGCAGCGGGCAGCGCCTCAATCCGTTCCTGAGAATATCCTTTATGCGCCAGGTACTCTTTCGCATCGGAATAATGCATCATGACCCATCCGACCGAAAAGAGTCCCTTAAATGGCACATCGCTCGTTCCCCCACCTAATGCCTGTATCTTTTTAATAAAGTCGGAAATAATCGCTGAAACCTGTGCAGGCACCAGGACCTCGCTTTCCAAATTTCGCAACTGCGGAAATTCCACAAAGAGCATTTCCCGCTCATATTCAAGTGATGAATGCATATCAATCATGGGGTCCGGAAGAGCAGTCAGGGCCCAGTATAGATTGGGAGAATCCGGCATCTGCATCAGGCCTTCTACCTCTTTAAACAATATGGCCGTGACGGCAATTCCAACCAAATCCTGAATAACGGTCGGTCCCTCAGCAATGCTCCTGCCCATATACAAGCCATTTTGCAGCATCTCTAAGGCTTGATCAGTTTGTCCGTCCGCAATCTTGAGGCGTATTTGCAATTGCATCGCCCTGATCATAAGACGAAAGGTGGACAGGTGCGGCAACTGCATGGCATAACCATCCTCCAGGGGCATCTCCCATTGGCAATAGGTGCGCTGAGCGGCTAATTTGATGAGATGGAAACAATTCGAAAAGGACGACAAAGCCTTTTCAACTTCCTTGCGGTCCAACTGATCGACGGGCAAATCACGCCAATCGCTGATTTTTTCATGTATATCTTCGTTATCTCCATCGGGGCATAGGGCCGCTGCCGAATAATAGAGCAATGCAGCGTTGCCGGTCTTCTGATCAAGGTAGCGAGGTAACAGTCTGTAAGACATCGCTGGTACCGGCTCTGCTGCAGGCACCAGTGACAATGTTCTTACTTCGACACTCTTGTCAGCCGTTTTATCTGCACCGTGGACGGCTGGACATAAAGGCAAGACCCCTAACGCAGCAATCAACTGCCATATAATGAATTTCTTATACATTGTGACACTCCCTCATAATCTAAGGTTTCTGGTTAACGTTTTACCTGACCGGTCAAAGTCCATATAACAGCTCATCAGAGCTGAGCAATCACTATGACGACAACATACTCTCCAGCAATTGTTTCCGATTCTTGAGCGGTTCACTGCGGCTGGTGCCTTGCTGGAACCGCAATGCGTCCAACCCGTACCTTACGATATTCTCTCGCAGCATGGGGTATGCCAACGAACCAGGAGACTCGGATTGTACAGGTTGATACAAAGTCAGCGTCATCTGGAACGTACCCGGCTCGGGACCGGACGACAAACTCCGAGCACCATTCGAGTCAGGACGGATTAACACCGAGCAAAGCAATAAAACAATCAACACACCTGAGAACATTTGCCAGGGCAGTTTCCTGCCGGCGGTCGCACGACCGGCATTAAACATCAACACATCACGATTCAGTGTATTCGCAATCGGCTTCAATTGACCAAGAACAGATTCCAATTCCTGCTCGGCGGGGGTTAGGTTCTCTTCTTTGTACATGATGAATGCTCCAGATTTTTTCTTATCATTTTTAGGGCCGTCTTATACTCATTATGAATCCAGGGGATAGATTTGTTCATCACTTGTGCTATTTCCTTAAGGGACATCTGGCCCCAGATTCGCAACAGGACAATCTCACACAAATGCGACGGCAGCGTTTGCAGTATGTCTTGAGCCTGCCGGGCGTCAATCAGATCGTCAGGCCGAGATTCAAACCACATGACCTCCCGGTCCAGGAACTTCCGCCCTGCCTGTTGTCGCTGCTGTAAGCGTCGTACTATACTGATCGAGGCATTGCGTACCACACGATAAAGCCATGCCCTGACATTGTCCGGGCACCTGCGCTGCTTCAACAGCTTGATGAAGGCATCCTGAACTATGTCCTCAGCCTGTTGATCCGGACTCCACTGACGGGCATAAAGCATCAGTTCCGTTCCATGAGCCTCATACCATTCAACCAGTTGCTTCTGACTTATTGCTGCCATGTTGTTCTTCCATATATATGACGCTTAAGACAGAGTTTTTTTAATCGTTTTTTTCAGAAAAAAATTGCAGCCGTTTGTAGTGGAAATTGAGTTTTGAAACAGCTTCTAATAAATAAAGACTGGATGTGCTTCTGAGAGCACACCCAGTCTTTTTTAAGGAGGGTGGTTATATGCTAAAAAGCACTTAAATTATTCTTTTATTTATTTCTTGACGCTAACTATTGCCAAGCAGAATCCCTTCTTTGCCTAATCAAACCTGCGTCCAGGACCCCTTGGCCCCGGCTCTGGAGCGTTTGGCTCTTGTAAGGCTCGTCCGCGTCTGCCCATACCTCTGCGCTGCATCGGCGGCGCCGGTACTAATACATCTTCACCTTCTGGCGACTCAGGCGGGAATGGCCTCACATCTGGTGGCTGCATACCTGGGCCCGGCCTGCCCATACCCCTGCGCTGCATTGGCGGCGCTGGTACTGATACATCTCCACCTTCTGGCGACTCAGGCGGGAATTGCCTCACATCTGGTGACTGCATACCCAGGCCCCATCCGCCCATACCTCTGCCTTGGAAGCCTTGGCCCCATCCGCCCATACC
>CAYUFX010000078.1:0-23174 GCA_964444135.1 uncultured Pirellulales bacterium | reverse complement strand
GCTTTACCGCTGGCCGATACAATATTATCATTCATTGTGTACCTCCGTGTACTAATACTCTATGACATTTGATTTTGTGAGTTGTCATTCCCGCGAAAGCGGGAATCCAGTTTGTTAATTGGCTGAATTCCGCATCAAACGGGAACAACCTATATCCACAAATTAAAATGTCGTAAGGTACTAAGTAGTTTTTTAACTACTTCGGCACATGGAGGTTATTTTTTGAACCATCTCTTGAAAAATGGGTCATCGCGAGGAAAATCTGAGGGATAAAAATAAAGCCGCTGTTTTCTGAATGAGGAGATATGAGGAAGCAGGGGGCATTGTCCAAATGACAGCGTTATTATAGACCTTTTTATTTGCCAGGTCAAGGGCGTTTTGCAAAAAAGAACACTCCTCAAGACGAGCTCGCCGAATAAATGGCCTTTGAGACGTTTTAATTTGAAAGTGCTCCGTAGAAAAGACCACATGTCATTTCGACCGGAGCCCCGCACCAATTGTCTCTCACCAGATATAAGCCACTGGACATCAACATTCAAACCGTGCCTTAACTCAATTGGTGCGGGGCAAAGTGGAGAAATCTATTAAAAAACAGATTTTTCAACTCACCTTGGCTGGTCTCCCAACTCGCTCAAAATAACATCTATTATGTTTTCTACAAAGCATTTTGGAAGCTGGGGGGGTATGTAAGATTTGGTGAGCTGTCTTAGGTAATGAAAAAAGGGCTGCAAGTACGCTAAAAAACCCCAAAGTACCACACGTTCTGTGCCGATAAAATTGTCAGTGTACGACATGATAACGGAAAGCATAACCATACAAGGGCTACATGTTAACTCTTTGGCACTTATACCAATTGAGCGGTGGGAAGTTATCAGGCGTCTGTTTAACACTTCCTCCGCTGCCGAGGTGTGGTTAAAAATATTCGTGGTGTTTGTTCTAATCATATCAGTCATACTTCTGTTCCGGGTAAGCACCAGTTTCAGGCATATCCCCAAATTAACAGTCACCTACGAAAAGCTACGGCAATTGGAAGTAGGAGGATTGGCCAGTGAGAAATAGAGTTTTGTTCGTGTGTGTGCTAGTCTCTTGGCTTTGCGGAGTAAGTTGCCAGGGGCCTTCAAAGAAGCAGGTCGTGGCGAGCAAGCCTGTGTCTGTTCCGCCCAGCCGGATTTATACGTTGTTTTGGCAACAGTTGGTTTCGCTGGATTGGCATAGTTCGAACCGTACCGGTGCGCGTGTGGTGGACAAAAGGGTTTTTGCATTTAGTCCGGCCGTTGAATTCAATATCTATTTTCCGAGCAATAGTCCCGGCAGTCGGTCGCTGGACTTCGTCTCCAGCGGCGAAGGAGGAAAAGGTACCTTAGTGGGAACTGATATACGCGGTTATGAGGCATTTGCCCTGAAGATGACTCTGGTTTCCATCAACGGACAAGGCGGACCGGAAATGAAGCAAAAACTCGTGGCCGGTGCGGTGATTGGTCCGACCGGCAAGCGCTGGCTCCGTACCTATGAGCCGGTTACGCTGGGCATGGCAGCTTCGGAAAAGACGGTGATTGCTAAAACGCCGGTGTCAGCGGATAAGATCTATCAAATCGGTTTTCATCTCAATATGTTGAATCCACAGGACTGGGACCAGTCGGGCAGTATGGTGAAACTTCGGATAGAACCGGTCGTAGAACAAGTCGAAGAGCCGGTCGAGGAACCGGTCAAAGAACCAATCGAAGATGGCAAAGAGGACAGCATCCCGGCAACGGCACCCATCGGTGTCGCGCCGAATCTCCTACCCGTGGCAGAACCTAATTCGGTAACTACAACGGAGGATACGCCTGTGGAGATTAGATTGATAGGCAGTGATCCGGATTCAGACCCGTTGGCCTACAATATGGTAACAGAGCCATCCCACGGAACCTTGATTGGGACAGCGCCAAACCTGATCTACACGCCAAGCTCGAATTTCCACGGTTCAGACAGCTTTACCTTCAAGGTCAACGACGGCATAGCAGACAGTGCTATTGCAACCGTGTCAATCACGGTGTCCCCAATCAACGATCCGCCAATGGCCAATGGTGACACTGCGGAGACCCAGGAGGACACGCCGATAGTAAGGATTGATGTGTTAGCAAACGATACTGACGTGGATGATGACTCGCTCAAAATAATCACTGTTACTCAGGGCAAGAACGGCGCAGTCACCATCAATACTGATAGCACGCTGGCCTATAGCCCCCACACAAAGTTCTACGGCAGCGATGTATTCACCTACACTATTAGCGACGACAAAGGACTAACTGATACCGCTAAGGTTAATGTTACGGTCAAAATGGTCAATGATGCTCCGGTAATTACTTCAGCACCTGTAACCACAGCTACGGTTGGTGCGTTATATACGTATGATGTTAACGCCGCAGACCCGGACCTCGGAGATAAGCTAACTTACTCCTTAACCATCAAACCCACTGGTATGACCATAGATGCAGCTACCGGCTCAATACAATGGAAACCAACCGAAGTAGGGGATAATAAGGTGGTAGTTAAGGTCGCCGATAGCAATAGAACACCGGCCTCGGATACCCAGTCATTTACCATTACGGTAAATCCGGCTCCGCCCAAGATAGTAAAATTGACCGTGCTGGATGGCTACAATCAAAGAAACAGAAAAACATTATCAGCAGACGGCAAAACCAACCTTGTCCAATCCAGCGACGACAACCGGGGGCAAATCGACCCCGGCTCATACACATCCTATGATTTTTCAGACATATCTATCCCGGCAGATGCTAAAATAAAATATGTCGTTGTTCGTGTCGAGCACTTCGAGGATGAAGGATTTGCCCGGGGAAAATTAGAATGGTCTGTAGGCACAGGCTGGCCGACTAAGCCCGTGGTTTGGGCGTCAATAAATGCTCCGGTGCATGAAGGCCAATCCAATGAGGCTGTTGACTCATGGGATGTTACGAGCGTCGTCGATACTCGCGAAAAGATAAATTTGCTTCAGCTACAAGTTAAGAATAATGAATACGTTGCCAAAAGAAAAACTTTGATAGATTATATCTATGTGCTAATCGAGTGGGACTAACTGCTCAACATCTTGTTGCTTCTCAGTGTAAGGTTGTCACACTTCACACCATCGCCGCACCCAAGCCCCTGTTTGTGCCTGGCGGGGGCAAACCGAGCAGCGAGAAAGGCTAAATGCATTGTTACCTTATTAGTAAAATCCGGATACACCTGTTTTATCAGAGTGTGGCTAATTTTTCTGGCATCTTGTAACCTTATTATTAATAATCCATTACGTTCGTTTGTCATCCTGAGCGGAGCGCAGCGGAGTCGAAGGATCTGGTCTGCGAATTAAAAGTGTCTCCCATAAGCAAGTTCAATACCTGTTTGCCCCCGGCACTGTCGGGGGTTGTCATTCCTGCGCAGTTTTATATAGCCCCCACCCCCGTGGTGGGGGTATTTTTGTTCTTTTTACCCAGTCCTGTGCTGGGGGGATTTTTCTTTCCCTTTTCCTTTTTCTTTCCAATTCTCTAATCTCAAATTCTCAATTCTAAATTCTAAACTCGCCCCATCCATTAATTGCTGGCTGTTCCTAGTATTTCCTGACTGATAGCGGGAGGGACAGATCAGGCTGTTATTACACCGGCATAACTTTTTTCCACACCTTATAACCACATCTTTTGCATTTGTATCATCCGTTGTGCGGCTTTGTACACCCTTGGCATATAATCCTCTAAACAATCGTTGCACCAATTCTATTGTATAGTTTTTTTCGAAGGGCTTCTGGGGAATCATATACGATGTGATTATATTTTCTTGTGTCGAAATGTTCTTTTAATTTCTCGACATCTGCTTCCCTAACAGTAAAAACAACTTCCCTGCCAAGTCCTTTGGCAAAGCCTGCTTCAAAAAACACTCCGCTTCTCAATCCAGAAAAATCAGCTATCAAAAATTTGGAGCGTTTGATTTCAGCGATAAGTTCGTCGCAAATTTTGTTATTGAACTCCTTAAGGTCTATTCTTATCGGTACATAACCAGCATCTTCAATTGCTTTCTTAATACCATCCTTATAGTAGTCATTCATTGATTTGTCAAACCACATAGCAACAAAAGCTTGCTTGCTATCGATTGCAGAATTTTTCAGTTTATCTATAATTTCCCAGCCTCTCAAAGTAAGGATTTTACGTAATTCTTGCATGGTACTCCCACCGTCTCTAATCAATCCCTGCTCAGATAGCTCCTTGAGAATAGTCATACATTCTTCGATGTCTCTCGTAAATAAATACAAGTTGTCCGGTTTTTTAAAGTTCAAAGGAATTTCACTAAACGGCCGTGGCGCTAATCGATTTAAATTTAGCAATATTCTATTTAGGAACTCACCGGCTGTTTGTGGGAATTGAGCCAATAGTTCATTTACTGAAATTCGGGGGTAACCGCAAACCAACTCTTCTTTTTTTGTTTCATCGTCTAATGCTATTCCCCCGAATCCTTTTAACCTTCTTTCATTTAGCACACAGGCCATTTTAAACTTATTTTCATCTTTTATTAAAATCTCAAACCCCTGACTATCTAAGAGCGTGTGTGAAAAGCCCGTTTTGTCATTCCGAGCGGAGCGCAGCGGAGTCGAGGAATCTGTTTTAATAGACCCCTCGACGCAATTTACCCTGAGCGAAGTCGAATGGGCTCGGGGTAACAACAAAATGATTCTAAGCTTTTCACACACCCTCTAAGATATATGTCCCGCAATACTCACAGTCATAAAGAGTAGAGTAACTCTTCTCGGGTAAGCAGGTTACTCTTGAATCATAGCCGCAAAAAAAACATTTTTTTTCATCTTCTGCCATAATCTCCCCTTTTTGTAGCTTCTAACTAATGTTTATATTGTTTCCGCATAACATCCCGAACTTCTCGTCATTCAGAGTAATCCCAGCCGCGATTGTACTTTCCTAAAATACAAAAAAATTCTGATCTGTCAAGAAAGATTTGGCAAACACATAGGTGGTTTCTTTTCGCTTAATGCCTTGATTTGACTTAGCCAACAATCTTTCTAACCGTATAAACTCACTTCTATCGGGCTTGCACGGCCGAGTTAAACAAGAAGTGAACAGGTATGGCCTGGCGAGACTAGAGATTAGTCAGTTGTTCTAAACATATAAGAGAGCATAAAACTATAATGCATATACATTCAAAAGCGAGACACATCCTCCAGTGCGTACCTTTACCTTCACCATGGACTTCTGGGCATTCTTTTTGTGTGCACCAAGACTCTTTTCGCGTAACTATCAACCAGCTTTGGTTGCAGTAATATGGAAAGGGCCAAGCCATGAAAAGATACACGACTGGAATGACAAGCAAATAGGCGCTTTCTTTCTGACTTAGGCAAAGGTGTACTCAACCGTTTTAATCCTTGGTTTATCACTTAATTTTGGTCAATTCGACAAACTAATTGCATCTAAGTTGCGTTCCCTGGCCGGTAAGCCGCAGAAGCTAATCTCTAATCTCTAACCTCTAATCCACTCAAGAATCCGTGCTAATCCGTGTCAATCCGTGGCTAATAAAACACCGTTTTCGCCGGCTTCAAAAATGGGGCATTGCAAAATGACCCGGCGACTGTGGACGAAGCTTCTGTAGATGCTTGCATCGAACAAACTTTCGGACAAAAACGCCAAAGCTGGCTAATAGCTCTCTTTGTGCTCTGTGGCTAAAAAAAGTGCTTTTTTGGCCGTTTTTTTGTTGACTTATGTTTGAAAAATGTTAAAATACCCGCATGTTAGCCAGCAGGCTAACATAAACCGACCTTAGGCGAAGATGACATTTCAGTTTGCATGTCGTAAGCTGCAGCGCAGCAAGGACTTAGAGCCAGCCAGCCCGAATCCCTGCATGCTTTAGGCAGGGAACCGTTTTTGAACATTTACATTTGTGTATTTTGAATTTTTTTTCGGATTTCGGATTTAGAATTTAGGATTTCAGACTACCAAATGCAACCCTGGGTTACTATCTATGCAATACGCAATACGCGATACGCAATACGCAATACGAGCATCTGCCCTCTACATCTGTCGAGAACCCTCTACAAATCAACTCTTTTTATGCAAAACAAACCCAATTTTCAAAAAAGTCAAATGAACGTAACCTCTTTTTCACAAAAGGATTATGAAAATATAAGCGATTGGACACTTGGTGAAAACAAACCCAATTCAAACCCAATCAAACCCAATTTACGAAAAGACCAAATGAATGTAAACTCACTTATAACAAAGGATTACATAAAAAAAGATGATTTCGCAGTCCGAAAAAACAAACCCAATTCAATCCCAATCAAAGCCTGTCCTGAATTAGCCGAAGCCCTGAGCGCAGCCGAAGGGGTAGTCGAATGGGTCGAATGGGCCAATCTTTAGTCCACTCTAAAAAGGTAATGCTATACTTGATGATATTAACTATGGTAGATTAGGCATATGTAGCAAAACCTAATTTATAAACATATATATTATTTCGTGCCTCTTAATATGGAAAAACAAAAAAGTGCCTATCTTTATGCAGTAGCAGCGGTTTTGTTTTGGTCCACCATTGCTTCCGCTTTCAAAATTTCACTGCCTTATTATAAAGATATTTTAAATTTACATATTTTGCATCTTCTGTTTTATGCCTCGCTCGTATCGACTATCGCTCTTTTTCTTCACTTATTATTTTCGAAAAAGTTACATTTACTCAAAGCCTTCTCTAAAACCGATTATCTGCATTCGGCCGCGATGGGTTTTCTCAGTCCGTTTCTCTATTACCTTGTCTTGCTTAACGCATACTCAATACTTAGCGCTCAGGAAGCTATGACAATAAATTGGCTCTGGCCAATGACGCTCGTTTTGTTGTCGATACCTTTGCTCAGGCAAAACATCAAACTAAAGAGCATTCTTGCAATAACTATCAGCTTTTTTGGTGTTTTTATCATTGCAACACGAGGGAATATTTTAGGCTTTAAGTTTACCAATCCTGCCGGAGTATTACTGGCAATGGGCAGCACAATAATATGGTCGCTATTCTGGATTTACAACGTAAGGGACAAACATGATGAGGCAGTCAGATTGTTCCTCAATTTTATGTTTGGCTCCATCTTTATATTTGTATCGATTTTACTTTTTGCAAAAATGAACATTCCAGACCTTAAAGGTATTCTCGGAGCAGTCTATATTGGTTTGTTCGAAATGGGGATTACTTTTTTACTCTGGCTAAAAGCATTAAAATTATCCAAGACGACCGCACATGTAGCAAACTTAGTTTACTTAGCTCCATTTTTTTCTCTTGTGTTGATTTCTTTTGTAGTCGGCGAAAAGATTCTTTTATCAACAATAATAGGTCTAATCTTCATTGTAGGTGGCATAATATTACAGAAATATTGAGACTGTTGAGCATCTTAATCTTCTACCAATACAGAGTTGCAAATATTCACAAAACTTCCCTGGCATTGGGCGACTTATGACGGTATTATGACAGATAGACAAAAGGTTAAAAAATGGAAACGGAGGCAAGCACAATGACAATAAATAAAAAATGTCTATTAGTGACAGCCTGTGTGGCAGCAGCATTGATAGTGGCGGCTGTGAGCTGGGCAGGCGCGGACAAAGCAGCCGGGGCCAACTCAGCCGACAATATAAATGAAGAGGCAAAAATCCTCAGTGCTCTTGAGGATATGTCCAAAGATAGAAACTATGCAATGTGGAACATCACACCTGAAGAAGGCAGGCTGCTGAGGATTCTTACGGAGGCAACCGGCGCCAAACACGTCATTGAGATAGGCACCTCGAACGGATTTTCAACTATCTGGTTTTGCCTGGCTCTGCGAACCACCGGCGGAAAGCTGACCACCCACGAAATCGACCCCTACCGTATTTCGCTGGCCCGCAAAAACTTCAAAAGCGCCGGCGTCAGTCATTTGGTAACCATCGTCGAGGGCGACGCCCACAAGACAGTTACCCGGCTAAAAGAACCTATTGATATCCTTTTCATTGATGCGGACAAGGCCGGCTATTTCGACTACCTCAACAAGCTCCTGCCCTTAGTGCGTCCGGGCGGACTGATACTGGCACATAACACTGTCGACCTGGCATCTGAAATGCAGGACTACATAAAGGCCATCACCACAAATCCTACTCTGGAAAACATCTTCCTGCATAAAGAAACCGGCGGTATCAGCGTAACACTAAAGAAACGTAGATAAACATAGAAAAGCAGCGGGGAAAGCAGCTCGTATAAGAATTTTTTCTCAGGAATACACCTGCAAGGAGCTTTGTCACAAAACCGGCGCAGAAAATCCCCTCATTCCAAAACATACTGCGTTTTAGAAACCCCAGCAGGTCCCAATATGAGGTACTTATAGCCGGCTTATACTTGCTTAGGCACAACAAACGGCTTGCGATAAGGACGCGTCAACAGCTCATTAGCCGCTTGGTTATCCACGAACTTTTCAGTTTCGGCGTCGAACAATAGTTTGGGGCCGAGCCGATACGTGCTTCTTGCAGGGTCAACACCGATGGCCTTGGTATTGGCCAGAACTGTCTTGACACTGTCACGGACGATTTTGTTGTCTCCGAGGGCTTCGGAATCTTTGCCGAAGGCCACTTCATTACCCATCCGATAGGAGATATTGCCCAGATGGCAAAGAGCACTGGAGAGATGCGCTTCGAGGATGTCGGCACAGAGGTCCTTACGTTTTCGGCTGCGAACGCAACTAATAAAATTCTCGAAGTTGCCCTCAGACCGCCTTGGATAATCAACATCAACGAGAGGCTCGGCATTATCGCTGCCGCGAGGATAAAACTTGCCGTCGATGATTGCGCCTTCCTCAAGGTAGAATTCGTTGGCAACCTTGTTTGGGAAATCGTCATATTTACCGACCAGACCGCGAGTTTCAAAGACCAAAAGCGTACCATCATAGTCGAATACCGATAACTCCTGGTTGGGTGTCTGTGCCTGGTCCTTGAAATAGTTGGGGCCTTCAACCCATCGGCCTCCCATGCTTATCACGCTTTTAGGCAGGGTAGCTCCTTTTATGGCCCAGCGGGCGATGTCCATCTGGTGCACGCCTTGATTGCCTATATCGCCGTTGCCGGTGTCCCAGAACCAGTGCCAGTTATAGTGTACCAGGTTCTCGTGGTAGGGCTGAAGTGGAGCCGGACCAAGCCAGATATTGAAATCCAGCTCCTTCGGAGGAGTTTTTATAGGTTTGAAGCCAATGCTCCATCGTGGCTTACAACAGTAGCCCTTGGAGACAAGCAGCTTGCCGTATTTGCCGCTCTGGACGGCGGCAATCTGATGCGCCCAGCCGTTACTGGCGCGGCTCTGCGTGCCGTGCTGAACAATTCTCTTGTACTTACGAGCGGCCTCGACGCACTTGCGTCCCTCGAAAACATTATGGCTGCATGGCTTCTCAACATAGACGTCTTTGCCCGCCTGGCAGGCCCAAACAGTAATCAGCGAGTGTGAGTGATTGGTCGTAGCGATGCCAACAGCATCAATGTTCTTGTCGTCCAGCAAATCGCGAACATCGACATAGGTATTGACCTTTTCATTGCGGTCCTTAAATGCCTTAGCACGGCGGTCGAGGACCTTTCTGTCCACATCACAAAGCGCAGCCACCCGTACCCCTGACATCTTACCGAACTCCTTAATGTGTGAGCCACCTCGACCATTGATGCCGACTACAGCCACCCGAATATCGTTGTTCGCCCCTCGTACCCGGGAAAAAGGACTGGCCATCGTCAGACCAATACCAGCGGCCATCGAATGTTTCATAAAATTACGGCGTGTGATAGGTTTCATTGTCAGCCTCCTGTTTGAACTTGTGTTAAATTAAACGGTTTCGACCTTACTAAAAGCCAAAACGCTATTATCAATTGAAATTTCGGCAGCTTCTTTAGCGTTATATTAAGAGAATAATGCCGTAGGAAGTCCTATAATAGGATAATCGAAAATAAAAGAGATAGCAAGAATCAAATTGAAAATATAGAAAATTTAAATTCCTGTTCACATAACGATTTCTTCTATCGATCGCGCAACTACGTAATCCGGCAGCTTTCTCAGGCCTGGTTTGGCCTCATAAGAAGATATAATACTTCTGTCCGGAAATGCTCCGAGTTCCCCTATAAGCTCATCGGCCAGCAATCGCAATCTTTCCTCTGTTACACTTGTTTTTACTTTGTCACGTGCGGCTTCTACCAAAGTTTCGAATTCGGCCCGGCTGTCATACCAGTCAAGCTGCAGCTCCAGTTCAAAGGCCTCTTTGGCCCGGGTGCGGTCGAAGGTATATTGAATCCCAAATGGGTCGTATAATTCTATTCGTTCATCAACAAAAGCCAGGCACGCATCCTTGTATGCGGCGTATTTGGCCTCGTCAAAGTCCTCAAATCCGCGTTCTGCAACCTCCTCGACCAGCAGTTCATCTATCCTTTTTGCTAAAAGTTCCTTGTTGGCTTGAAGCCGTTCATAAAGAGCTTCGTAGTATGCCTTCAAAAGTAAGCTCGTTCCGCTCATCTGTTTTCGTTTTCTCCAGCACTGGTGAATCACCTATTATCGATGTGTTTCAACGTCCAATTATACCATGCAAAACCCTCAAATACCATCGCAGACTCAAGACCAATATTCTAATAGGTCTATATTTTTAACGAGCTCTTTTTTTGAAGGATCCACAAACCTCTTCCAGATTTAACTACATAAGGTATTGACAAAGACCACAGAAATAGTCAAACTTTTTAGAAATATAATCCCGCCCAGAGGACGGGGCTGATATGACTGCATAAATGAATTTGGGAGAAAAATCATGAGAGTTGATGTTAGTCAAGTTGATGTGTGGGCTGCGAGTATTAAGGACCGACCCGGTGCATTAGCTGAGAAACTTGAAGCTCTTGCCCAGGCAGACGTTGACCTTGAATTTGCCATTGCCCGTCGTGTAAAACCCGGAAAAGGTGTGCTGTTCGTTACACCTATTAAGGGCCCCAGGCAAATAAAGGCTGCAAGAAAGGCCGGTTTTGAGAAAACCAAGTCGCTGCACGGAATCCGGATCGCTACAGGCAACAAGCCCGGCTTTGGTGCTGAACTAACGATGCGATTGGCTGATGCGGGTATCAACCTTCGAGGTCTTTCCGGTGCCGCTATCGGCAACCGGGCTATCTTTCACTTAGCTTTTGACTCCAGCGATGATGCAAGCAAAGCTAAGCGCCTGCTCAAGTAAATTTGTTCCAGCGCCCCGAACTAAACAGGTGATAAGATTTACTCTCCGAGCGTAAAAACCTCTGCCAGAGCTTGTGAGAGCTGTTGGATTGCCTGGCTTACCTGAGGAGATATAGATTGGCCAAGCTGTATTTGAGCAGGTTGAATACCGACAAAGTACACATCAAGCTTAATATTTTGACAGACCATATCGACAAATAAGCGGGGTGAGAGCGTATGGGTTGAGATGGTGTGTGAGTTTAGCTGCTCAGGTTTGAATATTCTTATTGTTCCAGGCGGGGCTCCAAAATCAATAGCATCGACGACAAGCAAATTCCGTGGGGCTTTTTTTATAATCGGCTGAATATAATTCTCCGGTACAGTACCGGCGTCTATCAGCTCGGCACAAACTTTTCCACGCTCGAGCTGCCCGCAAACAAGCGGTCCAGCCCCATCATCACCCTTTAATATATTTCCGATTCCGACAATAAGCGTTCTGGAACCACGAAATTTCTTGAGCTGTTCAAAAAGCTGCTTGTCCATAGCGCTGAGATTCACATAAGCCGAATTTTTTATAGCCGGATGTTTAATTCGCCTTTGCACTTAGGACACAGGATTCGCATAAAATCGCTCATTTGAATGCCTTTGCCGGATTGCTGCTGCTTCTGAATATCCTCCGGCTCTGTCAGGAGTGCACCGCTTTTGGCGAGCAATAAGGAAGGATTGGTATAGGCCAATGGGCCGAGTTTTTCATAAAGCCAGACCAGATGCTTTTTAGTGCCTATCATTGCACCACATTTTTCACACAGTTGAAGCTCGAATTCGTGAGTCTCGATTGTATCTTCTCTGTTCAGGGTGGCCAAATCCCATTCATTTGAGAGTGTTATGCCTGTTTCTGTGGTGCAGTTAGCTTCGCAATTCCCACAAAAGATGCAGGTGTCGTATCGGTGTGAGATTCTTCTTACCGGCGGGTCAGCTTCAAGGTCGTCTTCCATACTCAGGCATCCGGGACTTGGACAAACATTAACACACGCCCCGCAACCGATGCAGGTATCAAGGTCAAATTCCGGCTTACCTCTGTATTTTTTCGGCACTACGCAAGGCTTGGCAGGAAACCGAGTGGTAAAACGCGGCGAAAAAACCGCTATAACAGCTTCTTTCAATTCTCTTAACTTTGGCAAACGCAATTTTTAGACTCCCATTGTTTATTGGTAATTGGTTATTAGTTAGTATCTGTTGCGGAAGACAGAAACCGACGATGTCACCCCTGCCCCTGCTTCCGCAGGGGTAAACTTGTCCCCGCAAAAGCGGGGAGCAGGGGTCCAGAGCAAAAAAGCTGGATTCCCGCTTTCGCGGGAATGACAAATATGGATATATACGCTTCTAACAGGCATACCATTTCCACAACAGAAATTAGTTATTGGTACAGCACTTTGTTTTTTTTATTGCTTGTCAATTTCTTCTGCATATTTATCAACAACGCTGTTTTCCCACAATTCCACGCCGGAAGCATACGCACCTTTGGCGATTGCGTGCGCGGCAGTAGGCGAAGTTATCAATATAAAAACAGCGCAGATTATAGCTTTGGCGCTCAGGGCCGGCAAACCGCTCACTAAGGCGACACCAACTAAAAGCAAAATGGTGCCGAGGGTTACGCATTTTGTCGAGGCCTGCAGGCGGTTGTAAACATCGGGAAAGCGAACCAGCCCTATACAGCCGAATATGTCAAACAAAATTCCGACTATTATTAGTATGTGTCCAATGATATCAGTCATCGAAACTTCTACCCTCCAAAAACTTTGCCAATGCTATAGTCCCAATAAAGCTCAGCAGCGCCCAGGCGAGAGCAACATTGAGATAAAAATCTTTTCCGGTAACCAGCCCAAGGATGGCACAAAAACCCACTATGACGATACCCAAAATATCAATGGCCACTGTTCTGTCGGGGGCGCTGGGGCCGCGACCTATCCGATACAAGCATAAGAAGCAACACACACATAAGCCAATGTAAAATAACGTTATCATAGTTACCTCTCCGTCAACACGGCGCCGGATGGCGCATTTCTATTCGAAAATCTTTTTCAGGAACCACTCAAACCTTTGAGCAATGTGCCTGGTCGCCTGCTCGATGTCATCTGATTTAACGTTAATCCAGTGGACGTACAAAAAGCCATCGTCTGTCAAATCCACCGTCAAAGTACCCGGCGTCAGAGTAATCGAATTAGCTAACGCAGTTATTCCGGATTCTGTTTTTAGAGCTGTTTTTATTTTTACGATACCGGGTTTTATCGGCATCTTTGGATGAAGGGCGCGATAGACAACATCCAGATTGGCCTTGAATACATAATAGAAGAATACCGGTATGTAAACCAGGAACCAGAATATCCGCACAGGTGAGATGAATACGTGATGTTCTTTAGGTAGTATTTCGTGGAACATAACCGCAACGATGACAGAAGCTATCAAGCCCGCGATGACAACCTGACCGTTGATTTTGCCGTCAACAAAAGGCCAGGTCAACAATATCCAAATAACAAAAGCCAGAACAAAATAAATCAATCGTCTCATATTAGCACACCTTTAGTATCACATTGCCATTACATCAGCAGAGTAGTTAAGTCCATCAGTTAATACCTTAACAGCAGGGTCGAGAATTGCCTGCTTTAATCCGGGCACCAGCACGAGCAATCCCATAAGCACACATAAGCAGGCCAAAGATATCATAGCAACGAGCATAGAGCCTTTATTTTCTTTTACCTGCCGTAGATTTTCCGGCAGCTCACCAAGAAATACATATCGCTGGATTTTAAGGAAAGAGATGAGCGTAACAAGGCTCACAATAACCGTAACCGCAGCCAAATACAGAAATCCCGCCTGAATCGCGGCAACAACAAGAATCAGTTTGCTCCAGAATCCGTTAAATGGAGGTATACCGGCAATGGACGCCGACGCAACCGTACATGTCGTTCGCGTAAAAGGCAGCCTCTCAACAAGTCCTCCCATCTCCTTTAGCTGTCTTGTACCCGTTGACATCTCCACAGAACCGCTGGTCAAGAACAACAATGATTTAAAGACGGCATGGTTGACAAGATGAAACAAGCCCCCAAGGATAGCCAGCGCCGCCCACTCAACTTTTCCATTACGGGCAAGTATTAGTGCTCCGATACCTATCCCAAGAACCACGTAACCCATTTGGGATATGCTGTGATATGCGAGAAGACGTTTAAGGTCCCATTGCCCCACAGCCAAGAAAACACCAATTACCATACTCAAAACACCCAATGCAACCAATACCCAGCTAACTGAAACGGACACACCAAAAACGTTAAAGACAATTCGCACGAGTGAGTAAACGCCAAGTGACTTAATCAGAACACCGGAGAGCATTGCAGATATCGGGGCAGGAGCCGAGGGATGTGCATCAGGCAGCCAGGCGTGAAACGGCACAAGGGCGGCTTTCAAACCGAAGCCTACAATAAACAAAGCTAAGGCAAATTTCAGACCTGCATTTAATCCGGAGTTCTGGATTGTCTTTGAAATGTAGGCCATATTAAGGGTGCCGGTATTGCCATAAACAAGGGCAATAGCAAAAAGAACCAATATAGATGCGATGCTGCCCAACACCATATATTTAAAGGATGCCTCAAGCTCTTCATTCTCACAGCCGAAGCCGACAAGTGCGTAAGATGCAATTGAAGCAATTTCGAGAAATACAAACAGATTGAAAATATCTCCGGAGAGTACAACACCGTTCATACCCGCGACCATAAGCAGAAACAGGCTCAGGTATTTTATCTTGGCGGTGTACCGCTCCATATACCTAACGCTAAAGAGCATTGCGGCGGCACTAACAACACTAATAGCCAAAAGAAGAAGTGAGCTCAAACCATCAAGGACAAGATTAATCCCGAGCGGGATAGACCATTTGCCTATTTCATAAACCTCTGTCTTACCTATAGAAGCAACCGCAAATACGAGCAGCAAAACGGTTACGAGATTGGCCAAGACTGTTGCAACAGCTTTGCCTTTTTTCCCGAAAGCGGGAAGCAAAAACCCCACTACCAAAGGAATAGCAATGAAAAAAGGCAGCGGTATACTCATCCTTTTAATCTCCTTATTTGAGTGATATCAAAGGTGCCGTATTTATCGTAAACTCTGATGCATATCGAAATTAAAAGGGCCAATGAACCCAAGCTAATAACGATTGCCGTAAGCACAAGGGCCTGAGGCAGGGGGTCAACAGAGCTGCTAATAAATTGTCCCGTTCCTGCTTCGAGCTGACCCTTGTCGATTATGGGGGCTGTACCGCCGGTACGATAGCCGAGCATAATCAGGAAAAGATTGACAGCATATTCCATAACCATAATGCCTATGACAATCTTGACCATATTCTTTTTTACGACTGCACAATACAGACCGAGCATAAACAGTAAAAAGCACAAAGAATAAGGCATAAGTTTTATTCCTTTCCATCAGATGGTGTATTAGGCTTAAAATCTTTACAGCAGATTGAAAGAGTAAGAATAACCAGAAATAATGATGCACCGACTTTCAGACCGATGGCAATATTCGATAACGGTATAGTGCCTGCGCTTATGAGCTCCAAAGGCTGGCCCGGCAGATACTTTTGATACAGGAAATTAACAAAGAATGTCCCGCCAAAGACCAGTCCCAAAATCGCTATCATAGCAAAGAGAAATGCACCCAGACAGTCAAGCTTTGAGGCAAGCGGTAGAGGCAGATTTTCTTCCACAAACTCCCTGCCGAACGATAACATAAGCAGTATATAGGAAGAAGCCAAAATCACCCCGCCGGCAAAACCGCCACCCGGGGTAAGATGGCCGAAGAGAATAATGTAAATGCCAAACAGGAAAATCAGCATCTTGACCCAACTGCTGATGGTTTTTACTATTATTGTCATACCTTTCATAATTCAGGTTCCTCCAGCAGTTTCTTGGCCTTTTTTCGTAGTATTACAGTGGCGCCTATAATCGAGGTAAACAGCACGGTCGTCTCACCAAGTGTATCGTAGGCACGATAGTCCAGGATAACCGATGCTACGATGTTTGCCGCCCCTGTCCTTTGAAGTCCCTCTTCGATATAGGTCTGGGAAGCAGCCCCGGGAGTCTCGGCAAAAATGGGCGTTCCAAAATCAGGCAACGTCTCAAATACCTGTACGCCGGCCAGGAAAATTACGAAGATAATCACGACCGAAATGACCGTCCCGAAAAATTCTTTGTCACCACTGATAAAAGTCAGGTCACGGGAGATTGTAGCGCGAATCATGATTATCAAACCTAACACTTCCACCACAATCTGAGTTATTGCAATATCCGGCGCCCGTAAAAATAGGAACATTATAGAAGCACCAAATCCGATGGCGCCGATACATATTACAGAGCTTAGCAGATTACTGGTTTCAATTGCAATAATAGCACCGATTATCATAAATAGAAGTAAGATGTAGAATATAGCCATAATAACCTCACCGAATCTCACAAACGATAAATATAATTATCAATAATCCTAAAACTACCCAGGTTAAATACATCGGCAGCACGCCGGAATGAAGCCATCGCAGAAAAGCTGTCAGGCCCAGCCCGCACCTTCCGCCTTGGTCGTATAGGTCGAAATATCCTTTTTCCTGGCCTGTGTAGAGCTGTTTCAGGCCGCCCATTCGCGAGACAGTCTTGTAGAAATGTGTCCCTGGTATTCTCATATCTTCATTACTCTGCACCTCGCCACAGGTCCACGTTGGCACGGTTCTGATACTTCTCGACAATCTTGCGACAAACCAGATGAGCACGCCAAGACCAATACCAATTATTAACAGGATTGTGGCAATGCCGGACATCCAGGTACCGAAAATTGCAGTACCTGGTTCTATACCCAACGCAGGATAAATGAAAAGTTTGAGCGGTACGTGGTAGAAAACTCCGAAGAACACACACAGCAAAGCAAGTACCATCATCGGAATGGTCATCGTCGCAGATACTTCTTTTACGTCTTTTAGCTCATCCGGCAGACGAGAAAGGAATATTGAGTGCAAGAGTTTTACAAATGAAGCCAGTGTAAGCGCGCTTCCGAACATTGCACAGGTGAGCCAGATGGGCCAGAGATTTGCTGCTGTACCGGTCTTTGCGGGGTCCATCTGAATCACGCCCTGGTAAACCATCCATTTGGAAACAAATCCGTTGAAAGGAGGTATTCCGGAAATACTCAGCGCAGCAATCAGGCAAGTAACGAAAGTAATCGGCATCTTTTTACCCAGGCCGCCGAGTCTATCCAGCTCAGGCGTTCCTGCTGCCTGCTCGACTGCACCACCGCACAAGAATAAACAACATTTATATATTGCATGGTTGAGCATGTGGAAGACTCCACCGGCAATGCCCACAGGTGTCCCTGTTGCTATGCCAAGTACCATATAGCCGACCTGGCTGATAGCGTGATAAGACAGCAGCTTTTTGAGATTGTGCTGAACCATCGCAATCATCACGGCGATGATAATCGTGGCGGCACCTATGATTGACAGGACGATAGTTAAAGCCGGAGATTTAATTATAAATATTTCCCGCACGATAATTACCAACAGGTAAATCCCAAGAAGTTTATCAATGGCAGCAGGCAAAAGTGCCATCACGGAGGCCGGTGCATATTCACCACTGGTGGGCAGCCAGGTATGTAAGGGCAAGGCACCTGCTTTGGTAATGGCGGCTGTCATAAGCAGTAAGAAGGCTATAATTGGCAGTGCTGAAGTGGTGGCCAGGCTAATATCTGAGATGACGAAAGTCCCCGAAAGTGACCATATCATAAACACGCCGAGCATAAAAGCGGCATCGGATGCGCCTATCATTGCGAAACTTTTTGTCGCTGCGAAATTGGAATTTTTGCCACCTGTTGTTATCAAAAGATACAGCGAAACGGTAACAATCTCCCAGAATATCAATAAAAACAGTAAGTTATTGGAAAGCAGTATCCCTGCTGTGCCACCTATGGTCAGCAGAATCGCACCATAATACTCGTTGACTCGCTTTACGTTCAGGCCGACCGACTTTAGTGAATATAAAGTTATTAACAGGCCGAAGCCCATAGCAAACAACAATACGAATTTCCCAAGAGGAGTAACGTTCAACAACAGTTCTAAGCTTACGTTATCTAATTCCAGAATGTGCCAGGTGAACGCAGACTCGCCGCCGGTAAAAATCTTAATGCCCAGAATAAACGTGATAGCCGAGATAATAAGCGCCAATGCTCTGGACACAGATTTGAATTTATTAGGCAAAAACAGCAGGACAAACCCCACAACCAGTGGCAAAAAGACAGGGATACACAGAATGTTCATTTCCAATTTAGAAATCCTCCAGCTTTAGTTGGGGCGTGCCGATTTCTTTCTTAATCCGTGCCGTTTTCTCACGAGATAATTTCAGCAGAGCCTCATAATCTTGCACAACATTGTTATGCCCATCAACAACCGCCAACCTTTCGGTGCAGCTATAGCAGGGGTCAACCGCAGCTAATGTAATTGTAACATCAGCAATATGCTGGCCAATACAAGAGGCCCTAAACGAAGGCACGTTGACAAAGCTTGGTGCTCTTACCTTATGCCGAATCGGCCTGTTGCCGCCGTCACTGCGGACGTAATGAAAAGTTTCACCTCTCGGTGCCTCAGCACGGCCACAAGCCTCGCCCGGAGGAATTTCCTTAACCTCCACGGCAATAGGGCCATCAGGAAGTTTCTTTATTGCCTGCCTGATAATCTTAATAGCTTCAAGAACCTCGAGAAGACGCACGACGGCTTTGGCAAAGACGTCCCCTTCGGGCTGGACAATTACCTTCCAGTCCAAATCGGCATAAGCGGCATAGGGGTCATCACGCCTTACGTCGATAGCAACACCGCTGCCCCTGGCGGTCGGGCCTGTTACCGCGTATTTGACAGCATCTTCCTTGCTCAGCGTGCCCACGCCTTTGAGCCGGGCGTGTATAACAGGGTCGTCAAGCACCGCCTTGGTGAGCATTTCAGTTTTCTTTTCGAGTTTGTCCAGCTCTTTCAACATCTTAGGTATAAGCTCATTTGGGATATCTTCCCGGCAGCCGCCTACCTTGACGTTCCCGTAATTGTTTCTGTTACCCGTTATTTCTTCCAACAAATCGAGCACCGGCTCACGATACTTCCACGCCCACATAAAAACAGTGTCATAACCGATAAAGTGTCCGCCAAGACCTACCCACAACAGATGACTGTGAATGCGTTCAAGCTCATTGATGATTACGCGAACATACTGAGCACGGTCGGGTGGCGTTACACCGGCAAGCTCTTCGACCGCATTGACGTAAGCCAATGGATGCGAAGCTGAGCAGATTCCGCAGATTCGGGAGACCAAAAACGGAACCTGGTCAAACTGCAGCGTTTCGCTGATTTTTTCTATGCCGCGATGGTTATAAGATATCCTCATATCTATATCGGTTACAATTTCACCATCGACGGTAAGCTGAAAAAACTCCATCTCTTCCTGCAATGGGTGAAAGGGGCCAACAGCTACAATGGGTTTCGAGAGTTTTACGGTTCGGCAGGCGGGCGATTGCGATTGGACGATTGGACGACCGGACGGTTCATCGTCCACCAGCCGTACCGGCAGCTTCGTATCTTTCCTCAAGGGATAAACACCCTCAGGCCAGTTATCAGCTAAAATCAACCGCCGCATATCAGGATGATTTGTGAAATCTATTCCCAATATGTCGTGTATCTCTCTTTCTATCCACTCGGCGGCCGGTAAGAACGGCGCAATAGATTCAATCGCCGGATTTTCACGGTCCCGAATAAAAGCTTTTACAGTAACAAAACAGCCGGTTTCGTCATTTGAAAAATGATAAAGAATTTCAAAACAATCTTCAGAGTCGATTCCCGTAGCAATTACAAACCTTAAAGGCACATCTTCAAACAGGAACTTGTTGACGGCATAACTGTTTTCGGCCTCACATAAAAGGAAGATTCTATTATCCGCCTGTTGTTCTATATCTATGAGCTTATCTTTTATTTCTGACAGCCTGTTGTTTAGTTCTTCTTGGTTCATATTCTTATCCTTATTATAAAACCGATAGCGCCTTTACCACGCCGGATATCATGGCTTCCGGCTTCGGCGGGCAGCCCGGCACATAAGCAATAATTGCATTAGGGTCAATTTCTCTGATTATCTTATCTACTGGCCCAACTATATGATAACCGCTTTTAAATATCCCTGTGCCGCAGGCACAAGCTCCTATTGCAAAGACAACACAGGGCTTTGAAGTTTGGCGATACACTTCCCGCAGTCGCGGAGCCGCCTGTGCGGTAACAGCGCCGGTTACCAGCAGAGCATCTGCATGCCGCGGTGAGCCAACTAATTTCATGCCAAACCTCTCAACGTCAAATTTCGGCGTGAGCAAATTAACAATTTCAATGTCGCAATTGTTGCACGCGCCGGTATTAACGTGAAAGACCCAGACCGATTTTTTCAATGACCATATTTTCCAGCTCATAAATTCACCCCTTCGGCTACGCTCAGGGCAGGCTTTTATTCGCTCAGGACAAGTTTACAGCCAGTTGATGCCATAATTACTGCCTATTGATGCAAGGATAATAGCGACAACCAAAGCAATCCCGCAATACACCCAGAAGAACTTCATCGCCTGGTCAATCCGCAGACGCGGGTTTGTATTCTTTATCAGAATCAACAAAACCAGAATCAAAACATATTTGCCGATTCCCCATACTAATGGCCATCCTGTTGTACCAAATCCGCCGAGAAATACCATCACCAAAAACAACGGCAGTGCCACGAGCATCATTGCCTGCATAACCTTCCAAACCGCAAGCAAAGCCCCGGAATACTCTATAATTATACCGCTGGCCACTTCGGTTTCCGATTCGGCTATATCGAACGGGACAAATCCAAGCTTTGCCTGAACACATAATAACGCAGCCAAAAAAGCTAACATCCCAGAGATGCTAAGGGCCGGTGTATGTTCGGCGATTGCAGCTAAATTTAGCTCACCGCCGGTCTTTATAATCACCACAATGAAGGCTAAAACAAGCGGCAGCTCGTAGCCCATAACAAGCTTCATCTCTCTACTTGTGCCAATTGCCGCGTGGGGACTGGCACTAGCGCTGCTGCCGAGAATCAACGCCAGCGACGGCAGTACCATAAGATAGATCGCTACAATGATGTCGCCGACAAAGGCCGTATGGGTAATAGTTATCCGCCAAAGCATTGTTGACAGCAATAATACACCTGCCAGACCGACAAGTGGTGCCACGAGGAAAACGGTTCGCTGAGCGTCTTGCGGTATGAGAATTTCTTTGCCCATAAGTTTCATAATATCGTAGAACGGCTGGAAGAGCGGCGGGCCAACTCGCCATTGCACCAGGGCACTAACCTTGCGAACTATCCAGCAGGCAACAAGGCCCAAAACGACAGTAAACAAAAAACCTGGAAAAATCAGAATCAAGAATACATTCTGTAATGCTTCAATCATTTCTTTGCCTTTTACTTATCCCTCAAAAACGGCTCCCATAAACCTCCACCGGACACCTCAACAACAATATCTTCGAGAACCTCTACAAAATCACCTTTTACCTCAACTTCTCTGTAATCTATACTTCCGTCCTGACAGGTATTTACGCACAATGGTTTTTCCCCCGGCGCCAACCTGCCTCTGCACACATCACAAACGCTGCTTGGGAAAGGTATCAAATCGGTATATATCGTTCCAAACGGGCAGGCTATCGCACAACTGCCGCAGCCGGTACACAACATATTTGCCCGTTTAAGAATACCGGCATCATTATTCTCGGTCGGCACTTTCTCCAATGCACCCTGAGGACAGGCCTTAATGCACGGCGCTAACTCACACCGACGACAGACCAGGGCGAAACGAATCATCTCCAGCAGTGAGTCTATCCCTTTGTTCTGGGGATGATGTTTGTATGAACATTGCACTTCGGATTCATCCTGAAGTTTGCATTTTGCCAAATCGATTATTAACTTCGCACCCATAATTTCGTATCTCGTATTTTGTATCTCATGCCTCGCTTATATGCGTTACATTTCAATCCCAGATATTCGGGTAGCTTTTTACCTGATCATAAGTAAAGACAGGGCCGTCTTTACAGACATAATATTTGCCTAACATACAGTGACCACATTTGCCCACCCCGCAGCTCATATTCTTTTCCATTGAGAGATAAATCTTCTCGGCAGGGAATCCGTATTCCAGTAATTTCAAGGTCGTGAATTTCATCATAATCGGCGGACCACAAACCACCGCCACCGCATTTGGAATATTCACGTCATCACGAGCCAAGATAGTAGTTACCACGCCAGTATTACCAGCCCAGTTGCCGTTTGCGCCGTCGACGGTAAGTTTTATATCCACGTCGTCAATTTTTTGCCATGAGTCGAAAAGTGTGTTCTTGTAGATAAAATCATCAGGTGTTTTTGCTCCGAATCGGCAGACCACAGATTTGAAATCCTTGATTTTCTCAACCAGCGTCAAAAACAAAGACCTAATCGGTGCCAAACCTACACCGCCGCCGATTATATAGACTTCTTTGCCGATAAAATCATCAATCGGATAGCCCTTACCATAAGGCCCCCGAATACCGACTTTTTGTCCCTTTTCGCACTCGTGTAATAAAGCCGTTACCCGACCGGCCTTCATAATCGTGATTTCCATCCTCTTCGTGTCCGAAGGCGACGAGGAAGGGGTGAAGGGCGCTTCACCTTCACCGGGCAAAGTCAGCTCCACAAACTGGCCTGTCTTAAACTTGAATGTTTCTTCCAGCACAACGACAAAACTTTTAATCGTTGGCGATTCGTCTATAATATCAACAATTCCGCCGGTTATGGGCTGGTAGAGATTTCGATTCATTTTGCAACTTCCGCTTTTGTCTTATCTTTACCTTTAAGCTCTTCATTCAACTTTTTTAATACCTTGCGGATATC
>CAYUFX010000077.1:0-23823 GCA_964444135.1 uncultured Pirellulales bacterium | reverse complement strand
TTTTGTCAAGCAATGCAAAATAAAATTCAAGATGTCACGCTTGTATAAGGACTAGGACAAGCAAGAATCCGCGATAGTGTGACGAATCGCGCGACTGCGAACCTGCTGCCATTGTCCGAAGACATCCAATCTTGGCCTGTCCAAAAGCCTGACTTGAGAATGGCTCTTGGTAACGCAGCGGCAAACAACGATTGGCTGAAGCCAATAGAGATTTCTGAAAAGATCGGGCAAATAATCGGGCCAGTTCTAAATGCTATTTCTGCTACCGATTTAGCTAAGAAGCTTACGCAGCTTGAAAAGTGGTGCTATGGATGAGCAGCTTGTCAAAGAATTTGCCGAGCACAAACGGGCCTTTGTTGTAGGTCATGCTGGTTGTGGCAAGACGCAACTTATTGCGAAGGCGGTGACCAGCGATGAGGAAGGACGGCATCTCGTTCTCACTCATACTCACGCCGGGGTTAGGGCGCTGCGCAAGCGCCTTAAGGACATCGGAGCGCCTTCCAAATGCTACCGAGTAAACACCTTGGCGGGGTTTGCCTTGCGCTATGCGAGCTCATTTCCAAGATTATCTTGTTGCACTATAACGGAACCAACCGAGCGCGAAGAATACAATGCCGTTTACGAGGCAAGCGTCAGAACATTTCAAAAACGTCATATTCGTGACATACTCGCTCGGTCATACACTGGTATGTACGTCGATGAGTACCAGGATTGTACACAAAGACAACACGAGTTGGTTCTTATGTTGGCTGACGTGCTACCCTGTCGAATTGTCGGCGATCCGCTTCAAGGAATCTTTGATTTCGACCGGTCTAATCCCATGGTCGATTGGGATAAACAGGTGGGTCAATTCTTTCAGCACCTCTTTGACTTGGAAATTCCATACCGCTGGTTGAATAATAACCGAGGGTTGGGGCAATGGGTAACTCAGCTAAGGGTGTCTTTACTTTCAGGACGACCCTTTGATTTGCGACCATACTGGAAGTCCCTAGGGGGCAGCAGGTCTCGGTACCAAAGCCAGATAAGGACGTGCATGGATTATCTACGTAAACGCAAGAATGAATCAGTTGCCGTTATTCAGAAATGGCCGAACCAGGCACATGACATGGCAAAGAAACTGAAAGGCTTATATCAGTCAATGGAGGAGGTGGAATGTAAAGAACTCATTAATTATGCGGTGAGGCTTGAGACGACACGCAAGGGGGAAAGAGCAGCATGCTTGGTCGAATTTGTAACCAAGTGCGTCACGGTCGTTCCTAAGATGCTGAGTGAAATTCGCAAGTGTTTCTCTGATAGCAAAGAACCGCCAAAAAAATATGCGGATTCTCACCCTGAACTCATAAGAGCGATGATACAAATAGTTGAATCTGACGATGTTTGCCTGTTGGAACCTGCTTTAAATGCTTTGTTGGAAACGGTTAAGGAAAGTCCTGGTACTGCGATTTATCGAGAAGAACTATTGCGAGAGATGCAAAAAACGCTACGTAACTACAATCCGGTGAATGGCGATGCATTGCGAAGCACAGCCTGGAAAGTGCGGGATCAAGCAAGACAATTCGGCCGAAGATTACATGGAAGACTTGTTTCTCGCACGCTCCTTGTAAAGGGACTTGAATTTGACCACGCTGTTATCCTCAATGCGGATTATTTCGACGATGCTAAAAACCTATACGTGGCTTTGACTCGGGGATCAAAATCGCTTATAGTTCTTTCAGAAAGACCCCAAATTCAGAGACCGGCACCGTTTTCAAAGTGAGTGCGGAGTTATTTGGTCGGCCGGGATAAATTGCTACAAAAATCACCTTGCTGGAAGGATCATGGCTCCAACTGGAGAACCAAACCAACTTCGCAACGGAAAGGCATTTCATAATCGGCCCTTCCTTCCAGCCCCAGGTGCCGTACGGTCCAAAGTGAACGTCGGGATTCTTGGCCGCCGGGCAGCATCGCATCATTGGATCGTCATAGTATGGTTGATAGAATTGCGGCCACATCTTTGAATAATCGGTCCCGAAAGGCCTATCATGTAAATAGCCCTCGTTGTCGTTGGTGTACATCGCAAGGAGAGGGCCCATTGTTTGAGCTGGCCCTGGCAGGCGGCGGTGCGGGCCTGCTTCTTGACCTGATTCAAGGTGGGCATCAAGATAGCCATCAACAGGGCGATAATGGCGATGACCACGAGAAGCTCGATTAACGTGAATCCGATTCGTCTGTTCATAATAGCCTCGCATCCTGATTATATGGAAATCGATGACACACAAACTACTTATAACGTTTTAGTGGCTCAAAATCAAGAGATTTTTTTCGCATCTCTCGTTACAAAAAACCGCAAATCCGAGGCACAGAGCCTGACCCAGAGCCTTACTTCTCTCTTAGCATCGCAATACTCTCGTTAAGTTCATTAATGCTGAATCCCTCAGCCTGAACGATGTGCTTTTTGTCCGTCAGAATCAGCCAGGGTAGGGATTTAACACTCCAGCTGAAACGGATCTTCTCCTCATCGCCTTCGATCATTCCTATCGGGAAAAGAATGTCGTTCTTTGTTACCCATTCATTGAGTTTGTTTTCATTTATTCCCGAAGCCTGAATGAGGACGACTGCAACACCTTTTTCTTCTAACTCTTTGGTCCGCTTGACAAGCTCTAATATACAATTCCGTGATGGACGTTGGTTCATGTCCCAGAAACAAACTAGTATCCTCCTGTTTTTGGTTTGCTCTGGGCTGAAATCAAACTTGATGTTTTCAAATCTTGGCAGAGGCTTGCCGGTTAAAGAGATTGGATTTGTGTAGTCAGGCTCGACAACCAATTCTATATCTTCAGTCTTTGCTCCTTCATACAATACGACCGTTCTCGAAGTCTTTTTGTATAAGATTGTCCATGCACGCGGCGAGTACTGCCATTGCTCCGAATTCAGGGTTTCAGGGCTTCTCATCTTTGTTCGCAGATGATTGAACCGGAACCGGCCCTGCGAATCCGTCACGGTCTTTCGATCACGATTAAATCCAAGATGGTTATAGGTACTTCGATCGCTTTGCTCGGCCTTGACCTCAACAGACGGGATAGGTACTTTTCGCCCATCTTCAATGCGTACGACCCGACCGCTGATCGTTCCTCCTTCCGGAAGTGTGACCTTCAGGTCCCTTTTGCCAAGAGGTACGTCATATGCCATAATGGCGGCATGATTCTTGGGTAAGAGGCGAAGGTTATAGAAGCCATCCTCTTTCAGTTCGATTGCAAAGCGCCCCTCGCTGTCTGTGACTGCATTGAAAATATCGAAGCTACCGGAGAACGTCCAGGAGAACCTGCCATCTGCTCTAACCTTTTTGTGGCCGCAGACCTCTACCCGAACGCCTGGAACCGGCGAGTCATTTTCATCGGTTACTAAGCCGGCGACGAATTTATTTCCGCTTTGGACAATTTCGTCATAGTTCTTTCTCGGTTCACCATAACGATATATTTCAGGGCGCTCAGCATTGCAAGTATAGTCGCGCACATAGGCTCCTTTGGGCATGTTCACGTCGAAATAACTCTCATTGAAAAACGGATCGTTTATTCTGATTTGACTCGATTCAACAGTAGATTTGCGGCGTAATGAGCCGTCATCAGCATATTCTTCTCTTTGTCCACTAACGGGGAACCAGATGCCATCAGCTACCTCTTCGTATTTTGCCGTCTTGCGGCTTGTAAGCTTTCCTTGTTCATTGTAGTACTCCTGCAGAGAGCACATGTATCCCTGGGATGGTTCAATAATAGCCACTATTCTGCTGGTTTTGTAGTCAAATGCTATACGGTAGGTTCCGTCCTTCAATCCATCGACACTCACTTGTCTTTCAGCCGCGATAGTCTCTTCCAGAAATTGGCAAAGAATGCCTGTAAACGACCTCCAGGGATGCCCTAAGGTTGTTGCAACCCTGGGTACGTCTTTGATTGTTGCGCCTCCCGGGGATCCGCTTCGTTGGGAGAAATCGGTGGCAGACACACCGTTCCAGGCCCAAATGTGCTTATCCTCACTGGGCACTTTCTTACCCGATGGATCATAAGTTCCTGTGTTTAGTTCAATTTTAACATGTCCGGCGTTATCGATCGTACATTTTAGAATCTGGTAGCGGGACTCAGGAACTTGGCTCATTCCCCTCCTCCATCTTTCTAATTGCCGCTCTGAAACACCTCTTTCTCTCATCCTTTTTATTTGGTCTTCAATCATATCTTCTTCTTTGGCTGCATTCCACCAGATATTATTTTCTGCGATATACTGAAGATTCTTGATTTGGGAACGGTGCTCCAGCATCTTATTTAACAGGAATTCGGCGGGATGCTCGATTTTCCTGTTGGCAACAGATGCGCTCCCGCTTTCAGCCGTTGTAAGCTTTTCGGAATTTGTTATCCACAAAAGTGGAATGATAATAAATAGTTTGAATAATCTTAATTTGGCAGTCTGTGCAAATGTCATTTTTTCTTACTTGTTCCGCGGTCAGCCATTTATATTATAGGCGCTCAGAGGCTTTTTTCGTTACAAAAAAATAAATTGTTTTTCGTATCACGGTATTTTCAATCTCAATAAATCACGATTTAGGATTATGAATATTCTAACCCGTTTTATGCAGTGTATAGCAAGATGTTTACTGACCCTGACGCTCTCAGACCGATACCCGCCAGAGGAATGCCCCATTTCTTTCCGACGCAGTCGAAACTGCGATTTTGAACTGAAAAATGGGTCTGGATTTTGTTTTCAAGGGTTCATAGCGGGGGGGGCGTTTCGAACATACGACCTATCAGATCTTTGTGTCGGGGTCTGCGTGGCCGACAATAGATAAGTCTCAGATGTGTAAAGAGTTACGGCGTGTTCCTCTTCCATCTCTTTGCGTTCCGGAAGGGAGGGCAACAGTCGCGGTGTGCCAAGATGGTAGGAAAAAAGCGGGCTCTTGACGCAAGTGCTCAGCTTTTTTGGTGTTTTTTACGGCACGGCATGTCGAACCTGCCGGAATATTGTTGAAATTGAGATGAAATTACGGTATTATGAGACTTGAAGCTTGCGCGAGTGTTTCAGTGAAGTGTATATGGGAAATCCCGGTTTATTATTCTGGAGGTATCATTTTTTTGGGAATTTTCGGCTATTTTTAGTAAAATAAGTAATGTAAAAACACTGCGAGTTTAAGGTCTGTTTCATATAGATTCAGGAATTCTTGTAACAGAATTCGTTATCTTGCATCTATATTGTGTGGGACTGGTTAGTAATAACCAAAATTGTGAAAGGCTGATATGAAACAGGTAACCGGGCTAGGAGCTAAAAACGCACAAACAAACGGAGCTGTTGATGAGGGCCAGTTAATTGCTCACCTACGCAGGGGTTATGCCAGCTTAAAGCAGCAGATACACAGAGTAATCGTTGGCCAGGATAAGGTGATTGACCCGATGCTTTGTTGTATGCTGGCCGGTGGGCACTGTATTATTCAGGGAGTCCCTGGTCTTGCCAAGACGATGATGGTGCAGGCGATATCAGATGCGATGAGGCTGACATTCAACCGAATTCAATTCACGCCCGATTTGATGCCTTCGGATATAACCGGCGCCGATATTATTCAGAGAGACCCGCAATCCAAAAAAAGGCGATATGAGTTTGTAAAAGGTCCCATTTTTGCAAACGTGGTTTTAGCCGATGAGATAAATCGCACGCCTCCGAAGACACAGGCAGCGCTTCTGCAGGCGATGCAGGAGCGCGAAGTTACGGTTGCCGGCAGGACATACAAGCTTGAGGAGCCGTTTTTCGTTCTCGCTACCCAGAACCCTATTGAGCAGGAAGGGACATATCCTTTACCGGAGGCTGCTCTAGACAGGTTTATGTTTATGATTTATATCGGCTACCCCACGGCAAGGGAAGAACACCTGATAGTTAAGCAAACCACGACGAGCAAGAAGATATCCGTCCAGCAAGTGCTTGACAGGAATGATATGGTGCTGTTTCAGGAGATTGTTCGAATGGCCCCTGTAAGTGATATGGTGATAGCGTATTGCATCAGGCTGGCCCGTGCTACCAGACCGGACGATATGCTTGCCACGCCGATGGTTAAGAAATATCTCAAGTGGGGTGCCGGCCCGAGGGCGGGACAGTATATGACGCTCGGCGCAAAGGCAAGGGCACTGATAAACAAACGCATTACGCCGGGCTTTGACGATGTGAGAGTTGTCAGCAAACTTGTGCTCAGGCATCGTATTATTCCCAACTTCAATGCCGAGGCCGACGGTATCAGCATCGAAGGGATTCTTGATGACCTTGTTGAGAATGTACCATTGCCCAAATAGCCTGAACCGCGACGTACTGAAAAGAGAATTCAGTTGGGAGTTTATTTGCAGGGGCAAGACGGTGAAGCACAATCGTAAATATCTTGACCCGATATTTTTGAGCAAGCTGGCCAATATGGACCTGGTTGCCCGCTGCGCAGTGGAAGGCTTCTTTTCGGGTCTGCACCCAAGTCCGTTTCATGGTTTCAGCGTTGAATACAGTGACCACAGAGAATATCATCTCGGCGATGAGCTGAAATTCGTCGATTGGAAGGTTTTCGGCCGCAGCGACAAACTTTATATAAAACAGTTCCAGCAGGAAACGAATACAACGGCCTACATATTGCTGGACACCAGCAAAAGTATGTCTTTTGCCGGTGACGGCCTGGTCAGGAAGATTGATTATGCGTCTTTTCTTGCAGCGGCTTTGAGCTATCTGATGCTCAGCCAAAGTGACAGCACATCGCTCGTATTATTTGCTGAGAAGGTGATAAAGAATATCCCGCCCAGGTCAAAACGCACGCATCTAAACACAATCCTGGCGGCCCTGCAATATAACAGGCCCGAAGGCCGGACCAATCTTGCCGGTGTTCTTCATACCATCGCCGAGACTACAAAACGCCGCGGTCTTATCATTCTGATTTCCGATTTACTCGACGACGAGGAAGATATTTATAAAGGCCTGGCCCATTTGAAATTTCTTAAACATGACGTGATTGTTTTTCACACGATGGACCATCAGGAGCTTAATCTTGATTACGAAGGACTGATTCAATTTGAAGATTTGGAATCGAAAGCTAAAATACGCGCCTTTCCGCAGTCTTTGCGAGACGGCTATCGCATGCGCGTGGCAGAGTTCCTCGATGACATAGAAAAAACCACCGGCAAAAGTAACATCGATTATTGTCTTCTTGATACTTCCAAGCCTCTCGCTAGGGCGTTGATAGCGTACTTAGCCAAGCGAAAGAGAATGATGTGAGCTTTATACAGTGGATATTTTTGTTCGGCGGGTTCGCAGTTGTCGGGCCAGTGATTGCTCATCTGCTGGCTAAGCCGCGATTCAGACGATTACCTTTCACAATGCTTCGGTTTTTATATACCGGTCAGATTGAGAGCCGGTCCCGCAGAAACCTGCGCGACTTGCTGATTTTGCTGCTTCGCTGTGTAATAATTGTTTTGATTGCTATGCTTTTTGCCCGGCCGATGCTATATACTAAACCCAAGCCACAGCAAACCAGGCCCGTTTATTCCCTTGGCCTTGATAATTCGATATCAATGGCATATACCGATGGGACGGACAGTTATTTCGACAAGCTGAAAGATTCAGCAATTGATTATATTCGCTCCGCAAAGACCGATGCTCTGTTCAATATTTGTGCTCTGGCCTCGGGGGATTGGTCACAGGGTCTGAGTAAGGAACAGGCACTGGCCGAGGTCAAGGCCTTGAAAATTGAAACCGGCAGCGCAAATGTCAACGACTTTATTTCGAGTCTGAATCGAGTCAGTCGTTCAGAGCATTTGGATGATGAGGTTTCGGTTCTGGTACTAAGTGATTTTACACCTAATATACTGAAGCAGTTTGTCGATGCCGAGAAACCTACCGTCGTTGACAAAATGGATTATAAGCTGATTATCTCACCTGAGCCTGTTAACAATGCAGCGATAATAGACGCCCACGTTATCGGCATTATCGACGGTAAGTTAACCGCAAATGTTACCGTAGCCAATTACGGACGAGTTGAGCAAAATCGCCAGTTAACGGCCAGGACGGGCGAAAATAAATCGGCTCCGGTAGATATAAACCTGTTTGCACAACAGCGCAGAACCTCTCAGATACAAGTAAGGGTTGATACTGCCGGGCCGGAGCGGTTTTTCCTGCCTGTAGAATTGAGCCTTTCAGCGGGCGACGGCCTTAAAGAGGACGATACGTTTTATATGGGGGTTTCCAGTCCAGGCCATAAAAATGTTAATGTTCTTCTGGCCGGCAACGGCGCAGATGAGATGTTTTTGCTGAAAACGGTAATGGACACCATCTCACGAAAGAGTTCATATGATACATTACAAATCAAGCAGATTTTGGTTGATGATTTTGCCCTTTCGGATTTGAAATGGGCCGATGTGGTCATTTGCTCGGCGGTGGCGGAACAACTGGCTTATTTTGCCTCGAACATAGCAGGTTTCATCAAGGCCGGAGGCAGATTCATTTGCTTCGTAAAGGAGACGGCTACAACTGAGGCGGCAAGGCAGTTGTGGCAGCGGGATGTTCTCGCGGCACTGCCGGGGAAATGTATTCACGAACGAACATATATGCAACCGAATCCGTGTGATAACAGAGCTTTTGGAGTCGATAATATTGCTGCAAGGGCCTTGTCAAATTACAGAATCGACAAGATTCTCTTAAAGGGCTACCTGGAATGTCAACAGCATCCTGACAGCAAGTGTTTGTGGCAATTCCAGAATGGCCTTGGCTTTGTTTATCTTAAGCGTCTTGGCGTCGGCGTCTCTATCCTTGTCAATACCAGCGTTGATGATTCACTTGGCTCACTGACTAAGTCAAATGCATCGGTTGCTTTTGGCCGGTATTTATTGGGAAAAGATAGCCAGATTGGCGAGTATTGTTTTGCGCGCAATGAGCAGGTAATGTTGCCGCTTTCCGAGAGACAAACCTCGTTTGCCGCGCAAAAACAATCTTGGGTTCAGACTTGTAATGGCATAAAACGCCGTGCAGCCGTAGCGGATTCTTTTTTACTGATATCTGATCCCGGAGGCACTGGATGGATAAAAACATTAAGCAAGCCGACAATGTGGGCTGGAATAAATCTGCCGGAGGGCGAGACTGATATGACTAAACCGGTAGCTTCGGAACTGGCTGATATTATGAACAGGGTATTCCCGACCGGCACAGAAAGAACGGTATCTGCGGTGGAAGTTCTCAACAACAGGAAACGTACACCAATTTGGAAGTATTTTGCTTGGATGATAATTCTTCTGCTGTTAGCGGAACCGGCTGTCGCAAACAGGCTGAAGCGATAGATAAGGCTTAAATATGGCCGACAACGTAGAAGAAAAACTCGATGCTCTTGTTGCCAGAGTCACGAAGGTAAGAAGATGGCTGGTAGCGATTGCTGTTCTCAAGGTAGCGGCGTTGTGTCTGATTTTTGTCTCGGTGTACGTCGGCGTTTATGCCTGGCTTGACCATCGGAAGAACTTTGACGAAATTGGCAGAATTATAGCGTTTATTTTACTGCTTACAGGGCTTATTCTTTTATTATACAGATTGACAAAATGTTTGCTTGTCCACGTATCCTGCAGTGGAGCAGCAAATTATATCGAAAACATAAGAAGTTTCGACCAGCAGCTTGTCACAGCCATCGAATACTATGAGAACAAACAGGATTATCCGTATTCCAAAGTTCTCGCTGAACAGCTTGTCTTGAATGTGGATAAAGACAGTGAAGCATTCAAGTTTGATTCGACTGTTGAAAAGTGGCGGGGATATGCTCTTTCGGCGGTTATTCTGTTTGGCCTTGCCGCTGCCTGGTTTTATGTCCATGATAACTATGTTTACTTTTCTAAATACTTTGCCCGGTTAACACGTCCCCTGGCTTCTGTTGAGCCGTTGTCACCGACGAGTTTGCAATCGATGACTGAGGACATTATTACTGAACCTGACTCTGAGGTAACATTTGCAGCCGAGATTAAAGGCCGCGTGCCGGAATTTGGAAAATTGGTGTTGGTTGCCCTTGAACCTCAAACCAAAGATAACAGCCGGCAGACCGAACGCGAAGAGATGCTGGTACAATCGGGTTTTGATGAAGAAAAAACGGCAAAGTTTGAAACCTCTAAATCTTTCTCACAAACAGGCCGGTTCAAATATCGATTTGAAACCGGTTCAGCCTCCACAGATTGGAATAAATTAACCGTTTGCGAACCACCTGGGATAGAGAGTATGATGGCCGACGTTGCACTGCCAAAAAGGCCGCCGAGAAGAAAGTGGATCAGGCCTTATACCGAGCAGGTTGAGAACAATACTCTGGAAGTAATTCAACGGAGCGATGTTACACTGAACGTGCAGACCACTGATAAGCTCAAAGAGGTTGTGGTAACAGGTTCGGACGGAAGGCAACTCACTAAGCAATTAAATGGGGCTCAACAATTCAGCTATAGTTTTAATGCCGATACAAGTGGCTCTATAAAATTTCATCTTGTGAATGAGCAGGGTCTGGCAAACAACGACGTACCCGATTTGGAGGTGAGAGTAAAAACCGATGAGCCTCCCAAATTCAAGCTGGTTTCACCGGACGGTGATTATCTGGCCACAGACGTTGCGAGCGTGCCGATTATGTTCGAGGTAACCGACGATTTCGGTCTGGATTCCGTAAATATGTACCTGGAAATACCCGGCCAACAGCCGGAAGAATTGGTTATTCCGGTTGAAGAAGGGGCAAGGAGTAAGATATTTACGTACATAATTGAATTGGAAAAGTACAGTCTGAATGTGGGCGACAGCGTCCTGTTCTATGCTCAGGCCACCGATATCGATACCGGCTCAGCGCTTGAAAAACGAACTTCAAGAAGCGACATGTATTTTATCGAGATCAGACCATATCGCCAGAATTGGCGCCCAAGGCCAGGAGGCGGCCCGTCACAGGGAGGAGGCTCACCCCCTGTGGAACTCTTAAATATTCTCGAATATACGAGAGCAATACTTAAAAAAACCTGGGCCATTGCCGGTAAATCAAATCCGACCGAACAGGACCGGTCCAGACTGGAATTCATAAACAATGATGTTCAGTACTGTGCTGAACAATTAGCGCTTATACGTGAAGACTCAGAGTATGGATTTAACGAGACTCAAAAAGATGTTCTCAATGCGGTCCTCGGATATTATGAACAGGCAGGCAGATATTTGGCCGAGCATAATGCGACTTCAGCGATAGTACCCGAAAAGAACGCTTATCGTGTTTTGCGCAAGTTCATCCTTGAACTGGACCTGGAGTTGAACCCACCTGAAAGCGGCAAGGGTCAGCAGGCGCAACAGCCCGACAGTGTTAAACTTCAGGAAATGCAGGAATTTTCGCAGGAAGATAAAGAGCGCATCGAGGCTGAGTTGAAAAAATTGCAGCAAAAGTTAAAGAAGCTGACCCGGGAGCAAAAGACTTTGAAAAGGACTTTTGAGAACTTTCTCGAACAGCAGGCCCGGGAGAAAAAGATTGCACAACAAACGAATGATTCCAAACCATCAAGCCCCGGCGATGAAAATCAGGCTCAAAGCAGAGGTCCCGATAAGCAACAAAGCCAAGACCGTGCCGGTCAAAAAGGAGAAAGTACTTCAGGCAGTGCCGGTTCCGAAAGTCATAGCGCTTCTAAAAGTCAGAGTACTGGTAAAGGCAAAGCTGCTTCGGATAGTCCCAGCGCCAGCAATAAGCAGGATTCTGCCGAAAGCCAAAGCGGTTCTCAGGGCCAAAGTTCTGGAAAAGATAAAAGTTCTTCAGGCAGTCCCAGCGCCAGCAATAAGCAGGATTCTGCCGAAAGCCAAAGCGGTTCTCAGGGCCAAAGTTCTGGAAAAGATAAAAGTTCTTCAGGCAGTCCCAGCGCCAGCGATAAGCAGAATTCTGCTGAAAGCCAGGGCGGTTCTAAAGGACAAAGTGTCGGGAAAGACAAAAGTGCTTCGGATGGTCCCGGCAGCGGCAAAAGTGCCGGCGAAGAACAGATAGATGCGCAAAAGCAGGGTAGTGCTAAACCCGGTGCCGCTGGTGCTCAAGCCAGGCTAAGAATGCTCCAGGCCAAACAGCGCGCACTGCAGGAGCAGGTTTCGCAATTGAAGCGGGATTTGCAACGATTGCCTGAAATTTCAGAAGGTGGCCAAAATAAAAGACGAGCTGGAGCACAAAAGCACCTTGACGAGGCTCTTGCTAAAATGAATGACTTTCAAGACAGGCTGACCGAGGCACGCTATAAAGCGGATATAGACCGGAGAAAATCAAATGAAGCTGTTGAACTAATGGAATTAGCCGAGCGCCAGTTGGGCCTTGCTCAAGAGACACTTGATGATGAGCTTGCACTCAGCGAAGAACAAAGAATCGCACAAAAGGCTCAGGAAATGGCTGAGCAGCTCTCTGATGATGCAAACGCTCTCGATGAGTCTGTTACACCCATAGAGCGTGAGGAAATGTTAGCAAGGCTTGAAGCGGCAAAGCGTCTGCTTGAGAGGATGCCGGAACCCCAGTGGACTACTATAAGAAATAGAGACAAGGGCACTTCATCATCAGCGGCTCAGGTTTTTACCAGAAACCCGAATCTGGCTCCTGCAGAAGCAGCAAGGCAAATGGCTCGACAATTCTGGTCTATTGCTATAAACGCTAAAAAATACCGGCAGCAGTTGGTTGAGGACGAGCCGTCTGATGTGAAGTTTTATAGACAGGAAAACGAGTTTTTTGAAAACGCTGCCAAATTCGGTCATGAAGCGGTGAAAAGATGATATTCGTAAACTATCCGGGACATCTTATTGCATGTTTGCTTTTGATAATCTTTGGTGTGCTGGTTATTTTTGCCTTTCGTTCAGGCGAACTTCAAAAAGCAAAGCTAAAGCCGTACAGGCTGCCGCTGATTTTGCTGCAATATATTTCGATTTTAATATTGTTGTTGATATTGTGGGACCCGTCACGACCTAAGATTAGTGAGGTGGTGACGAAGAATTCAGTGCTGGCTTTATTCGATACCAGCGAAAGTATGTCAATTGTCGAAGATGGGCAAATAACACGGCTGGATAAAGCGATTAACATATTTGAAGAAAAATTTCATCCTTTAAATCCGGATGGACCCGATTATAAAATTTTTGGATTTGACCGCCGCTCTTACCAAAGCGGCTCCTTGGATTTTCTGCGACGCTGGGGCCCACAGACAAATATGCATAGTATCCTTACAATGCTGCACAAATATGACATCGCCGACGGTGTTGATTTTCCAAAAAATGCGCAGACTGATGACTACCAAGCACCTGACAGCATTAACGAAAATCAGACAGCTCAAAAAAACAAGATTACAGGAGCTGTTATTTTCACGGACAGCCAGGCTGACGACAAGAATATTGATTCATATTTACCCATTCAAGGCGAGGATTTTCAGGTTCTCCTTGTCGGCATCGGTTCCCGGAAGCCGCAATCTGACATAGCAATAAAATCGGTAAGCGCGCCGTCACGAATAGCTATCGATACGGCCTGTAAGGTGCAGGTTGTTGTAACTGTTAAGAATTTGCAAAATCAGCCGATAATAATCGAACTGCTCAAAGGCGATTATGTGATAGATTCGAGAGAAATACCTGCCGATACATTGGCGCCAGAAGGCCAAAGGCGATCTTCTTTGCCTGTGGGTACTAAAAAAGATGTAACGCTCGACTTCACGGTAGGCGCCGAACGACTTGGCAGCTACACTCTTTCGGCTCGCGCAAAAGCCGTCGAACAGGAAGTAAATCTAGCTAACAACATTCGCAGCGTAATGGTAGAGGTTGTTGAAGAGACCAGACTTAAAGTTCTTTTCTACTCACAGCAGGCAAGTTTCAATATCGGCAAAGTTCGGCAGGCTTTGGCCAGAGACAATAAGATTCAATTGGATTTAGCATTGGATGTCGTCAGAGCGCCCGCCTTATCTGAAGAAGCACACAAAAGGTCAGCCTATGTCAAACTGCCCGACGACCGGGACGGTTTTAATAAGTATGACATTATCATTCTTGGCTCATGCAACCTGGACAGCTTGACTGGGTCGCAGCTCGACAGTCTGTATAGTTTTGTGGTTGATAGAGGCGGCGGATTGATCCTGCTTCCGGGCACAGCCGAATCCGGACCTGCCGCCTGGATGAACGGAAAAGCAAAAGCCCTTGTCCCTGTAATACTTGACGCCGACGAAGCGACAATGAAACAATATAGCTCAGGAAAGATAGAGCTTACACTTGAGGGAATCGACAGCAAAATCATCAGCCCTGAAGTGCTCAAAGAATACGATGTGCCGACTTCGGCATATTATCAAATCGTTAAAACCAAGCCAGCCGCCACCACGCTGGCCCTTATAGAAGACACACCGATAATTTCCATTCATCGGGTCGGTCGTGGCAGGGTTTGTTTACTTAATGCCTCGAAGCTCTTCCTATGGTACCGCGAAGACCTCCAGGGTGGACTACTCTACAAACTTATGGCCGGATTAACCGCCTATATGGGAAGGATAACAAATCTTGAAGCGGGCGTCAGGTTATTTGCAGAGCGGGTAACCGACCAGATAAACAAAGTAAAGTTTAATGCTTATGTTTGCGATAAGTCGTTTGTACCCGTTACCGGTGCTAACGTGCTTCTTAACATTGCAGGGGAAGTTTCGAGTATGAGCGAGCTCGGAGGGGGATATTATGTTGCAGAGATAGACGACACGAAAGACCAGACAATTGTAGCAACGGCCCAGGCTGAAGTTAACGGCATCTTCCTTGGCGAAAAAACCATTGCCGTAAATCTGCCGCCGGTTCAAACAGAAATGGCTAATGTCGAGTTCGACGAAAAATTTCTCCGAACCCTTGCAAAAAGGCTCAATGCGGCGTATCTCTATGTTGACAATATTGACGAAAACGTTACGCAGACATTTGAGGCCCAAACCCGGACATACAGTTCACGCCGAATGACAAGTATCTGGCCAAATTGGCTGCTGCTGTTGGTTCTGTGTACACTTCTTAGTGTTAGCTGGTTTTTTAGGCGGGCTATTGGCCTTGTTTGAAAAGTGGAACTGATATGAAAAGGATAATTATTATAATCCTGTTAACAATTGCAAGTTGCTTCGCAGTTGCAGGAGCAACCGGTGTTGAACGCAAGTCCAAACCGGCAGAGACTAAAAATACCTATGCGTTGGTTATTTGTGGAATAAATAAAGACCCAAAAGAGCGTCTTGCCAAGGACAAAGCAGTGACAAACCTTCGCAGTTTTTTCCTTAATAATGCCAAACTCAAACCTGCCCGGCTAAACGTCTTGGTCGCTGATAGCTCATTTGTCGATAAAGGCTCAAAAATATCGAATGCCGAAAATTTAAAAAAGACGATAAAAAGCCTTTTAGCCACAGTTCAATCTGAAAACCGATTCATATTTTATTATGTAGGCCAGGCAAATATCGTCGCCGGCAAGCTGCGCCTTAATCTTCCGGGCCAGGATATTACGCATGAGCAGTTAGCCGAGTGGATAAACCAAATAAGAGCCTCTTCAATGTTGCTCGTGCTGGACTGTCCGGGTGCCGGAATGGCCGTTAAAGCTTTGACAGGACAAGGTCGAATTGTCATCGGTTCCTGTACCGCTGAACAGCATTACAGCACACGATTCAGTGAGTATTTTGTCCCCTCGCTGCTCGATAGTAAAAGCGATACGGATGGCGACGGAAAGGTATCAATATTGGAAGCTTTTACTTTTGCTTCAATGCAACTGGATGATTGGTACTTCAGGCATTTATTTCTCAAAACCGAAACTCCTGTATTGGAAGATAACGCAGATGGGTTTCCGAGCCGGCAGCCATGGAGATATAAACAGGATAACACAGATGGCCGGAAAGCCTCGAAGTTCTTTCTCTCGGAAGAATAATGAAAGGTGGCTCAACTATGGACCAGGATCATGGTCATATAAATAGAAGGCAATTTCTGAAAACGGCGGGCGGAACAATTGTCGGTGCCGCATTGGCCGCAGGTGGCTCTTCTTTAATCGCTGAACAAACATATCCTCCGGAATATCCGGACGACCTTGACCGCTACGATTTTGTGATGCCAAGAGTAAAATTCACCCACGAGGAAAGAGAAGTCGATCGATGGAACGTCAGACCGGGTGGTGATGCAAATCTATTAAGAGAGTTGAGTTCTGTAATCCGATGCAAAGTAAAACCCATAAGAGGAGCGTACGATTGGCAGCCGCAATGGGCAATGGAAGGTCAGCTAAATGCCGTGGTTTCTTTTGATGGTCTTGAAGAGATAAAGAAATATCCGTTTCTTTTTATGACGGGAGAAAATCATTACACGTTTGAAAGGAAACAGAAGGAAAATTTAAAAGAATACATTAACCGCGGGGGGTTCCTGCTGATGGATGACTGCGTTGTGGGCTCGGGCGGCGATTTCTTCTATAAAAGCTCCTATGAGCTGTTGGAAGAAGTTTTCGGAAGAGGCTCAGTAAAACGAATTCCGCACGAGCATGAAGTATTCCATAATATATACGACCTTGGCGATACCGGTCTGCCATATATGCAGCGTCAGAATCGTATGTTTTTCTTTGGCATGAGACATCCTCAGCAGGCGGTTTTGCCGTATATGCACGGCCAGAATCATGGTGCCAGGGGAGTTTTTATTGGTGAGCGCCTCGCTGTCTTTCTCAGTTCGACTGATATTCACTGTGGCTGGTGTGACAGTCACGGCTATGAATTCGGCTGGTACAATTATGAAAAAGCCATTCAAATGGGGATTAATATTATTATGTATGCTATTACACACTGATCTGGTTTCAGACTGATATTTCTGAGATTCTGAATATCTTGTTCTCATGTTCAAAGACATCATCTGCTAGGCATGTCCGACTACTGCAATCGTGGGAATACCTACGGAGCTGCAGGAGTACGAGCCCATACATGATAGTCTTTCCAACGACGGTCGAGAGCACTTCGAGCGCACCATGAGAAGCATGATTGCCCAAGAATAACACCTCGACCAGCATGAGTACGACCGCAAGGCCGATCAAGGCCAGAGGTACATAGACGTTTTTGGTTTTGGGAGTATCTTCAAGCATCTGTGAGTTACTTTCCCAAGCTCAGGATGACCGCCACTTACCAACGCTATCCCGCCGGAAAAGCTCAAGGAAGACTTTGCTTTTCTTTTCAAAACAATCGAAGAAGTGCATCCGAATATATAACACAACTGAACGCTTTGGGTATAAAAAAATAAGAATTTTTTCGCGGTTTTTAATCCTTCCATCTGACATTTCCCATTTAAACCGGATAAATCTCCAACCTGGGATATCCATCATTCTGAAACGGTTATTAGCTTGGTTTCTCCCTTGTCGATTTCTACGTTTACGGTTCCCTCAAGTAATGGAGGGTTAACCTTGTATGAAAGACTGCCTTTTCTGTCTTGGTATAAACGATATTTTATTTCATACATTCCTTCAGGCAGCTTAATTGCGGATTGACGCTGAGTTGCGTATTCTTCGGGTAGTAGCCAAACTGTATGTTCTTCGTCTTCACCATAGGGGCCAACCATCGGCACTAATTCATTGGTATTGATATTTGTGACCCGACAGCGCAAATACACAGTATCAGCAGTTATTCTTTTTTTCAGATCTTCTGACATTTCAAGATTAACTATCGCAGCGCGTTCCACTTGTACAGTTATTGCTAAGATTTCTCCATCACTTAAATCTATCCATTCTGATTCAGTTGTTAAATAATCTGGTGTCTGGACCCATACCGCATATTTACCTTTTGGCAAGTCGGTATATTCAACACTTCCTCTATCATCTGTGATCATGCCGAATTTGCTGTCTTCGGGAACAAATCTTATCGAATAAAAAATGGCTTCCAGATCATTCTTTATTGCAAATTTAGCGTTTGGAATCCCATATAGTGTTTCCGCATCAACAACATGAATTTGTAGTGTTCCGCTACCAATGTTAAATGTTACGTCTTCTAAATGTTCTGACTCCGCTAGTTCAAAAACATCTGATATACCTAAACCTTCCTGAAACTCACTTGCAAGCAAGAAATAATATTGTCCGGCCCGTAAATTGGAGCATTTAAACCTACCATCGGACTCAATTTTCCCGTGTCCAGCAAATTCCCACTCGCCACGATGTAAAGTGTCGGTTTTAGAAATTCTCGATGCCTTTCGCCGGCATATTATTCGTAATTTATCCATCTCTTCAAACTGTTCTGGAATTTCCCCCCCGACAGATCCATCGCCAAGATCGATATCTAACTCAACATTACCCTCAACGGCAACTTGTCTTCTATCGGAAAGCTGTTGCCCAGGTCCCCATCGGAATGTCTTTGGATCAAAGCCTGAATGGTAGCTTGTATAGATCGTATACGTTCCTTTGGGTATTCCAGAAATTCGGAATCGGCCCTCACTGTTGGTATGACCCCATTTCATAGAGTTATCAGGCAAATGTATTTGAACGTTTGCCTTTTCAAGCGGTTTTCCCCCCATTCTCACTATACCCGTTAATCTAAGACCAACTTCATCACCAAAATTCAACTCGACTGATTGGTCCTGCTTAAGTTTAATCTTCTTGTGTGCAAGATTCAGGTTTCCATTTTTAGTTGAAGAGTTCACACTGAAAGAAATATCCCCTGCCGGTAAATCAAAAAGCACATAGTAACCTTCCATGTCGGTATAAGTTTCCTTACCGAGGTTAGGCCATGGTGAACTTAACAGTTTATGCAGTTGCTCCGAAAATACATGAGCACTTACTTTAGCATCAGCAATGCCTTGGTCATTAGCATCAACTACTCTGCCAAAGACTTCAAGGCCGGGCTGTAAAGTAATCTCTACTGTACCCTCGGAATTTTTTGGCAAATCGATGCTAGATCCAATAAATTGTGCAAAGGTTTCAGCTGTGATAAGAATACATTTTTCTGCCTTACCAATACCAGCAAGATTAAATTCTCCCTTGGAATTAGTGACTGTTGTATCCTTATCGTCCCAGTGCTCAAACTTATTCTCATCTGTCAAAAAGCGGATTCTGGCACCAGCTATCGGCATACCATTGCTGTCAACAACTCGTCCGGCAAGTACAGTTGGAGGCTTGAGTCTGAATTCCATACGATTAGGATCCTGACTGATTGGTTGTACTACAACAGGATCTATTGTCAAGGGGTCAAAACCATCAGCATAAACTGTTACTGAGTACTCAGCTCCAATTGGGATGTTTTCTCTTCCTGTGTCAAAAAAACCTTCTGCTGAATCGAAATTGTGTCCTTCTCTATTCCAAGTTGCCGAGTATCCCCAACCCGGCTTACTACCGTTTTTGCTGAAAGTAAGCTTAACATTGAATCTTTTAACTGGTTCTCCCGTTTTATCATCTACGACTTTCCCATACACTCTTCCGACCCTGTCAACTTCAATTACATATTCCTCTTCTTGGCCAGCTTCAAGTTCAGGATGTGTATCGGGTACTTGCTCCGCCCATACAGAAAGGATCACCGTCCCTGTAGGGGGAGCGTTAGGGATTATGAATTTACCCTCAGAATCAGAGCTAACTCTATCTTGGCAGTTAGTTAAATTGCTCACTCCCTTGTATTCACGAATGCTTATACTCACACCTGGCACTGGATTCCCCTCTTTATCCACGATTTTTCCATACAATGGCGAGGGATCACTTAATTGAATGTTTATTAACTTCTTGGCTTCTGAACTATCTAGAGAAAACGTCTCAACATAAGGAGCATATTTATTGATAATAGCCCAAAGAACTAAATCGCCAGCATCAACATTTTTTAACTCATACTTACCTTCCTGGTCCGTCTTTGTTGCTATACAGTTCCACATGGCACGAGATGTGGTATTACCAATATTAACATTTGCCACTGGCTGGCCTTGTACATCAGTAACTTGACCATAAACTGTAACTCCAGGCTTTAGAGCAACATCTTTCCATGCTGTTTCGCCGGCATTGGCTGGTGAAAAACTTGTGGAGAATGCGGGATGATTTGGATGGGTCACATGTAATTGATAATTACCCCAGGCAGGGTCTAAACCGTCAATTTCAAATATCCCATTTGCATCAGTAATCACAGGATGATTAGTAAAATGAAACGTTCCTACAGTCGCCCCCTTAACTGGCTTGTCGTTCTGATCATATACGATACCCCCAACCTTTGAACCGGGAGTAAGTTCGATCTTAAAATTCTCATAAACTTTATCTTTAATTATGTCCAATGTTATTCGACGCGAAGTGTAATTCTTTGCAACAATATAGAAAAATTGCCGTTCTTGAGGCTTCATATCCAAAAATTCAAAGTGTCCACTTGCATCAATAAAAAAAGAGCCTTGTGGATTTTTCCTTGGCCCATAAAAGACTTGTGCACCTTTGATTGGCTTGGAGCTTGACTTATTGACAACAATACCCGAGACGCCTGTTTTAGGTTTTTCAGGTTCATTTGAATGGTCGCTAATACTTTCGCTCGTTCTTTGTTCTGGCGATGCAGAGCCAATATCCTGACTTAGAACGGTTTCATGATGCTCATTTGCACCCATATCGGTCGCCACTTCAGAAAAAGAACTATCCACCTCATTATGTTGCTCTTTGTGCAAACTTTGCTCTTCTCCTTGTTTCTGCACAACCATTCCTGCTTGGGAGAATTCCGGTCCAGGGTTTGGCTTAGTGATCTGTTTGTAAGTATTGTAAGTAACTACAGCTCCAACGCCAATGGCTACTACCGCAGCTGCAGTAATTATTTTGGCTGTTATCCCGCTCATTATTGCTGCGACACCCGTGGCAGTTCCAGCCGTAGACGTAGCTGTGGCAATCCCAGCGGCGGCTGCAACACCAGAACCTTTTATAGCCATCCCTGCAACAGATGCAATAACAGCAGTAGTAAATGCCTTTTTAGGTCCGGTGGCAGAAAGAGTTTCCTCAACGATAGAACTGAGTTGCTCTTTTATCATCTTTCGACCGCGTTGCAACCGCTGTTTTACGACATCTTGGGATAAATCAAGTGATCGTGCGACCTGCTTCACAGACTGTTGCTGGCGATAATATAGAACCAGAGGCTCTCGATATTGTTCGGGTATCCGTCGGATTGCATTACTGACAAGTTCTTCATGTTCTTTTTTTATAGCTGACTCGAGCGGTCCGGCCTCATCAGCAGCGGTATCGTCTAAGTTTTCCATGGATTTAGCTCCTGCAATAATGTCCCGTTGACTTTTCTTTAAAAAATCGCGAATGTTGTTTCGGGCTATAGTGCACAACCAAGGCCGGAACCTCGCAAGATCCTTAAGTTGAGAAAGGTTTTTCCAGGCATTGATGAAGGTCTGATGTGCCAGTTCCTCGCTTTGCTGGATATTCGTGGTCCCACTGAAGGTGATTGCGCAGATAAGTTCCTGATATTTTGCTACAATCACTTCAAAGGCTTGTGAGTTGCCTTCCAGGCATCTTTTTAGTAGTTTAATCTCACTTACCACTGTTCTCATTTTCAGATTCCTTTTAACCGATGTGTATTATAGCCTCAATAATAAAGAAGACGCAGAACAAAAATGGTGACAGGAATTCTGGAAAAATTACGAAAATCCTTGTTTTTCCTACTTACAGCTGGGAAGGAAAATGGAAAAGGACCGCAGAATCGTCTTGTCGAATCCTTTGATTGGTAACAACGAAGAAAGCTCATAGATCGTCCCACTGGTCGACATGAACGCCTTGTCTTAAAGGACTCTCCAGGTCTTCATAGCGGGGGCATCATATGGGGGTCTAGAGATGAAAAAAGCCTTAATGAATTTCGGAGTTTGCGCCTGACAAAAGGCTCGAATTTATATAACTCTTTTTATGAACAAGGCTTATCCGTTTGCGCCCATTCCTACCCCGAAAATTCCTACAAAAAACATAGGTTTTCCACCAGAGGTCCAACTTCGGGCTTGTCCGTTTTGTCCGGACATTGGAGGCCCAAAAACACATAAACCTTGTTATCAGCGCCAGCCTAAATCTAAACGCTCGCACCCGTCCGATAACTTACCAGAACACCCGTACTCTGGTTTCTGACTCATGTTTCGTTCACCTTGCCATAAGAACACCTTGACAATACAGCGGCTCTAATATTGGGTGCCTCTTATTTATGGTGCATTCTTGCCGTGCCACAAACAATAAGATGGTCCAATCCAAGATAAACTCAGATTGGATTCACACCGATAGCAATAGAAAGCCTGCCTTTTTGGCTTTTTGCCTGATTCCGGGCTGGCAGACTGCTGCTATGATTGCGCTTCTTTCCAGCCCTTTAGGTTAGACCTGTTAGTATTATCTATATGGACTATTTGAAAGGTTCAAAATTAAAGACCAGCCGGCACTTGTCATGAATGGGAAGGAAGAGAGTAGTATTAATGGACAAGAGTAAAGGTCCCACATCCAAGGTTAAAGTTGTGGAAATCTTTGGTGATCCGCTGCAAGAGTTAATAGATATCTGTGGTAGTATTACAGTCCCAGACCCACACGAATTCAAAAAGATGCTACAAAATTATCAGATAGTAGTAGACGGCAAGCTGTGGTACAGCATATTTGCAAGTGAGTGGCCAGACTTCTACAACCTGCCTAACCTTCTTGAGAACATCATAAATAAATATGCTGCCACTGATCCCCAATTATCGAAGTTATGTTTACAGATACTCGATGTTATCAATGATTGCCAAGAATCAATTGAGGCCACTGTGGAATCAACACCCGAGCATGAGAATATCAATTCTATAGAAATAGATGAATCATTCTATGACTTAATGGTGAGTAAACTTCATAAACGTCTGGAGGGGATCTGTATTAAACTGAATAAATACTATTTGCCGAAATTATTCGACGCCTGTGATCCTCTTATTACTAAGAAAGCCCTAAACCAACCTATAAAAGAGTATCAAGAGACCTTACTCTCTGAACGGCAGCTCGAAATCTGGGATTTATTAGAAGGCCGATCCCTCGTTGCTAAGGAACTAGGTGACAAATTGGGGTTGTCTGATTTAAACATCCGTAAACATATTCAAGAAATCAGAAAGAAGCGGGGAAAGGACTGCATTAAAACGCAACGCAGCCGTGGATACTGGCGTCCCGATGCCCCTCCTCCGGGCTATAAAGAAATTAAGACTTAATTCATAAGGAATTTAGTCATTTACATTGTCTTGATTGTAGTGTTAGAGACTCTCACGTTGAGTTTGATGCCATAAACAATAGCATATTTTATCATTTGTAGCCTTATGTCGAATTTGTTAGCTTTATTTGGCATCTTTCGTATTCGTTCAAAGTAGTTTAAGAGTTTCATTTTTGACCATCAAAAAGATTATCATCGTTTTTGAGGATTTTTTATAACTGCTCAAGTTACAGGACCACAAACGGCAGTGGCGCTCTTGCCTATGCGGTCTTTCTAGGCTTCTTATAACAATCTTTGGTCGTACAACCTTATCTTCCTTAAGGGATACGATGTCCCTTGGCCATCCCAAGACTTAATTCATTACTTCTTGACAGCGTGAGTCCCAGTGAACTCACGATAAGGGGATAGTAATAGTACGCAGTTTTCTGATAATAGTAATGTATGAAGTATTCAATTTGACTGGCTTTTTATAACTGATTTTTACGCCGCTGTTAGCAGGCAATTTGACAAATTAACAGGGCTGCAAAGGAGAAGATAAGGGGAGCCGGTAGGGCGAACCTATAGGATGATAAAGTAAAACTTTATAAAACATTAGTAGTGAAATTAAAATAAAGTTGGTCATACATAAAATAAACTTAGTCACCTCGCAAAGTAATGATCTGACCCCGAATTATGTACCAACCTCGATTAGAGAGTTATCCACGTTCTT
>CAYUFX010000076.1:0-24387 GCA_964444135.1 uncultured Pirellulales bacterium | reverse complement strand
CCATGCAGGAGGTTCTGACAGATTTGCAGAACCGGTTCGGATTGAGACGAGTAATGGTGGTATCTGATCGCGGCCTGGTAAGCGAGCAGAATCTTGATTTCTTATCGGGGCAGCGGTTTGGTTATCTTCTTGGGGTTCCAGGCAGACGATGTGATGAAGCCGCTGATGTTTTCAAAGCTCTGGCTGATGGTCAGTGGCAACAAGTTGACCAGGGCAATCGGGTTCAGGAAATTTGTCTTTCAGGCAGAAAGACTCGCTACTTTGTTATTGATAGTACCGATCGGCGTTGTTACGAGGAGTCGATGCGTCTGCGTTCTATGGAACGAGCTAAAGGGCAATTGCAGAAGGTCGCCAAGGCTGTCTCATCTGGTCGCTTAAAAGACCCAGCCAAGATAGGTTCCCGGGCAGGCCGAGCATTGTCCAGGCATCACGGGTATCGATATTATTCGTGGCAGGTGACCGGACCCGGTCAATTTAATTTCTACGAGAATCAGGAAAAGCTTGCTGCCGAGATGCTCCATGAGGGCAAGTATATTCTCAAGACCGATGATCCAGAGATCACCGCAACTCAGGCGGTGGCCTGTTATAAGGAACTGAACACAGTGGAACAGGGCTTCCGCGATCTAAAAGATGTCATCGATATGCGTCCAATCCATCACAAGACCGATGAAAGGGTCAAGGCCCATATCTTTGTGGCATCGTTGGCGTTGTTCCTCAAGCGGACATTAGAATATCAATTAGCCTCAAAGCTGCCGGAGCTTAGTGCCACCGATGCCTTAGCTGCAATGCGTTCGGTGGGCATTACCGAGCTGGACCTTGGCCCGCTGCCCCGACTTGCGTCGGGAGACGCAGGGGCAGGCGGCCAAACGACGCGTTTAGTATCTGGCGGCGGCCGTGATGCCAGACGGATTTTGGCTGCGTTGGGGATTAAGGAAATCAACTCACCAAACCATTAAAAAGAGCACTAATGACAACGATAAAATGCCAATGTAGTGACAAATTCAAATTTGAGTCCTTATTTTACAAGGACTTACAAATGCAACTTACAAACATGCGATAGGACTGCTTCGGTGCGGTAAACCTATCGTTTGTCAAATGGCACGGCACCTGCCAAATCAACGCACAAAGTTTCTCTCACGACTGGATCGTCTCGAAGCACACCTTGTAAAGGATACCGACTTTTATAACAAGGTCCAGACCGCATTGCCACAAATATGGCTGGGCTTTGTCCAGGATGATACACCCATTATCCTTGACCTGTCAGATCTTGCCAAGCCATTAGCAAAGAAGATGGATTATTTGGCAACTGTTCGCGATGGCAGCACCGGCGAATTGGTGAACGGCTATTGGCTTCTCGAGATGTATGCGTCACTGAGCCGCAAGAATCCTGTGCCTGTACTACTGGAGCCATTTAGTCATGAAGAACCTTATAGTCCAGGACAAAACCCTGTTGTCCTTAAGGGTATTCATAAAATCCTCGAACTTACGAACAACCGCGGTGTGCTTGTAGCGGATCGTGGATTTGATGCGGGGGTGATGTTTGAAGATTGGCTGGATAACAAATACCGTTTCGTGGCCCGACTTGTAGGAAACCGGCATTTATTGCGGATTTACGAGGGTTCTGAGCGATGTGAGCCTATACAGTGGTTACCAATTCGGGCTGACCAACTTGCTGAACAAACCCCAACTCCACATCGCTTTTACAAGCTCATCAAACGCCGCGGCAAACCTGCTATTCGCATCACTCAGATAGGGTGGGTGAAGGTTCGTCTGCCAGGCAGGGATGAGGATCTGACATTGGTTGTCTGTCGGCTTGCAGGAAGTGATCAACCAATGATGTTGTTAACGAATTTACCTGTGGAAAATCTGGCGGACGCAAAACGGGTTTTGCGTTTCTACATACGAAGGTGGGAATGCGAGGAGGAAATTCGCTTCCTCAAAAGTCAGGTAAACCTTGAAAAGATACGAACATTTCGTTGGTCGGCGATTCGTCGTCTGGTTTTGTTAGCCGTGTTGGTGATGATTTATTTAGGCTGGCTTGTTGAGACACACCCGAATATTTGTGATCGGTTAGTTTGTTTGAGTCAGCCGTTGCCGGATAAACCTGATTTTCTTTTATATCGTTTGCTGGGCGGCCTGACTGAAGCGATTAACACCTGTTTCTGTCTTCACAAGGATTTGCTACGAAAAAGCTTATAAGAAAACTCCGAAGTTTGAGTTTATTTTTGTTGACAACCGGTAATTTCTCCTGGTATAAGGGGAAATTCGTTTAGTTGGGCATATTCTCTCGTCTCTCAAGAATATTCTCTTAACAAAATACGAGAGACAAAATTTACGGCCAATAAGAGGCCAAAGGAGTACAGTAGTGAGTACAGGTACAGTAAAATGGTTTAATGGGAAAAAAGGCTTTGGTTTTATCAAACCCGATGACGCTGAGAATGATTTGTTCGTTCATCACTCGGAAATCAAGACGAGCGGCTACGCCAGTCTCAAGGAAGGCCAGAGGGTGGAATTTGAGGTCGGAGAGGGTCAAAAAGGCCCGTGCGCGACCAACGTAATCCCTGGTTAATCCGAAGCAACAGACCTGACAAACCAACGGGCTCCGCTAAAAAGCGGGGCCCGTCTCACTTCCTGTCCCCATAAGCCTTAAGCGGGGATCCAACCTGTCCCCGAATGCCTTAGGCGGGTAACCAATCTCCACCGGCAATAGCAACATCTTATCTCGATATTCCTTGTTCGATATTCGATATTCCTTGTGGTTTTCGCCTTTCATGAATAGGGTGTGCACTGCACGCCATTTGGCCTTTCTTCGCAATACGCAATACGATATACGCTTCACGAGACCTGTCCTGAGCGTAGTCGAAGGATACGAGCGACGAGCGACCAATCAATCGTGCCGCAGTGCCACGACAGGGTCAACGCGTGCCGCCCGTAACGCCGGATAGAGACCGGCGGCTAAGCTGACCAGAATGGAAAAGGCAACTGCGCCTAAACAAAGCCACCAGGGAAAGCTGAAGTAATTGACATACGGAACGCCCTGTTTGGCTAAAAAATGATTGGCGACTTGATTGATGACCATGCTCACTACCCATCCTAAAGCAAGACCGAAAATGCCGCCTAAAAAGCCAATCATTCCGGATTCAAAAAAGAATATTTTTTTCACGTCTTTATCACTGGCCCCGATGGCTTTCATAATTCCTATCTCTCTGTATCTTTCCAGAATGGACATCACCATCGTATTGATTATCCCCAAAGAGGCGACTGTAATGCCAATCATCGCGACCGCAGCTAAGAACATATCCATAAATAAAAATGCGGTCTTGATTTCTTTTAGCTGGTCTATGAGTGCAAAAGTCCTGAGCCCCTTCGCTTCAATCTGCTCCTTTATGGGGTCAATATATTTTACCGAAGCTACCTTGATAGTTACTGCCGAATAGCCTTTGAGTTTTTCCGCCGGTTGGAAAAAATCCCGTACATTTGTCAGTGATATTTTTTTCATCCCTTCGGCCGGATCGGGGGGCATATAAACATCGCTGCGCACCGGAATAGCTCCGCCCATTCCCATACGTTCAGCCACACCAACAATGGTGAAGCTATAGCTCTCCTGGCTGAATGGAAGCTTTTCACCCTGCATAATCGACATCATATTTGCCGGATTAAGAAGGCCCGAATCAATAGCTAAAGTGGAGACCTCAATTTCCTCTCCAAGCACGGTCTCGAAGTCTTTGATATCCATACGACGCAGCAGTGAATCAGTTATAATCAAGGAATTTTCCGCATCATCGACATAAGCCTTGCCTGTCCTTAGTCTCATCAATTCGGATTGACAAACATCGGCAGACATAACCTGGACAATACTGAACTGTTCCTTTTCCCTGAATTTAATCAGAGCGGGAAAACGGATTTCGGGAAAAGCCGTTTCCACGCCTTTCATTTTTCTGACTTCCTGCAGAAAATTAACGTCGAGGATAGGACTGTTTGCCGATTCGGGGACTTGCTCATTTTGGATTTGGTCATGCTGGTCATCGGGGTCCGTATGGGCCTGTTCGATTCTGCTTCTATTGAAGGCTGAATAGACTGCGATATAATTGAAAAGCCCCATTTCTTTGAAACTATCTGTAACGTTTTTCTGAACGCCTTTGCCGAAAGAAAACATCGAAACAAGGGCCCCTATTCCTATCACCACTCCAAAAGTTGTAAGAAACGTGCGCAGTTTCTTCTTGCGCAAGTTGGAGAAAGATTGCTCGATGTAGTCAGAAATTCTCATCTATTCTTTACCTGATTTTTTCCTGTTCAGTAACTTCCCCATCGCGCAGATGTATAATATTATCAGCGAATTCAGACAGGAGAGCCTCTTCATGGGATATCATAATAACGGTTAAGCCCTGCTTCCTGTTCAAGTCTGAGAGCATCTGCACAATCTGTCTTGATGTCCCTGTATCCAGGTTGCCGGTGGGTTCGTCGGCAAGCAGAATTTTCGGCTGATTGACTAATGCACGAGCAATGGCTACCCTCTGCTGTTCACCGCCGGAAAGCTCGGCTGGACGATGGTCTTTGCGGTTGATTAGCCCCACCTTTGCCAGCACCTCCCCTGCCCGCCGATTTCTTTCTTTTTTGGGCACACCTGCAAAAAGCAGCGGAAAAGCTACGTTATCGAGAGCTGTATAGGAAGGTATAATATTGAATGTCTGGAATATCATCCCGACCTTGTATCGCCGATAAAGGGCCAGCTCTTCCTTGTTCAATTCGGAGATAAATTTGCCTTCGACTTTTATGCTCCCTGAAGAAGGCCTGTCCAATCCGCCTAACAGATTCATAAGAGTTGATTTGCCTGACCCGGAAGGTCCTGTTACCCCTAAGAATTTCCCTTCTTCAAGAGTTAGATTCACATCCTTAAGGGCATTAACCTGAATCTTGCCGGACGAGTATATCTTGGTCAAATCTTCTGTCTCAACGAAGCCGTCAGAATTCATACTCTATCCTTGATACATTACGTTGCTCATTTAAAAACCTTTGCAAAATGTCATTGCGAGTCCCCCGTCTTGTTTTCGCAAGAAAGCAGGGGGCCGTGGCAATCTCTTGGTTCCAAAAATGTTAAACTCATTGTGTTAGATACTTAGAGCCTATCCCAATAAACCGCTCTATTGCGGCCGGCTGCAAAGCCCGATGCCTGCGTTGTCGGCCAAAAACGTTCTCAACGTGGAGCAAACCACTTCTGGCGAGCATTTTTGGCCTGCCGCCTTGGCCTCGAACTTTTCGCTCGGCCTCATAACGACCCGGTTATTCGGATAAGCTCTTACTCTAAGTTATATTCTCTAACTTTGAGCTTTCAATGTCAGCTTTTTCGTTTTCTTTTTCTATACTTTTTTTGAGGTTTGCTTTTACTTCGTTTCGTTGGCGCTGTAGCCAATGGCTCGACAGGAGTGACATTCAACTGACGTGCGGGGACATTCACTGATACTATATGCACTTTTACGGCCTGGCCCAGGCGAATGCTGCATCCCGAACGTTGGCCTACGATGCACTGTGCCTTTGTGTTGTATTTCCAATAGTCCTGCCCCAAGTCACTCATCCGGATAAGCCCTTCGATGCCGAACTTTCGCGACTGCACGAATATGCCAAAGCTTGTTAATCCGCTAACGACGCAGTCGAGCTCCTCGCCGATTTTCTTGCTCAACATTTGCAGTATCAGCACTGTCGTCAATTCTTTTTCGGCGTCCTCCGCCCGCTGCTCGGTAAAGGTGATGTGTTTGCCAATCTCTGTTAAATCCAGCCCGGCTGAAACGTCCCTCGCCAAATCCGGTCGTTTTAGAAGGTAGTATTCCAAAACGCGATGAACAGCTAAATCTGCATATCGACGGATGGGACTGGTGAAGTGGCAATAGTGAGTAGAGGCCAGTGCGTAATGGCCGATGTGCAGCGGTGCGTACTGGGCCTTCTCGAAACTTCGCAGGACGGCCAAGTTCACCGCAAAGGAGCAGTCGGCTCCTTCAACCGCAGCTAACAAATCCTGTATCGCCCTGCGGTTGGGATTTCGCGGCAGACTGAATCCAAAGGCCTTAAGGAGTTTGGCGAGGTTTTTCATACTCATAATATCCGGCTCCGGATGAATCCGCCGTATGAAGGACAGATTCAGTCTGTCCAGAAGTGAAGCTACGGCTTCATTGGCCTCGACCATAAACATCTCGATTATCGTATGCGGATAACTGGTATCGGCCGGGTGAGCACCAACAACTCGGCCTGATTTATCCATTTTCAATTGAATTTCCGGCAAACCCAGATGTATCATTCCGTTTTTCGTTCGTCGTTGCTCTATTACTCGGGCCAGTGTCTCCATATTTTTCAGAAGCTCAATCACCTCGGATTTCACGTCTTTGGTATGCCCTTTCAAAATCCTGTCTGCCTTCTGGTAGGTCAAACGCTGCGTTGAGCACATAATAGAGTTGGCAAAACTGCGGGATACAACGTTACCCTTCTGGTCGTAAGTCAGATACACGCTTTTAACGAAGCGTTTCTGCTCGGGCTGGAGACTGCAAATACCGTTGCTTAAAATCTCCGGCAGCATTGGAATTGTTTTGCCGGGCAGATAGACGGTGTTCCCACGGTCTTTTGCTTCGCTGTCCAGCGGCGAATCCTGCTCCACAAAGTGACTGACGTCGGCGATGTGAACGCCTAAGACCCAGTTGCCATTGGAGTTTTTTTCAAGGCTTATTGCATCGTCAAAATCTTTTGCGTCCGGCGGGTCAATCGTAATTATGACTTTATCGGTAATGTTGTCCCGATGGTTCGGTTCTTCGGGATTGAATTCGGCGGCCCCCTGGCGCGCCCGCTCAATACAATCAGCCTCGAACTCACCCGGCAAATGATACTGCCGGATTATCGACTGTATCTCGCTTTCGTATCGTCCTGCTTTGCCTAACACCTCAATAATTACGCCGCGGGCTAAATATTTTTCCGTCGGATAAGAAAGTATTTCCACCACAACCTTGTCTTTTTCCTTGGCTCCCTTTGCGCCAACATCGTCAACGGATATTGGCTCGAAAAAGCTTGAGCCGTCCGGCTGAACAATCCAGGCCTCCGGATGTTTCAAGAGTGTCCCCACGAATCTGTTTTGTGCTCGTTCAAGGACCTCGATTACCTCACCGCTGTACTGCATTTGACCGCCGCGCTTGCCTTGTCTCTTAACCTTTACAATAACAATGTCACCGGTCATTGCGTCGGCTGTAGCCGTGGGTGGAATAAATAGGTCGCCGTGTGCATTAGGTTCACGGGACGTTACGAAGCCGAAACCTTTCGGGTTTGCTCTGAATGTCCCCACGATTTGACCGGCTAATGACGGCAGGCTGACGAGATTCCTCGCCCCTATCACCACGTGCCCGGCCTGACGTAGCTGGTCGAAGGCCTCTTTAAACTGTGGATAATCTGCCGTGCTTACACCTAACGCCTTGGCTAATTGCGCAAGTTTTACCGGTTCATAATCGCTGTGCTTCAGCAGCTTGATTATCCGCTCTTTAAATATTTCCGCCATTTTTTCTTCTTTATGCCTAAAAACAAATCGCCCAGTCACTTTTTATATCGACTGGGTGTATTATTTATCTGAAATTAAATCACCGATACCATAAAATCGGTAGGGCGTTGAAATCTCAATTATTGTTTAGCTCCGCCCTCTGGCGGGTTTATATTTACTATCTTCACTCCCTTGCTCGCTCTTGTAGCTCACGTATTGCCGGCGAATATTTTTCTACATCGACAAATTCAACTTTATCTAAAATGCGAAGCGACTCTTCGGAGAATACATCACGGTAGCCCGCGTCTGCATAGACTCGCGCAATTTGCAGGGCTCGCAGATGCGCCTCCGGCAGTCGTCCGCCGTGAAAGGCTCCGTTTCTATCAAGACCGGCCCAGCTTAATTGTATAATCGAATTATCGAGCGTCTTTTCAATATCGCCGGCCGCCTCGTCTGCACGCCCCGTCCGAATCATTGCCAGGCGATTGATGTGCTGATTCAGCCAGCTCGCGTTGGCATCCATAATGTAGTTCTTAAAATATAAACCTGAATATCCGGCCCCCAATAAAAAGCAAAAGCCCCCAACGCAGACACAGATAATTACAACAACTAATATAGAAACTCGCTTAGACATAATACCACCTCAATATTGTTTATATAGTTTCCGAATAACGTCAAGCTCACCGGCCGCGTTCCTTGTGGTTCGGTTGATCGAGTGGTTAGAGCATCTTCAGTTTAAATCGCCCGTCGAAGTTCATTTTTTTAAGGATCCTCTTGGACTCCTCAATCTCTTCATCATCCACATCTCTTATACTGACAGTATAGGTTCGATAGTTGGTGGTGATAGTCACCGCATCGCCTTCGATCGTCACTTGTTCGAGAAGCTCATTTTCGTCGTCAGGGAAGTCTTCAAAATAGACCTTAGCGCCTCGCTCGGATTCATCCATAATAAACTCATACTTCGGCGTCCGAAGCAGAGTCAGACTCTTAACATCGCCATACTCATTCACAGGTATGGCAAACGAGACGATAAGGTCATCTCCGTCCTCGTTTGTGATAAAGGATGCGTTTTCCATAAATATTTACTTTCCTTATGCCACTTTTGCTTTTTTGTTGCAAAATAACTTACCCTTACACCACTAAAACTTTTCCCCGCATGCCTGCCCTCGACCTGATCGGGGGTCGTTGCCTGTGCCTGCAAAGCATGTACTCGACTCCGAGCGGGAAGCGGGTAGCGGGAATCCAAAATCATAGTTAACATTGTTGCTCACCGGCACCACGTATGCCACATTTGAGTATTACTGCTGGTTCGGTTTCTATTTTCTTATCTCGTATCTCGCAATAAACTTATCAATTTCCTCATCACCTCCTCTGCGCATTCACCCATCCAGAATCGAGTATCCGCTGATGCCGATGATATTATGGCCGGAATTGCCTTAAAAAACAAGAAAAAGATTCACCCAGTAAGATTTACCCCGTGAGATGATTTCTTACTATCTCACGGGGCCAATTAACCAATTAACCGCTCACCAATTAACTACTCACCAATTAACCAATTAACTCTTTTTAGCTTTTAGCGAGTTCAGTTTCTTTGCGAGTCGTGATTTCTTTCGTGCGGCTGTTTTCTTGTGCATTGTGCTCGTAGATGCGCTTTTGTCCAGTTTCTTGACAACGAGTTTATATTGTTCGCTTGCCGATTCAACGTTACCTTCGCTCACAGCCGTCTCGAAATGTTTGATTTGTGTCTTTATCTGGCTTTTACGTGCGCGATTAGTCGTCCTTCTTTTGGTATTTTGTTTAGCTCTTTTTTTCGCCTGTAACGATTGTGCCACTGCAATCTCCTGAAAATCTATCTTTATTCTATTTACAAATTCTCACTGAGAGGTTGGTTCTGTTTTCATGTTTTCAAGCTTCCGAAACATACTATTACTCTGTAACATCTAATTTGATGGGTGGCATCCTCAAGCGAGTCCCGAAAAATCGGGACGATCTTGGGGATGGCTTTGAGCAACTACCGGTAACCACCAAGCATCTACCGTGTTACAGACCACTATTATGTATTCGCAGGTTTTCTCAGCCTATCTTGTTTTTGGCTTCATACCATATATACAGATGATAAAGCGGATTTACGAATCTATACTCACCTCTAGCTTCCGCAGTCTCAATAATACCCAGGTTTCTACTCCTTTGCAGAAAATTATCCAGATTCTTCTGTTCTTCTTCTGGTGTTCTCTGCAAAATCTGCTGGCGCTCAAATGTGGTTCCAACCGGCATGTTACTGATTTTATGGAGGATCGAAGCGTACGTTTTACTTTTCAATACCTTAGAGATATGAGCAGATATGTACTTTTTCCCAACTATTCGCGCCGCTTCTATTATGCCCAGCTTAGCATCTTTCTCGCTAATGTTATTATCCTTATCCTGCCAGAAAACAGCGTCGCCTACCTCATGCATAAGCATAGGAAGACCGCCAGATAGGCCCACCATCGGAGAAAGAGCTTCGCTGGTGACCGTAACGTTTTGTCCACCGAACATATTCATAAAAAAATCTTCAGATTCACTATTACTCATCGGAGGCAAATCTACTACATCGAAAATCCTTGCTATTGATGGCTGATGTTTTATAAGCTCATCTCGTCTTTCCGGCAGTCCAACGAGAACCAGGAGAATTGGCAAAGGCTTACCTGAAGCTGCTAACTCATCAACACGACTTTTTAGGAACTGTGAAAATTGCGGAACATCACTGATTCCATTGAGGTCGTCAAGGATAAGGATTAAACCTTTCTTACCGTTTTTCTTAGCTTCGTCATATATCTTTCGCAGTGCCGGCAGGAAATTGTTTGCTAATGTATGAAGCTTACTTTTATCTTTCGTAAATTCTATCCCCATACCAAAAAATTTCAGCTCTGCTATATAATCATCAAAGATTTCCCTTAGTTTGTCGAACAGTGATTTATCTGTGCAGTCCTGCAGGAGCTTCTGGAAAGTAACACCCATCATTTCATCTAAGCTTCGCACTCCTCCCAAATAGCAGTGACTTCCAATCAAGCTGTATTCTTTCTCTGCCAGGTGTCGGATAAACAAGGCTAACGAACTTTTTCCAATTCCACGCTGGCCCGTAATGAAAATATTTTCGTTTCTACCTGAAACCGTTTGCTTAATAGCTCTCTCAAGTCTTTGTATCTCTTTAATTCGGGCAACGAAATATTCGGGTTGCACCGGCCTGCCCGGCGAAAAAGGACTTTCTTTTGCAGTAATCTCTGCCATTTTCAATTCTTATTTTTGACTTTCCCTTAGCTTATCTACTCGCTGGCTGACATCTTTATATCCGAAATCGAACTGGGCGATTTTGCGATAAATCTCCAGTGCCTTTTCTTTATCACCCTGCTCCTCATAAGCGCGGGCCAGATTATACCGCAATTCCTTGCCCGCTGCATCATCTTTTAACTCGTGGGACTCTATCGCATTGGTAAAAACGTCAATTGCATCAGCCAGCCAGCCCTTCATAAAAAAGCAGTAGCCTGTTTGATTCATCGATGCAATCTTTCGCCTCGGGTCTTTCTGTGACTCCTGGAACAAAGGTATCGCCTCATTATATTGTTTATTCCTGACCAAGCGAAGAGCATATTCATATTTGGCTGCGAGGTTAGTCGGATAGTTCTGCACAGAGATGCGGTAATGTTCCAATTCGGCATCGTTTAATTGCCGCGAGAGTTGTTCGAGTCCGGCCTTGTTTTGCGCATCTTCCGGATTAGTCTCAAGAGCAGCTTTAGCCTCTCTTATTTTTCGTTTGAGCCCTCTTATTCTTATTTGCCCTGCCCGCTGTTTATAGCTGAAATCTTGTTTGGCTTTATACGTATTTTCCAGCAGCGCTACGGCGTCGTTTTCCGCCTCGTCGTTTTCCATATCCGACAGGGCGTCGGCCAGATTAAATATATTGCCCGGAATGTTCGGGTTCTCGGCTATCTTTTTTCGGGCATCTTCGACCGCCTTTATGCGGTAATCCTCCGTCTTGACGACACTGTCCTGGGCGTGAAGTTTCTCCTGCTCCTCGCGGTCCTTGATGGCTTTTCTAAAGTCACCTTCCTCATCATATTTACCTCTGGCCATAGTCAGTTCCGCCGAGAGGTTCTTAAATTCGTCTGCCAATGCTCCATCCTCCGGTCTAAGTCGGGAGGCACACTGGCAGGCCACAACAGCCTTGTCGAATTGCCCTAAGGCCGCATAGGAATCTTTTAACAGGATATATGTTTGCGCTGATGGTCTTTTGGCGGCATTATTTTTCTGGAAGACCAGGTTGGCAATCCAGCCGGCCGTTTTGTTATAGCCGCCCGCCACCGCGCCCTTTAGCATTGCCTCGGCAAATGGCAGATGTTTCGGGTCTTTTGTGAAAAGATATTCGGCGTTAAGCATCTGCTCAAGAGGCGTCTTGCCTCGCATATGCTTCATTTTTCCCATCATCGAAGGTTTCTTACCGCCCCTTCCCTGCCGCTGCAAAGCCAATTCACAAAGCGGAAGGTGCCCCTCTTCCAGAGCGTCCGGACTATAGCGCAGACCCTGCAGGTACATATCGATAGCGTAATCGAAATTGTGTGTCTCGGCTACTTTGCGGGCTTTCTCAAAAAAAGCCTTTGCCTTGGCCAACGCCTGGGCATCTTCTTCCGGCATACGTTTTTTACCAAATCTCTTTTCTTATACATTATTCAATCGGCTTATGGTAATCTTCGCCCAAAGTTTGTCAACAAATAAAAAACTTGTAGAAAAAGTCTGGCTCTGCTATAAAGGAGTCCAAACGCGTTATTCTGCATTTGGATATCCCGAAGTAGTCTTAAAAAAATTAAGGCTTCTGCAAAATCGAGGTTAGGCATACTTTGAAAAGAAAAAATTGTCTTTTAATTTTTTCTTTTCAAACAATAAATTATTACCCGGCAGATAGTTACTTGATTATTTAAGAAAATAAAAAACCTAATTTTCTTAAATAATATATGCCTAACCTCAATTTTGCATAACTCTATTGAAAAAATTCTTTAGGGAGAAACTAATATGATAAATGCTCTTGAGCAGTATGACCCGCAGATTTATGAGCTGATGCGGCAGGAGGCGGCACGCCAGAGCGGCTCAATTCGCCTCATCCCCTCGGAGAACTATGTTTCCAAGGCCGTGATGTTGGCCAGCGGAAGCTGCCTTACAAACAAATACGCCGAAGGTTACCCCGGTAAGCGATACTATGAGGGCCAGCAGGTAACCGACCTTATCGAAAGGATGGCTCAGGAGCGGGTCAAAAAGATATTCAAGGCCGACCACGCCAACGTTCAGCCATACTCCGGCTCAATCGCCAATTGGGCCGCATATCTGGCCCTCATCAAGCCGGGCGATACCATTATGGGCCTGTCTCTTCCACACGGCGGACACCTCACACACGGCTGGAAAGTCAGCGTCACAAGCAGAATATTTAATTCCGTCCAATACACAGTCAATCCTGATACCGGCAGATTGGACTATAACCAGATTGAAGAGCTTGCCAAAAAACACAGACCGAAAATCATCATCTCCGGCGCCACCGCATATCCGCGGGAGATTGACTTTGAGATATTCGGTCAAATAGCCAAAGATGTAGGTGCGTACCATGTCAGCGATATAGCCCACATTGCGGGTCTGGTTGTGGCCGGCATACACAAAAGTCCCGTACCCTATGCCGACATAGTCTCAACCACCTCACATAAGACGTTGCGGGGACCTCGTGGCGGAATGTTACTGTGCAAGGCCGAACATGCAGAAAAGGTGGATAAAGCGGTTTTCCCGGGCCTCCAGGGCGGCCCGCATATGCACACTCTGACCGCTATAGCCGTCGCAATGGCTGAGGCCGACACGCCGGAGTTCGTCGCTTATGCCAAGCAGATAGTCAAAAACGCAAAAGCCTTGGCCGAAAAGCTGCTCGAATATGGTTTCAATCTCATGTCCGGCGGGACCGACAACCACTTAATACTAATCGATTTGCAAAATAAAAATATACCCGGCAAAAAGCTCGCAAAGGCCCTGGACCGGGCCAGAATTGTTACTAATTATAACACGACACCTTTAGACCCGTCACATCCATCCGACCCCAGCGGCCTGCGTATTGGCACACCGGCAATTACCACCCGCGGAATGAAAGAAGAGCAGGCCCGGCAGATCGCCACCTTCATAAATAAAGTGGCTGAGAACATTGATAATGAGACGGCAATCGAAGAGGTTGGAAAAGAAGTTTTGCTTCTATGCTCACAATTTACCGTCCCGGAACATTTTATTATTCCAAATAATAAGAACAGTGTGAGTGGTGAGTGGTGAGTAGTGAATAAAAAAAACACCAATTAACAAATTAGCTGATTAACCAATTAACTAATTAACCAGGTCAAGTGACGAGCAACGAGTTTTCTGCATATTTGACCTCCACTTGAAAAAGGGAGTTTTTTTTACTTGGATTACATCTTCAAATGTGTTATATAGAGTATTAAAGGTTGGGTATTTGATGTTGGGTGTGTTGTCCAATCATTTCAAAGTGCCCGCGAACGGCTGCTGGAGACCAAGAGTCAATTCCATCAACAATAAATGCAGATTGCAGAAAGGGATTATTGATGCACAGGAAAAAAGCTTTTACGTTAATTGAGCTTCTCGTTGTCATTGCGATAATTGCGCTGCTGCTGGCGATATTGATGCCGGCTCTGCGGAGAGTAAGGGAACAGGCGCGGGAACAAGCCTGCAAGGCCCATCTAAAGAGTATAGGCCTCGGTATTATGATGTACCTCCAGGACAACGATTACACGATGCCCGACTTCCACACGCACACGACCCCATGTAACGGGCATCTCTGGTATCACTCCAGCGGAAGGCTGCTCAAGGCCAGCGAAAATAGCTCGTATTGGGGCGTAATCTACGTTGACTATGTAAAGGAGCCGAGGCTTTTCGGCTGCCCGACCTTCAAAAACTTCTCCCAGATAGTAGCACAGGAAATGCTTTACAGCGCCGGTGAGATAGAGAATTCAGCGTATTCTATGAACGGCTGGCTGACCAAAGAGAAATCCATTATCATCCCGCGTCACTCGGAAGTTGTCGTCGCCCACGACCATATGGAGCCCAGAATCGAGAATGGAAACGATATGCTCTACGCCAACGAAAGCGGCAAGAATTTTCAACACTATAGGGAAGGCGGCGGCCGGTGGACCTGGTATCGCGGTATCTTCAGACATTCTATAAAATCTGCCAGCGATTATGAGACGGGCGGCAAACTAAACTGTCTCTGGCTGGACGGCCATGTGACAACCATCAATGAAACATTAGGAACAGAAATACCCAAGCGCTGGTACGACCCCCTCGACAAAAATTAATTTGCGTTTACCCTGTGAAAAAGCGAAGCGTTATCTAATTGGGAGCGAAAGAATATCAGCCCCCTAATTTATTGGGGGGTTGGAATCCCTGCAATTTATTGCGCGGGTTGTTTTCAACGAGTATCGAGAATCGAGCCACGAGCCCCGGGCAACGACTATTTCTATGGCAGTGTTAATTGTTCGACGCTTTCTTTCCTTTCGTTAAGGCGCTTGGTGAAAAGTGCTATCAGCTTCCTCATCTCGTCATCCAGCTCCTTGCCCATCTTCCGGCTGATGGGGAAAAAAAGCTTATCGTATTCCTTGACCCTTTTGGCCATATACCGCTCCAGCACATTCATCATGCTTCCCTTTTTATCGACGAACCCCCGCAGCAGGCCCATCGTGCCCAGTCGGTCCAGCCCATCGGCATCGTAGATTATCTTCTCCTCGGTCGTCTGGGGCGGTACATGAGAGGAGGCTGTGTGGCGGACTATGACTTTGGTTATCCTTATTATTTGCTCATCCGTCAGGGGCAGCGATTCCAGAAGCTCCTCGGCCATCGCACCGCCGGCCAGGCCGTGCATGCTGTCCGAGATCATCCTTCCAATATCGTGCAGAAGGGCCCCGCAGATGACCACCACCGGGTCGGCCTGCTCTTCGATATTGTTTGCTATTTCTATTGCGTACTCGACGACCTGAAGGACGTGAGAATAATCGTGGCTGCCGAGGTCAGCGTGTTTTTCCTTGACGAAAGATTCGAGCTCCGTAAGCCATTGCCTTTCTTCGTTGGTCAGGGCCCTGCTGAACATATCATTTCTCCTGTAAAATTAAAGCCTTCGTTTTGAAGACTAATGTAGCCGAATTAGAATAAGCTGTCAAAGCAAAAACCCGCTTATCGATGACCACCCATCGGGCAACGAGATACGCTTCACTCTTCACGCTTCACAATATGCGACATACGATGGAAGAAACTGCCGGGAATTGCGGGGGTAAATAATTATTCTTCGCAGGTGATTTTTCTCAGACTTTTTGGTCAGTGATTGATAAGTGAAACAACTTGAATTAACCAATTGACTAAAGTCGGTAGTTTTCTAATTCACTAATTCACTAATTAACTCGCTTCACGATCATCCAGCATCAAGCATCGAGTATCCAGTATCGATAATCCGTCTTCTGTCATCCAACTTTAGCCCACTTTAGTCACTTTAGCTCACTTTAGTCACTTTATTTTACTTGGGCTTACTACTCACTAATTTCCAGTCGCTAAAGACAGCTTTTTTATTGCTTAAATGTCTTTGAGCTTCTTCGCGTCTGACTGCCTCTTCGGCTATTCTCATGGCTAAAAGCTTTTTGTGCTCGGAATGACGCTGAAAACAACGCCCCAGCCATCTAATAAATCTGTAAATACCTGAACCGCCAAACCAGACAACAAGCCAGGTAATTAGGTATCCGCTAATTGCACTGCCTACACCAGCTAACAGAAACACCCCTGCCAATTGTACTTTTGGTATTTTGAGCCAAAAATTATCTCGCGCTTCGTTTAAGGCTTTTATGCATGAGGTCACCGCCTCTGCGTTGTCCTTAAAATAAGCGGGCTTAGTTTGTTTGCAGGCCTCCCAGCCCTGGAACTCCCGGTTGTGTATCTCCAATCTGTAGCGTGCCGATTGATACTCCCCGGCCATTAACAGAATGCAAAAGGACGCCAGGATACCGCTTGCACATATCGCTAAAAAAAATGTAACGCCGCGCAGTTTACCTTGTAGATTCATAATGTTAACACCTCCACTATGCCCACTATGCCCACTATACCTACTATGCCCCAACTATTAAAATATAACTAATATTCTTCGAGTGGCAAAGTCCGGAAATGTCAGCGTTTTCTTAGGCGTGTTGGTTAATTGGTGAGTAGTTAAATGGTTAATCAGTATCTGTTGCGGAAAACAAAAATCGACGATGTCACCCCTGCCCCTGCTTCCGCAGGGGTAAACTTGTCCCCGTGAAAGCGGGGAGCAGTGGTCCAGAGCGAAAAAATGGATTCCCGCTGGAGTTTATCCCGCACACGATGCGGGGCGGGAATGACAAATACTGTTTCCGCAACAGGAACTAATTAGAACGCTATCGCTATTATGGTCTAAATAATCAATGTAATTGTGTTGCGAAAGAACGGTACGAGTACAGGATGCAGCAGATGATAGGTATAACCGTTTTAGCTGCGGCATTATTAGTAATGTTCTGCATAGGATATGCGGATGCAGGCTGGACCATGCTCGAAGCGCCTGGAGCAACATAGACAACGGCATCGGGCATCCACGGAGGCAACATTGTTGGTGTTTACTGGGACGTCTCGAATGTGCACCACGGTTTTCTCTATGTAGTTCCCGCCCCCGATGCTATTCTGCTTGGCAGCATCGGCGTAGCGCTTGTCGGCCGGCTGCGCAGACGCAGAACGCTTTAGTCGCGTCTGTTAATATATATTTCATAGGGGCTGCGAGGCCCAACTTAATCGGGACTTGCAGCCCACTTTTTTGGGGGTTTTCAGATCACCACATTTTGCTGCTCGGCCTGGGTGCGGTGACGGTAAAAAGGTGCTGCGGTGAAGGGCGAGTGAATAGAGATTGCCACCAGAAGATTTGACCAAGATATACTCGTCCGGCAAGATTCAGGTTAATGCCCTTAAGGATGTGAATCTAACTCTTGAAGAAGGGAAATTCTTAGGGGTAACAGGGCCTTCCGGGTCGGGCAAATCAACTCTTATGAATCTTTTAGGCGGTTTGGACAGGCCCTCTTCAGGGAGTATCAAGGTCCAGGGCAAATTTATCTCCGAATTGAACAAGGAAGAACTGGCCCTTTACCGGCGATACCAGGTCGGGATGATATTCCAGACATTCAATATTATATCCTCCTAACCCGGACGAGCCGGAACCAAACAGGTGACCGAAAGTCAGAAGTTGGACGATTTTAAAAACGCCGTAACTTATTGTAAATACAAAAGATATAGTCACCGTTAAAAATATTGTGCGCGCGGCGCGCTCAATTTTAGTCGTAAGAGAATAACTTTCTAGTTGACATACAGGAGGAAAAATGACGCATAGAGAAACTGAGGAACACAGGAAAAAACTGGCCGAAATAATAAATAGTCCATCGGAACCTGACGGAAACCCAGCAAAAGGTACAAAGCATGACTTACGAGAATTAGCAAGAAAAGTTGGAGCAAGTACACGAGCTATGTACGTTAATCCAGCATCGGCAAAACCTGTAGGCTACGACGCAAGTATATCAGACCTTATTGACAATATTCACCAAGCCCTTCAAACTGCAACAATGATTGATATGTGTAAGACTGCAAGCAGAAATTATGTCATAGCCTTAATAGCGACAATAATAGCACTTGGTAGTTCTGTGGCCCTCTGGATTGCTGTTTGTAAATAGGCCGAACCCAATAAGTCTAAATGGTGTGCGGTGCGCATACTACCAGTAATATTTCACGGAATTTTGCCGGGTTTTCCCTTGAAAAGGATGAAGGTGATGTTATAAAAACCCCCAAAAAGAGGTTCCTTGTAGAGACGTGAATCATTATCAGAGCACAATTTGGAGAAATCGAACCATGAATTACTGGAGACAGGACAGTAAGGGGCGCTGGCACCGTTGGATAACTCAGGAGTACGACTACTCCTGCGCAATGGCTTGCTGTGCGATGTTGGCCAGCGCGTATAAGGGCAGATACATCAGGGAGGCAACATTTATTCAGGGAAGACAGGGTATGTTGGGTTACAAACCAGGTGTCGGCACTTACGATGCGGCCAACATATCCAGCCTGCTGAAAGCGGAGGGCGTGAACAGCATTTACGATCGGCTCAGCGGCTCGACCGTCATCAGTCAACTGGAGCCTTATCTTTCGCCTTCGAGGCTCGCAATCGTGCAGGTTGAATGGAATAATGGCGGGCTTCACATGGTCGTCATAGGACGTGTATATCCAACGGACGGGCTAACAGTCTTAATTGACCCATGGTGGCAGATTGGACTGGTCGAACAGAACCGGAACGATTTCCCCAATTATTTCGACAACCTGGGCCAACTCACCGGTGCATATCTTCTTGCAGTGTGAACAGTGTCACATGTTAGATTTGTAGATTATTAGCTGACCTCACAAACACATTGCAATTCTGAGGTTTGGGACTATAATTTCCTCAATGTTTAAGAATATATCCATAATCGGCGATGGCGGGATGGGCACCGTTCTGGCTATGCTTCTTTGCGAAAAGGGCATAGCCACACGGATGTGGGGCTACGACCACCAGCAGTTAGAAGAAATAGAGCGAAATCGCGAGAATAAGAAATTTCTGCCCGGCTATAAACTGCCGAGAGAGCTTGTGTTTGAAGCCGATGATGAGCGTATATTGGCCGGGGCCGACCTGATTGTCTCCGCTGTGCCGTGCCAGTTTATGCGGGGGATTTGGGACCGACTTAAAGATTACGTTCCAGAAAGCATTCCTATTGTCTCGGTTGCCAAGGGTATTGAAAATGATACTTTGCTGCGGCCGACCCAGATACTTGCCGATGTCTTATGCCAAAAGCGAGCAACAAGATATGCTGTCCTCTCCGGTCCTACGATTGCCGATGAATTAGCTCGAAGACTTCCGGCGACGGCCTGTGCGGCAGCCGACGATGAGGAGCTGGCTAAAGAAATTCAACACACCTTCTCAGACGGGGTGCCCTGGCTGCGAGTCTATACAAATACCGATATTGTCGGTGTTGAGTTAGCGGGTGCTATGAAAAATATTATAGCCATAGCTGCGGGGATTATAGACGGCACGGGCGCCGGCGATAACGCCAAGGCGGCCCTATTGACCAGAGGGCTTGCCGAGATAACTCGTCTGGGGGTCACAATGGGCGCCAGAGAGCAGACCTTTGCTGGATTGACCGGCCTTGGTGATTTGGTTACGACCTGCATTTCGCCAAAGGGAAGGAACCGCTCATTCGGCGAAAGGGTCGGCAAAGGGCAAACCGCAGAGCAGGCCCAAAGGGCCACGGAATCGGTCGTTGAGGGCGTTGCCACCTGCAAATCGGTCGTTGCTCTTGGGGAGCGATATAATGTTGAGATGCCGATTACACAGGCTGTCTATGAGGTTCTGTTTGAGAACAAGCCGGTACATACGGCTATTGCAGATTTAATGAAACGTCAACTCAAGGCTGAGTGATTAGTCCTATAAACTTTGTTTTCTCCAGACCTGCTGCAAGAACTTCCATAATCATCTCATATTCATTTCGAGAGGACTTTTTGGTGTGCGAAAAATCTCTAATCTTTTGATAAATTTTTCTTTAGAGGAAGATTTCAAAATGGAACACTGGTTTTCTGAGGGGAAGCTGTCGCGATGGGTTTGGAACGATGATTTTATCAGAAGTGAGGGCGTCTTTTTGTAATACTCTGCAAAACGAGCTGTTGAAATTTTAGCAGTCGATTGGCTGGGCCGGATTTTGTTTTATATATTTTAGTTGGTATCACGGTTGTTAGAAGAATAGGGCTGAGTAATTTAATGCAGGTAACGACCGGGAATCCCGATAAATCAGGATAATTCAGCAGGAGACGTTTGTTTTATTGTAAGTATCGAAATGGAAACCCATGCCTGAGTTTTCGGCTAATGTGGAGTGGAAAAATAAAAATCCTTACAGGTGTTATAAGCGTTACGCCTGATAAAAAAAATACGCCTTTGCGGGTGAAATTCTTATGTTTAGACTCTTTAAAAACCGCGCATATTCGATTGGTGTGGATATTGGAGACGATTGTCTCAAGCTGGTCCAGCTTAGAGATAACGGAAAGGGTATAAGCTTAATTGCCGGCAGCACTGAAAATCTGCCGAAGGATGTGAAACCCGGCAGCAGCCAGTGGCAAAGATGGGCTATCGATGCTATGCGTCAACTGACATCGAACGGCGATTTTCAGGGCAAGGAGGTGATAGCGGCAATGCCGACGAGCGAGCTGTTTATTGACCATATAAGAATGCCGAAGGCAGATGACAGCAAGCTCAATGATGCTATCTTTTCGAGGATAAAACAGAAACTTCCGTTCGAACCGGTCCAAGAGAACACAATGATGAAGTACATCCCTATGGAGCAGGATAATGTTCTGGTAATAGCAACTGAGCGGAAGATTATCGATAGACATCTGGCGATATATGAAAAGGCAGGCCTGTCGATTAAGTCCATAGGTGTTTGGCCTGTCGCTCTGGCAAACTGCTATACCAAGTTTTTTGGTCGGCGTAAATCCGACCTTGAAGCGATCGTAATGATAGTTTGTATTGAGGCGAACTGTACTAATGTTGTTATTTGCCGTCATAAGAATTTGCTTTTTGCACGTTTGATATCGATAGGACTAAAGCAGCTCGGTAACAAGAAAGGGGTAAACAGATTGGTGCTGGAGCTGACCGCCTGCAGGCGGCAGTTTGCTTCAATGTACCCAAAAGCTCAAATTGAGCGTCTGATTTTCCTTTCAGGCCAGGCAGTAGAAAGAGACATATGTATGACTATAGCAAAGCAGCTGGAAATGCCGGCACAGCTGGGAGATTGTCTGGCTGCAGTGGAAATAACAGAGCCCTGTCGCCTAAGGAGTGACTCCAAAGGTGATAAAGGGTCTTCAGGGGCCCCGATAGATAGACGGAATTGTCAGGTTAACTGGGCTATTGCCTTTGGGCTTAGCCTGTCGTAAAGACACTGACGGACACTGACGAGAACACTGAAAGACACTGACAAGTCAGTGTTAATCCGTGTTCTATGAGGAGACAAACAAGAAAATGGTAAATATAAATTTTGTGCCCGATGATTACGTTCAAAACAACGAATCTCGCAGAACAAACTTGATGTATCTTGTGTTGTTTGTGGTGTTGATGATAGCGTTATGCGGTTCATTTATGACCATCAAAATACGTCAGCAGGCCTGTAGTGTTAAAGAAAAACTCGTGAATACAAAGATGGCTCAGATACAAAAGGCCATAAGACAGTTCGAAGAGCTTCAGGCCAAGCGTGGTGCAATGATGAGGACCGCTCTTACGACTGCGGAGCTGCTTGAGCCGGTGCCGAGAAGTGTTTTGTTAGCGTCATTGACGAACAACCTGCCTTCGGGTGTCTCGCTGATAAAACTGAACCTGCTTCAGAAAGAGCCCAGGCAAAGCAGCCAAGCTGCGCCAAGCAGTAAATACCAAGCCGCACAGGCTAAAAAGACAGCAGCAGAAAACAACGTCTCACCAGAGAAATTAATAGAGACCCATATAGATATCGAAGGCATGGCTCCGAGCGACCTTCAGGTTGCAGCTTATATCGAACGGCTGAGTAATTCGAATTTGCTGGACAACGTAGCGCTGGTGGAATCAAAAGAACATAAGATCGAGGAGAGCACGTTCAGGCGATTCAAACTGACGGCAATGCTCGGGAAAGACGTTCACCTTACCAAGGAAGACGTTAAGAAAATCAGAGACGGAGCTGAGAATACATTGTGGAATTTTTGACCACAGATTGCACTGACGATTTCGGATTTCACAGATTGCTCCGTGTTAATCAATTCGAATCTGTGTCATCTGTGGTCCCTAATAAGAAGAGGACATAATTATGACAAGCGGTTTTAGAAAAATAGTATTTTCCGTCTTATTGTTCGGTGTGACTATGGTCGGCTACCAATATATGATTAAGCCAGCCAACAGACATCTGGCCGATACAAAAGGGCGTCTTGAGACAAAACTGGTTCAATTAAGCAAATTTGGAGAAGCCGCTACAGCGGCAGAGGACCTTACAAAGCAGCTTGAGCAGTTGGAAGAGGCGATAAAGTTTTTTGAAAGCAAGCTGCCTCCGAAAAGTGAAATTGACAAGGTTCTTCACGATGTAACTGTAATTGTGCAAAAACATGGTCTAAAGCCTAAAACAATTCGAACGCTCAAGGAAAAAGATAATAGCGGCTATATAGAGCAGCCGTTAAAAATGGAACTGGTGGGCAATTTTAGCTCCTTTTACTCGTTCCTATTAGAGCTTGAGAATCTTCCGCGCATAATGAAAATTCGTGAACTTAAGCTGGATAAGAATAAAAGCGTCGAGGGCCAGATAGCTGCCGATTTTATAATAAGTATCTTTTTCCAGAATAAAATCGGATAACAAATATTCCATCTCAAACGAGATACAATTTAACGGAGCTTAATTATGTTATCTTTTTTACGCGACCAAAGCCTTGAAAATATACCGGCACAAAAAAAGACGAACAAAACCGCCGGCAAGGCACCTGGTGACGGCACCGACAAATCACAGGAATCTGAATACCTTACCGTAGCGACTCAGAAAAAACGAACTCGGAAAAGTACCAGGCTGCTTGCAGTTTTGTTTATTATAGGTCTGCTGTGCCTTTGGTTTATGATAAAAAAGAGCACCCCGAAAGCAGTATCAGCGGCGTCTGTTGAGACGGAAGACACGCTGATTGAGACGGCCATTGCCCGACTGACCGGCGTTAAGTCAAGAATCTTTAACAGGATGGATGAAATAGTCAAAAAATTCTATGAGTTTTCGAACGTACCACAGGTCAAGGTCAATGAACTATCAAAAAATCCTTTCGAGGTCGAAACGTTTTTAGCCAATCTAAGGAAGAAACCCGGTGCCGGGGAAATTGACGCACAAAAGCTATGGCAACAGCAGATAAGATATAAATCAGAGGGCATGCAGCTTTTGAGTATTATGCAATCGAACGGGAGAAATTGCTGCATGATAGATGATAAAATCCTCTATGAGGGCGATTCAATAGAAGGTTTTAAGGTGCTCCAAATTGGCGATAGTGACGTCAAGCTTGAATCGGATGGTGTACAAATAATATTGAAGTTATCGGGATGAAACTACCCTTCATATCTGAAAAAAGAAAGGATTCATTGAACCCGAAAAAGGATTTAGAACGGAGCTTAGACCCCGGTTCGACACCAAGTCCGGACTGCTCCGAGGACCAGTTGGTACGCGGTCTAAGTGAGCTTTATTCTCCGGAACAGGCGAGCGAATCACACATGTACGATATTGCTGACGTCCTGCTGGAGATGGGCAAGATTAATTCTAAGCAGCTCACAAGCCTGCGAAAACAGCAGCAGGCAAAACCAGCTTCCGATGTCACAGCCTTGCTGTTGAAGATGGAAAAGATTAGTGCTGATGATATTTTGACGGCCACGGCCAAACTATACGACCTCGAGTTCAGACATATAGGGCCGGATGACGTGCAGAAGGAAGCTCTTGAGAAACTTAACATTGATTTTATAAAGAGCAACTCCGTTTGTCCGATTGCGATAGAGCAAGGGACTTTGGTTGTTGCAACAAGTGAGCCGGCAAATGTCCTCGCGATAGAGGATGTGAAAAGACAAACCCAAATGGAGGTGAGGGTCGTAGTGTGCAGCACGAAAGACATTAAGGCCGTGTGCGATTCCTTCAAGGATGAAAGGCTTGATTATGACCTCGACAATATCATAAATGATATGGCGGATGTTGAGGTCGTCCAGGACCAGCAGGAAGATTCCGAAGACCTGGAAC
>CAYUFX010000075.1:0-24512 GCA_964444135.1 uncultured Pirellulales bacterium | reverse complement strand
CACGTACGCGTAGTGGAATTCGTCCGCGCTACCCCAGACGTCGGCTCCATCGGCGGTAATGATCCATGTGCCGCCGCTCTCTTCGGCGATACCATCGGTGGTGCCTATATCCTGGCTCTGCCATCCCTCCGGCAGCGCAGCCGAAGCACTACCGACCAGACCCAGCACCAAAACAAATGAAGTTAAAAGAAACAATTTCCTACACATAATAGTCCTCCTTCAGAAAAATTTAAAATAATTGTGAATTATGCTTTGGCCACACACCAAAACACTCGATGTTTCCAATAAAGAAACATCGAAAATCAAAAATCACAAATCGTAAATTATTTATATCTGCCCAGGATAACTTTTACGATTTGCCAATATACGATTTGCTAATACCTCCTTCCTTTAAAGAGCCCAAAATGAGCTGTTAATTGAATAGGTTTTACCTGCGGAGCACAAATTTTTTAAGCTTTGTGCCTTCCTCAATTTTCCAGCCAAGCTAATTTACCTGTAAATTACAGGTACTATGCCCGCCAAAAGGCCAAAACCCTCGATTTTAACTATCTATACTTATACCAAATTGGCTACTTTCCCGTCAAGGGAAATCTTTAAAGAATTTTGCGTACCTGACTAATTTTTTAAAAAAAATAAGAGTTTTTATGTCGCGAAGCTGACATAAAAACTTTGTTGGACTTTACCGCTTGGATTGCTCCTTTTGGGGGTTTTAATAACGAATAGCATTGCTCCTGTGTGTGAGGAAGGATGTTTTGGCTGTAGCTGTGGTGTGCATTGAGATGACCGGTGTGGCCATACAACAGAGAGAGCATTTGATGGGCTGTGATAGATTTACAAGATACCGGCTATTTTTCAAATGTGAATAGCACAATAGTGCTACGCACAGTTGAGAAATAGGACTTGCGTTGAGAGCCAGCGCCCTCAGCCGAGCTACAATCTTCTTTGCTGTTTGATGTTCATACTTGGTTACTCGGGCCCACCCAGGAAGCCCTCATGGAAAAAGACCGGCTTATACCCATGTTCTGTAACCCAATAGATGGCCCCATCGAGTCTTTTGAAATGGTCCGGTATATAGTTAGAGTAAAATGGCCAGAAATATTGCTCATGGGTAAAAAGGTCCATAATTTCCGCGTGGTTGGGGTTTTTAGCGAGCGGTTCAAGTATAGGTACAATGCGTTCAATCGGTGTGTTGTTGCAAACAATGTCAACTCTGGAAAAAACTATGCCGCTGTCGAAGTCCATAAGTGCATCATGGCGGGATAGATACTCGGACCGGACATCATCCAGCAGATAGTTAACATCCCATATACCATTTTGACGACGGAAATAGCCGCTCAATACACGGACTCCGCGTTCGTAGAGAGGCTTTAAGGCTGTAGGCTGCACCATTCCCCAGTGGATAACCGTGGGCGGTGAATATGTCTGCTCGGAAGCAAAACGAATTATCTGCTCAGCTACCTTGTCCAAATCAGCTATCAACTGTGACGCCGGGGCATACTGGTATGGCCGGTCGGGCTTATTTGCATATGCGTGAAAGGCAAGCTTGAGCCAGTCGGAGTTGTCTCGCCACTGGCCTTTGTAACGGTCGGGAAATTGGGGCAATTCAAATCCGTCTCCGGTTGTATAATAGATGTTAAGAACAAAGCGTGTGCCGTATTTCGAGTGGAGCTCTCGAAGATTCTTCAGGTAGAAGCAGTCGAATAGGGAGGCATAATTATTATTCGCGATATCGCGCAAAAAGAAGCTGTTATCGTCAATCGAGAATCTATAGCGGGGCTGGGATTGCCGGTCCCACAGTACCCGCACTTGATGCTCATGCCTGCCGAAGCTACCCTGAGAGACTGCAATGATTTCCGTTTGCTTTTGACGGAGAACAATTTCTGAGGTGAATCTCGTGCCCTCACGTTGTGTAGGCGCTCCGTTGATCGTAACTCTGTCACGAAGAGGGGCCTGTCCGGATACCTGAATTTTCAAGCCTTCACTGACTTGCTTTCCGTGCCTTCGGTTCAAAACTGCCCCGTGAAACGGTTCTTCAATCCTTACGGACCCGGATGCTTGTGCCGCCAATATCTTTGGCCTTGCGAGAACGATTCCTACAGCACCTGCTGTTGTGGTTTGCAGAAAGTTACGTCGTGTTGTAGCTGACTTTTTCATTATCTCATCTCCCTTCATAATTAAAGCTGGGATCTTCTTTATTGATAAGGTCGTAGCTTACATTTTTAATTGGCCTAATTCGTGGCTATTGGTCCATTTACAGAGTCCAACCTTCCCGATAGGGGGTGCGGATGTACTTATTGGCCTGGAGGTGGTTTGTTACCTTCATTTTATCTCCATCCCATTCAATCCTGTCATCGACTCGTTTAGCCACATTTCCAAGCAAACATACTTCGGTCAGGAGACCCGAATACTCGAAATCAGCGCCAGCCGGCTGGCCACTCTTGCAGGCCCGCACCCAATCCTGCTCATGCGAGTCTTCTACCCTGGGAATAGTCTTCGCGGGCTTCTTATACGCTTTCATTCTACCTTCAGGTATCAGGCGAGGCCCTTCCCCATAAACACCAGCCACGAGCTTGCCTTTACTGCCTTTGAACAGCACTCCCCCTTCAGTATGGCCCATACGCCTGCCGTCTTCAAGCTCTGTCGGCCGGGGTGGACGCACACCTTCGTACCATGTCAGCTTAACCGGCGGCATATTATCACGTTGTGGAAATTGGTAGGTTACAATAGATGCAATCGGGTGCGTATCCGGATTTAGATCCAGCGAGGTTGCCTCCACACTTGTCGGATACCCCAGCTTCAATGCCGAAAAAACAGGGTCCAAGGTATGAGCCCCGCGGTCCCCCATCATCCCGCAGCCGAAATCCCACCAGCATCGCCACACCGCAGGATGGTACGCCGGATGATAAGGCCGTTCGGGCGCAGGACCCAGCCAGAGGTCCCAATCCAGTGTGGATGGGACCGGCGGTGTGTCTTTGGGACGGCGGCTCCACTTCGAGCTCCACCCCGCATGACCAAACGGATAATAGGACAAGCTGCACCAGGCGTCGACCTCGCGGACTTCGCCAATAGCACCATCCCAAATCCACTCACAAATCAGACGAATGCCCTCACCTGAATGTCCTTGAATACCCATTTGCGTGGTTACACCGGTTTCTTGTGCCGCTTTTGCCAGCATGCGCGACTCATAAACATCATGGGTCAGCGGCTTCTGACAATAAACGTGTTTTCCCCTCCGCATCGCCTCCATGCTGATAAACGCGTGTGTATGGTCCGGCGTGGCAATCACTACAGCATCAATGTCTTTCTGTTTGTCTAACATTTTCCGGAAATCAGTATATATCTTTGCTTTGGGATACCGTTCGAATGTTTTGGCTGCGTATTCATGGTCCACATCACAAAGCGCCACGATATTTTCGCTCTCAAGCTGCCGCAGATTGCTGTTACCCATACCTCCGACGCCAATACCGGCGATATTAAGTTTCTCACTGGGTGGAGTATGCCCGGGTCCTCCCAGAACCTGCCTCGGCACAATCGTGACGGCAGCAGCTGTTGCTGTTGCGGCAAGAAACCGGCGTCTGTCTATATAGTTCTTTGACATCGCTATTTCTCCTTATAATTAACGTGTCGGAATGCTTCTGCAAAATTGAGGTTAGGCATATATTATTTAAGAAAATCTGTTTTTTTGATTTTCTTAAATAATCACCTAACTGATTATTAAAAAATGACTTACTGTTTGAAAAGAAAAAACAAAAAGCTTGTCCTCACGAAAGTGGGGAACGATTTTTTTCTTTTCAAAGTATCCCTAACCTCAATTTTGCAGAACTCATTTTACGCCTCCGGACAAAATATCTCATAGCACCCGACATTTTCCACGGACGACGTTCACCAACGGAGTCCAGCATTCCTGAGATGCTATATTACCATATCTGGTTTAAAATCATAACTGTTTTTAAACCTTGGCCTTAGCTCGAGCTAAGTAATTGCGTATAGGCGGCAGAATGAGTATTACATTTGTTAGGAACTAACCGCTAACGTTATTCGAAAGATTCCGCATTTGCGCCAACACTTTTTTCATTATTTTTTTCGCTTTGGTGCCTAAAGGTATTGGAAAAGAGGCTTGACGGCCTTCTGAGCGAGGATATAAATTTCTATACGGCAAGTACCAAATCATATTTTTTTCGTTGACAATCGAAAGTCGATAAGGTACAAAACGAGTGACCAAATTATTAATCTTTTTTTGGAGGAACACATTATGAAACAGCAAACATTTTTCAAGGCAGTCCTGTATTGCTCGCTGATGGTTCTGATCATGCTTTCAGCACAGGTCAGGGCTCAGCCGTCTCAATCTCGCGGAAGGGGATTATACGGCGACTGGCAGGTCAAGGTCGATTACGATGGACGGCAGTTCGAATCGATTCTTTCGTTTTCCAGAGACAGGGAGGGGAACCAAACCGGTAGCTGGATCAGCTTCATGGGACTTAGCGAGCTGAAAGACATTAAGTATGAAGAAGGTCAGCTCAGCTTCGCGTGGAGCCGTCGTAGTCGGGAAGGTGAAACCTCGACGTCGAACTTCAAAGGAAAGATCGAGGAAGGAAAGCTCTCCGGAACGCTGTCGAGTGACAGAGGAGAGTTTAAGCTTCAGGGCAAGCGCAGCCCAAGAGTATCCCGTGCGGTCGGGAGCTGGGCAATGAAGTATAATATAGGTGACCGGGAAATGACGTCAACGCTTGTTATTAAAGCCGACAAGGAAGGTAATCTTACGGCCCAATGGCAGGGCCGACGGAGCAAAAGTGAGATCACGGACTTGCAATACGAACGGGGTAATCTGACCTTCAAGCGAAAAAGTACGTATCAAGATACTCAGCGGGAATCAGCCTTTGAGGGGGCCGTCCAGGGTGATACGCTTTCCGGTGTGATGAAATCTGAGAGGGGAGAGATTAAGGTTGAGGGAAAACTGATTGGTGCTCCCCTTATCGGCACATGGAATCTTGAAGTTACATCCGAGCGGGGCACTCGCAAGCAGAGAATGAGAGTCAACCCGGACATGAGCGGATTGTATGGGGCTATTCCCGTTAAGAAGGTCAATCTTGAAGGCAACCAGGTGAGTTTTAAGATCGTTCTGGAATTCGGTGACCAGAGATTCGAAATGGACTTTGTAGGAAAACTGGACGACTCGAAGCTTACAGGAGAGTTGACGAGCGAAAGGGGCAGCCAGAAAATTAAGGGTACGAAGGTTATCCGTACATTCAGAAGACGCAGTACAGGGTAAGTAAAGTGTAGTCTATTGGGCCTGCTGGAGAGAGCTTCGGCAGGCTCTTTTTCTATCTCCATCCTCCTACTTCGGAAGGCTTCTGCAAAATTGAGGTTAGGTATATATTATTTAAGAAAATCTGTTTTTTTGATTTTCTTAAATAATCACCTAACTGATTATTACACAATGACTTACTGTTTGAAAAGAAAAAACAAAAAACGATTTTTTTCTTTTCAAAGTATGCCTAACCTCAATTTTGCAGAACTCATCTATTTCACAAGAAAGGGGACATATTATGAGAGCGAGAATTCGGTTCGTCAAAGGACTTACGTTTCTTGTTTTGGCATCATTTATCTTCTCGGCAGCGGTACCGCAAGGTGTCCTGTGGAGTGCTCAGCAGAGACAGCAAGAGCGAACGGCAAAGGAAATTCTTGATGCTACGGGCGTCAAGGGCGGGCTGATTGTTCACGTTGGTTGCGGTGACGGCAGGCTTACAGCCGCGCTGCGGGCCAGTGACAGCTATCTGGTGCAAGGTCTGGACAGAAGCGCCGGCAACGTAGAACGAGCTCGGAATTATATCAAGCAGCTTAACATTTACGGCCCGGTGTCAGTCGATAAATGGACCAGCAACAGTCTGCCATACATTGACAATTCTGTGAACCTGCTTGTTATTGAAGATTTGGGCAACACTAACATGACGGAAAACATGCGGGTACTGGTGCCTAACGGTGTGGCGTACATTAAGGCTGACGGCAAATGGACAAAGCACGTTAAGCCTTGGCCAAAGGAAATAGATGAATGGACGCATTACCTTCACGATGCCAGTGGCAATGCAGTGGCCAACGATACGGTTGTTGGTCCGCCGCGGCGGATGCAGTGGGTCGGCAGCCCGCGCTGGGCGCGAAGCCATGAACACTCGGCGAGTCTCAATGCGCTCGTCTCGGCGAACGGACGGATATTCTACATTATGGATGAAGGCCCAAAGGACTCCATACAGCTTCCGCCCAGATGGTTCCTCACCGCGCGAGACGCCTTTAACGGGACGGTCCTGTGGAAGCGTGAGCTGCCGAAGTGGTACAACCATCTCTTCCCGCTCAAGAGTGGCCCAGCGAGGCTGACGCGGCGGCTCATCGCGATCGGCGATGAAGTCTATACGACGCTCGGCATCAACGCCCCGCTGAGCGCTATCGATGCCGCAACGGGCAAGACGATTCGCACGTACACGGGCACCAAGACCGTCGAGGAGCTCGTTTCCGCGAAGGGCGTGTTGTTCCTGGTCGTTAATCCCGACCGCAACCCCGTCGGCTATCAGCAGGAGAACGCAAACTGCTGGACAGAGCGCGACCGCGCCAGCAAGCGATGGGGCTGGGATGAAACGGTCGATGAGCTGATGGCCGTCGAGGCCAAGACAGGTGAGATACTCTGGAGGGTTGAGGGAAAGATAGTGCCGATGTCGCTGGCAGCCGACGGGGAGCGTGTTGTCTATCACGATGGGGATGCGGTAGTGTGCATTGAACACGGCATGGGCAGGGAGCTGTGGCGAACGCCTGTCGAGCGTAGTTTATTTATCCCCACCGGCTGGTCGCCATCGATGGTGATGTATAAGGACGTGGTCCTTTTCTCCGGGCGGAAGCGCTCGCTGGTGGCCCTGTCGGTCAAGGACGGCGAGGAGCTGTGGACATCGAAGCTGCATCCCTCTGGTCATTTCTGTCCCGAGGACGTCTTGGTTGTTGACGGGCTGGTCTGGTCGGGCGACATCGCCAGCGCGCGGCCACGGTCTACAGGCATATTCACCGGTCGGGACCCGCACACGGGCGATGTCAGGCGCGAGTTCCTACCCGACGTTAACCCCTTTGCCATAATGCATCAGCGGTGCTATCCGAGCAAGGCGACGGAGAAGTACATCATCCCGTCATGGATTGGCACGGAGTTTATCAATCATCGGACGAAGGAGTGGGAGATCCACCACTGGGTCCGCGGCGGATGTTTCTACGGCATGATGCCCTGCAACGGCTTAATCTACGCGCCGCCGCACGCGTGCGCGTGTTACTATCAATCGAAACTGAACGGCTTCAATGCCTTGGCCCCGGCCGCGCAGAAGAAGCTATCCACTCCATCAGACATAGAGCGCCTGCAACGCGGACCTGCCTATAACGAAATACGAGATGCGAAATACGAAATACAAGACACGGACAATTGGCCCACGTACCGCCACGACGCCGTCAGAAGCGGACATACCAGAACGAAGGTCCCTCTAACGCTGGAACGTGCCTGGCAGGTTGAGCTTGGCGGCCGCATTACGCAGCCTGTGGTTGCAGATGGGAGGCTGTTTGTGGCATCCGTGGATACGCACACGGTACATACCCTCGACGCAGCTTCCGGTACAAAGCTCTGGAGTTACACAGCCGGGGGACGCGTGGACTCGCCTCCCACGATTTACAAGGGGCGCGTGCTTTTCGGCTCTGCCGACGGCTGGGTTTACTGCCTTCGCGTTTCGGACGGGGCGCTCGCTTGGCGGTTCCGGGCGGCTCTACATGACCAGCGGCTAATGTCGTATGAACAGTTGGAGTCCGTTTGGCCTGTCTCGGGCAGCGTGCTGATTCAGGATGGAGTTGCCTACGCCCTGGCGGGCAGGTCGATGTTTTTAGACGGTGGAATGCGGTTACTACGTCTCGACCCGCTGACCGGAAAGAAGCTTTCTGAGACCATTCTGGACGACCGTGACCCGAGAACGGGGAAGAACCTGCAGACGAGAATCCAGCAGAAGAAGATGCCCGTAGCACTGCCGGACATCCTCTCCAGTGACGGCAAATTCGTGTACATGAAGTCCCAACGGTTCAACCTGCAGGGACGCCGTGCGTTCATCGATCCCGAGCACCAAACCGACCAAGAAGGCGAAGGGATCCATTTATTCTGCCCCACAGGATTTCTGGACGACTCCTGGTTCCATCGGACCTATTGGATCTATGGCAAGAATGCGGGCGAAGGATGGGGTGAGTGGTTTGTTCCGGCAAGGCTTGTTCCAGGCGGACGTATTCTCGCGTTTGATGATACCCATGTGTACGGTTATGGCCGTCATCCTCAGTATCTGTGTAACTCATCTGTGCTGGAATACCGACTTTTTGCAGCCGAGAAGAAGCTTAATCCTGAGCGGGTTGCCCGGGTCCTCAAGGCCAAAATCCCTCAGAATGTAGTCAACTGGCAGAACCGGGCCAGGCATCCGGAGTTGGAACTCAGCGCGGTCTCTCGGAAATGGATGATTGAGAAACCTCCGCTGGTCGTCCGAGCTATGGTCATAGCGGATCGAACGTTGTTCGTCGCCGGTCCACCGGATGTCGTAGATGAGGAGAAAATCTGGGGCCGCACTCTCGAACCGGCAGTACAGGGAGAGCTTAAAGCACAGAGCGATGCTCTTGATGGTGGACAGGGCGCCTTTCTCTGGGCCGTTTCGGCCGAGGATGGCACGAGGCGCGCCCAGTATCGGCTCGAGTCACCTCCGGTCTTTGACGGTATGATCGCTGCCGACGGTCGGTTGTACATCTCCACCAAAGATGGCAGTTTGGTATGCATGGGCAAGAGTGGCTAAAAGGTGCGGGTAAGACGGAACGAGATAGAGTTTTTGTCCGTTCAACTTGTACCGGCTACTACAAAGACCATGGCGACCTCATCGTTCTTGCGAGCATCCTGTTGGCCTTGTCGTCATTTAGAAATCGCTCATTGTCCGGGTCCCATCGCAGTTTGCGTCCTAACCGCAGACAGATATTACCGGCGTGACAAGTCGTGACCGAGCGATGCGAGACTTCGGCATTGGATATCGGCAGGCTGCGAGTCTTGACACAATCGAGAAAATTGCGATGATGCCCCGTCATATACTCATAGCCTCTCTGCATAAAGTTCATCTTCCGCATAATTGCTTTGCTCGATGCAGTTATCTTGCCGGTGTCGTCGACGCTGACCCAGCCTTCGGTGCCGACGAATTTGTTTCCTCTGGGGCCTCGGCCCGGCTCGGTCTCGTCGTGATAAATCATTTTAACACCATCAGGGTATGTTGCAATTACCTCGAAACGCACAGGCGTATTGAATAGACCGTCCCTGGGAAACTCGGCCCAGCCTTCGTACTCTGTAGGGCCTGTGTATTGACTGTCATGCGCCCACTGGGCCAGGTCGTTGAAGTGCGCTCCGAGGTCGGTCAATTGCCCTCCGGAGTAATCGTATAACCATCGAAAACTGCCGTGACATCTTCTGGGCGTGTACGCCTCAAAGGGGGCGGGCCCCAGCCATCTATCATAGTCAAAGCCTTTCGGAACAGGTTCAGGCTTTTGTGGAGGACATGTCGGGCCGTTATGATAGTAGCAATGCAGGGTATGAAGCTTTCCGAGCATACCGCTGCGAGCAATGTCCACACCAAAACGAAAACAGCCGTTGCTGCGTCGTTGGGTACCGGACTGATAGACAGTTCCTAATCGCTTTATCGTATCAGCGACAGCCCTGCCTTCGGCGATGGTCAGGGAAATCGGTTTTTCACAATAGATGTCTTTGCCGGCCTTTGCGGCTTCAATAGAAATAATGGCATGCCAGTGGTCCGGCGTTGCTATCAGCACCGTATCAATGTCATCGCGAATGAGTATTTCGCGAAAATCGTTGTATGCTGCACAGTCTTTGTTGCCGTACGCGGAATCCACTGTGTCCTTTGCCCTTATCCGGTGGTTCGTATCGACATCGCAGACAGCCAGCATGCGCAAATCATCACAAGTAAGAAAATTCTGCAGATTGTGCATACCCTGACCGCCCAGGCCAATAGCGCCCATCGTAAGACGCTCACTTGGGGCGACATTGCCGGCTTTGCCCAAGGCCGACGAGGAAACAATATATGGGAAGCCAACTGTCCCCAGAGCTATGGCGGTTGTCTTTCTCAAGAAATCACGGCGATTAATGTTCCTGTCTATCATAAGAAACTCCAGATACTCCGAAGGATGCCTTACGGCACTACTCCCCAGCCAGGCACAGCAGGCTGCCATCTTCCATTGAAACATAGAGTCGTCTATATGCTGCGGCCATGCCGTCAAAGACGGGCGACGAATCGAGCTGGTACTGCGCCAGCTCGGTCCCGTCAGAGGCCGAGATGGCCATGAGCAGTCCTGGGGACTCCTTCCGGAGAGCTCCCTGTCTTTCATTGCGACCCGCCGGCCCATTGCCTGCGTCGGCGGGGGGGCCGGCCACGAACAGCACGTTGTCCGCCTGCCCCTGCGTCTCCCGACGCAAGTCGGGGCAGCGGGCCAGGACCATTGCCCTGACCTGGATCGTCACGGACTTCGTCCACGGCTCGACTGCCGGGCTGCGGCGGGCTTCGCCCCGACGAGAGCTCGCCGAAGTCTGCGTTGTCCCCTCGTCCCGCTTCACGGCGAACAGCCGGTATGCTCCGTCTTGCAGTTGGTTCGACCAATGTACCTGCCGCCGTCCGTATCCGTATATCATCGACTCGTCAAATACAAGCAACCTGCCATAGATGAGATTCCTGTCGCGGCTGCTGCAACCGGTCGAGATGGAGCAGCGTGTGCCGAAGATACAATAGGAGCGGTGGGCCCACGAGTCGTCCAGGAAGCCGGTCAACGTTAACAAGTGGGGTTTTCCCTCCGGGAGCTCGACACCGCGCTTATCGAACACCATGTCCCTCAAGTAAACGCCGCTGCCATCGCCCGTGAGAATATCCGCACGAGCACCGGGCATGGCCGATGGGGCGAACTGCTTGGGCTGTTTTCCGGTTTCAGGGTCAGGGCTGTAAATCGGTGTTCTCGACAGGGTCCTGCCTGTCCCGGGTTCGAGTCGATAGAGGTCGATCCCACCATCGAGGTAAGATGATCTGCCCGATGTAGTATATGCCACCCCATCCTGGACCAGCACGCTTCCGAGTACGGGCGATGCGGATTCGAGCTGGCCGCAGGCCGCGATGCGCAACCCGTCACGAGCGGCTCGCAGGCGCCAAACCAACTCGCCGTCCGACGTTCTCAAGCTGTACACGTATCCATCCCGGCACCCGAAGATAGCCCGGCCCTGGTTTAAGGTCGGCGGCGAATCGACGCGAGCGCCTGCTGTGAAGTGCCATACGGACTGACCGGAATCAGCATCCATCGCACAGATCCTGTGCTCGTCCACAGAGGCCACGAACACCTTACCCTCGGCCACGGTGGGAGCGGTTAGTTTAGGGCCGACTTTAACCTGCCATCTGCGGCGCAGGACGGCAGGCACCGGGGTCTGCGTGCAGCCGCTTCGTTCGGCATCGCGGCGATAGGTAGGCCAATCCAAACGATTGATGATTGACGATTGATGATTGATGATTTGGTCGTACGCGGGGCCACGCTCGAGACGGCCTTTGTCGGGCTTACTAACCGTGAATCTTGAATCCCTTTCGGGCGCGAGGGCATTGAAGCCGGTCAGCTTGGCCGCCACGTAGCATGCACAGGGATGAGGCGGGGTGTAGAGCAGCCCGTTGCATGGCATGACGCCATACTTGCAGACACCTCGGGCCCAGCTATGCCACAGGACATCGCCCGACTTGAGGTCGATGAACTCGGTCCCTCTCCTGCCCACGAGGATATAGCGGTCGGTGGCTTTGTTGAGATAGCATCGATGATGGTGTCCCGGATTCTCGGGTTCGACGTGCATCAGCATTTCACCAGTGGCCAGGTCTCGCTGCGTCGCGAAGTACGGGCCCCACGAAGGTCCCCTCTTTTTTGGAAATGGCTTGAATCCGCCCACCCAGAGAGACCCGCCGGCAACGAACAAATCCCGAACGCTACTGAGCGAGGCGGCCTGGGTCCAGCGAGTCTCTCCGGTCTGGGCCGACAGGGCCGTTACGGTCTTGCCATCGGCACAGAAGACGCTGCCATCGTACACCAAGCGCAGAGGAGCAGAGGACGCGGACCACAGCTCTCGTCCGGTTTCAAGGTCGAAGCAGACAACGTCCTTGCCGTTCTGGTAGAACACGCGGTCCCCATCAGCGCACAGACTGTACGTCCTCAGCCCAGAGGCTTTCGCACCATCCTTCTTCCAGAGCAATCGTCCGGTATCGGCATCGAGAGCAATAACCGCTTTCTCGCCCTTCGCTTCGGTCGCGCGAAGGCGTTTGACCAGCGGCTCCGCGGACTCTCGCTTATATAAAGGGGATTCCTTCTTCTTGAGGAGTTGTACCCATTTCGCCAGCTCGGTGGTTCGCTCCTCGGTGACGCTTCGGACAACGAGAAGCAGAGTCCCTTTGTGCAGGACGACTTCCTCGGTGCCGCGGGTGTTCTCGTAAACCTTGAGGGTCTCTCCCGTCTCCGCATCCACGGCAGTCAGCGGCGAGTGAAGACCGAGAGTGACGTAGACGCGGTTCCCAACGGCCACCAGCTTTCGCTGAAGCTGACGGGGCGTTTGGCCCCAGTTGACGATATGGGGAAACCACGTGCTGATGGGCTTCTTCCAGAGCAGGATTCCGTTGAAGGCGTCGCGAGCCAGGAGATACCATTTGGGAGTCTGTCTGATGGATGCAATAGAAGCCTCGTCTGCGATATAGAAGATCCGTCCACCGGCCGACACCAACGCATAAATGCTCGGAATATGTTCGTGACTCCGCGTATGTCGCGGTTCCGCGACCCACTGAATATGACGTGGCGGCCCGACCACCGAATCGTGCGCCACGGCATTATTGCTTGCATCGTGAAAATAATGTGTCCATTCATCAATATCTGTGGGCCGCGGTTTGACGGTCTTCCTCCAGCGGCCATTTTGCTTTGTGTACAACGTGCCGCCGGGAGCCAGGACGCGCATCGCTTCGGCCATCGGCACGCTGCCGAGGTCTTCAGCCACAATGAGGTTTACGAGGTTGTCGATGTAAGGCAGTCGCTGCCCGTCGAAGCGGTCGACCGACACCTTGCCATACAGCCCCAGCGAGCGGATGTGGGCGCGGGTCTTGTCCACGTTATTGCCGTCAGTGTCAAGGCCGTGGATCAGGTAGCTGTCATTGCCATGAAGGGCGGTTGTTAGCCTCCCATTATTGCAGCCAAGGTGGACAATGAGTCCGCCTTTGACGCCTGTGGCGGAGAGGATGTCCTTTGCTGATGTGCCGGCAAAGGAGCAGAGAGTGAAAGTAGAAAATGAAAGAAACAAAGAAATCAATGTTAGTCGCTTATTTTTCATGATGTCACCTGGAATGTTGGGTTGATATTTTCCACATATACGATTTAACGAATTATATTAGAACTACGATTTTATTAGATTACCAAATCCATCCCAAATTTTCAACTGATTTGGACTTCTCTAACAGATATTGCTTTTATAAACCTACCAAAAACAGACATTTGCATTTGAAAACCGCCACGTGTTTGTTGTCTGTTCGTACCTTAACTCTTTACGTTATCTTCACTCCAAAAGCGGCAAATTGTGGAATCAGTGTTTTCGAACTTGCGGCTCGACGACGTAACTTCATATGGAGACTATAGGTTACCGTTTGCAGTTCCTGCTGAAAATGCCCACCATTCACTCAACTACGCCTGGAGGGGCTCGAACCCCCAACCTTCGGTTCCGTAGACCGACGCTCTATCCAATTGAGCTACAGGCGCTTCAATGTTTAAGCCGTTGCAATATAGCAACTTACTATGCATGCTGTCAAGTCTTTTTAGCCGCCAAATTGGGATGTTCCTTGGACATCCCATCCTCATGAGTATCTGCCGGTCCTTGTTCTATATCAGTATTTTAAACTTATCGACAAGGTTACACAATTTCTGCAAGTCAGGTTCACGCCTATATAAAGGCGTTTGTTTTTCCTGATAGGTACCAATGTTTTCTTCAAAAGTAGGCTTTTCCGGATTTATGTAGAAAATGCCAAGCGGCAATTCATCGGTTTGAATTGCTTTCTCGAAAGCTCGCTGCCTGTCCAAAGGGTCATGGTCTTCAGGGTAGTAAGTATGCTCCTTGAACCACTGATATGTATTAAGTTTGTTAAATGAAACGCAAGGCTGAAATATATCAACCAGAGCATAGCCTTTATGCTTAATCGCGTTTTTGATTATTTCCTTTGTCTGCTCTGCATCGCCGGCGAAGCATCTTGCAACAAAACTCGCATCCAGAGCAATCGCAACAGCCAAGGGATTGAACGGCTCAAGAAAAACACCATTGACCTGGACGGGTGTTTTGAAGCCCTTCTGACTTGTAGGTGATGCCTGTCCCTTTGTCAGGCCATAAACCATATTATTATGAACGATATTGGTTATGTCCGGATTTCTGCGTATCGTATGTAAAAAATGATTACCGCCTTCCCCATACATATCGCCGTCGCCGCTTTCAGCTATGACCGTAAGAGCAGGATTTGTCGCTTTTATTGCCGTTGCCGGTGGCAAAGCTCGGCCGTGCAAGCCATTGAATACATTGGTCTTGAAATAGTGAGGAATTTTTGCCGCCTGGCCAATGCCTGAAACCAGCACAAGATTTATCGGCTCAATTCCCAACTCAGCTACAGCTTGTTTTAGTATCTTAAGAATAGGGAAATTGCCACAACCCGGACACCAGGCAATATCAATGTTAGCGGTATCAAATATTTGAGTATCCATAGCTTTGTCTCTAAATCAATAAGTCATTCAATCTTTCTGTTAACTCTTCAACATAAAAACTCAAGCCATTATATTTGAGAATCTTTTCTTTAATATCGATTCCTGTATGAAGCTTTATTAACTTTGCAAATTGAGAGGTAGCATTGTTCTCAACTATTATAGTTCTCTGAGCTTTTTGAAGATAAATGCTCGTCTCATTCGGTAATGGGTATACTTGTCTGAAGTGCAAGAATGCTATATCATCTCTGCCGAGATTTTTTACAGCCTCCCTTACGATATTGTACGTCGAGCCCCAGCATAATACCAGGTTTTTATAATCATCAGGGCCTTCCAATTCGGGCGGGATTGTTTCATCCTTTAAAAGTTCAAGCTTCTTCAATCTTTTGTCAACCATCTCGGTTCTTAAATCGAGGTCTTCCGTAATGTGTCCGGCCTCATCGTGCTCATCGCTGTCAACCACGACCAATCCTTCCCCGAAGCCTGGTATTCCGCGAGGAGAAATACCATTCGCCGTCAACTTATATCTTTTGTAATCGATGTCGGTTTTAATTATATGTTTTTCGATATTTATGTCTGAAAAATCAAGACAGGCTGTATTGTAGTAAGAGTCCACGAAATATTGGTCAGTGAGTATGAAAACCGGTATCTGATACTTATCAGCCAAATTAAATGCTTTCTGAGTCAGGTAAAAAGCATCTTCAATATTTCCGGGCGTAAGCACTATTCTGGGAAATTCACCGTGTCCTGCGTAAAGGGCAAGTTCGAGGTCGGCTTGTTCGGTCCTGGTGGGCAATCCTGTTGCCGGGCCGGGTCTTTGGGCAAGATGAATCACAATTGGACTCTCAAGCATACCAGCCAGGCTCAGACCTTCTGTCATAAGGGCAAAGCCTCCGCCTGATGTTGTAACCATCGCTCTTGCTCCGGCATACCAGGCCCCGATAGCCATATTCATTGCGGCGATTTCGTCCTCAGCCTGCTCAGCTATTATGCCGAAATCTTTCGCCTGCCTGGCAAGAAATGCTAACACGCCGGTTGATGGAGACATAGGATAGGAAGATATAAAATTACAGCCCCCGGCAATAGCACCGAGGGCCACAGCTTCAGTGCCACTTAAGAGAATTTGGTTTTTAACATCGGCATCATTGCGAATGTCAATTTTGATTTTGGAGGAATTGACTAAGCCGGCGCCAAGATTGAAGCCTTCCTTTGCTGCGTCAAGATTTTTTTGTACAACATCATCAGATTTTGCAGAAAAGTATTTCTTCACGTATTTGCTGACTGTTTGCAGCTCGAGTCCAAACAGACCGGCAATTGTCCCTACGGCGACCACATTGGAATAAATCTTGTTGCCAATCTCAGAAGCTGTTTTAGTAAACGGTACATCAATAAACTTGTGCCTCGTTTGGTCAAAATCGTCGGTTATGGTATCTTTATCCGCCAGGATAATTGTCTTAGGAGAAATTCTTTTTTCAACATGTTGGACAGCACCCTGGTTAAAAGGAATAAGAATGTCAATCCGGCTTACAGAAGCACAGACAGGCCCCGAAGATATCCGTGTTTCAGTAGAGTTTGTTCCGCCACGAATACGTGACATATATTCTTTTGTTGCGAAAACATTATAACCGGCAAGCTTGAAAATTCTCGTTAAGAGATACTCGACAGTTTGGATACCTTGGCCGGCCTGGCCACATAAAACAATGGAGAGGTCGTTTCTCATTATAAACATCCTCTTTCCAAATAGATAATATTCAATATTCGTCCAGGTGATAAAACTCAGCATTCTCAAGCCAGTGCTCCGGCCTGGATACAAACTCAATTATATTATCCAATAAGAGATAATGTTTTCTTTCTTCATCAGCCAATTTAAGGAAAAGTTCTTTCTGGTATTCTTCTGTCACCTCATTGGCTTTTTCCGTGTAGAATTCAAGGCTCTTTTTCTCGATATCCTGGGCTTTTTTGTAAAGCTCGATTTGCTTGATGTCAAAATCAAAACTTTCGCCGGATTCTTTGATTTGGACAAAGATATTCTTTGCATTGGTCAAAATCCTGGTCTCAGCAATCTGTGGCTTTTCGGTTTTCATTTTCTCTAAGGCGTTGTAGTGTTTGACTTCTTCATCGGCCAGCATGGCCAGGATAGTTCTAATACCTTTATTAACAGTCTGCTGAGCCAACCGACGATAATAATCTTCGCCGTCCTTTTCCATTTGCATTGCATATTCGAATATGTTCATTATTTTGCTCCCTCAATTGAATATGTTATATAGCAAAACCTTCCGGTTAAGCATCAGCCGGTTAATTTACTCGAGAAATGTCAGAAAGTATTTTATCAAGGTCGTCGATTTTGTATGGCCAAAAAAGCCGGCGCTTCCTTGAAGTCGCTTAAGGACACCATATTGCCTGTGGTATCAGGCAAATGACCGGGTCAAATTCTCCCTCCGAAGCCGGTTTGATATTCGCAATTAAGTCCGACGTGAAAGTAGCAATTCCGCATTTCCCTGGTGGATAGGAGGAAATAAATGCCGCTTTTTTGGCAATCTTCATTATAATATTCAACTCCTTTCTAAATGTTGTTTCTAAGCTTGAAATCCTAACTCTCGTGAGTTTTCCTCTTGCGTTGATGATTCTTCATGGTTTTTTCACGTTGAAGAGTTTTATAGACTTCTTTGCGATGAACGGATATATCCTTCGGGGCGGTTATCCCCAGCCGAACCTTGTTACCTCGAACATCAACTATTATTACCCCTACGTTTTCACCAACCATAATTGACTCATCCTTGCACCTGCTTAAAACCAACATTTTTCACTCCCTTTAATGTCGAGCGAACTATTGCGCTCGCCAAACTTTGCGATCCCTGTTTTGCCGTCTTTTACTTTCTCTGCTTAAATTCCGTCTCTGTGGGTTGCACACGATACTTTAAACTGCAATCACCACGATTAACGACGTTATCGAGTAGCTATCCCTGTCATACAAAATGAGCTACCTCGATGCTTCTGACAGCTTAAACCTCCAAAGAGGGCGATATATAAATACGGCCCTCAAGTACTGCACGGACTGCCGGAAACAGATCACTGGCAATAGAACGCTTTAGAACAAAACCTAATGCCCCGGCAGACATAACTTCACTGACGGCTGTAGGCTCGTCATGAACACTTAGAATAATGAGCTTGAGCTCAGGGTAACGGCTCTTAAACTGGCGTGCGATGTTGGCCTCACCGGAAACAAGCAGTGATAAATCCACGACTGCAAGCTCTGGTTTGCACTTATCAGCAGCTTCAAATAAAGACTTTTTATCGGCCACCATTAAAACTGTTTCAAACATGGTTTCCAAAAGCCCCCTTATGCCTTCAAGTATATTCTGATGACTGTCCGCTAAAATTACGCATCCTCTTTTCATTGTTGTCCTACTTAATCCGAAATGGCTATCCGACAGCTTGTATATTTTTTAGCTTGTTCTTTAATACCATATAAGCGGGATTGGATGCGACTCGCAAAAGTACGTGATTTGGGCAGGAAAATTTACGAGGTAACAAGCGGCTTAAATCGAAATTATACCGTGTTTAATCGCAAACTGGACCAACTCGGCGCTGGTCTTAATACATAGCTCTTCCATCATGCGATACTTATGGAATTCTACGGTTCTGGTAGATATGTGGAGGGTTTTGGCAATCTCCTTTGCCGATTTCCCCTCGGCCAACAACTGCAGAACTTCTCGTTGTCGTGGAGTCAATTTACCAAGAGCGTTCTTTTGCAGGCCGGGCCCGTTCTTGTACGACTTCATCAATTCCCCGGCAATTATCGGTGTCACGTAGGTTCGCCCTTTCAGCGCTTCACGAATTGCTGTAAGCAGCTCGTCGGGTGCCGAATGTTTCAAAACAAATCCCGATGCGCCTGCTTCGAAAGCCCGTTTCGCGTACATTACATCATGGTGCATAGTCAAAAAGACAAACTTTGCATTTGAGCCGGCCTTTTTAAGTTGTGCAACGGCCTCGATGCCATTGAGTGAGGGCATCGTAATATCCGCCACGATCACATCGGGGCCAAGTTCCTGAGCCTTGGCAATTAGTTCACGACCGTTTTCTACAATCCCGACGAGTTCAAATTCGGGCTCCAAAAGACCCCGTAAACCCTCAGCGACAATCTTATGATCATCGGCTAACAATACACGCGCTTTATTCATTTCGCTCTCCTTGACAGAGGTGCCCGTAGTTCGATTGTTGTGCCTTGTCCCGGTTGAGATCGTATCGAAAATTGACCTTGAATCAACCGTACTCGCTCTTCCATACTGGCCAACCCCAGCCCCCGCTTACCATGAATATCAGCCGGGTCAAATCCGATGCCGTTGTCCTTAACGTAAAGTTGGATTCCGCCACCTGTGCCGGTAAGCAAAATTTCTGCCTCCTCTACCTGAGCATGCTTGGCGATATTCCTTAAACTCTCTTGCATAATTCGATATATACACAGAGCAGCATCCTTAGGTATCACCTCAGGGATATTTATTGGCTCAAACCTGACCGAGATTCCTTCCCTCTTCGAGAAGCTGGAACATTCGGATTTAATCGCATCGACTAACCCGAGATCATCAAGTATGGCCGGGTGAAGCTGACGGGATATATCATGGACATCAGTGGACAGTTTCACCATCTGCTCTTTCATTTGCCTCAGCTTATCTCGAATTGGTTCCGGCGAGGATTCAAGTTGCTGCTCAAGCTTTCCAGCCTCGATGGACAGAATCGCCAGTCGTTGGGTTAGGTCGTCATGCATTTCACGGGCCAGCCGGCGACGCTCTTCTTCCTGTACCGAAAGCAGCCTGCCGGCAAGCATACGTAAGGCCTCACGGCTCTTCGCTAACTCTGCCTCGGCTCGCCTTCGCTCGGTGATATCACGATTGCTGGCGCGAAAGCCAAGGAACTTGCCCTCACCGTTCTCGACCGGCCGACAAGCATGTTCTATCCAGCGGATTTGGCCATCTTTGGTGCGGATTCGAAACTGGGCCTCTCCCAGCTTGGATTCTGCAAGCACATCATCACGATGCCTCTCCCAAATGTCCCTGTCCTTACCTAAAACAACTTCGGTCAACAACTTGGGATTATCCATAAACTCCTCCACCTTGTAGCCGGTAAGGCGCTCACAGGAAGGTGAAACATAGCGGAGCGTTCCATTAGGGTTCTCCCAGTATATCCAGTCATAGGTAAAATCCGCAACGGTTCTGTAACGAAGTTCGGTATCTTGTAGCTTTTCAATACTCTGCCGCAGCTCAGCCGTACGTTCATCAACTTCGATTTCCAAATGTTCTTTGGCGGCCTTGAGCGCCTCCTCACTTTGCTTAAGGTCCCTGAGCAGCAAAGCAAAAGGTTTCCTGAGACCGGTTTCAATAATGGCTTTATAGACAAGATAGAATGAAATGATTTTAAGGTAGTGACCAATCAAATTAGAAAGGCCTGTGACATCAACGTAAAATGTAAAGGCCAGCTCCGAAGCTATTGTAACTGTTATGGATGCAATCAATAACCGCAGAATATGCGGTTCGAATTTGTGACGCTTTCTAAGCAGCATCACAATCGAGGTCAGCAACAAAAAGCAAATAATGTATTCGCTGACCTTTTTAAAAGCGGTCAGCCCGGCACCTTCAACAAAACATACCGGGAAAATATTCCAATAAAAAATAGATGTTAATATAAGGGTCGTGACTACGCCGTACCCGACCAATACGAGCTTCGCTCTTAGTCTTCGCCCGATCAGAAAAGCAGCGAGCAGAAGCGATATACTTTCAACATATCGCGCCGAAATCCATAACTGGGTGGACAGGTTGGCCTCATATCCCTGAAACACACCCATCCCCTTGTAGGCAAGTGTGTGAACCAGATCCAGACCGGCGACAGACAGATATGCGATGCCTATAAAAAGAAGATAAGTATTTTCCAAAAAACGACGACTGTTCCAGGCCAGCACAAAAATACCGCAGGCCACGACAATGCTGAATATCTCAGCGATACTGTGGAAAAGCAGGTAACTATAAACACTGGCCACCCAAAGTCCGAACAGGACTAATACCCCAAACAAAGACGACCAGTAATATTTTTTTAGTTGGTCCATATTCTACCTTTACTGCACCAGCTTCGCAGAACATTGTATTAGCAGTTGGACAGGACATCAATCCCTTCAACCAAACTTACACACAATTATTTACTCTACTACTTATCGTGCATTCACGTATGCCTCCTACTCCTGTACCCATGTAAAGTAACACTCGGCTGCTGGGGTTTGTGTAGCCTATGTGGGCCAAGAGCTTGCACATGACCTTGGACAATCCCCTTTTTTGTTGTCAAGAAGCTGTAAATTAAGATAGAATGTTGCTCGGTTATGTTGCGATGAGAGTCTGTTAATAAAGAAGTGCGGGTTCTATGACCGAGACATCTATAGATAGGCTCAACAGTGTTGTTAAGCGTCGTAAATAGGAAATCTCAATTTAAAGATAGCATTTTCGTTCTCGCCAGAAGACCGCGGGTTTTACACTGACAGTGAAAATGAAAGCATGACTTAAATGGAAAGCTTTGAAATTGACGCCTATGCACCGGCTCATAAAATCTTAGCCATTATATTCCCAATTACTGCGTTTGTTGCTCTGGGATTTGAGCACTCTGCTGCCAACGGTAAGCATCGGCAACATTATTGGAGGTGGCTTCGTGTTTGGCAAAAGGACAACAATACTACGATGACATTTATTTTACGATGTATGTATCACTCGATTCAATCAGTCTGGAGAACATCCTATCCAGCTTTGGGCCTGGGATTGTTCATATTATTGTATCTGCATTGTCAGGCATTGCCATGCCTATCCGAAGACCGAGAAGACCTAAATGCCCTGCAACTCATAAACCATGCGGGCAATGCGGAAGATGAACAAGTTCGATTCCGCCTCCTGAAACGAGCGGCATCGATACCGGAAATCGAGCCGGCCCTAAAGAAGGATCTGGACGGTCTCTTGCCCATCTGTGATTATTGGGCCAATAAGACCTATCGTCCCCCGGAGCCGCGTCAGCGTGCCGCCGAGAATGGATTCTTGTGCGGTTTCTTTGTGGGCAAGGTTCGACCTGATCGGTACTATCTGCCTCGAATCTCAAAGGTATCGTCCCTCTATCCGGTCTGGTGCATGTATCGTGGACGCATGCTCATCCATCAGGTGATCCAATCCGGTAATTTACGGCACTCAAAAAAACTGCGCGAAGCCTACTGCGGGGAAGGTCGGCGTCTGCTGCGTATTGCACGAGAAGCCTTTCCCCAAAACCGCATTATCCGTATGTATCTCGACGAGCCTTTGATGGGATGGCCGTATGAGATTCAGGCGGACCCCAGAGCCCCTGAATGGGCCAATCTACAACGGGAGGGACTGGAAAAGCTGGCGCATATCATCCACTGGTGGATCGATAATCAACAACTGGAAAACGGCGAATTCGGAGGAGGCTGGGGAGACGACTGCGAAATGTGGCGTTGGTGGTCGCCAGTCATGATTGCTTTTGCCGACCCTAAGGTTACTCAGAGCCAGGAACGGTTTTCTCAAGGGCTGTTCGGTCAAGCTCATATGAAACACGGATACACCGAGTACATGAGCGATGTGGAGCATACGGCTGAAGACAGTAAAGACACTATCACCCCGATGCTCCATCTGCGTCCAGAAGATCCACTATGGAGTCAACGGGCTTTACGTATCGCAGAGCTAATGGAAAAGGTCTGGACAGGTATTAATCAGCGAGGAACGCTACAATTTAAGGGAACCTATTTTAACGTCCATCGCGTCCATCCCGATCCTCAACGAGCCTGTGATACGGTATGGCATCCGGGGGTGGTACAACCTACCTTAGTCTACTGGCTGCGTACGCGGGATGCCCAACTGACAAGTCTATTTTCGTCATGGATGGATACATGGGTGGAGGTGACTGCCCGAGCCGAACGGGGCAAACCGGTCGGTATCATCCCCTCGGCGATACATTGGCCTGAGGGACACGCCGGGGGTGCCCATGAGCCGTGGCACATCCCTGCAATCGACAAGCAGGCTCATCTGTATGACTGGCCCGGCAACATGACCATGTTGACCAGCGCTCTGCTTTTAACGTTCCATATGACCGGTGAAGAAAAATACCTAACACCAATTCATTCGATGGCCAGGATCCGAAAGAACTATCGTCAGAACCTGCCTGAGGATGGTCCTGAACCCGGTAGTTTAAGCTGGTGTGCAGCACGCATGGGATTCCTGGCAGAGATACTGGCCAAGTATCGATCGTTGACCCAGGACACTCAATATGACGAGATGCTTCTGGCCGAGGCCGATGGGTACACCAGATTCCGAATCTCCGGACAAATGGGTGCTCTAAACCGAGATCTATTACATCAAGCCCAGGCCTTGCGTATGAACTGGCCCGGCTATACCAGTGAGGTCCGCTGGACCGACCGTGTCCTTAGCTTTACCTCTAACTACCTCAATGATTATGCGAGGCCTCCGCTGCCACGCCCCAATCCGGCATTACTGTACGCCAGTGCTGCCGGCGACCTTGGACGCATTGACTACTTTCCCTTAAATGCCGTACGTTGGCTAACTCCGCCCCGCGAGATTGCAGCTTTGGTTACATCCTCGGGAACCGACCATTTGTCTGCCAAGCTGTATCATTTTGGGGATGACCCACGTGAGATGGCCGCCGAGTTCTACCTGTTAAGAACAGGAGAGTATGCATTGACTTTAAAGACGTCCCACCAAATCCTACTGCATCAAAAGGTCAATGTCACCGGCCCCAGGACACGTGTCGAATTCCAGTTACCATCCAGGCAACTGTGCTCTATTGATGTACATAGACAGTAAAGCGAAACAGCTATAACATATGTGGCCATTTCAAGTTGGTAAGGGATTCAGGTTTTCAATCTTTTCCCAAGAGGTATTTCTCAAGCAGCTCTTTACCGCGTTTTATCTCTTGGCGACCGCTTGACTCAATACCATACCAGCCTCTGTAGCCGGAATCCCGGCAGAGCTTTATCATCCCGGCTGTCTGCTCCTCCTCCGGCTGGTTTCTGTATGACATCCCACCGGCGTACGGGAGCATCTTCCTCAGATATTCATAGTTGTCGAATTCTCTGCTGGGACTTCTCCAATCAGGGTATGAGCCGAAATACGGATTATCAACCTTCTTGAATAGTGAGACCATCCAATCGGCGTCGTTTGACAGCCCACCGTGGTTCTCAATCAGCACACCTATGCCGGCAGGTGCAGCATACTCCAGCAGAAGATTATAGCAGTCGGCCGCCCACTCAAGAGCCTGATTCTTGGGAGCATCCTTCGGGCCGCGGCAATTGGTCCTGATGGAATGGCAGCCAAGGTACTTCGCTATATCAACCCACTTACGGTGGTTTATGGCGGTCTGGATCCGTTCAGCCTTGCTCGGAGCGCATGTCTCTCCTTCATCATCCACCATTATGAGGACCATCGTGACGTCATACTTCTTGGCATTACGCCGCAGGTTCTGCAGGTAGGAATAGGTCGGCAACTCAAAAAGAGTGCTAACGAATTCAATTCCATTGATGTCAAAGTCCTCCCTGGCAATTTTTGGAAAATCCAGAGTCTTCCACTTGACCTCCCGTATTTCACGAACCAGGGCCCATTGAGCGATAGAAATATCATCTTTGGGTTCCC
>CAYUFX010000074.1:0-24579 GCA_964444135.1 uncultured Pirellulales bacterium | reverse complement strand
TTAGTCATAGCAGGGGTGATGGGTGTAGTTATGCTCGCCAATCTTCCGGAGCGGCTGGCCAATGCGCAAGGGCGACGGGGTCCTCATGGGCCAATAGGTGAGGCTCGAGGAATTTATCCCGGGCGGGTTGTCTGGATTCACGACCCAAATGCGACCGATTGGGACGGCTATAATTCACCGGAACATTGGTGGCAGAGCGACCATACCGACCTGGCGGTGGTAGAGAAAATGCTCTCGCAGGCGATTCGGGGCGTGGCAGGGAAGAATTCCGATGCGGCGGCGTGGGGCGCGATATTCAAATATTTCAACAACAGCCAAGGCAAAGGAGACGTGGGGTACAGGGCAGGGGAAAAAATTGCCATTAAAATTAACCTTACCACCTGTAACGCCACATGGGCACAAGTTGACCCGATTACGTATAACAAAAGGTCCAGCGTCATGAATACCATCGACAACTCGCCGCAGATGATTCTCTCGTTATTGCGCCAATTAGTAAACACCGTGGGAGTTGAGCAGAATGATATCACTATCGGTGACCCAACCGGGATGATACCGAATTTTTACTGGAACATGCTGCATCCGGAGTTTCCGAACGTGCACTATCTGGATAATTACGGTGGTTCCGGCAGGTCGCGAACAGAGTTCTCTGATGTCCCATTTTATTGGAGCACTAATGACGCGAACGGAAAAGTACAGGATTATGTACCCGTTTCATTTGCCGAGGCGGACTATATCATTAACTTTGCCATTTTGAAGGGTCATTCCTCAGGCGTGACACTGTGTGCAAAGAACCATTATGGCTCGCTTGTGAGGACCCCGCACGGGTTTCTAAGGCCGGAGCTTCCGGGCGTGCCGGTGAATGGTGGATTCCTTGATTATTACAACATGCACTATAGTTTGCCGAACGCCGGCCAGAGTCCACCGTGGAGCCCGGGGAGGAACCACTACCGGGCTTTGGTAGACCTGATGGGGCATTCTGAGCTTGGCGGTAAAACAGTCCTTTACCTGATTGACGGACTTTATGGAGGTTACTATGCGGACGCACATCCATACAAGTGGGATATGTGGCCCTTCAACGGCGATTGGCCTTCGAGTGTTTTTGCCTCTCAGGACCCAGTGGCTATTGACTCGGTGGGGTATGACTTTGTGAAGGATGAATGGCCGGATGTTGTTCGGTACGGGCGCTCCCCGGACCCAAGATATGATATGCAGGGTGGAGCAGAGGATTATCTGCATGAGGCGGCTTTGGCGAATGACCCTTGTTCGGGGACTTTTTATGACCCCGAGCATGCCGGTGATGTGATTCGTCTGGGGAGCTTAGGTGTTCACGAACATTGGAACAATCCTACCGACAAGCAGTATTCAAGGAATCTCAAAACCGGGGACGGCATCGAGTTAATCCTGTTACATAGTGACGCTATTAAGGCAGACATAGACAGCGATGGGGATGTGGATATACGCGATGTGTTTGCGCTGTCTGAAAATTGGTTGGAATACGGTGACCCGAACGACCTGGATGCAGACCTTAATAAGGACCACATAGTGGATTTTAAGGACCTTGCGATTTTGGGCAAGGACTGGGGGACAGTCACGACCCAGCGATAGCCTGGTCGTAGCTTTAAGCCTTTGGGTTCCGATTTTCCGTATTGCCCTCGGACAAAGGGGCCTATACCGAATCAATCAGAATAAGCCCCGAATTGCCTGCACTTGCGTAACCGCAGGTACAAGTGATGCAAATCTACTATTTCAACCATACAAACTTAATTGCTAACTAGTTCCTGTTGCGGAAACAGTATTTGTCATTCCCGCGAAAGCGGGAATCCAGTTTTTCGCTCTGGACCCCTGCTTTCGCAGGGGTGACATCGTCGGTTTTCGCTTTCCGCAACAGATACTAACTAACATATAAATATGGTATTATATGATGAAGTTAAAATTCAGGACACTGGCAACGCTGGTGGTGAATATGAAATTAACACCTGATATCAAAACGGAGCTGAAGGGCGTTGGATTCTTCGTAAAAGTGCTGCACAGGAAATATTATTTAGAAAGGAGCGGCCCAGATGCTCATGTCACTCGCCATAACCAGGCAAAGTATCTCTATCATGCTAATCAGCAGTCTTATTCTGACGAGTGTATCATACGCTGCCGACCAAGAGGCCTTCTGGCCCCAATTTCACGGGCCGAACCGAGACAATCTCTCCACCGAAAAAGGTCTTTTGAAGAAGTGGCCCGAGAAAGGGCCTGCCCTACTCTGGAGAAGCCAGGGGTTGGGACATGGCTATTCCAGCGTATCGATTGCCTCTGGAATGCTCTACACAGCCGGCAGCATCGAAAAGGATACAGTCATCACCGCCTTGAACCTGGACGGCAAGGTTTTGTGGCAAGTGAAAAACGGCAAAGCCTGGACTGGAGACCGTCCCGGCACTCGTGGAACCCCAACCATCGAGGGGGATCGGCTGTTTCACCAAAGCCCCGGCACAAGCACCTTTGAGCATGATTATCAATTGGCCATACATGAGGTTGGCCGATAATGATGACGAAGCATCCAAGAGACGGCAGGAACGTTCCAGGAAACAAATAGAGACCCTGGATAAGGCTGTCGAAGACGCAAGGGCCTATATGACAGCGAAGGAACCTCAAAAGATGGGTGATTCTTTCTCAAAAACAGATGTTCGCTGGGAGGCGATGCTCCCGGTACTTAAAGGTGAACTTCCTGTCTGGATTAGGGCCGACTCGCTGATGGAGATTGAATCGGCTGTGAGCTGGGCTGATAAGCACAACCTGAGAGTTGTGCTGTTCGGAGGTATTGAAGCTCACCACTATGCCGGCCTCCTTAAACGGAGAGACATTCCGGTTATTATAACATCGGTCTTGTGCTTGCCGAGGCGTCGGGATGCCGATTTTGACGAGCCTTTTACATTGTCTCTGCGACTCCATCAAGCCGGAGTCAAATTCTGTATCGCCTGCGGCGGCGCTTCGAGTATTCGTAATCTACCCTATCACGCCGCCAAGGCTGCTGCCTATGGTTTGCCTAAGGATGAGGCCCTCAAAGCTATAACCTTATATCCCGCCCAAATCATCGGCGTGGCGGAACGCGTAGGGAGTCTGGAAAAGGGCAAAGACGCCACGTTGATAATAACCGATGGTGACCCGCTCGAGATTACCACACATATAGAAGAACTTTTCATACAGGGCAGGAGAATAGACTTGAGCAATAAATACAGGCGGCTCTATGATAAATACCGGCAGCGATATCGCCAGCTCGACGTCCCAAAATAGCGAAGCCGATGAACCACTGTGATTTCACCGCCGGTCTCAGCTAAAAAAACACAGACCATATTCCCCCCGCTGCTCCCCATATTTTTATCCCCTGAGCATTTTCTGCATACTTTCAAAGATTTCTATTGTTAATTTCTGTCGATTTTAAGACGATATAGGGATAAGAACGCGGCAGTACAGCTACTGCAAGAAAAAGTTAATTACCGTATGCGGATTATTGTGAGTGACCCAACTGGACAGCAGAAATGCCAGAGTGAATTTTATGGGTATTCTTCACGGGGATTTTTTTATGGAAACTATGTTAGACGAAACGGATGAGCAGACAGAAGTTACCAAGAAATGTCCTTTTTGCGCCGAGCAAATCCAGAAAGATGCTATAAAGTGCCGATTTTGCGGTGAGTTCCTCGACAAACCCATTACGTCAAAAACAAAATGGTATTTTTCCACATCCACTGTTGTAATTGCTCTGTTGTGCTTAGGGCCGCTTGCCCTGCCACTTGTATGGCTGAACCCACGCTATAGAATAGTTACAAAACTCGCAGCCACGGTTATTGTTATTGCGCTTACCATTTTATTTTGTTATCTCACGGTGAATATGTACCTTCGATTGACCGAACAAATAGAGTCACTCGGGCTTAATTGAAGCCAAGATTTTCTGAACCGCTTACCACTCCAAATTTCTCATCTAAATAGTCCAGCCTTCTCGGTAGTGCGGCTTGATAAATCTGTTGGCCTCGGGAACGTTTGTAATATTCATGTTCTTCCAGTCGAATTCAAGTTTTTGGCCGGCACGGAGGGCAACGTTGCCCATTAGAGTAAATTCGGTGAGGGGGCCGGAGTAATCAAAGTGTGTGCTCGGTCGTCCTTTGCCTTTGCATGCGTCGAGCCAGTTGCGGTGATGTCCCTTGACGCGAGGCAGGCTTTTGGGGGGTCTCCGGTACGCCTGCATCTTGGTTTCTGGAATGATGCGAGGGGACCGCGACCAGCCCTCGCCCAAGATAGCGCCCTTTGTGCCGATGTAGAGGATGCCATTATCACCAAGGCTTCTGCCTGCTTCCAGCTCCACCGGTCGTGGGGGCATAAGTCCGCCTTCGTACCAGGTAATGCGAACAGGTGCCATACCGGCACGGGCCGGGAAATGGAAGTAGATGAGCGATGCAGCGGGACAGGTCTCTTCAGTGGTGCCGGAGGAGCTGGCCTCGACGCTGAAGGTAGTGCTTTGGTGCAATTTGAGCGCCCAGAAGGCCGGGTCCAGATGGTGACAGGCAAAGTCGCCGATAGTACCGGAGCCAAACTGCCACCAGGCGCGCCAGCGGACAGGGGCGTAGTCGGGATGATAAGGACGTGGAGGTACGGGCTCGAGCCAGCGCTGCCAATCGAAGCCGGCAGGCACGGGAGGGGTTTCTTTGGGTCGGCCGGTGAGACTGGTCCAGCGGTTAGCGCCTGTGCTGGTCCAGGCGTGCACATCGTGGACGTCACCGATCGCACCATCCCATATCCATTCACAGGCAAGGCGGATGTCCTCGCTGGAGTGTCCGAAGTTACCGAGCTGCGTAGCGACGCCGGCCTTGCGGGCGGCTTCGGTGACAACGTGGGTCTCATAGACTGTGCGGCAAAGGGGCTTTTCACAGTAGAGGTGTTTACCCTTGGCGATTACGGCGAGGTCAACTACAGCATGAGAATGGTCTGGAGTAGCGACGAGGACGGCGTCGATGTCTTCCTCATCGAGCATTTGATTGTAGTCGTGGTAGGTCGGGCAGGCTTGGCCGTACTGCTTTCGGACCAGCTCGATGGCGGGTTTCAGACCCGCGGTACCGCCGTAGTAGAACATGCTATAGTCGCTGAACTCGTTGATGTCACATAGGGCGGCGATGTGGACGTCAGGCTCATTGAAAAGCTGCTTCATGTTGACGATGCCCTGGCCGCCCGTGCCGATGATGGCGACATTGACCTTTTCGCTCGGTGCAATGTTGCCTCTCCCGCCGAGTACGTGGCGAGGTACAATGGCCAAGGCCGTGGCCGTGGCGAGGCCACCCAGAAAATCCCTCCGGGTAATCCTCTTCTTTACGTTAATGGAATTGACTTTCTGAACTTTCATATAGTTTCTCCTTTTTGTGTTAATCTACATTTCAGCGATTGCTAAATCCCTTGTCCTTCTCGTAAGCTCCATCCGGAAATAGATTGCTGACTTATTAGCCAAAAATTAATCGGTGAGTCAGCCTGTAATCCGTATTTTATACCGGGGAGAATAAATTGTGAAGGACATTCTACCGATTATTACAGGCCAATCCTGCAATCTGCGTATGGATTAAGTTTTTATTTCATTGCCTATTAGTAAAATATAACTCTAAAGATGGCCGTGGGACTCATTTACCCTGATTGAAATATGGTTGAAATAAATCTTGACCATCTTATCATAAATGCTTGCAAATAAAGAAGGGCGTAATTTTCGGGATGCACAGTTGCGGGTTTTTTGGGAGGCGGATAGTAAGGACTTTGTGTGTTCAGACACTACCAATCGGTGCCGGCAAGGTCGATATCGCCGGGAGGAAATTGCCTTGTCCCAAGATTTGTCATCACGCATATAAACTTCAGAATCAAGTTTGTGCCAGCCCATACGCGCATAGACTGTCTCCAGTCCATCGAGGCAAAACAGGAGTCCTGTGTCAAAGCCACGTCTATTTGCTTGCTCCATTGTAATCGACATTATCCTATCCGAAAGGCCCGTACCTCGATAGACCGGCAATACACAAAAACTCTGTACCCCGGCGACACGCACTTTCAATAACACGAGCATCTCCGCGTTTCTATACGAAAGTCATCAGAAGTCCTATAGCATAAAGGACAGCCCCAACGAGATAAGAAAACCAAAGACTTAAAAATTTGACAGATGGTGTGACCATTTCATATATGAAGCAGACTGCGATCATCAGTAGGGCAAATGCTTTCAGGCTTATCCCTAACGCTTTTTTCTGATTCATTCCTTCCATAAGTCCACCTATAAAACCAACCAGAATATCAAAGTCAACAACACTCCCACAGCTATGGACACGACACTCCAAAGGCGCCAGTCGAGCAGCGACCATGCGGTTACCTCTTCCTTTTCTTCAATAGTTCTCCAGCAAAGACCTCTTAACTTCTCCTGGGAATAAGGTTTCGTGAAACGGCTGCCAAAAATAATTATTGCCGCTGTCAGGACACCTCCCGCCCATCCGGCCCATACAAACGACCACCAATATGGCACCAGAGCCGGCCCTACGAACCTATCCAGAACAAAGGCTGATACTGAACCTGTCAATAAGCCGATAAAAGCCGGCAAGGCGGTTGCTTTCTTGTAGAATATGCCAAGGGCCAGAGTTGCAAACAGCGGAAATTGGATATACGAAAGCACAGACTGCCATGCAACGTACGCTGCACCAAAAACGGGAAAAACCACGGTTGCGAATAGTGTGCCGCAAATCAAAATCAAAATTATAGATACTCTTCCAGCCCAGACATAGTGCATATCCGGTTTGTCCTTTACTAAAAACCTTTGATATATGTCTCTGGTTAAAACTGTTGACATGGAAGTCAGTAATGAATCGCAGGATGACATTCCAGCCGCATATAGTGCGGTAATTGCGGCACCAGCGGTGCCGACCGGCAGCAGTGAAGTTACGATTTTGGGCATGGCATTGTCCGGATTTTCCGCAATCACATCCTTAAACAATACCGCTGCACAAAGACCAACGAGCCCCCATATGAATGTCATCGGATACTTTATGATGCTCCCCACCACCAATGCGATTCTCGCCTCCGCATCGCTCCTGCAGGCAAACGTTCTCTGTAGAGTGTTTTGGTCGGTACACCAGTAGGCCAAACCGAGAGATAGCGTGCCTATGAACATTGCTCCCCACCACGTGTCTGGGTTGCCCTCGGTCCTGCTCAAAACCACATGAAACATTTTACGTGGTAATGCGGAATACAAGCCATCCCATCCGCCGACCTCCCGCAAAGAAAAGACGATTAGTCCTACGGCACAGACTATCATAATAATAAATTGGAGAACATCTGTAATCATAACGCCGGTTAGACCGCCCAGGAAGCAGTAGATGCCCGTGACTCCCGCAGCTACTGAGAGTGAAAGCCACCAGGGCCATCCGACAATCAATGACAGCGGCAATGCCATAGTATAGATTACTACGCCCAAGGTGAGTGTTCTGACTATGATGAACAACACGCTCCACAGAACCCTCATGGGAGCATTGTACCTTTTCTCGATGAATTCAGGTATCGTATAGACTCCGCTTCTCCGATAATGCCTGACAAAAAACCATGCCGAAATTATACAGGGAATGGCACAAGCAGGCAGCCAATCATAATTCAACCACGCCAATCCGGTCGCCGCGACTATTCCGGTAACGCCTATGTAGGTTTCCGGGCCTATGTCTGTCGCCTGCAAAGAACAGGCAACTATCCACCAGGGCATTTTCCTCCCGGCAAGAAAGAAATCTTTTTGGGATTTTATGTACCTGGTCAAGTACGCACCCAATCCCAGGACAATGACAAAATAACCTATGATTATTACGATATCGGGCCATGCAAGCATCCGTACACCTCAAATATAGAAGTCCGTTGCTGGTTAAGAACTAATCGTTGTTTTTTGGGTCTTCGCATTCTGTCCCTTTATTACCAGAGCGTGACGTGCTCCTATTCTATATGTTTATTTCGGTGTTTTCCATGTTTTCCTCCGAAAGGAGTCCTGTGGACCGCGGAACGAACGTTGGCCAAGCATCATAATGAGTTGTTTCTTGGTTTTGCCTCTACATCCAGTTCCACTGCTGAAACGGAAGCCGGCGGAAAGACCCAGCGACAATTAGCAGACAGGTTTTTTCCCTTTGGTTGTATTTCGTTGGATTGAGTTTCCATAACCTCGAATTCCGGGTCTGCCGCCAATTCAAAAATACGGCCGGATACAACCTTCATGCCTTCTACCTTCAATTGGGTCGAGACAGACCTTTCTCTGCTCGTATTGACAATATGGAGATATATCCGGTCTCCACTTCGGCTGGCTGTGACATCAAGATCCCCAGGCGTTTTGATAACGTCGATGGCGCTGTCTCCGGTATGGTGCCGGTACAGACTCATGACCAGGGCAACAGGCATCATATATGCTTTTCCACCAGGCACAGGAATCATTACGGCATTGACCTGCCACCGGGTTCCACAGAAATCGGCCAGAGTGGCGATCTTAAGCTTGTCGCCGTGCCTTTCATGGACATTCAGCAGTCGGGCATTTGCAACGCCCGCCGCCCATGTGGAAAGTACCTCACACCGGTTCCGGCCGGGCAGGGCAAAATGACACTCGGTCAGGGCAAGTGGGATGGGGTAGTCCGCCACCTCCTCGCGCATTCTCTTAATCTTTTCTTCATGAACCTTGGAGGCATTCATAAGCCGTTCCCAGGTTAACGCCGGGTCCTTGCGATACTCAATTCCCCGCAACGGCGAATTAGGAAAGTTACGGTCCGGATTGAACATATGGTGAAAGGCAATGTACTGGAGATGTTCACCGGCGATGTCGAGCATTTGGCGTGCCCATCCACTGTCACCCCAGCCGACCAGCTTAATGTCAGGGTCTTCCCTTCGCATGGCTTTGGCGAAGGCGACAGTGCGCTTGGCCGCGGTCTCACAGTCGAAGCCATTGCGGTCGTAGGATGTCTCATTCCCAATCTGCCACAGACGTACGTTGTAAGGTTTTTCTATACCGTGCTGTCGTCTTTCTTTACTGTCGGGCGAATTGCAGTACCTTACCCACTCGGCCGCTTCCTGCGGACCCGCGGACCGGATGCTGCCTTTGGGGTCGCGCTGCCAGTGCTTCCTTCCGTCCGATTCGAAGTTCACACAGATGAGCGGCTCTGCACCGGTCTGGCGGCAGAAATCAACAAACTCATGCGTACCAACCTGGTTAGTCTCCACACCGCCCCAACATAAATTGAGCATCGGTTTTCGCTTGTCCCGCGGACCGACAGCCTCCTTCCATCGATAGTATGAAATAAAGCACCCACCCCATCGGATTAGAGAGGGCGATAGCTTTTTTGTGATTGCGACCACGTCTTCTCGCCAGCAGTCTCGCTTGAAATCCCATGCGGCAGCGACAGAGCCGTCCGTCGTCCCCAAAGGCTCCATAAATTGCATGTATAGATAAGGTGACAGGTGGAATCGTGGCTCAGGATTAACCGCGAGTAACGAATTCGCTCCTTCGGCATACGCCGGGGGCAAGGCCAGAGCTGCCGCTCCGAGGCCAATTGTTTTTATGAACTCGCGTCGAGTGCTACAATTTTTATCCATGCCTGACTTCTCCTTTGCTCATTGGCCATTTCGTGATTGACTTTCGCTCAAATAAATTGCCGGTTTTTCCAATCATTATAGTATCTGAACCAGTGAACCTATTCCAACATTTTTCTAAAACATAATTATTTGGGATGAGTTCATCTTCTGGCCGAGAATCAGGCAAGTGCCAAAAAGTGCCCCATTTGGGGGAGTTTCGTGTGTGCGCTGGGCCTGCCGGTTAGCGAGACTGGTCCAGAGAATCCTGGTAATGGAAAGCGAAAAGAGAACAGCAAAAAACGTTCTACCTTATTCAAGATAGAGTTTTCCGAAGGGACACCGAGTCCTTCGGGTGGACAGACAATTTAGTATCTGTTGGGAAAATCTCATCGGCCAGGTCATCGCCTGCACGGCTGGCATAATACTGTTTGATGACTTTTTGGCCTTGGGTCTGGAACATATCCATAGAGGAAAAGACACCGATTTTCGTAAGAAGCAGGATTGCAATACAAGCAGCTACATTTGCCGCTGAGCTTGAATACTTGCCGAATCTCTCCCGCAGCTTCGGCTCAGGCCGTATTTTTCTGAGCTTCTTGGCTTTCTGTGCCCGGCGAAGACTGTGTTTCAGTACGCCAATGGCCTGTGCATTTGCACACATCAATAAATCGAGCTTGTGGGGTTGCGATTTTATGGCCGAGAGCGCAAGATTGACTTTACCGTATGATACGAGTCGCCGCTGACATCTCGGACAATTCGTAATGTGGTTTTGCAACCAGTTTGCGTCAAGACCAAAATGCCTGCTTATTGCTTCACTCAACCATCCCCTGATACGTCTACATTTATTATTTTTATTTATACCGGTCATTTTTCTTCTTCTTTACCCATCCACATAGTCAATATCTGTAGTGCTTTGCATCTATAAACCCTCGCCGTTGCTGCTGATATTCCCAATATCCTGCCAATTTGCGCATAAGACAATTCTGCCAGGTCACGTAGAGTTATGACGTTTCTTAGATGTTCAGGCAGTTGAGCTATACAGCATCTTAGAGATTCCTGCAGGTATTTAGAATCAAGCTCTCTCGCAGGCGAGGTTACATTTTTTTCGGTAACAATAGCCGTTGACATTCTCCTTCTCTCAACTATTTTGCGCCTTAACATTGAAATGGCTACATTGTTCGCGGTACGGAAAATATAGGCTTTTACATGTTCGGGTTTCTGTCCTCCTTCATAATGTGCCAGCTGCAGAAACGTATCCTGGTAGGCATCACAAACATCCTGCTCGTTACCCAATATTCGCCAGAGCATTGTAATAAGCTCCTGGCCGTGCTTGTGCATTGTGGACAATATCCACCGCTGGTCTTCGCTGACGGCTTCGGAGACAGCAAAATCCCACAACAATCCGTAACTTACGGTCCTACCAAACATAAGCACCCATTTCGAATGTCTTATATTCTTCTATTTGTTAAGACGCAGCACCTAAGGGATATGTTAACATAAATTATACAAAAAATGCAAAAAAAAAGCTTTTTCAGGTAACGTTTTGAGGCTCCATTTCGTCTTAGCTTTGCAAATGAAATGTCGGAATAATTTGAAATCTGTTAATCCACTGCAAGAATATGGCTACAGGTAATCACAAGAACGGCTCTTCCAGCCAGAAAAAAGATGCCCAGGATGTAGTATCTCTGGTGGACGAACTTCTGAAAAGAGCTGTAACATCCGGCGCGAGTGACGTCCATTTCGAACCTACGGGTGCTGGATTAATGGTAAAATTCCGGCTCGACGGCGTTTTAAACACAGTCGAAGAGCTGCCAAAGTCCCTGTCTGGTAATGTAATTGCAAGACTGAAGGTATTAGGAGGCCTTTTGACTTACCGCAACGATATACCCCAGGAAGGCCGGATTGAAATCAGCAAGAGCAGAAATGAACAAATTATGGACCAGCGGCTGGCTGTTTTCCCGACAATACACGGTCAACGAGCGGTTGTTCGATTATTTTACAGCAATATCGAGCTTACGGACCTAGGGCAACTGGGTTTTTCAAAAGATATATACAAAGCGCTGAAGATGATTGCCGCTAAAAACCAGGGGGTCTTATTGCTGACCGGCCCCGCGGGAAGTGGAAAAAGTACCACCTTAGCTGCTCTCTTGCGGCACATTCTCAAAAGCTTTCCCGGCAAAAGCGTTGTTACCCTCGAAGACCCCGTAGAAATAATGATTGAGGGCGCTACACAAGTGCAGATTACACCTCATGGTCAAATGACCTTTCCGACAGGCTTGCGGTCGCTGCTTAGACAGGACCCGCAGGTTCTTATGATTGGAGAGATACGGGATGCTGAAACCGCTAAGATAGCTATCGAGGCAGGACTAACGGGACATCTGCTAATGAGCACAATGCACAGCGGCACGCCTGCGGGAGCATTCCTTCGGCTTTTGGAGATGGGTATCGAGCCTTATCAGGTAACATCAAGCGTTTCAGCAGTGCTGAATCAGAGACTTGTCCGGAAACTCTGCAACAAATGTAAGCGAAAGATTGAGAAAACAGGTTTGTTCGAAGCGGCAGGATGTGACGTCTGCTTTAATACCGGCTACAAGGGCCGGGTGCTGATTGCAGAGATGGTCCAGCTTGATAGTCAATTGCGAAAGGCCATTTTGGCCAAAGCCGACCTCGAAGAACTTGAGGCTTTGCTGATGTGTAAAGGTCACACCAGCATGCTGGCCGACGGCGAGCGTCTGATTAGCGAGGGAATCACAACACAGGAAGAATTAAATAAGGTTTGTGGTATAGCTTCAGATGATTCTTGAGCTGATGGAATAATTGTTATGTTTTTATACGTTGAGTTTCGCACTTTTTATTAGAAGAATCCCTTACGAAATAAGGACTTACAAATAATTTGGTAATTTATGCATGTTCGGTAAATCGCTCGAACATTACAAAAATAATTATATTGTCGTGAAATGGCTCATAAGCTTAAAATTACCCAATTTAACACAATTCAAAAAGTGCGAAAGTTAACTATACAAGAACAACTTTATTAAGAATTTAGATAGGGACTAAAGAATGGCGACATTCGAATATAACGCACTGACGTCGGCAGGCAGGCTGATGAAAGGCACGATTGAGGCCGGCAGCCGTGAGGAAGCAAACGAACAGCTCAAACAGATGCAGCTTTCTGTAAATTCCATCGATAAGGCCAAACCCAAAAAGCCCAAGACGGCCATCGGCAGAAATCAGTTTATGCTTTTCAATCAGCAATTGGCTTCCATAACCAAAGCCGGCATTCCTCTGGAGAAAGGCCTGCGAGAGCTTTCAAATGATGTTGGCTCGAAATCGATGCGCAAGCTCATTGATGATATAGCAGGGGAACTCGAGGCAGGTGTCAAAATCGAAGAAGCATTTGAAAAGAGACAGAAGCGTTTTCCGCCTTTGTACGGCCGCATACTAAAAGCAGGAGTGGAAACAGGCAGATTAAGCGAGATGCTGACAAGTCTGAACAGACATCTGGAGCTGGCTGGTCGAACACGGAGAATAATCTTCGAGGCGATGAGTTATCCTGCGGTTATTCTGGTCCTGGGTGCGGTCGTTATAACAGCTATGTTCCTGCTTATAATCCCACAGTTCAAAACGGTGCTTGAGGAAATGGTTAGTGGAAGATTGAATCCTGTAACTACCTTGTTTTTTTCTATTACGAAAAACGTGGTGCCTTTCTGGATAGCAGTAGGACTTCTTATAGCAGCGATACTTGTTGCAATCGGGATTCTTTCGACATCTGCAGCAGGACGCAGATTCAAGGAGTCGGTGTTCTTAAAAATTCCCGTTATCGGCAGAGTCTATCATGGCAGCGTGCTCGGCAGGATGGCCGAGGCGATGGCAATGATGGTCGCGGCCGGCTGTGATATGCCGGCGTCTTTGAGATTAAGCTCAGGTGCGACAGGAAGCGAAAAGCTCATTTTGGAATGCGAGGCCCTTGCAGGCCAAATCGAGCAGGGAGCGAATATCTTAGAAGCGGGACAGTTTTGCAAGATGATACCGAGACTTTTTTTGTATTCGATTCAATTAGGCACGCAGCGCAATGAGCTGCAGGACAATCTCTACAGTCTGGGCCAGATGTACTCGGAGCAGGCACGATGCGGCCAGGCAAGATTGCAGGCGGTTCTGTTACCAATTATGCTGATTGTGGTAGGTGGAATTATAGCTATGGGTGTCCTGGCGATGTTTTTGCCAATGATACAGGTTATTACGAGTTTAGGTTCACAGGCTTAAGGTATGCTTGAAGCTATAGCAATAACAGTTTTAGTTGTTTATATCTACCTTGGATTTAAGAAACCGGCTATCGCTCTGGTTACTTCACCTTTTATAGCACTATCAATATTCATTACCGCAGAGGCAGAAAGTGCCGGGGCTATGGTAATTGCGCCCTTTATTTTCTTTGCATCAGTTATAGCTGTATCGGTATCAAAACGTGAGCCCGGCTCTGAACAATGGCCTCAGATATGTGCAAAATGGATTCTGATAATTTTTCTATTCCTGCTTTTATCAGTAACTGCGGGTTTTGCGTTTGGTCCTTTGGGCGTAGCCGGTTTTATATTTTTCATTTTGTTTATGAGCTCAATTATAGCTTACACCCTGACATCACGGCACGCGGTTGCTACGTACGTTATCTCGACGATTGGTTCGAGTATGCGGCAGAATCTGCCGTTACCGATGGCGTTGGAATCCGCGGCCGGTGGACGAGCAGACAAACGCTCAATAATCCTGCAAAAAATACAAAAATGGCTGGTTCAGGGCTACTCATTGAGTGAGTCAATCAAAAGGGGCTATCCAAAATGTCCGGGGCATGCGGTGGCAATGATAACTGCCGCCGAACGCATTGACCAGCTTCCACTTGCTATCAGTGCAATCGAAGCAGATTTGCTTACCAAAGCCGATAACCGCAGAAGAATCAACCCCGTTCACCCACTTTATCCGGTAATAGTGATAGTTTTTACGTTTTTCGTATTACTGTCGGTTGTGACATTCGTGATCCCGCAGTTCAAAAGTGTATTAGAAGAAATGGTTGGTGGAGAACTTCCAGCTGCTACTCGATTGTTAATGGAAATAGTGCGTTTTATTAGGTTTGAATATGGGTGGTTACTCTGGCTGGCATTTGCATTGACGATTCTTGTGGTCATACCCGTTTCGATTCGCGTCAGGTTTCGGCCTCGTCGCCCCCAGAAGCCGTACCTGCTTTCACGCATCGGTGACTATATTAAATGGCACCTTCCTATTTTGCACTGGTTCGAAAAGAACTATTCGATGGTCCATGTCGTAGAGCTTCTGCGGCTTTCGCTCAACGCAGGTTATACAGTCGACGATACTATCAAGAATACACTTGAGCTGGACGTAAACAATTGTTTTAGAAAACGGCTTAAAGAGTGGCTGGAAAAAGTAAAACGGGGCGACAATATTGCCACGGCAGTCAGAGAAAGTAATTTGGGCTCTGCCTTAGCGTGGGCTTTCGATGAACAGGTTAATCAGGGCAATACTTTGTCTATATTAGAAATGCTTGAGTCTTTCTACCGCACAAACTATAGCTACTACGTTAATCTAGCAAGGTTCATAATGTGGCCTTGTGTAACACTTATTATGGGTTCAATGGTAGGATTTGTAATTTATGCGATATTTTCACCGAGTATCGCTGTTGTCAAAAGCCTGGCTGAGGCAGTTTATCCGTAACAATCGTAAACGGAGAATAGTTGTGTCTGTTAAAAGCAAAAAATATGGCGGTTTCTTCATAACTGAAATCACGGTCGCATCGGCCATTTTTGGACTTCTTTTAGTCGGGCTGGCATTGTCACTGTATGGATTCGCAAAGTTCAATCGCTACCAGTTAGTAAGGCAGCAATGTATAGCGGCGGCCCAGGCCGAGCTTGACAGTATAACCATAACGGGCAAACCAATCCCCGACGAAGACTTTAAGCGGCTTTGGCCCAAGCTCGGTGTTAATATCAAAAAGTCGGCGGGGACCGGTCAATGGCAGGCAATGACATTAGTAGAGGTGACAGCAAACGGCATGAGCTTTAGTAAGGAAGTAAAAGTTCAGCTGGCCAGATATATTTTAGCGGACGAGTCCTTGGCCAAAGGGGAGTGATAAATATGCGTAAAGGCTTTACTTTAGTGGAAATATTGATAGTAGTAATTGTTCTTCCATTTATGATGCTCGTTCTTGACGACTTTTTTAGAACGCTTATAAAGGATATTCCGCGGTCATATCAAGTCGTGCAGGAGAATGCAAGTCTGCTAAGTATGTTAGAGCAAATGCAGAAGGACATTGACGAGGCAAAGGGACTGCCGGAATCGTTTGATGAATATACTACCGGTGACAAGGTGCTTTTGATCGAGCTGGCAGAGGGTATGATTTGCTATCAGTTAAAAGATGAGAAGGCCCGCCAACGGCGGCTTTTGAACAGAACCCAGCGTTGCTGGGTCAGACGTAAGTTAACGGACAATCAGCCCCCCTTCTTGCTTTCGCAAGAAAGCACGGGGGCTTTAGAACAAACGGTCTGGTCGATACCAAATGCAAAAGTGGAATGGCAAGTCTGGCGAAAAGACGGGGACGGTTATGCAGTGGAGGTCAAGACTCATATAGAACATAAGATTCGAGGAGAACATTGGGAAAAGAAGATGGCCAATTCACATCTGTATTTTGTGGGTGCCCGCACCTGTGCTCCCCGCACAGAAAACGCGGGTACAGGTGCTTTTTGAAAGGTTCTGCCCGCACCTGTGCTTCCCGCACAGAAAACGCGGGTACAGGTGAATTAAAGATGAAAAAACCAAGGCAAAAAGGTTTCGCGCTGGTACTTGTGATAACGGCGATGGCCATAATAGGACTCGAAATGCACGTTTTAACGAGCGGCTCGAACATTATGCTGTTTCAATCGGATACGGCTTATCTTGAGGCGTGTAAACGGGACCTGATAACGAGCGGCTTGGCGTGGGCAAAGCGAAATGTCCGGAATAACAATAAAGAAACCTTTGAAAAGGCTGTAGAATTGGATGTTAGTAAGATGAATATTCGTGATGCAAGCCTGATTGTTACTATAAGTATCCCAACAGACAAAGAGCCGCAAGCACAAATAAATGTATCGTGCAGCCGTAGCAGACGAACTTTCAGAGGCGATGACAAATACAAAATCAGGCTATGAACGGAATAATCAGCATCTCATATAAGCCGGGTCCGTGTCCAAAATAAGCCAATTTCGGTGGAGAAAGTGTGTCATTATAAGTGGCACCGGTACTTCACGCCGGTTGCGGAACTGGAGTTGCCGTAGTTCGGCACACTGCCGATCGAAGGCTCCTTTCAGAGCTGTCCGCATGGGTCTTCAAACAAATCAAGGACTGCCAGTCACGGACCGGTTTCTCCTACTACCTTGCCTTTTTAGCAAGTTCGTGGCGCATCATTGCCTCATACAGCGCGAGTTGAATGTCCAGAATCTCTTCAAAGCCCACCTCACATGCCCCCGTGCTATCCAATCCATGTGGGCACTCGAACGTAAAACTGCTTGCCCCGCTCACGTGATACATCGCGCTGGTCAGATTAAAAGGCGAAGGATTCCTCCCGCCTTCAGCTTGAGTTTCGAATGGACTCCCATAGGGCAGCCCTCGCTCGTTGAGAATCGCATAGCACTCCGCGGCCAGCTTCCGCACGTCTTCTTGCTTTTCGATAGTGACATAAGCCGGCCTCAGCAGAGCCGGCCTGCTCGCATGGCTATGTAGCGACACCGCCGAATCCACGCCTTCCTCTCTCGCCACTTTTAGGATAGCCGGCGCCTCCGGCCCCATCGGCTCGAAGAACTCATCATGCATCGGATTGATACCGGCATCGTTGAAATAACAACCCAGAAATCCTATGTTCTCCCCTACCATCGGGTGTTGCCTCTTGCTATCCGGCCACCCACAAAACGTATCGTCGCTCCATGTCCCTTGCCCCCAGAACCGCAAATCATCGAGATCCATCCCTTGCAGCGCCCGTGGCTCCAGCCTCGCAGTCCCATCAGGATTACCGGCTGGTATTATCAATAACCGACACCTGCGCCCCAGTTCCCGCAGCTTCGCCTGCTCCCTTCCTCGCAGGTCGTACCCCGTATCCATAATGCTTATGAGATTCGCTAATCCGGTGAGCCCCTCCACTTCGTGCCCATGTACAGGCCCCACGAACAGAATCACGGGCTTGTACCTTGCTTCCTTTTCCATATACGCCGACTGAGCTCGACCTCCAACTGCTGAGTTGAAATTCGCCTTTTGTGTAACGTGCTCACGCTCTCCGAAGATCACCAGGTGCAGCCATCGCCCACCAGGCGTGTTAGCAATTACCCGCACTTCGCCGTTGCTGACTTTTGCCAGTTGCTTCTCGAGCTTCTCCATCCCCCCGACCCAGAAATCGGGCAGCCCCCGAGCCGGTATCCTGGCCTTAGCCTGCTCGTAAGTCATTGCCGGATATGTCCGTGCCGCTATGCCCACCTGCTTTTGCACTCCTGTAGCCAAATTTCGACTAATCCTTCTGTCCCGGCCTGAGCGGCTGATGTGCCCGCCCAACGGCCCGTCGGAGTTGAACACGACGTCCCATACCTGTTTGCCTGCTCTCACTGTCACGCCGTATCTGCCGTCTCCTTCTATCAATGTTGCCTCGTCCATTTGCTCAAGACCCTGTCCTCCCACCTGTATGACATGTAAGAAGATGTCCCTTTGCCTTGCATTGCCCGGCGTAACTTCGACTCTCCACTGCCCCATCAAGGCCAAATTCTCATCGGTCAGTCCGTCCCGCACGATATCCCAGTTCTTCCCCGCCGCCCAGAACTCCCTGCCCGGCCCACCAACAGACTGTAATACGGCATCTCTCGGCAACATCGTCGTGCACAACATTCTTCCCTTACCATGATCCGCCCTAATGGTCTTGCCGCGTATCTGAGGCTCATGAGCCGTATGCAAGAGCCAATCCTTGCGATAACTTGCATCCGTTGACACAACTCGATCGAAAATCACGAGATGATTTGGTATCAGAAATACAATCTGCCGTGTCACCAGCTCGCATTTCTGCCCCAAATCCGGTTGTCCCGGCCCCTTTACCAATCCGTGCTGATAGCACGCCGTCGAATCCCCTGCAACATACACATAGTCATCGTTTGTCTCAAAGGCCTTGACCACCGAACCTAACTGCCTGTGCTGTCCTCCGTGATTGCCCACAACCGTCCCTCCCCAATACCTGGCCGGTGGTTCACCTTCCTGGTGAACAACAACGCAATTATGCGCCACCGTCTGAGCATAGTAGTTCGCGAGATGCTCACCGTTGTCGAACTCCTTGTACCGCGTCCCCGAATCCAGCGCCAGAAATCCTTTATGATAAATCACGAAATTCAGCGCATCGTAATGCCTATGCTGCTCCAGTATCCCACCGCACGAGAACATGCAGTACGTATCATCGTTTCCGGTGCCACTGCGCATAATGATTTGCCCCATGTTCTCGAAGTGTCTGGCCTTCGGCAGCCCATCTGGCTCGAATGCCTCCGGCGCATCATCTATGCCCGTCAACAGAAACGGATAAATGAACCAACTATTGCTATATCGTTTCTGTGGCACCAGTCCCTGCACGTGCCTTGCCAAGGCTGCCTCCTTCGGCCGTTGTCTCCCATACAAGTGCCGAATATTTGCCATATGGGTATATAACCGGCTCGTTGGCATTGCGTTCCTCGTATGGGGACGGTCACCGTATCCAAACTCCAACGGTCCCCCATCCGCCTCTATCCAGTTCCATATCACGTAATTAGCCAGCCACGCGCTGTGCGGCCACTCGGGCGCGATATTTTCCCCCGTACTTGACAACCATGTATAAAAGAAGTTCTGCTCCGCCCATGGGTACGCCCCCAGAACGTATCCCAGCGTCGCCGATGCTCCTCCCCCGTCATCACCACAAGCCCTGCGCCTGTGTTCCAGCAGCTTCATGTTTTCATTCCATCCCCACACTAACCACTCGTTCACCTTGTCCTCTTCTATTCCCGTTCCGAATGCTGTGCATCCTATGAACCACAGACAATTCTTCACTCCATAGAACCCGCTCGCATATCCGCTCATATTCTCACGGTAGATGGTCGGCCTGGCCTTCAATACTCCGTCAATCACCCGCACAAGCCTCGACATGTAATCCCGCCGTTCCGCCTCCGACAGAGCATCGTAGAGCCAGTCCCACGCCAATGTCGCATGCACCCGCGAAGTCGAGTACCAGTTAACGCTCTTCTTATGGTTGAAGCACTCATCATAAAACCGCAGACTTGCATCCAGGCATTTCTTCGAGAGCTCGATGTACTGCTTCTCCTCCGTCACCCTATACACAAACGCCGCCCACGCCGCCTCCTGGCCGTATTCCTTTGCGTCAAGCGCATCCTTGTCGCCTACACGCTTGATGAGACTATCCACCCTCGGCTTCATGTAGTTGTACCACTGCCGTTCCGGCCCGAGCGCACGCCGGCGCACTTTAGGCCACATCTCGGAATTGAAAAACAGCCGCGGATGGTCCCTCCGAATCTTCCCCACCCACTCCGGCAATTCCCCCGCGAGACATTCAACACTAAATATGGCCTCTCCGATCACAATGCAGAGAACCAACATAGTCAACTCACGTACCGCCCTCTGCATACTCTGTTTAATCAGTGTGCCTGGTTTGCTCATATGTATTTCCTCCGAATGCGTTTGCCTTGTAAGGAATAACTCTGTTTTCCGCGTTCTGTGTCACCAGAAAGCCCTATAGCATAGTATTATATTACTTTCGTGGATTTCGGACAAACGGAAATAAACGATTTTCTCCTCCCCGCACCAATTTTCACAGAGGTTAGACATAGTTTTGGAGTATGGCGTTTTTTGTTACGCTGACATTTTGTAAATATGGTTGAGATGTGAAAATTGGTGCGGGGCGTTTTATGATTTGCTTGAACCCGACGAGCTGTGTTATGATATACAAGGCAAAGCCAAGAATAGGACGTACCCGATATAATGAAACATTTACCGAGAAACGGATTCTCCGGAAGAGGAATAGGCTCGCCATGTCCAAGCTTAAAGGCTTTACGTTAATAGAGCTTTTAGTGGTAATCGCTATTATCGCGCTGCTTATGGCCATCATTCTGCCGGCATTGAATGCTGTAAAAAAGAAGGCGGCGGCGACCGTGTGCCTGAGCAATACCAAGAACCTTGCCTTGGGTTGGTACGTGTACATGCAAGATAATGACGGCCGCATCATGAGCTCCGAAGATAATGGCGTGGAACAGAACGGGAATTACGTCGGCTGGATAGGGGTGCCCCGCAACTCAAATGGTGACCTGCTCAGTAATACTCAAACGAATCCACCCGTGACGAATGAGGACGAGATCCGAGGGATCGAAAGGGGTCTGCTATACCCGTATGTCAAAGAGCCGGACACCTATCATTGTCCTGCCGACAACATCCGTAAGAGCATGTACGATGGGACCAGTGTTTTTGTTTCTTACGGGCTTCCAATGTGTTTATATGGGGCTCCGAACCCGAGCAGCTCGGGATACAACCTGCAGATCAAGACATTCGGTGAGATTACTTCGCCATCGACCCGTTACGTTTTCGTTGAGAGTGCGGAGACCCGAAATTGGAATTCGAGCCACCACTTTGTATTGGGGGCTCCCGAGTATACAGGAACGGACCGATGGGGCTGGTGGGGGCCGATGGCGGTTAATCATGGCGACAGCAGCGTTTTGGGATTTTGTGACGGCCATTCGGAAGTCCGTAAATGGCGTGACCGCTTCACTATAGAGCGTGTGGACAAGTTGATTCGTGAAGGGGTCACACTGTACGGCATTGAATATCCACCGGATGGTCAGATACTGGATATAGATTATATGGCCTCCGGCTGGGCCTATCGCTATAAAGGTGCGGGATAAGTGGTTTTCGTGATTTGCCGGCAGGTGTCCCTCCGAAAAACTCGATATTAACAGAGATGTCAGAGCAGACCGAGCAACGGATCCGCCAAACCGCAGCATTCCCCAAAAACTTCGTCGCGCGCTATGGCCGGTGACGCCGGCGACCAGAGCAGCGACGTCTGCCGCACGCTTTGAGCAGGCAAGAGCTAATTCTGCCACCAAGCCCCAACCATCTGGTGCATTTAGGCTGGTAAATTCCGTGCTTTGTGTCCGGTACATAGCAAGCCTGCTTAGATGCTTTGTGATGAAGTTTATATGTTTGAGTGAGTTTGAGATATTCAGGCTTGCCCCCTTCCAATACACTTGCCAAAGCGTAATGGGCCGGATGTTTTTCACGAATAACCTCGGAGGCACGACCTGGAAGAACCCATGGTTCAAATTATTTAAATTCAAACGCTATTACAGTATTATATATGACCAAAATGCATAAGAGCGTATTTGAGACAGGAATTTGTAATTTCAGATTGAAGGAGAATGCTATGCGTACTTACCAGACAAGCAACATTTGGCTTTTTACGACCATTGTGTTGGCAGTGGCTTTGGCGGCTGCTCCCAGCCGGGCGGACATAGATCAAGCCAAGCAGATATTGAACGCTACCGGTGTCAGGGGCGGCCTGATAGTCCATATAGGTTGTGGGGACGGGAGGCTGACTTCCGCGCTGCGAGCCAATGACAGCTACGTCGTTCACGGTCTTGACCGTGACCCAGGAAACGTCGCCGACGCCCGCAAGCACATCCAGGCGCTCGGGCAATACGGCAACGTTTTCGTCGAGCTTTGGTCCGGCGACCGGTTGCCCTACATCGACAACTCGGTCAATCTTGTCGTCTCCGAGGACCTCGGTGGGGTATCGGACGCCGAAGTTATGCGCGTGCTGTGTCCTAATGGTGTGGCATATACTAAAGAAGATGGCAGATGGATAAAGACGGTGAAGCCTCGGCCGCAGGAGATCGACGAGTGGACGCACTACCTGCACGATCCCAGTAACAACGCCGTTGCTCACGATAGCGTCATTGGACCGCCGAGCCGTTACCAGTGGGTGGCCGGGCCGCGTTACTCGCGGCAGCACGACCACATGTCAAGCGTTAGCTCGGTCGTATCGGCGAACGGACGCCTCTTTTACACATCTTTGATGAAGCACCGCGGGCATCCATTCTCATACCGCCGAAGTGGCGACTGATCGCGCGCGACGCGTTCAATGGTAAACTGCTCTGGAAACGAAAAATTGAGCTCTGGCATCCGCACCTGTGGCGACTCAAGAGTGGTCCACAGCTACTTGCTCGCCGGCTGGTGGCGAAAGGCGACCGGGTGTACGTGACCCTGGACATCGATGCGCCGCTGTCAGTATTGGACGCAGCAACGGGCAAGACAATCCGCACCTACAACGGTACGAAGGCGACCGAGGAGATACTCTGCTCTAAGGGTGTACTGATCCTGTCGGTCGCCGGGGAAGGTCAGCCTCTGCGAAGTGATCCGGAAAAACGCTACGCGACGCTGACCGAGATGAGCAAGGACACCACAAATCCCTTATGGACGCAGGCGCCGCGAACGATCATGGCGGTCGACGCAGACTCGGGCAAAGTGCTCTGGAAGAAGGAATCAGGGCTGGTCTCGCTGTCGTTAGCTGCCGATGGCCGGCGCGTCCTATTCCATGATGGTGAGAAGATACGGTGCCTTGACCAGCGTACGGGACAGTCACTATGGGTCTCGGAGCCATTGCCCAAAAAAGAAGGCATGCGAAGCTCCGGTGGTGCCACACTGGTCCTGTACGATGATGTGGTTCTGTACAGCGGACAGGTCAATGTCGCGAAACCCAGGGAGCGTAGTACGAGCATGTTTGCCCTGTCGGTCAAGGACGGCAAGACGCTGTGGCAGTCGCCGCACCATCCGTGTGGACACATGGGCACGCCGGACGACATGCTTGTTGCCGGCGGACTGGTGTGGAATGGCGCTGTGGCACAAGGCCGCGACTCGGGCATCATGACCGGCCGAGACCTGTATTCGGGCGAAGTAAAGAGCGAGTTTGTCCCTGACGTGAGTACCCACTGGTTCCACCACCGCTGCTACCGAGCCAAAGCGACTGACAAGTACCTCCTATTCTCTCGCACCGGCATCGAATTCATCGACCACGCCGCTAAGCACTGGATATGTCACCACTGGGTCAGGGGCGCCTGTCATTACGGCATCATGCCCTGCAACGGGCTAATTTACGCACCGCAGCATCCGTGCGCATGTTACATCGAGGCAAAGCTCTACGGTTTCTCTGCCTTGGCGCCACCCTCGCAAACAGCACAGCCACGTCGCGAGGTGCCGGACACCGAGCGCCTCATTCGCGGCCCCGCCTATGGCGCGCTCCTCGAATTTCAGGTCTCAGAACCGAAGCCGGATGATTGGCCGACGTTCCGACATGATGCCGAGCGCAGCGGGGCGGTGAAGACAACTGTCCAGCCGACCGACCTGAAGCGCACGTGGTGCAGCGAGCTGGGCGGCAAGCTCAGCACGCTGGTCGTCGCCGATGGGAATCTGTTCGTCGCCTCGGTCGATGCCCATGGTGTGCATGCGCTTGATGCCGCCACGGGTGAGCAGATTTGGAGCTTCACGGCTAATGGTCGTATCGATTCACCGCCGACGATCTGGCAGGGCCATGCACTTTTTGGGTCTGCCGACGGCCACGTTTACTGCCTGAACGCAAACGACGGCAGGCTCGTGTGGCGATATCGCGCCGCACCTGAAGACAAGCGAATGATGTCCTTCGATCAGCGGTGAGGAAGACTGGGAGCAGAAGCAATTTAACGTCAGTGGCTCAGGCAGCCATACGCTGAGATGGCGCTATATCAAGGACGGCGAATACGAGGACGGAGACGATCGCGGCTCGGTAGACTTTGTGCAGTGGTCAGGTTCGCCGCCCCCGGACCCGACAAATTGGGACACGATTACCTACACCTATGACCCGGCCGGCAGGCGCATCAAAAAGAATGTCGTTGGCAGTTACATAGTCAAATACGTCTATGATGGCGACCACGT